>NZ_JAJJOD010000006.1:0-425241 GCF_020907385.1 Arthrobacter sp. zg-Y916 | reverse complement strand
CCGGGGGTGTTGGGGGGGTGCGTGCGGGGGGGGGCCCCCGCCCCCCGGGCCCCCCCCCCCCTGTCCGGGTTTGGTTAGCCCTTGCCCTTGATGTTCTCGGCCCAGTAGCCGATCCATTCGGACTCGTTATCGCCGATCCGGTCCCAGTCAACGTCCATCTCCACCAGGTCCAGCTCTGTCAGCCAGGACGGGGTTTCGCTCATCTCGATTGACGGAATCTGGTAGTAGGTTTCGGAGAGGTCCTTCTGGGTCTCTTCGCTGAAGAGGAACTCGAGGAAGGCGTCAGCAGCTTCGCTGGACGGTCCGTTCTTGATCTTGGCCACCCCGTCCACCAGCATCGGGGCACCCGATTCGGGGATCACGGGGGTGTAGGGGGCGTTCTGGTTCTCGATCTGCAGCATGACGTCCTGCAGGTTCCAGGCGCTGGCTGCGGCTTCCTGGCGGGTCACGCGCAGGTACAGGTCAGTGGGGTTGGCTGCGTACACCTTGGTGTTGGCGTCGAGCTTTCGCAGCCAGTCGTACCCTGCCTCCGGTGAACCGGCGGCGTCGTACTGGCGGTCAATCATGGCGGAGTAGATGCTGCGCATGGTTCCGGAGGCCTCGACGTCGCGGATAGCCAGTTTGTCGGCCATCTCCGGAGCCACCAGGTCGTCCCAGTCCTTGGGCGCTTCTTCTTCGCTGAGCATGTCGTGGTTGTAGAAGATGACCTCGGCCAGCTGCATTTCGCCGACCCACAAGCCGTTCGGATCACGCAGGTCCTCGGGAACGGCGTCAATCACGGCGTCCGGGGCGGGGGCAAGGACGTCGTCGCCGGCGGCCTGCTTCATCTGCTGGCCGGTGCCGCCCCACCAGATGTCACCCTGCGGGTTGGCCTTCTCCGCGCGGATGCGTTCCAGTGCTTCCTGCGCGCCGAGGGTGAGGATCTCCACCTTGCCGGCGTAGTCCGGATTGGCTGCCTCGAAGTCGGCCACGACTGCTTCGGCGAGGCCCTTGTCCCGGGCGGTGTAGATGGTGAGGGTGCCGCCGTCGGACCCCTCGGCTCCGGCGGACGAATCGTCCAGGCCGCAGGACGAGAGAGCCAGCATCAGCGCGAGGCCGCCGGCAACGGTGCCGAGCGGTTTGCGGAAAGTGCGTTTCATGTACTTCTCCTAGGGTGTGGGTGGAACGGGGTAAACGGGGGACTAATCAGCGGGGGAGATAAGGGCAGAGGGGTCTTCCAGGACCCGGGCCACGGCACCGTGGAGGATGCCGGTGGTGCCCAGGGACGCGAAGGCAACATTCGGAGCCGACGGCGCGGCGGCGCGGATCCGGCTGGCCAGTGCGCTCCGGGCCGGGTCATCGAGGTCGACGGCGTCTCCGGAGAAGACCACAAGGGCAGGATTCAGGACGCAGGCGCAGACGACGGCGGCCCAGGCCCAGGCGTCCAGCACGTCGTCGCGCAGCCGCTGGGTACGCTCGTCAGCGCACATCCGCGCGATCACCGGCCCGTCGCCGTCGAGCCCTGCTGACTGGGCGGCGGCAGCGATCGCCGGTGTGCTCCAGGCTGCTTCGAAGGGTCCGCGGTTGCCGTGGGGGAGCGGGCGGGGTGCCACCGGCAGGAAACCGACCTCGCCGGCTGAGCGGGTGGCGCCGTGAAGGATCCGGCCGCCGCTGAGGATGGTGGCACCGATGCCTTCGGCGACATGGATCAGCACCAGGTCATCGACGCCGGCTGCGGCACCGGCACTGCGCTCGCCGAGGGCAACAAGGTTGACGTCGTTTTCAAGAGTCACCTTTAGGCCGGTCCGGCGGTTCAGCTCCCCGGCCAGCTCGGAGCCGCTTGCCGCGGCGAAGTCGGGGGCCAGGCTGACAGTGCCGTCGTTTCCGACTACTCCGGGCAGTGCCAGCACCAGCCGGGCCGGGCTGCGGGGTGCGGCGGCAGTGAGTTCGGAAACGGCCCGCGCCGTGGATGCCACCGGATCTTCGGCGTCGAAGACGGATTCGCGGGTTTCCAGGACGCTGGCATCGAGGTCCACAAGGCTGGCACGGACGCTGCCGCGGCTGATTTCGGCGACCACCAGCACCACTGCCGACCGGTCTATTTCCATCAGGGTCCGGCGCCGTCCACCGGTGGACTCGCGCTGGCCCACCTCATGCAGGTAGCCCAGTTCCTGCAGCTCGTGCACGATTCCAGTCACGGTGGAGGGACTGTAGCCGGTGGCGGCTGCGAGGTCGGTGCGGGAGATGGGGCCCTGTGAAAGGAGGGCTCCCACAACGGACTCCACCCGGATCCGGCGCAGTTCCCGGCGTCCAGTTGGTGCGTGTGAGGTGGATAACATTCTTACTTTATACGGTGAAGAAAGTAAGAATGCAAGGCTTTCCAAGCCTCACTCGAGCGGACAGAACCTATCTGCACCCAAGTGGAGTATCGCCGGAACGTGCGGGCCGGTGTCGCCAAGGCAGGACAAATGTCGCGTGCCGGACGCGTCGCGGCGCCGATGACGGGACCTGCGGCAACTCCTAGGCTCGCGGTGAGTAACACCACCACGGCAAAAGGAGGAGACACCGTGCCGTCCCACACCCCGCGCATTGAGGGAACACACATTTATGACACCCGGTCCAGCAGCCGGGGACGTGCCCTGAACAAAATGCTGTTCTCGCTGAAGGAAGCAAAGAACCGTGACCGGTTCAGCTCCGACGAGGCCGCTTATTGCGACGAATACCACCTCAATGCGGAACAGAAACGGGCAATCCTGGAGCGCAATTGGAAGGCCATGACGGACATTGGAGCTTCCATCTTTTATGTCATCAAACTTGCGGCCGTCGACCGCAAATCGGTTCAGGACCTCGGTGCCGCTTTTACCGGTCTGAGCACCGAGGAATTCATCGCAGCGCTGAGATCAGGAGGGCGGAAGTTTGGCTGACATCGTTTGGGGGCTGGCAACTTCGCACGTTCCATCCATCGGGGCAGCCATGGATAACGGCAAGACTTCGGACGAGTACTGGAAACCCCTTTTTGATGGCTATGCTCCGGCCCGGGAGTGGATGGCGGAGCACCGGCCCGACGTCGCAATTGTTGTGTACAACGACCATGCGAATGCCTTGGACATGTCGATCATTCCCACGTTCGCCATAGGAACCGCGGACCATTACCGGGTTGCTGACGAAGGCTATGGGCCACGGCGCGTCCCCGATGTTGTGGGTGCGCCCGACCTCTCCGAGCACCTGCTGGTGGAAATGATGGACGCGGGATTTGATCTGACCGTGTTCCAGGAACTCGACGTCGACCACGGCCTCACCGTCCCGCTGTCCGTGTACACCCCGGAGCCGGGGGAAGCCTGGCCATGCTCTGTGGTGCCGATCCTGGTAAACGTCCTGCACTATCCGCAGCCAACAGCGCAACGCTGCCTGGATTTTGGCGAGGCACTGGGACGAGCAATCCGCTCCTTCCCCGAGGACATCAAGGTTGCCGTCTTTGGCACCGGGGGGATGTCCCATCAGCTTTCCGGCGAACGCGCCGGACTGATCAACGAGGACTTCGACCGGAACTTCCTCGCCAAGATTGAAACAGATCCGCAGAGCCTCGCGCAGATCTCCCGCGCTGAGTACATCCGCGAAGCGGGGTCCGAAGGCATCGAGATGATCATGTGGCTGATCATGCGTGGCGCTCTGGGCGATGACCTTCGGCGTGTCCATGACACCTACCACGTTCCGGCGTCCAACACAGCGGCTGCACTGGCCCTGTTCGCTGCTGAAACGAGCAGCGTCCCCAGGGTGGAGGCGGGCGCAAATGGCTGAGCAGACCCCAGCGTCCACCGTTCCGGTCAGTGCGCTGCCCTCGGCTAAAAAACGCCGGCAGGTGCTTGGAGCCAGCCTGGTAGGCACCGCAATCGAGTGGTACGACTTTTTCATCTACGGTTCGGCAGCCGCCCTGATTTTCGGCCCGCAGTTCTTTCCGACAGATGACCCTACGGCCGGAACACTCGCTGCGTTTGCATCCTTCGCTGTCGGTTTCCTGGCACGCCCGCTGGGTGGCCTGCTGATGGGGCACTTCGGCGACCGGGTCGGACGCAAGTCAATGCTGTTGTTCTCCATGCTGCTGATGGGGGCGGCCACCGTTGCCATCGGACTGCTGCCGAACTACGCAACAATAGGCATTTGGGCGCCCATCCTGCTGGTGACTCTCCGGCTGCTCCAAGGCATCGGAGTGGGCGGTGAGTGGGGTGGAGCCGTGCTCATGGCCGTGGAATACTCTCCCAGCAAGCGCCGTGCCTTTTATGGTTCCTTCCCTCAAATGGGCCTTCCCATCGGCATCATCGGCGCGAACGTCGTGTTCGTGATTGTCACGAATATCCTGGCACCGAAGGCATTTGAAGCGTGGGGCTGGCGTGTGCCGTTCCTCTTCAGCGCGGTCCTGATCCTCATCGCCCTGTGGATGCGCCTGAGGATCGAAGACTCGCCGGCGTTCAAGGCGGTCAAGCGGGACAACAGGGAAGTGAAGGCGCCGATCCTGGACCTGTTCCGCCATCACACAGGTACCGTGCTGCTGGCGGGAATTGTCTCGATTGCTGCCCCTGCGATCGGATATTTGTACTCGGTTTACATGCTGTCCTACGGAACCGGAACGCTGGGGCTGGAGCGGAACACCATGCTGCTGCTCATCATCTTCGGTGCTGTCTGCCATTTGGTGACGATTGCATTTGGAGCGCTGCTTGCGGACCGGTTCGCGCAGAAACCCGTCTTCCTTTGGGGTGCCGCGCTGCTCACCGCGTGGGCCTTCCCGTTCTTCTGGCTGGTGGACACGGGAAACCCGGTCAATATTGCTATTGCGTTCGCCGTGATCCTGCTGGGCCAGTCGCTGATGGCAGGGCCGCAGGCTGCCCTGATCGCCGAGCTGTTCCCCACGGAAGTCCGCTACAGCGGCGCCTCAACCGCCTACCAGATCGGTTCCATCCTTGGCGGAGGATTCATGCCGCTGATCGCGACGGGTCTTTATGCGGCCTTCAATTCCTCCGCGCCGATCGCCGTCTACCTGCTCCTGATGGGCCTGGTCAGCTTTGCGGCCATGGCGGTGCTGAAGGTTGGGCGGTACCAGGCCTCCGCGGACGCAGGAGAGCAATCCGGCCCGGAACAGTCCGGAGTTCCGGGGCACGGAGGAGCGGCATGAGCACCATTGTCCTGGTACACGGAGCCTGGCACGGAGGATGGTGCTGGCAGCGGGTGGTGCCCGTGCTGGAACAAGCGGGGCACAGGGTCCTGACGCCCACGCTGTCCGGCATTTCGGACCGGTCGCATTTGATGAGCCCGGCCGTTGGGCTGGATACCCACATCGAAGACCTGGTGCAGCTGGTGCAGGCCTACGACTTGGACGAGGTCACGCTGGTTGGTCACAGCTACGCAGGTCAGGTGATCACCGGCGCCGCCGATCGGCTGTCCGGCCGCACCGCCCGCCGGGTGTACCTGGACGGATTCATCGGTGATGGACGGCCCGCCATTGAGTTGCTTCCCGAAACCGTGGCGCGGCATTATCGCGAATCCGTCGAGCAGTCGGGGTTCGGCTGGCTCATCCCGCCCCGCCCACTGGAAAAACTCGGAATCAGCGATCCCGCGGACAAGGAATGGCTGCTTCCGCGGCTGACTCCGCATCCGTGGAAAACATACACCGATCCGCTGCCCCTCACCGGTGCCTACCGGGATGTGCCGGGCGTTTTCGTCGAATGCGTTGATTGGATGCGGGTTTTCCGGACGTTCGCCGAACAGGCGGCTGCGGACGGCTGGGAGACGCATGACGTCAACAGCGGGCATGAGGCGATGGTGACGGCACCCGAGGAACTCGCCGCGGTCCTGCTGAAGGTTGTTGGCTGAGACCGGCGTTGCCGGCCCGGAAGAGAGGTAAGGCAGTCATGGAGTTTTTAGTGCGGTTTGAAACAGCGTTGCCGGATTCGTTCAGCGAGGAACAGGTGGCGGACCTCTTGGTCCGGGAACGGGCCAGGGCCACGGAACTGCGCGGGAGCGGGGTACTGAAGCGGCTTTGGAGGATTCCGGGACGCCGCGGCGTCGTCGGCCTCTGGGAGGCGGCGGACGCCACGGAACTCCACGATGCGCTTTCCTCGTTGCCGCAGTTCCCCTGGATGGATGTCAGGATTGAGCCGCTGGCTACCCATCCCCAGGAACAGTGAGGTCGGCAGGAATCGGGCGGCTGCAGGCTCCAAGGGTGCGCTCCTCGGCCTGACCCGCGTCCTGGCCAATGAACTGGGCCAGGACGTCTTCGCAGCGACGATGGCAAAACAGGTTGGAAGGGAACTGGTATGAGCTACAAGATAGTACGTACGACGGCGGGACCGGACCCGGATGTGCTGGCCACCTTCCAGCGGCTGGGAGTCTCGACGGTTCACGAAGCGATGGGAAGGCGGGGGCTGGCAGAACCTGTGCTTCGGCCAATCTACCCCGGCACCCGGATTGCCGGCCGGGCCGTGACAGTGCTGAGTCATCCCGGCGACAACCTCATGATCCACGCGGCCATAGAACAATGCGGCGCAGGGGATGTCCTCGTGGTGACTACAACATCCCCGTCCACCGACGGAATGTTCGGCGATCTGTTTGCCACCGCTCTCAAGGCCCGCGGCGCGCTGGGACTGATCATCAACGCCGGCGTTCGCGACGTAGCCGACCTGACAGCAATGGGATTCCCGGTGTGGTCAAAAGCAGTCCACGCACAGGGCACCAACAAGCTGAATCCGGGGTCAATCAACGTCCCGATAATGCTCCCCGGCGTTAGCGTCCTGCCCGGCGATGCGGTGCTGGCCGACGACGACGGTGTCCTGGTTGTGCCCCAGGGCGAGGCAAAGGAAGCTGCCCGTAAAGCGCAGCAGCGCGAGGACCTGGAGGCTGAAAAGCGCGAACAGTTCAAAGCCGGGGTGCTGGGCCTGGACCTGTACAACCTGCGGCCGAAACTGAAGGAACTGGGGATCGAGTACGTGGACGGCTGACGGACTGCAGCCGCCAGGCACTTCGCCTGCTCAATCCCGGTGTGCCTCCAGGTTTGTCCCGGAACGGAAGGAGTACGCTGGCGTCAATGCGACGCAGGTCACAGTGGGGGACGCATTGGAGGGCAGAGGCTAAGAAGGAGAAACGTGCCGTTCAGCGAATGGGATGACTGGCCGGTGGGTCTGGCGCACGTCGATGACGACGGACGGATACTGAAGGCCAACACCACGGCCATGGATATCCTCGGCCAGGATGATGGTTTGGAAACGTTTCAGGGCCTGCTATCCCGAGGCACGCTGAGTAATGACGGCTCTGCGCCCGGCACCGCATGGAGCACAGCCTGGATCGAAGCCGGCGGCAATCCCGTAGAGCTTGCATACCGTCACCGGCCGTCCGAAGGGAAATTCGCCGTTGCGTTCTACGATGTGACCGCTCGCCGGCAGCGGGAGCGGCGTGCCGCCGCAGTAGCCCGGACCGCCGCGCGGGTGGCTTCCGAACGGTCCCTGCCTGCAACGCTCAACGCCCTGGCCCATGAGATCCTGCAGGCGGATGGCCTGGCCGGAGTGCAGGTACTTACAAATGAGCACTCCGGCGACAAGCTCCACATGCTGGGCATGGCAGGGTTCCCGGCGTCCCGAAGCAGCTCTTTCTTCTCGCTCCTCATGGAATGCCAGCGCCTGGGAGCGGACCTAAGGATGCTCGACTCCCTGGAATCTGCCGCTCCGGTGGTGATTCCACACCGCTACGCTGCCGTGATGTCTAACCCGGCGTGGAAACCGCTGCACGAATTCCATCGCTATCCGGAGTGGGATGCCTTCGCATCCCTGCCGATCAAGGTTCGGGATAACACCATCGGCGTCCTCAATGTCTTCCTGAAACCCGGACAGGAAGTCGACGGGGAAGCCATGGAATTCCTCGCCTCCATGGCAGAACAGGCAGCGCTGGCCATCGACTACGCTTCACTGCTTGAAGAAGAACGCAGTGCAGCCCATCGCGAGGAACGGCAGCGGCTGGCCCGTGACCTCCACGATTCCGTCGTCCAGCAGATTTTCTCGATGGGCATGCTGAGCCAGACGCTCAGTATTCTGGCAGCCGCACCCCACGGGCAGGACAATCAACGGATCCAGACGATCGCGGCGGAGCTGGAAGGGATCACGGGTTCCGTGTTGAAGGACCTGCGCGGCCTCGTAGCCCAGCTGCGGCCCAGCGCCATCGAAGGTGTGGGGCTTCGCGGGGCCTTGTCCCGGCTTGCCGCCGCCACCCACCGGCAAACCGGGGTGCGATTCGACCTGCACCTCGATGCGGCCCTCGGACGCCTGGATGACGAGCTGGGTGAAGACCTCTACTACGTAGCCGCTGAGGCTGTGCACAATGCCGTCAAGCACTCGCCTGCCGACCTCATCAGCATTAGCTGCTCCGTGGAGGACGGGCGCATCCTGTTGGTGGTCCGAGACAACGGAGGCGCGTCAAGCGTGGAGGAGTCCGCCCTGTCCGCAGCGGAGCAGGACGAACATGGTCTGTCCTTCATGCGGCAGCGCATCGAGCGCTGGCACGGAAAATTCACCGTGAGCCTCAAATTCGGCGGAGCCGGCACTGTGGTCCGAGCCGACGTTCCTTACCTCGTTAACACCCGGCTTCCAGGAGAGAACTGATGACCTCAACCGCCCCAGGCACGCTGAAAGTCCTGATTGTCGATGATCATGCGGTTGCCCGGCACGGCATTTCCGCGTACATCGATGTCCTTGAGGACATCGTGGCGGTCGGACAGGCGGTTGACGGCCAAGACGCGCTGGAGCAGCTGGCAGCGCTTGCGGTCTACGGTGGGCTGCCCGACGTCGTCCTTCTGGACCTCATGATGCCGAGGATGGACGGAACCACGGCACTGCGCGAAATCCGGCGTAAATACCCGGAAGTCAAGGTCGTCGTCCTGACGAGCTTTGGTGAGACCGAACGAATGAACATGGTGATGCAGCTTGGTGCCTCCGGCTATCTGCTCAAGGATGCGGGGGCACAGGAAGTAGCAGCGGCTATCCGTGCCGCGGCGCGGGACGAAGTGTTCATCGATACGACCATGGCCAGGAAGTTCACGCAGATCATGAGCTCTCCGGGGGTTGGGGTCTCCTCCCTGACTGAACGCGAGCGGACCGTGCTTCAACTCGTGGGAACCGGAAAGTCCAACCGGGAGATTGCCAAGGAACTGCAGATCAGTGAGCGCACGGCGCGGACCCATGTCTCCAACGTGCTGGGCAAGCTCAACCTCTCTTCCAGGACCCAGGCTGCGCTGCTGGCCGTCAACGTGGGACTGACCGCACCTACGTTCTGAAGGACAGGCGTCTCCCGAGACAAATGTCGCGGGGATAGTAGGGACACTTACCTTACGGACAGCACGAATGCCGGCCCTAGAGTGAAACCGTCTGGCTCCCCGGGACCGGGGACCATCGTCTAGGAGGACACATGGCACCGCGGCTGTTGGCAGCAACGGACGATCAGCGGAACACACTTGCGTCGCTGCTGGACAATATCGGTTACGAGATCATGCCCTTCAAAACAGCGAAGGAGAAGGTCCTGGCCGAGGTGCCCGTGAGCATCCCGCTGACCATAACGGCAACCGGCGGTAAGGGACTCGAACCCACTCTGGAAACCGCGGTGTACCTCCGCGGACGGGGCTATTCCGTTGCACCCCACCTTCCAGCCCGGCTGGTGCGGGATGCTGATGAACTGGACGCAGTGGTCCGCCGGCTCGAAGCAGCCGAGATTGATCGGGTGTTCGTGATCGGCGGCGACGCGGAAGAAGCAGCAGGTGATTTCCCGGACGCTTACAGCCTGCTAACAGCCCTGACCCGGCGCGGGCACCACTTCACGGACGTAGGCATCGGAGGATACCCCGAGGGGCACTCCTCCTTCAGCCGCGACGTCATGAACAGCGCCCTCCGGGAGAAGGCACCCTTGGCGACCCGCGTGCTGACGCAAATCTGTTTTGACCCGAAGACCTTCCTGGAATGGGGGGAAAAAATTGGCCGGGAAGGGGTGTCGTTGCCGGTTTACGCCGGAATGCCAGGCCCTGTCAGCCGGCAGAAACTCCTCAGGGTCTCTGCCGGGCTCGGGCTGGGGCAGTCAGCCAACTTCCTCAAGAAGCAGCAGAACATGTTCTGGCGCTTTTTCAGCCCGTCGGGCTACGAACCGACCCAGCTGATCCGGGGACTGGTCCAGGCCCTGCCGGCCAGCGATGCTGCGATCAAGGGCTTCCACATTTTCACGTTCAACGACCTGGCTCAGACCGAAGCCTGGCGGCAGGGCATGCTCAAACAGGCTCACGGCTAATCGATAGGAGTATCAGTGGAAACATCCACCGCAAACCTCCCGCAGAGGCCACCGGCAGCGGACCCGGGCCAGGACAACGTTGCCCGGCTGGTGCTCAAGGGGACAGATCAATCAGGCATCGTGGCCGCCACCACCGATGAACTCGCACGCTTCGGCGCCAACATCGTCTCCCTGGACCAGCACACATCGGATCCGGCGGGGGGCCGCTTCTTTCAGCGAACGGTCTTCACACTGCCGAACCTCTCCGCGGTCATCGAGGACCTTCGCGGAGCGCTCGGTACGCGTCTTGCCAACTTCGGCCTGGAATGGGAGCTAATCGAGGCCAGGAAGCAGAAACGGGTGGCAGTGTTCGTTTCCAAGTCGGACCACTGCCTGTTGGATCTGCTGTGGCGCCAGCGCCGCGGCGAGCTTCCGGTCAACATCACAATGGTGGTCTCAAACCACCCTGACCTAAGCGAAGACGTGCGGGCGTTTGGCATTCCCTACTTCTACATTCCGGCTGACAGATCCAGGCGGACGGAAGCAGAAGCACGGGAGCTGGAACTCGTGCAGGGAAACGTGGACCTGATTGTCCTGGCGCGCTACATGCAGATCATTACCGAGGGTTTTATTGAGCAGGCCGGTGTTCCCATCATTAACATCCACCATTCCTTCCTTCCGGCCTTCATCGGTGCAGGTCCCTACCGCAAAGCCAAGGAGCGGGGAGTGAAACTCATCGGCGCAACTGCCCACTACGTGACGAAGGACTTGGATGAAGGGCCGATCATCAGCCAGGACGTCATCAACGTCAGCCACCGCGAGTCCGTCACTGACCTGCAGCGCCGCGGAGCCGACGTCGAGCGCCGGGTGCTCTCAACTGCGGTGGAAGCACATTGTGAAGACCGGGTCATACGCGACGGCAACGTGACGATCGTCTTCTAAACACTTACAACGAAAGGAAACCCAAGATGACCCACACTTCCCTGCAGGAGGTACTGGACGCGTCCGGAAATGTAGTGGAGCACCTGCGAAACGTTCAGGTCGGGGCCTACGTCTATCCGGTTGTGGCAGCCGAATTCACCAACTGGCGCAATGAGGTCAGGGCCTGGCGCGAATCGGCAGTTCTGTTCGACCAGTCCCATCACATGGATAACCTGTTCATCTCCGGTCCGGGCGCACAGCAGCTGATATCTGACACAGCGATCAACTCGACAGCCAACTTCCCGGTAAACAAGGCAAAGCAATACGTTCCGGTCACACCGTACGGGCACGTTATCGGCGATGGAATTCTCTTCAGGGAAGCCGAGCAGGAATTCGTGTATGTCGGCCGTTCTCCGGCAGCAAACTGGCTGCTGTACAACGCTGAAAAGGGTGGTTACGACGTCGAACTGAAAACTGACCGACGCTCACCGTCACGGCCCATGGGCAAGGCGGTTACCCGCGAATACTGGCGTCTGCAGATTCAGGGACCGCGTGCATGGGACGTCATCGAGAAGGTCAACGGTGGCCCGCTGGAGCAGCTCAAATTCTTCAACATGTCCTACATGTTCGTGGGCGGAACCCGGGTGCGGACTCTGCGCCACGGAATGGCCGGGGCGCCCGGCCTGGAGCTTTGGGGACCGTATGAGGACTACGACCGGATCCGGGAAGCCATCCTGGAGGCAGGCGCAGAGTTCGGGCTGGAAGCGGCCGGGTCCCGGGCATACTCGTGCAACACCCTGGAATCGGGGTGGATCCCTTCCCCTTTGCCCGGCATCTACAGCGGCGAAAAACTGGCTGACTACCGTCAGTGGCTCGGCGCCGACAGCTATGAGGCGAATTCCGCGATCGCCGGTTCCTATGTGCCGGATTCCATTGAGGGTTATTACACCACTCCCTGGGAACTGGGGTACGGGTCATTCATAAAATACGACCATGACTTCATCGGACGGGAAGCCCTGGAGTCAATGGACCCTCAGGCGCAGCGGAAGAAGGTCACCCTGGCCTGGGACGGCGATGACGTGGCGACGATCCATGCATCCATGTATCAAAAGGATGAGCTGCCCTACAAGTTCTTCGACCTGCCCAATGCGAACTACGGGGCCTCGAACTTCGACTCCGTGATGGATGAATCGGGCGAAATAGTGGGTGTCTCGATGTTTACCGGCTACAGCTGGAACGAAAAACGGCCCCTTTCGCTGGCGATCATCAATCCTGATGTGGAGATCGGATCCCGGCTGAAAGTGGTTTGGGGCGAACCCGATGGTGGCACCGGAAAATCCTCCGTCGAGCCTCACCGCCAGTACCAGGTTGGAGTGGACGTCAGCCCGGTGCCCTACTCCGAAGTGGTTCGTAAGGAATACAAGGACGGCGGATGGCGGAAGGCAGCGTCGGTCTAGGCTCCAGATACCGGCCCAAGACTCGGGCAGCACGGGCTGGCCCCAGCCCGTGCTGCCCCTTTGGGTTGATTGAGGGCCGGTTCGGCAGGCTGCCGGTCAGCGCGTCGCTTCCGCCAGGTACTCCAGGATGTGGCGGTATGTCTGGCCCGTCGCCTTGCTCATGCCGATCTCGCACGTGCGGTTCACCGAGGCATAGCCGTCGAAGGTCCGTGAGTTGATTTCCGCAGCCTGCTTTTGTGTGGCGGAGGCGGTCAGCTCGGGGTGCAGCAGGCCGCGGTCACCGGCAAAGGCGCAGCAGCCCCAGCTCGGCGGAACGAACACCTCGGAACTGATGGCCCCGGCAATCTGCGTCAGTGCGTCATTGGCACCGAGCTGGGTGGAGGAGCAGGTGGGGTGCAGCGCCAGTGAGCCGAGTTTCCGGGTCACTTCCAGCCGCGGCAGGACGGTGTCCCGGACAAAGTCCACGGAATCCACAAACCGCAGGCCGGGGTAGACGGGGCTTTCACCGGCGAGCCGCTTCATGGTGTCCAGGCCCTCCGTGCAGGAGGCGGCGTCGCACACCACCGGCAGTTCTCCGCCGCCGGTGGCAACCCACAGGTTCGCAAGGACCTTTTCCGTCATCACCTCATAGCCGGATGTGAAGCCCTTGGACTTCCAGGGCGTTCCGCAGCAGAGGTTCTCGATGCCCTTGGGAATGCGGACCCCGACGCCGGCACGGTCACACAGTTCCAGGAACGCCGGGGCAGAGCCTTCCCCGCCGGAAGCCGGGCCGAACATCGTACCGATGCAGGCTGGGAAGAAGACGGCTACTGCATCCGGGTCTTCACGCGGGGTGCGGCGGGTTCCGCCGGCGGGCAGGACTGTTTCGTAGGACTGGATGTTGTCCGCTCCGAGGAGCGCACGGCCGACGGCGGTGGCCAGCTTGGGCAGCGGCGAGGGGACGGCCTTGGCGAACGTCAGGGCCTTTCCGCCCACTGACGTCATGGCGCCCCAGCGCCCGGCGGCAGCCTTCCAGCCGGCGTCGGCCACGGGGTTGGTGTTTTCCGCGCGCAGCCGGCGGACCAGGTCACCGGTATTGATAAGCACCGGGCAGGCCGTGCCGCACATGCCGTCCACCGCGCAGGTCTGCACGGCGTCGTAGTCGTAGTCTGCACGCAGGGTCGCCGCCAGGACGGAGTCTCCGCGGGCCTCGGCGTCGGCGATCTCGCGGCGCAGCACGATCCGCTGGCGCGGCGTGGTGGTCAGGTCCTTGCTGGGGCACACCGGCTCGCAGTACCCGCACTCGACGCAGCGGTCCACTTCGGGCTCAACCGTGGGGGCGATCTTCAGGTTCTCCACATAGGAGCGCGGATCCTCGTTGATCAGGACTCCGGGGTTGAGCAGGTTGGGCGGGTCGATAAGCCGTTTAACCTCGCACATTATCTCGTAAAGTTCGTCGCCGTACTGCCGGCGGACGTAGGGTGCCATGATCCGGCCGGTACCGTGTTCGGCTTTCAGCGAGCCGCCTTCGCCCAGCACCAGGTCCACCATTTCCTCGGTGAACGCCTCGTAACGGGCCAGCTCCGCCGGGTCGCTGAAGTTCTCGTTCAGCATGAAGTGGATGTTGCCGTCCTTGGCGTGCCCAAAGATGACCGAATCCTTGTAATGGTGGTCCGAGAAGAGGACGTGCAGCTCGGCGCACGTCCGCGCCAGCGACGGCACGGGAACAACGATGTCTTCCAGCAGGGCGTTGGTTCCGGACGGCCGGGCCCCGGCAACAGTCGTGTACAGGCCCTTGCGCAGGTGCCACATCCCCGCACGGTCACGGGCGTTGGTGGTCATGGCGAACGGTGCGGCCAGGCGCAGCGACTCGAAGAGCGGACGCGATGCCTCACGCTTGGCTTCGAGCTCTTCGACACTGGCGGCCTGATGTTCCACCAGCAGCGCGGCATGGTCCTGGACAGCCAGGCCCCGCAGCTCGGCCGGCGCGTCGGCCGCGAGCTGGGCGACACGCAGGGACGTGGCGTCCATCAGTTCCACCGTGGCCAGCCCGGTGGCGGTGAGTTCGGGCAGGGCGGTGGCAGCGGCGTCGAGCGATTCGAAGAACATCAGGCCCGTGGCGACCTTCGGCAGCGCCGGAATGGTCCGGAACGTCGCCTGGGCGACGAAGCCCAGGGTGCCCTCGCTGCCGATCATGAGGTGCGCGAGGATGTCCGCGGGGTTCTCATAGTCCAGGAAGGAGTTCAGGCCGTAGCCCATGGTGTTCTTCATCGAGAACAGCCGGGTGATGGTCGCGACGGAATCCGGGTTCGCCACGATGCGTCCGCGCAGCCGCAGCAGGCCCTCGAAAAGTTCCGGTTCCAGGGTGCGGAGCTTCTCTTCAGCGTCCGGAGCCCCGGTGTCCAGCACGGTGCCGCTGGCCAGGACCAGGACCATCGATTCCAGGGTCCGGTAGGTGTTGAACTCGGTGCCGCAGGCCATGCCGGAAGAGTTGTTGGCCACCACGCCGCCGATGGTGCAGGCGATCTCGCTGGCGGGGTCCGGTCCCAGCTTGCGGCCGTGTGCAGCCAGGCGGGAGTTGACGGCCCGCACCGTAGCACCGGGTGCCACGCGGACGCGTGCACCGCCGTCGAGCACTTCGATGTCCCGGAAATGGTGCCGCGTGTCAATCAGGAGGCTGTCGCTGACCCCCTGGCCGGAGAGCGAGGTGCCGCCGGACCGGAAGGTCGCCGGGATGCCCAGTTCGCGGCTGCGGCGCATCAACTGGGCCACTTCGGCGGTGGTCGACGGCGTGGCAACGGCCTGCGGAATGAGCAGGTAGTGCGAGGCATCGTGCGCCATTTTCCGGCGGTCGATTTCCCGTGTGCTGATACCGGCGGTACCAAGGGCACTGATTGCGGTGGCGGATGACTCTGCTGTGGCTGACATACGATCCTGATCCATGACATCGGCGGGATACGAAGGTGTTCCCGGATCAAATCTAGGCCCGCGGGACGCCTTCGGCGAAATGGTCAGGCCACACCGGGCGGTGCGGCCTCGAGATAGTGCAGCACGGCCAGGACCCGCCGGTGGTCCGCAGCTGCGGGAAGCAGGTCCAGCTTGCCGAAAATCGAAGTGATGTGCTTCTCCACCGCTCCGGCGGAGAGGAACAGTTCAGCACAGATGCCGGCATTTGTCCGTCCCTGGGCCATCAGCTCCAGCACTTCCTGTTCCCGGGGCGTCAGCGAAGCAAGTCCGGCGGGTTTCCCGGCCCCCATCAGCGCCCGGACCACCTCGGGATCCAGCACGGTTTCGCCGGCACGGATGCGTTCCAGGGCCTGGAGGAAAGCGCCGACGTCGGCCACCCGGTCCTTCAGCAGGTAACCGGTGCCGCTGGGCTGGCCGGCGAAAAGCTGCGTGGCATAGCGCGTCTCCACGTACTGGGAAAGCAGCAGGACGCCGATTTCCGGGCGGGTTTCGCGGAGCAGCAGCGCAGCGCGGATCCCTTCGCTGGTGTGGGTGGGCGGCATGCGGTTGTCCAGGATCACGACGTCGGGCTCCGCGGTTTCCAGTGCAGCGAACAAATCCTCCGCGTTGCCGGCAGCGGCGAGAACCTGATGACCCCGCCCGCTGAGCAGTTCCACCAGGCCTTCGCGCAGCAGCGCCGAATCCTCGGCTATCGCAATCTTCATTCCTGAAGCTTGCACCATGGTTCCGTGCTCGGGAACCGTCCCGGGGGACGTTGCCGGGGGAGCCGTCACGAGAGTGGAAGCCGGACCGTGACGGTGGTGGGCCCGCCCAGCGGCGAAGAGACGGCCAGGGCGCCGTCGACGGTCCGTACCCGTTCTGCGAGTCCGGCCAGTCCGGTGCCTGCTTCGGGGTTGGCGCCGCCCACTCCGTCATCCACGACCTCAAGGAGGAGGTGGCTATCCTCGCCGGCCACGCAGATGCGCAGCTGTGTCCCGCGCGAATGCTTCACGGCGTTGGTCACCAGTTCCGCGGCACAGTAGTAGGCGATCGCTTCAACTGCCGGGGACGGACGGACCGTCAGCCGGTAGGTCAGTTCCACGGGGACGGGTGCTGTGGCAGCCAGGGATTCCAGTGCTGCATCGAGTCCGTCGCTCAGGACCGCCGGCCGGATGCCGCGGGCGATTCCGCGCAGGTCCGCGAGGGCGTCCTTGGCCGTACCGTGGGCGCTGTCCAGCAGATGCTGCAGGTCGGCGGCGGCTTCAGCGGAGGCGAGGCGTTCCTTGGCATCTCCGAGTTTCATGGCGATCGCTACCAGCTGCGCCTGGGTACCGTCATGGAGGTCGCGCTCGATCTGGGCCAGCCGCGCATCGGCGGTGTTGACTGAGCTGCTTCGGCTGGCCTCCAGGTCCTGCACCCGGCGCTGGGCTGCCGTGGGGCCAAGCAGGGCAGCTGAGAGGGCTGCCTGCAGCCGGGCGGAACCGTTGTTGACGGCGGGCCAGAGGACGAAGGTCATGAGGACGCCGACCGCTGCGTAGGCAGCCTGCCACCAGAATCCATCCAGGAACACGTCGGGGGCGATCATGGTGCCGCGGTGCCAGGTACCGTCCGAGGCCTGCATGGGCGGAAGCCACTGCGACCAGTACCAGTGGGTCATGCAGCCCAGCCCTGTGACGAGGAAGGTGATGCTGAGTATTGCTGCGGTGGTGGCGGTCACGAAGCTGACGGCCATGTGCGCCACCGCCCTCCATCCGGCGGTGTCAGCAAGGCCCGAGCGCAGATAGCCGAAGAACCCCGGACGGGGAGTGAACGGCGGCGGGGCTTCGATGTTCCGGTGCAGCAGGGCTGAGGTGAGGGACCGGTTGACCGTTCCCCAGTACCGCGCTGCGACGACCATCGCCGCCGTGACGATCAGCCCTACGACCGTGACAAGCAGGGTGGACCCCAGCACCACGGTGCTTACCGCGTAGGCCAGCGCCAGGGGAGCCAGCAGGAGGGTAATGGCGTGATAGCCAAACGCGCGCCAGGTGGTGCTGCGGAAAAACGCCGGGCGGCGGATAGACGCCGGGTCCGCAGCAGTTGCCAGCGGCTGAGCTGCGGCGCCGGGTTCTGGGAGATAGGTGTTGGTCATGGCTCCAGCTTGCTACGTCGAAACGTGCGTAGCCATGGGGTTTTCCCCCGGTTTTTCGGGGAGGGTCCCCCCTAGGACCGCGAAGGCCGTCTCCAGGTTACCCGGGGTTCCGGGCCTGGCCCTCCGCCGCCGGGATTTGGGCGTAGAACCACGTGATGTGCTCACGCAGCCTGTCAGCGGCCAGCGCACCGTTCCGGCCGGCGACGGCGTCGAATATACCGTGGTGCTGTTGCCGCAGGGCTGTGAGGATGCGCGGCCAGTCGTCGAAGTTGTCCATCGCTTCTTTGACATAGCCGCGGATGGCGCCGCTAAGCGAGTCCATCATGGTCTCGATGACTGAGTTGCCGGCCAGCGAGCTGAGCTCAACATGGAACCGGGCGTCCAGGGTGTGGAAGGTGTCCCGGTCCAGGTCCGGGCGGTCCATGGCCTCCAGCAGGGACCCGGCCCGTGCCAGTGCTTCCTGTTTTTCCGGAGTATCCGGGGAAGTGGCGGCGGCCTGGGCGGCCCAGGTCTCCAGCAGCACCCGGGTCTCCACAATGTCCGCCACCGAAAGCCGGCTGCTGGCCATGTGCAGGCGCAGTGCGGAGGAAAGCCCGGCGGAGGGTTCGGAAACGATGATGGCGCCTGACTTCGGGCCGGACCCGGAGGAGCTGCGCAGCACGCCCATGGCGTCCAGGATCCGGATGCCTTCCCGAACGGAGGCCCGGGAAATGCCGTAGGTCTCTGCGAGGGTGCGTTCCCCGGGAAGCTGGTCGCCGAGCTTGATGGCACCCGAGCGCAGGTCCGCTTCGATGTTCTCCAGCAGCAGGTCGTAGCTGCGGCGGGGCGGCAGGGGGCTGGAATCCGTAACAGTCACGTCAATATCCTTGCATGCCCATGGGCCCGGACAAGGGTGCCTGCGCAAAGGGCGCGGCGGGTGGTTTTTGGCCCCCTTTAACGCGCTGGGAGGCGTGCCTGCAACGGCACGCCTCCCAGCGCATTTAAGCGGGACCGGTTCCTACGGCAGCATCCAGCCGAGCACCGGCGTGGACTGCAGGAAGACCACGGTGCACAGCACCAGCAGCAGTGCAACGCTCCAGCCGACCACCTTGCGCAGGAGTACCGATTCCTGGCCGTCCAGCTTCACGGCGGTCACGGCGATCGCCAGGTTCTGCGGGCTGATCAGCTTGCCGACGACGCCGCCGGTGGTGTTGGCAGCCACCAGGAGGTTCGGATCGATGCCGGCTTCGAGGCCGGCGGTCTGCTGCAGCCGGGCGAAGAGTGCGTTGGCGGAGGTGTCCGAACCCGTTACTGCGGTGCCCACCCAGCCCAGCACGGGGGAGAGGAAAGCGAAGAATGCGCCGGTGCCGGCCAGCCAGGTGCCGATTGACACGGTCTGCCCGGAGAAATTCATGACGTAGGCCAGGGACAGGACCGAAAGGATGGTCAGTCCGGCCCAGCGCATGTTCCAGACGGTCCGGCCGATTTCCGCTATGCCGTTGCCTACGGTCATCCGGTAGCGGCCGCCGTCGTCGTACTTGGAGTAGACGAAGGAGACGACCAGGCCCGTGATGAGCAGCAGCGTGCCCGGGGTGGACAGCCAGTTGAACGTGTAGATGGTCGAGGACACGGGTTCACCGGCTGCATCTACCAGCCGTTCGTGCAGGATCGGCCACGGGACCTTGATGTCCGTGGAGGCAAGGAAGGCGGGGATGTCCACACCGATCTTCCACAGCTTGGCGATGCCGAAGATGATGATCACCAGGAAGTACGGGAACAGTGCCAGCCAGGTGCGGGATGCGGTCAGCGAGTTTTCGTCGCGGACGGCAACGGAACCGCCGGCCGAGCCGGGCTTCCGGTTGCCGGCGACGGCCATTTCCGAAAGACCCATGCGAACACGCGCACCTTCGATGCCGCGCGGCTGCCAGAAACGCAGGAAGACGACGGCGGCACCCAGGCCGGCAAGCGCGGCCACGATGTCGGTGAGTTCGTAGGAGAAGAACGTGGAGCACAGCACCTGCGCGCCGGCGAAGGCGACGCCTGTGACGAGGGCAGCCGGCCAGGTTTCCTTGATGCCGCGGAAGCCGTCCAGGATGAAGATGAGGATCAGCGGGACAATGACAGCCAGCAGCGGAGCCTGGCGGCCGACGACGGCGCCCAGGTGGTCCGCATCGAGTCCGGTGAGGTTGGCTGCCGTGGTGATCGGGATGGCCATGGCGCCGAAGGCAACCGGAGCGGTGTTGGCCACCAGGACAGCTGCCGCTGCCTTCATCGGCTTCAGGCCGAGCGCCACGAGCATGGTTGCGGTGATGGCCACCGGGGCGCCGAAGCCGGCCAGGGCCTCAAGGAGTCCGCCGAAGCAGAACGCCACCAGGATCGCCTGGATACGGACGTCGCCGCCGCCGATCGCGTCAAAAACCCTGCGCAGGTCCTCAAACCGTCCGCTGACCACAGTGATCTGGTACAGCCAGATGGCCATGATGACGATCCAGACCACCGGGAACGCGCCGAAGACGGCGCCCTGCGTCGCGGAGAGCAGCGCCAGTCCGGCAGGCATCTTGAACGCCCAAATCGCGACGGCGATGGCCACGAGCAGCGAGATGCCGCCGGCAAAGTGCGCCTTGACTTTCAGAAACGCCAGAAGGACGAAGAAGGTGAGCAGGGGGATGAGCGCCACGATGGCGGAAACGGCAACGCTGCCGAATACCGGATCGGTGGTGGCGGTGAAGTGATCCACGGGGGACCTCCGGGCTGGACGAATGGGGACGGGGTGGTCAGACCACTATGGTCAGACCAAGGAAGCTTACCCCATTTTGCCGGCCTACCTGTGATCGCAGTCACCGGTTGGGGGTAGGGTCTCTGGATGTGTCGGGGACAACGTGATCTACTATGGTCAGACCACACGACCCCGGGGTTTTCCCGTCGAGAGGCAGCCATGAGAATCGCACTATTCGCCACCTGCATCGTCGATGCCATGTATCCGCGGACAGCACGGGCCACCGTCGCCATCCTTGAGCGGTTGGGCCACGAGGTCGTGTTCCCTGCCGGTCAGGCCTGCTGCGGCCAGATGCACGTCAACTCCGGCTACCTGCCCGAGGCCGTGCCCGTGGTCCGCAACCATGTGGCGGCCTTCGACCCCGCGAACTACGACGTCGCCGTCGCGCCTTCAGGCTCCTGCGTCGGATCCGTGAAGCACCAGCATCCGATGGTCGCCCGTTCGGCCGGGGACAAGGAACTTGAGGCCCGGGCCGAGGCCGTTGGAGCCAAGACCTACGAACTCTCCGAGCTGCTGACCGACGTCCTGGGCGTCACCAACGCGGCCGAGCAGCTAGGCTCCTGGTTCCCGCACACCGTCACCTACCACCCCAGCTGCCACGGCATGCGCCTGCTGCGCCTGGGCGACCGCCAGCTGAACCTGCTCTCCAGCGTCGGCGGAATCGAGGTGGCGGAGCTTCCCCAGGCTGACCAGTGCTGCGGTTTCGGCGGAACGTTCTCGCTGAAGAATGCCGATGTCTCCTCGGCGATGCTCGCGGACAAGGCCGCCAACATCAAGGCCACCGGCGCCTCGCTCTGTTCCGGCGGCGACGCGTCCTGCCTGCTGCACATCGGCGGCGGGCTTTCCCGCGAAGGCAGCGATGTGACCACCCTGCACTTCGCCGAAATCCTGGCCAGTACCCGGGAGAATCCGATATCCGTCACCGGCGACGTCCTGGTCAGCGGAAAGGCTGCACGATGAGCACCTACCTGGGCATGCCCACGCTTCCCGCCTACGGCCGGGGGAACCTGAACGCCGTCGAATCCTTCCCCTCGGCGGCCCGGAGGGAACTGGCCAACGAACAGCTCCGCGCCAATCTGGGCCACGCCACCCACACCATCCGGGACAAGCGGCTGCGGGTTGTGGGGGAACTGCCGGACTGGGAGGAACTGCGCAGCGCCGGCAGTGCCGTGAAGGAGACGGTGATGGCCCGGCTGCCCGAACTGCTGGAGCAGTTCGAAGCCAACTTCACGGCACGCGGCGGCGTGATCCATTGGGCACGCGACGCCGCCGAAGCCAACCGGATTGTCCGCGACCTGATCCGTGCCGAGGGCGTGGACGAGGTCGTGAAGGTCAAGTCCATGGCCACGCAGGAAATCGGCCTGAACGAATACCTCGAAGAGCAGGGCATCGCCGCGTACGAGACCGACCTCGCGGAACTGATTGTCCAGCTCGACCATGACAAGCCCAGCCACATCCTGGTCCCGGCCATCCACAAGAACCGCACCCAGGTGCGGGACATCTTCCTGCGCGAAATGCCCGGAGTCGACCCGGAGCTCACCAACGAGCCGGCCAAGCTGGCTGAGGCGGCGCGGTCCCACCTGCGCCGGAAGTTCCTCTCCGCCAAGGTGGCAGTTTCCGGCGCCAACTTCGCCATTGCCGACGCCGGGACGCTCGCCGTCGTCGAATCCGAAGGCAACGGGCGCATGTGCCTGACGCTGCCGGAAACGCTGATCACCGTAATGGGCGTGGAGAAGCTGCTTCCGACGTGGCAGGACCTGGAAGTCTTTATGCAGCTGCTGCCGCGGTCCTCCACCGGCGAGCGGATGAATCCCTATACCTCACTCTGGACCGGCGTCACCGAGGGCGACGGACCGCAGAACGTGCACCTGGTCCTGGTGGACAACGGGCGCAGTGCTGCGCTGGCGGATGAGATGGGACGCTCGGCACTGCACTGCATCCGCTGCAGTGCCTGCATGAACGTCTGCCCGGTATATGAGCGCACCGGCGGCCACGCGTACGGTTCCACCTACCCGGGTCCGATCGGTGCCATCCTCTCGCCGCTGATGACCGGCATTAAGTCCGAGGAAAACAACTCGCTGCCTTATGCTTCGTCGCTGTGCGGCGCCTGTTACGACGCCTGCCCGGTGAAGATCAACATTCCGGAGATCCTGGTTCACCTGCGCTCAGTGGATGTGGAGAGCAAGCGGGGAACCACAAAGCTCCCCACCCAGATGGACCTGCTCATGAAGGGCGCCTCCTGGGCGTTTTCCCGCGGGCGGAACCTGGGCCTGCTGGAAAAGGGCCTGCCGCTGGGCAAACTGGCCGCCGGCAGGAAGCAAAAAATCACCAAACTGCCCGGCATCGCCGCCGGCTGGACCCAAAGCAGGGACATCCCTGCACCGCCGTCGCAGTCCTTCCGTGACTGGTGGGCGAAAGAACACGAAGCTCCGTCAGCGGACGCAGCACAGGGGGAGAAGCAGGCATGAGCGCACGCGAAGAGATCCTGGAACGGCTGCGCAGTGCCCTCAGTGACGGACCCTCGGCCCCCGAGGTGCCGCGGAACTACCGCACGGCCGTGGATGCCCCGGAGGAGGAACGCATTTCCCTGCTGGTGGACCGCCTCGAAGACTACAAGGCAGGGGTCACCGTCCTTCCCGAAGCAGGCGTGGCTGCCCGCATCGCCGAACTGCTCAGCGACGCCGGCAGCTACGTGGTGCCGGCCGGCATCAACGAGGCGTGGCTGGCTGCAGCCGACAGCGCTGCGCCCGGCCGCCGCCGGACTGATTCCAGGCAGGCACCGCTGAGCGTCTCCGAGCTGGACGCCACCGCCGCCGTCGTTACCGGAAGCGCCGTGGCTGTCGCGGAAACCGGCACGATCATCCTGGACGGCAGCGAGGGGCAGGGCAGGCGCGCCATCTCGCTGATCCCCGACCACCATGTCTGCGTGGTCAATGCGGCGGACATCACGATGATCCTCCCGGAAGCGCTGCGCCGGCTGGACGGCACCCGGCCGCTGACCTGGATCAGCGGTCCGAGTGCCACCAGCGACATTGAACTCGAACGCGTGGAAGGCGTGCACGGACCGCGCACGCTGGACGTCATCATCGTCCGCAGCGCATAGCGGCCGGGCACAGGGCGAACGGTTAGGAACCGGTGTAGCCGGTCCGCCAGCCGCCCTTGTAGTCCTTCCGCACCGTCTCCGAGTAGGGAATCGGAGACACGACGGCGCGCACGTCCAGCTGCCGGTGCGGTTCCACCGTGGTCTTGGCGGTGCCGCCGTCGGGCTCGCCCCAGACCACGCGCAGTTCGCTGCCCTCCGGAACATCCGGGTTCACCGTTGCCAGGGAGAGGCCGCGGCGCTCATTGGCGGAGTAACCGGTGAACATTGAAACGCCCACCACGTTGCCGTCGGCGTCAATCACCGAGTCGTAGTTCGAGGAACCATAGTTGGCCAGCGGCAGGTCGAAGGACTTGTACGGCGTCTGCTCCGTGTCCAGCTGGGAGGTGAAGATCCGGCCCAGGTCTTCGGCGTTCCAAGCCAGCGTGACCTTGCGGCGCTGTGCGGCCGGGTCCATGGCTTCAAGTGCCTCGCGGCCAATGAAATCGTGGTCGAACTTCACGAAGGATCCGTAGCCCAGCTCCCAGGGAGTGAGGTAGTAGTCCTCGATGTTCTCCGAGACAAAACTGCCGGCGACGGCGTTGGTCGCCTCGTAGCTGTCCGCACCCAGCCATTCGCGGTACGGACGCAGCCGTTCATCGGTGTAGATGGCAGGCAGGGGAGAGGGGATCCACCCGGATTCGAGGGTGTTGGAGGGGTACGCCCGGGCACCCACCGCGGCCATGCCGAATTCGGCGCCGGCTTCCATCAGCGCATCCCGGACCTTGTCGTAGGAGGCGTAGTCGCCCCAGATTTCAAGCCCGGGAGCGCCGGCCATGCCGTGCCGGAGGGTGCGCACCTGCTCGCCGGCAATGTTCATGGTGTCCATGTTGAAGAACTTCAGCTGTTCCAGGGAGCCGCCGTTGACCTTCTCGATGATGGACCACGCGTTGGGACCCTGGATCTGGAACCTCCAGTAGCGCCGGGAGACCGGCCGGCCCATGGGGCGCGACGGCGAACGCCGGTCCACCTCGATGTCCAGGTCATAGCCGCCGGTTTCGGCGTTGAAGAGCAGCCAGTTGGCGGCCGGCGCCCGGCCGACGTAGACGTATTCGTCCTCGTCCTGGTGGAACAGGATGCCGTCGCCGATCACATGGCCCGAGGGCGTCGTCGGGACATACTGCTTGGCCTTGTTGACCGGAAAGTTTGCCACGCTGTTGATGGCCGTGTCGGAAATCAGCTTGAGTGCGTCAGGACCCTTGAGGAAGACGTTGTCCATATGGTGCGACTGGTCGAACAGGACGGCGGTCTCGCGCCAGGCGCGCTGTTCGCTGCGCCAGTTCGTGAATTCGGGCGCGACGACGGGGTAGATATATGCGCCGATCTGCGAGTTGCGCAGGTGGTCGACGACTCCCTGGGACGCATCCAGGACTTCCTGCAGATTCTTAGGTGCCACGGTGAACCTCTGTTTCTGTGGGACGGGATCCGGACTGCTCCGGTGCGCCGACCCTATATCTATGCGTATAGGTATGTCGAGACCCCGCTGCCGGCATGCTGGTCAATGCCTATCCGGATAGATAATGTGTGCTGTGTCACATCCTGCGGCGCGAAAGTCCGCGCCTTATCGAGGAGATCACATGAAAAAACTGCTCGCAGCAGCGGCAATGACGGCGCTGCTCGGCCTGACGGCGTGCGGATCCGGTTCGCTCTCAGATTCCGAGGAGACGGAAGCCTCCGGGGCCGCGGCGGAAGGGACGACCGCCATCGAGGTGGGTGTCATCCCCATCGTCGACGTGGCACCGATCTACCTCGGTGTGGAGGAAGGGCTCTTCGAAGACGAGGGCCTGGATGTCACCCTGACCCTGGCACAGGGCGGAGCAGCCATTGTTCCCGCCGTGACGTCCGGACAGATGGACTTTGGCTTTTCCAACATCACGTCCATGATCGTCGGGCGCTCGAAGGGACTGCCTGTGCACATGGTCGCGGCGGGGCCGTCCTCCACTGGAAATACGGAGGAGGACTTCGCAGCCGTCATGACCATGCCGGAGAGCGGAATCAAGACCACAGCGGATCTGGCAGGCAAGAAAATCGGTGTGAACACGCTGAACAACATTTCAGATTCGACCATCTCGGAAGCCGTGAAGGAAGCCGGCGGGGACTACGAGAGCATCGAGTTCGTCGAGATTCCCTTCCCGGAGCTCGCCGGCCAGCTCGCGGCCGGAACCGTGGACGCGATTGCCGCCGTCGAGCCCTTCGTCACCATTGCCGAGGCCGAAGGTGCCGTGCCCGTGTTTTCCAACTACGCCGAACCGGTGGATGACCTGACTGTGGCGGTGTACTTCGCCTCGGACCAGTACGCCCAGGAAAACCCGGAGATTGTCGAGAAGTTCGTCCGTGCCATCAAGGCCTCGCAGGAGTTCGCGGAGCAGAACCCGGACAAGGTCCGTGCGATCCTTCCCACGTACACCTCGCTGAAGCCGGAGGTCATCGAACAGCTGACCCTGCCGAAGTACGGCACCGAGGTGAACCGCGCTTCCGTCGAGGAGGTGGCGCAGATTTCCCTGGACCGCGGACTGGTCGAGGAGATCCCTTCAATGGATGAGCTGCTGCCGGCCAACTAGTTCCCGGCGGTGTCCGGGACTTTCGGGGCTAGCCCTGGAAGTCCCGGACCCATTCCGCGGTGGCCCGCAGGCCGCCAAAGGTATAGAAGTGCAGCTGGACCACGCCGTGGCGTGCCGGATCATACGCCGCACCAAGGTCATTGATGAAGCGGTCCGGCCCGGCTGTACCCAGCAGGTTGGCCAGGGAGAACCCGTATTTTTGGGCAATTCCGGCGGAGGTGCCGACACCAAACCGCCGGGCATAGCCCAGGAGCCGCTTGATGCCTGCCGGGCCCGGAACACCGATCCGGACAGGGGCCTCGATCCCGCGGCCGCGCAGTTCTTCCAGCCAGGCCAGGACAGGCGCGGTGTCAAAGCCGAACTGGGTGATGATCGAGGCGTCGAGCCCCTGGTCAGCCAGCGACGCGAGCTTGCCTTCGAGCGAGGACCACAGGGTTGGAGTTCCAATGTCGGGGTGGCCTTCCGGATATCCCGCGACACTGACGTGCCGGGCGCCGAACGCTGCGGGAAGGCCCGAAGCGATGACGGCCAGGGAATCCTCGTACGGACCCATGGGCTCGGCAGGATCGCCGGCCACCACGAACACGTTCTCCACTGTCCCCGCCTCAGCCAGGGCGCCCAGGAACTTCTCCAGCTCGGCTGCGGAGCCGAGCCGGCGGGCGGAGATGTGCGGAACGGGGACGTGTCCGGCTGCCTTCACCGCAGCGGCCGCCGCCAGGCGCATGGGCAGATCCTCGTTGCCGAGGAACGTGACGTTGACCCGGGTTCCCGGGGGCAGCACATCCTGGGCCTCATGCAGTGCCGGGATGTCCTTGCCGGTCATCTCAACGGAAAAACCGGACAGCAGGCGGCTCGGGGCCGGATCCAATGCGCTCATGCGGAACACCCTAGCCAGCCCGGGCGCCGGGTGTCCACGAAACTCCTAGAAGCGGGACGAACCGCCGGATCCGCTGAAGCTGCCGCCGCTTGCGCCGTAGCCGCTGGAGGACCCGGACGCAGCACTCCGGGCCGACTCGATGCTGCTGCTGCCGGAGGAAACGCCGGAGCTGAACGCACTGACGGTCCAGAGGTAGTTCGGGTAGGCCGTATCCAGGATGCTGGGCCGGTATCCGTCCCGGTAGCGGCGGGGGCGGTCACGGGACTCCTCCAGCGCCTCCCGCATGAGCTCGCGCTCGGCGTCGTCCTCGGCTGCCTGTGCGATCACGGTCTCGGAGTGGTTCTTCAGGAGAGCGGCCAGTTCGGTACCGGCGTCGTGGAGGATGTCCAGGGCCTGCTCGGGCGTGAGGGACTCCTCTGCCAGTCCGGCCGCTGTTGTCTGGATCCGGCGGCGGCACTGGGTCCGGAACGCGAGGAGCGCAGCGGCGGTGGTCGAGTCCATTGCGGTCTTGTCCTCCTCGAAGAGGCCGTCCAGTTTGTCGAGTTCCTCCAGCAGCGGTGCGGCCTGCCGGTCCCAGGCAGCCTGCCATCCCGGGGCCATGTTCAGCAGGGTATTCGTATCGGCAATGACGTCGTCAAGGCCGTCAAGGGCGGAGGTAAGTTCGGCAAACTCCTCCACCGGCTTGGTGCTGCTGCGGCGGCGCAGGTCTTTTTCCGACAGTGCGCGGACATGGTTTCCCAGCTCAGTGGCGGTGTTGTAGCGCACCATGAACGTGCGGTATTCCTCCAGTACCCGTGCCCCGTAGGTGGAACTGTCCGGGATGGTCCGGGCGTTGACCTCGGTAGCGTCCAGGTCCATGCTCACGCTGGAGTAGGAGCGCTCGGCTGCGGCGATCAGTTTCCGGTTGGCTGCAAGCCGCTTCCGCCGCGTCGCGATGACCGCATACCAGACGGCAGCTGCCACGAACACGACGCCTCCGGCCAGGACCCATAGGGCAGGGTTCAGGTACCAGGGCCGGTTAATGAGCTTCGCAGCTTCCTCCACGCCGGCAATAGTGCCGTCGGTCCACTGGGCGTCGGCGAAGTATTCACCGGCTTCCTCCCGGATGTCCTCGGCTACTCCGCTGTCCACCTTCCGGTCTTCGCCGAAGTACGTTCCGATCCACCGGCCCTCGGGGTCCAGGGAGAAGATGAATAAACCATCCGCCCACTTCTGCCCGTCGGCGCTGATCCACTCCGGATGCTCTTCCCGGGCATAACGGAGCGTTTCCTCATTCATGAACGTGTCGCCGTCGTCGAACTCCCGTCCCGGCTCACTGCGGAAGGTGTAGATCGCCACTGTCGTGGGGGAGCGGAAGTGGACCTCTTCGAGGGCGGGCAGGAGCGTGTTGAGGTCGAGGACTCCGGCGGTGTCATCCACCACGATGTCATCCGGTGCGACGGCGGCAGCCGGCGCAGCAGGCACCGCCAACGCCAGCAGCACGGTCAGGGCGAGCAGCAGGAAACGGTGCATGGGTCCTCACGGAAGGTTGGCTACGTGGACGGTCGGGGGAGGGGATCGGCCGCCGGGCGTGCGCTGGACATGCCGGGCAGTACTGCATCCTGCCCCAGCACAGAATGCAGGAACATCTGGGTATCTTCCAGCACGGCACGCGCTTCCGGCCGGGAAAACTGGAACTGGGCTTCGTGCGGCAGGGCAGGGGAGAGATCGTCGGACCAGAACTTCCGGGTCACCGGAACGCCCAGGGACTCCAGGCGGTTCGCGAAGGGAACGGACTGTGTGAGGGTGAGGCCGTCGCCGTTTCCGCCGCAGATGAAGACCGGCGGAAATTCAGGCGTCGCGTGCGCCAGCACGGACATGTGGTCGGCAACCTTCGTCCGGGCGAAGTTCCGGGTGCCGGTGTATGCCCAGAGGGCGGTGCGGAAGCCCCACCCAAGGATTCCGCTCAACTCAGACATGGCCTCGAGATCGTAGACACCGCAGTGCAGTACCGCTCCGCGCAGCTGCCTGCGGGCCAGGGTGGGGGAGAGGCCCGCGGCGGCGGCGTAGCCGGGGGAAGACACTGCCGCGGCCAGCTGGGCGGCGAGCTGGGCGCCGGCGGAATCGCCCGCGAGAACAACACGTGACATATCCAGTCCGTACTTGCCTGCGTGCTCCTGCAGGAAGCAGAGCGCATCATCGAGCTGGTTCAGCGCCTGGGGGTAGCGGGCACCGGGGGCGACTTGGTAGTCGACGCCGACGGCGGCGAAGCCACGGGCCGCCAGCATGCGCAGGTAGGGGGCGACGTCCCGCCGGGACCCGGAAATCCAGGCTCCGCCGTGAACCCAGAACACTACGGGGACCGGTCCCGTCTGGCCGGGAGGCAAGTAGATGTCCAGGCGCCGGGTGCCGCCGTTCTGGTACTTCAGTCCCCGGTGTTCGGTGACCTCCGGGGAGTACGGGGCCATTTGGGCCACAAGCTGCTGCGCCCCGCGGTAGAAGACTGCCCGGATCAGGAGGGCTGCCGGCCATGGTGAAAGCAGCAGTGCCGCCGTCGCCGATGCGGCGGCCAGGGGAAGGAGCCGCGGGCGGCGGACGCGGGAAGTGGACATAGCTCCAGCCTAGTTGGACAGGACTTCCGGCATCATTTTCGGAGGAAATGTGTCATGGATCATATACAATCCTGAAGAAGCCGCCAAGGAGCGGGCCAGCGTTTTCCCCGAAAGTGGTGCAGCTACGTGCTCGAGAAGGAAACCATAGAGAAGATCGCCGACGAACTGGTGGCTGCCGGCGCCAGCCGCACGCCGGTGCCGCGGCTGACCACGCGGTACCCGGACATGACCGTAGAGGACTCCTATGCCGTCCAGAACATCTGGAGCCGGCGCATGCAGGAGAGCGGGCGGAAGCTGGTGGGCCGGAAAATCGGCCTGACCTCAAAAGCGATGCAGGCAGCCACCGGCATCACCGAGCCCGACTACGGCGTCATCTTCGACAACATGGTCCTGGAAAACGGCTGCACCGTGCAGTGGGATGCCTACACGCACCCGCGGATCGAGGTGGAACTGGCGTTTGTGCTGGGCAAGCCGCTCTCCGGACCCAACTGCTCCATCTTCGACGTGCTGGATGCCACCGACTATGTGGTTCCCGCCCTGGAGATCCTGGATTCCCGCATCGAGATGGAAGGCCGGACGATCGTGGATACCATCTCCGACAACGCCGCCATGGGCGCGATGGTGGTGGGCGGACGCCCCGTCAAGGTGACCGACGTCGACCTGCGCTGGGTCGCTGCGCTGCTCTACAAGAACCAGACCATCGAGGAGACCGGCGTCGCCGCAGGTGTGCTGAACCATCCCGCCGCGGGTGTCTACTGGCTTGCCAATAAGCTCGCGGCCCATGGAACCACCCTTGAAGCCGGAGAGATCATCCTCGCCGGGTCCTTCACACGGCCCATGTGGGTACACAAGGGAGATACCGTCCATGCCGATTACGGACAGCTGGGGTCGGTGACATGCCGTTTCGAGTAGGACTCCCCGCCCCGTTCAAGGAAGGACTGGGCTCCGGCCGTGCCCGTGTGGGCATGTGGGCCTGCACGGGCAATCCGCTGGTGACCGAGATCTGCGCCGGTTCCGGGCTCGACTGGCTGCTGATCGACGGCGAGCACAGTACCAACAGCCTGGAATCGATCAGTGTCCAGCTGCAGGTGGCGGCCGGGTACCCGATCCAGCCGGTAGTGCGGCTGCCGGCCAATGACACGGTGCTCATCAAGCAGTACCTGGACCTCGGCGCGCAGAACCTGCTGATCCCGATGGTGGACGACGCCGGCCAGGCCGCCGCCGCCGCCGCCGCCGTCCGCTACCCGCCCCACGGGGTGCGGGGAGTGGGCAGCGCCCTGGCCCGTGCTGCGCGCTGGAACCGGGTGGAAGGCTACCTGGGCCGCGCCGATGAAACGATCACGCTGCTGGTCCAGGTGGAGACTGCGCAGGCCGTTGCCAATGTCGCTGAAATCGCCGGGACCGACGGCGTGGACGGGATCTTCATCGGCCCCTCGGACCTTGCAGCCTCCATGGGCTACCTCGGCCAGCAGGAGCATCCGGAGGTGGTTGCCGCCGTCGAGCGCTGCATCGCCGTGGCCAAGGACCTGGGCGTGCCGGTCGGCGTGAACGCCTTCGCCGAGGCCACCGCGCGCCGGTACCTCGACGCCGGGGTGGACTTCATCCTGGTCGGGGCCGACGTAGCCCTGCTCGCCCGTGCCTCCGAAGCGCTTGCGGCGAAATACCTTCCTTCCGGAGAGGACGGCGCCGCTCCCGCCAGTTACTAGCAGCGGCTAGATCAGCATTGCCGAGCGGACAGATTCGGCAGCTCCGGTACCGCCGTCGCCGGAGGAACTGACCCGTCCGGCGGCGAGCACGGAATAGGCATGGGCTGCCTGCAGCGCAAAGCCGATGTGCTGTTCCACCAGCAGGACGTGCATTCCGGGCCGGGCCGCCAGGTTCATGATGGTCTGCTCGATTTCGGCAACGACGTTGGGCTGGATCCCCTCCGTCGGTTCGTCCAGGATCAGCAGTGACGGTTCGGTGATCAGCGCCCGGGCAATGGCGAGCTGCTGGCGCTGGCCGCCCGAAAGCAGTCCTGCCCGCCGGGAAAGCAGCGGCTTCAGGGCCGGGAACATGTCCAGCGCTTCGTCGAGCAGGGCAGCACCGCGCCTGCGCCCGTCCGCCACGAGCCGCAGGTTCTCCAGCGTGGTCAGCGGTCCGAAGGACTGCTGGCCCTGCGGAACGTACGCCAGCCCGCGTGCCACCCGCTGGTGCGGGCGCAGCCGGGAAATGTCCTCGCCGTTGAAAAGGATGGATCCCGCTGACGGTTTAATGATGCCGACGACGGCGCGCACCAGGGTGGTCTTGCCCGCGCCGTTGTGGCCCAGGACCGCTGCCACGGATTCGTCCGGGATGGTGAGGCTGACCCCGTGCAGGACTTCGGTGCGTCCGTACCCGGCTTTGAGCTCCTTGACTTCCAGCATTAGTGTCCCTTCGCGGGCGAAGCGCCCAAATAGACTTCCTGTACCCGCGGGTCGGCCTGGACCTCGGCAACGCTGCCCTCGCTGAGAACCCTGCCCCCGGCCAGCACCGTCACCGACGTGGCGTACTCGCGGACAAAGTCCATGTCATGCTCGATCACCAGGGTGATGCGGCTGGCGCCGATGCGGCGCAGCAGCTCACCGGTCTGCTCGCGCTCGTCCTGGCTCATACCGGCAATGGGTTCGTCCAGCAGGAGCAGGTCCGAGTTCTGGACCAGCAGCATGCCGATCTCCAGCCACTGCTTCTGTCCGTGGGCCAGAGTGCCGGCCTGGGTACCGGCCAGGTGCTCCATGCCGATGATTTCCAGCGCCTCTTCGATGGCGGGCTCCACCCCGCGGCGGCGGCGCAGCAGCTGCAGCGGCTTGCGCCCGGATCCGGCGGCAATGTCCAGGTTCTGCAGCACGGAAAGGTTCTCGAAGACGCTGGCGGTCTGGAAGGTACGGCCAACACCGAGCTTGGCGATCTGGTGGACCTTGCGGCCAAGGATCTCTGTTCCGGTGTGGTTCACGGATCCGGTGGCGGGAACCAGGCCGGTGATGGCGTCGATGATCGTCGTTTTGCCTGCGCCGTTGGGACCGATCAGGAAGCGGAGGTCGCCCTGCGTTACGTCCAGGCTGACGCCGTCGACGGCGGTGAAACCGTCGAATACGACGCGCAGGTCCCGGATTTCCAGGTACTGCGGCCGCCCGCTGCGCCGGCCCCCGGGCTGGGGTTCGCCCTCGGGAAGCAGCGGCTGGGCGGTCGTCTGGGGTGCTGGTGCTGTCTTCATGCGCGGAGCTCCAAAGGGGTAGCCGGCGTGGGGGCCGTGGGCGGTGAGGCACTTGCCGCGGCGGCTGTGCCGCCGTCGCTGGTTGCGCGCTTCTTGCGGAGCCGGCCGAAGAGTGCCGGCAGCGATGCGAGCCCGCCGGGAAGGAACCCGACCACCAGGACAAAGAGCAGTCCTTGGAAGTACACCCAGAAGGACGGGAAGGAAGAGGCCAGGGAGGACTGCGCAATGGCGACGCCCAGCGCGCCGAGCACGGGCCCGAGCAGGGTGGCCCGGCCGCCGATCGCGACTCCGATCAGGAAGGCGATCGACGGCGCGACTCCCACGTCTGCCGGTGAAATGATGCCCACGATCGGCACGAACAGCGCTCCTGCGATCCCCGCCATCACAGCGGCGATGACGTAGATGACGGTCTTGATGGTCGCCGGATCGTAGCCCAGGAACCGGACCCGTTCTTCCTGGTCCCGGACGGCGATGAGCAGTTCACCGAACCGGCTGTGCATCAGCTGCCGGGCCACGGCCACGCAGAGCAGCAGGACGACCGCGGCGAGCAGGTAGAGCATGCGCTTGTTGGCGGGGTCGGAGAGGTCGAAGCCCAGGAAGGAACGGAAGCCGCTGAGGCCGTTGGAACCGCCGGTCGTCGCCTGCTGGCCAATCAGCCAGACCGCGAACGCCGCCGCGAGGGCCTGGCTGAGGATGGCGAAGTAGGCGCCCTTGACCCGGCGCTTGAAGATCGCCAGGCCCAGGACCGTCGCCACGAAGCCGGGGACGAGGACTACCGCGAGGAGCGTCACCAGCGGACTGCGGAACGGCTCCCACCAGCCGGGGACGGAGCCGGTCCCGTAAAGGGTCATGAAGTCAGGGACACCGGTGCCGCCGAAGAGCGCAGCATCGGCGAGTTTCATGTGCATGGCCATGATGTAGGCGCCCAGCCCGAAGAACACGCCCTGTCCCAGGGTGAGCATCCCGCCGCGGCCCCAGGCAAGGCCAATGCCGACGGCGACAATGGCGAAACAGATGAACTTCCCGAAGAGGGAGAGGCTGAACACCGGCAGGACGGCCGGCACGACGCCGAGCAGCAGGACCGCCGCGAAGCCGAAACCGGAGAGGACCCCGGCCCGGGAAGAGAAGAAGGATGTGATCCGGGTGGTAGCTGCACTCATGCCAGGCTCCTCGTCTTGAGGGTGAAGATGCCCTGCGGCCGCAGCTGCAGGAAGATGACCACGGCCACCAGGATCAGGACCTTGCCGATGCTGGCAGTGGTGGAGAACTCGAACACGGACTGCAGGACCCCAAGGGTGAAGGCTGCGATTGCGGCTCCCTTGATCTGGCCGATGCCGCCGGCCACGACTACCAGGAATGCGTCCACAATGTAGTTCGGGCCGAGGTAGGGGCTGGTGGAGCCGATCAGCGATACTGCCACACCGGCGATGCCGGCCAGGCCGGAGCCGATGAAGAACGTCAGCTGGTCGGTGCGGCGGGAGGAGATGCCGCTGGATTCGGCCAGGTCCCGGTTGACGACGACGGCGCGGATCCGGCGGCCGAGCGGAGTCGCCTTGAGCAGCAGCGCCAGTGCGGCCAGGCAGGCCAGCGCCAGCCCCAGGATGAACAGGCGGGTCAGCGGGATCGGCGTTCCAAACAGTTCCACGTTGCCCTGCAGCCAGGCCGGAACCCGGACGTCGACGCTGGGTGCGCCGAAGATGTCACGGGCTGCCTGCTGCAGGATCAGTGCGACGCCGAAGGTCACCAGCAAGGTGTCCAGCGGCCGGTGGTACATCCGTTTGAGCAGCAGCCCTTCCAGGACCAGGCCCATCGTTCCACCCACCACGAAGGCCACCGGAAGGGAGACCAGCAGGGAGGCACCGGCGTCGGCGATGGCCTTCTGCACCACAAATGCGGTGTAGGCGCCCGCCATGATGAATTCGCCGTGCGCCATGTTGATGACGCCCATTTGGCCGAACGTCAGGGACAGGCCCAGGGCGGCGAGCAGAAGCACCGACCCGAGGCTGAGCCCGGCGAACATCTGTCCGATTAGCAGTTCCATTCCGGTGGACCTTTCGCGGGGAAGGAGCGGTGATGCAGGGTAGGGACGCGCGGCTGCGGTCCCGCTGGCGCAACAGGCCCATCCCGGACGACGGGCCGGGCCTGTTGCCGGCTTTAGGAGAGGCCGGCAGCCCAGTCGTAGCTGTCCAGGTACGGGTCCGGTTCCACGGCCTCGGGAGCTTCCCAGACCGTCTCGATGAGCCCGTCGGAGGTGATTTTGCCGATCCGGGGGGTCTTGGTGATGTGGTTGTTTTCACCGTTGACCGTCACGGTGCCTTCGGGCGCTTCGAAACTCACGCCGTCGGCCGCGTCCTGGACCTTGTCCACGTCGAAGGATCCGGCCTTCTCGACCATGGCCTTCCAGAGGTACAGGGAGGTGTAGGCCGCTTCCATCGGGTCGCTGGTCACGCGGTCCTGGCCGTACTTCTCCTTGAACGCCGCAACGAAGGCCTGGTTTTCCGGCGTGTCCAGGGTCTGGTAGTAATCCCAGGCAGTGAGCTGGCCTTCGACGTTCTCCAAGCCGATGCCGGGAACCTCTTCTTCGGCGATGGACACCGAGACCACGGGCATGGTGCCGGCGCTCAGGCCCACGGAGGTGTACTGGCGGAAGAAGGCCACGTTGGAGTCGCCATTAAGGGTGTTGAAGACTGCGTCAGCGCCCGAGTCCCGGACCTTGTTGACGATCGTGGAGAATTCGGTGGAACCCAGCGGCGTGTATTCCTCCCCGACGATCTCCATGCCGTGGGCCTCGGCGTAGGCGTTGATGATCTTGTTGGCGGTGCGGGGGAAGACGTAGTCGCTGCCGACCAGGAACAAGGTCTTGGTGCCCTGCTCGGCCAAGTAGTCCAGGGCCGGGATGATCTGCTGGTTGGTCGTGGCACCGGTGTAGAAGATGTTGTCGGAGGACTCCAGGCCCTCGTACTGCACCGGGTAGAAGAGCAGGGCGTCGTTGGATTCGAACACCGGGAGCATCGCTTTGCGGGAGGATGAGGTCCAGCCGCCGAACACTGCTGCGGTGCAGTCCTGCTGGATCAGCTTGGCTGCCCGCTCAGCGAACTTGGTCGGTTCGGACGCGCCGTCTTCACTGATGACTTCCAGCTGCTTGCCCAGGACGCCGCCGTCGGCGTTGATTTCTTCGGCTGCCAGGGACAGGGAATCGAAAACGGTGCTTTCGGAGATTGCCATGGTTCCCGACAGCGAGTTCAGGAACCCGATCTTGACGCTGTCACCGGAGGTGTCCACGCAGGACGCGGCACTGCTGCTTCCGGTGTCGGCTTCGGATTCGCTGATCTGGGAACCGCAGCCGGACATGGTCGCCACCACGGCCGCAGCTGCAAACGGGATCAAAGCTCGTTGGAGCGCAATCGATTTCACGGAGCACCTGTTTCGTTGATGCTGCGCTGTACCAGCAGCGCAGACGGTTGGACGGCTTATGCAGCATCAACTTATGGGAACCATGTTTCGGGTTTCCGGCGCCCGGGTTTCGGAGTTATTTCGTTTCCTGGCCATCGTTTCGGCAGCGTTTCAGCAGCCGCTCCCACACGGCCGGGAAGGCAGGAAACTGCTAGGGGATCATCCAGCCGAGGACCGAAGTGGACTGCAGGAAGACGATCACGCAGAGCACCAGCAGCAGCCCGACGCTCCAGCCGAAGACCTTTCGGAACAGGACGGATTCCTGCCCGCTCATGTTCACAGCAGCGGCGGCGATGGCCAGGTTCTGCGGCGAAATGAGCTTGCCCATCACACCGCCGCCGGTATTCGCGGCGACCATGAGTTTCGGGTCCAGCCCGGCTGCGGCACCGGCGGTCTCCTGCAGTTTTGCGAACAGCGCGTTGGCAGAAGTGTCCGATCCCGTGACGGCCGTCCCGATCCAGCCCAGCACGGGGGAGAGGAAGGCGAAGAACGCGCCCGTCGCCGCCAGCCAGGTGCCGATCGAAATGGTCTGTCCGGAAAAGTTCATGACGTACGCCAGCGCCAGGACCAGCACGATGGTCAGCGCTGCGGACCGCAGCCGCTTGGCAGTCAGCCAGATCTCCTGCACCGCACCGCCAACGGTGAGCCGGTAGCGCCCGCCGTCATCAAACCGGGAGTACACCACCGCCACAATCAAGCCGCTGATCAGCAGCAAGGTCCCGGGGCTGATCAGCCACTCGAAGTTGTAGACCGTTGAGGACTGGGGCTGGCCGTTGGCATCCAGCAGTGCCTCATGCAGCCACGGCCAGGGGATCTCGATGCTCGTTTTGGCCAGGGCCGCGGGAATATCTATTCCCAGGGTCCACAGGTTCACAATCCCGAAGATGAGGATCACCAGAATGTAGGGGAACAGTGCCATCCAGGCTCGCGACGGCGTCAGGCGGTCCTGGGCAGTGTCGGTCGCCGCGCTGCCGATTTCGGTTTCTCCGCCGCCGGCCGATGTCCAGCCGCCCGCCCGGGCGGTCGCCAGCTCGCCCTCCATGCGGCGCGCTGCTTCGTGCCCGCCGGACGGATGCCAGAACCGCAGGAAGCCGACGGCGGCAACCATCGCCACCAGCGAGGAAACGATGTCCGTGAGCTCGTAGGAAAAGTAGTTGGAGCACAGGAACTGCACCACAGAGAAGACGACGCCGGTGAACAGGGCCACCGGCCAGCAGTCCCGCACCCCGCGCCGCCCGTCGAGGATGAAAAGCAGGATCACCGGGATGACGAAGGCCAGCAGCGGTGTCTGGCGGCCGACGACGGCGGCGAGTTCCTCGCCCGAGTAACTGGTCAGGTTAGCGGCCGTCGTGATGGGAATGGCGAGTGCGCCGAAGGCGACCGGAGCCGTATTGGCGATCAGCACGGCGGTGGCCGCGCGGACCGGTGCGATTCCGAGCGCCAGCAGCATGGTCACGGTGATGGCAACCGGCGCACCGAACCCGGCCAGCGCCTCAAGGAGTCCGCCAAAACAGAACGCCACCAGGATGGCCTGGACCCGCAGGTCACCGCCGCCCACGGCGTCGAACACCCGGCGGAGGTCTTCGAACCGGCCGCTGCGCACCGTGACCTCGTAAAGCCAGACAGCCATCACGATGATCCACACCACCGGGAACAAGCCGAATGCTGCCCCCTGGGTGGCAGAAAGCAGGGCCAGTCCGGCAGGCATGCCGAACCCCACGACGGCGATCACCAGTGCCGCGAGCAGTGCGCACGCCCCTGCCACGTAGGCCTTGGTCTTTGCAAAGGCCAGCAGGAGGAAGAAGACAAGGAGCGGAACCAGCGCCAGCAGGGCGGAAAGCGCCACGCTCTGGCCGATGGGATCCGTGCTGGGGGTGAAGCTTTCCATGAGAGCCCTCCATACCCGGGGCTTCCGTTGGCGGCCGGCCGTGAATGGCTGGACCGGCGGAAAACGGAGGCCGAGGGCGGCAGCGGAACGGAAAAAGCCGGTGTTTCCAGAGTAGGCCGGTGAAGGACGTTCGGCAGTCCAGCGGGCCGCTTTTCCGCGTGGACGGACAATTTTGCGGTGCCGGCGGTTCGGCAGTGAAGTTCGGCCGTGCTGCCGGTTTCGCTGAACTACCAGCCCTTGGCCAGGTACAGGTCCAGATAGGCGCCGCGGTCCACATCCAGGTCCTCCCGGCGTTCCAGGCCGGCGGCCAAGGCGGTGCGCTGGGATCCAATGTTGTCCACGGATGTGTAGGCGACCACGGGCAGGCCGGGCAGGAGGCTCTCCGCCATTTGGACAGCCACGAGTGCGCCCTCGGTTGCCAGCCCCTGCCCCCAGACCTCGGGGCAGTAGCGGTAGTAGAGGTTCAGCGCCGGGCGTCCGCGGATAATGCGGTGGGAGACGCCGGTGAAGCCAATGAGGTTTTCCGGTTCGGCGGGGTCCACCACCACCCAGACCCCGAAGCCGTGGCGGTACCAGTGCTGCCGGATCTCGTGGAAGGTCCGCGCCGAGGAAGCCCGGGTGACGCTCGCCGGCACCGGGTGGTGGACGTTGGTGCGTGGATCCGTGTGCAGGTCAACGGCGGCTTCCTCGTCCTGTGCCAGCGGCCTGCGAAGCAGCAGGCGCTGGGTGCTGACGGGAGACCAGTCCCTGGCATTCTGCTCCAGCATGGGGACTACTGTAATCCCGCGTGCCCCCTGTGGCAGCGTGCCTTCACCGAGATGGCAGAAACTGTTCTTTAGAGGCCCTGTTCGGGCAGTTTCTGCTGCCTCGTGGGGTTAGGAGGGGAGGGTACGGAGCTCGCGGTGGTGCCGGACGTAGCCGAACACGGCCACCACCGTCGAAATCACGGCAGACAGGGCCAGGCCCAGCCAGAGGCCAACGTGCAGGGCAGCGGCACCGGCTACGGCTCCGGCCATGATCAGGGCGATCGCCAGGGCACGGCGGGCCCAGAACGTGCTGTCCCCGCCGGCCAGCCGCGAATCCGAGGCCAGCCCGGTGATCGTTGAGGTGACGACGACGGTGGTGACTTCAGCGACCTTCAGCCGTTTGGCGGTGGCCGCCTGAATGCCCATCAGCGTGGCCATGGAAGAGGTTGTGATGCTGCCCAGGACGTCATTCGCCTGCACGTCCACCACAGCGGTAAACACAGCGAGGCCGGTGATTCCGGACGCCACGATCATCAGTGCCGCCGATATCCGCCCGGACCATCCTTCCGGCCCCCGACGCAGCATCCGCCCGGCCAGGGCCGCGCCGAGCATAAAGAACACCAGTGCCAGTGCGGGACGGAGGACCGGCAGCCCTGTCCCGCCGGCAAAGGCCATGCCCAGCAGCACTACATTGCCGGTCATGTTCCCGGTGAAGACGTTGTCCAGGCCCAGGTAGCCGACGGCGTCGATCACGCCGGTGGAGAAGGTCAGCGAGAGCATCAACCACAGGTGGATGCGCTCCGTAGGCACGGCGTTTAGGCGTTTCACGGGCTTCCCTTTCATCGGCGACGGAGCCTAATGTATACGAAGCTGCCCAGATGCCGGGTTTTGTATCCAATCTCGTGGCAGCCCCGGCTCACCCAGACAGACGGAAAGCGGTCCCATGCCTTTCACAGCCCCCGAACCGTTCACTACCCGGCCCACGCTGAAAGGCACGTTTGGGATGAGCGCTTCCACCCACTGGCTGGCCACGGCCGCCGCACAGTCCGTGCTGGAGCGCGGCGGGAACGCTTTCGACGCCGCTGCTGCCGCCGGCTTTGTCCTCCACGTCGTCGAGCCGCACCTGAACGGACCGGGCGGGGACCTGACCGGGGTCTTTGCCACGGCCGCCAATCCGGCCGAGCCTGTTGTCCTGATGGGACAGGGCCCTGCCCCGGCGGCAGCAACCCGCGAACATTACCTTTCCCTTGGCCTCGAGCTCGTTCCGGGATCAGGTGCCCTTGCCGCGGCAGTCCCGGCCGCCGTCGACGCCTGGCTCATCCTGCTCCGCGATCACGGGACCTGGGAACTCTCCGCTGTCTTGGAGTATGCGGCGGGCTACGCCAGGGACGGGCACCCCGTGCTGGCCCAGGTCGGCAGGACCATCGGAGCGGTTGCCGAACTCTTCACCGAGCACTGGCCAACCTCGGCGCAGCTGTGGATGCCGCAGGGCAGGCCGCCGGCCGAAGGCGAACTGGTGGCCAATCCCGCGTATGCAGCCGTGCTGCACCGGCTTGCAGCAGCAGGGGAGGGGCTTGCGACACGCACCGAGCGCATTGAAGCGGCCCGGCGCGAATGGAGCGAAGGGTTCGTCGCCAAGGCAGCCGCAGCCTTCGCCTCCCAGCCGCACAGGCATTCTTCGGGGACGGACCATGCCGGAGTCCTGGCGGAGGCGGACTTCGCCGCATCCCAGGCGGGGTACGAACCGGCTGTGACGTTCGACTTCCGCGGGTACACCATCGCCAAGACCGGCCCCTGGGGCCAGGGCCCGGCCCTGCTGCAGACCCTCGCCATCCTGGACGGGTTCGAGGACGAGGACCTGGACCCTTCCACGGAACGGGGCGTGCACACCATCCTTGAAGCCCAGAAGCTGGCCATCGCCGATCGGGAGGCCTACTACGGCGACAGCGAGGTTCCGCTGGCCTACCTGCTGAGCGAGGAGTACGCCGCAATCCGCCGGGAGCTCATCACAGACAAGGCTTCTGCGGAGTTCCGTCCGGGGTCCGTTCCCGGGCACAGCCCGTTCTCGCCGCCGCTGCGCACCGACTACGTGCCGCCGGCGCTGGCCGGGGCAAACGGAACCGCTGCCGGAACCGGGGAACCGACGGTCTCGGCAACAGGGGAAACACGGGGAGATACCTGCCATGTGGACGTGGTGGACCGCTGGGGCAACATGGTCTCCGTGACGCCCTCCGGAGGCTGGCTCCAGTCCTCTCCGACGATCCCGGAACTGGGGTTCTGCCTTGGTACCCGGCTGCAAATGACCTGGCTGGAGGACGGCGGGCCTTCCACCCTGCAGCCCGGCAAGCGTCCGCGGACCACGCTCACCCCAACCCTGGTCCTGAAGGACGGGGCGCCGGTGGCTGCGCTTGGGTCGCCGGGCGGAGACCAGCAGGACCAGTGGCAGCTGCTCTACCTGCTGCGCACGATCGTTGGCGGCTACACGCCGCAGCAGGCCATCGATGCTCCGGCGTTCCACACCACGGCCTTCCCCGGATCGTTCTGGCCGCGGACCTGGACCCCGGCGGGTGCGGTGGTCGAGGACCGGCTGGGCGAGGAGACGATTGCCGCGCTCGCCGAACGCGGCCACGTCATCACGCGCGCGGGGGACTGGTCGCTGGGACGGCTCTCCGCCGTCGTGCGGGATCCGGAAACCGGCGTTCTGATGGCAGCCGCGAATCCGCGCGGGGCGCAGGGCTATGCCGCCGGCCGCTAAGGGCGGCAGCCAGGCGCCGGCACTTCGCATCCTCATCCGCCGGGACATCATCCGCGGGAAACTCCCGCAGGGAGCGAAAATCACTGAAGCGGCCCTGGCGGAAAGATACGGGAGTTCGCGTGTTCCGGTACGTGAAGCCCTGCGTGTGCTTGCCGCTGAAGGTTTCGTTGAATCCAGGCCCTATGCGGGTTCCCGCGTCGCGCGGCTCGAACCGGAGGAAGCCGGAGACCTCTTTGCGGTGCGGGCAGTGGTGGAGGCGGCGACGGCGCGGCGGGCGGCGGAGCGGGCTGCGCGCCAGGCAGCATCCGGCACACCGGACACCGCGTGGTGGGAGGCCAGGCGGCGGATCGGTGAGATCCTCGCCGCCGGAGATGCGGCGCTGGCGGGCGGCGAGCTGCAGGACCTTGCCGAACTCAACGCCGCCTTCCACCTGGGCGTCGCCGAATTGGCGGGCAGCGCATCCCTGCAGGCGCTGCTGCGGCAGCTTGCCGGGAAAATCGAATGGCTGTATGCGGCGGATGTGGGTGTCCGGGGCAAGGAGTCCTGGCCGGAGCACCGCCGAATCCTGGCAGCGGTGGACGCCGGAAACGGAAGCGAGGCGGAAAGGCTGATGTCCAGGCACATCGACCGCTCCCGGGAGTCCTGGCTGGCCCGTTTTGGCGCCGGGACATAAGGCGCCGCAGCGGAGCGTTCCATCACCTTCCGGCCCGTCTTATAGTTCCAGTAGGGGTACCTTCCTACCGTGAGCGAGGCTCCACGTCATGGCCAACATCACCACCAGACCGGTTACCAAACTCGGCATAGTCGGGGCGGGGAGCGTGGGAACGGCAATCGCCTATGCCGCACTCATCAAGGAAGCCGCCCGGACAATCGTCATTTACGACCTTGACGGGAAGCGGGCCGAGGCCGAAGGGCTGGACCTCTCGCACGGCACGCAGTTCACCGGAGCCAACACGGTCACCGGCGGCGGCGCGATCGAGGCCCTGGCCGAATCCGACGTGATTGTGGTGACCGCCGGAGCCCGGCAAAAGCCTGGCCAGAGCAGGCTGGACCTCGCTGCCGCGAACGTGCGGATCATGGAGTCACTGATGCCGCAGCTCATGGAGCAGGCACCGGAAGCGGTCTACATCCTGGTCACCAATCCCTGTGACATCCTGACCGTCGCGGCGCAAAAGATCACCGGCCTGCCGCCCAACAGGATCTTCTCATCGGGAACGGTCCTCGACACGTCGCGGCTGCGCCTCCTGCTGGCACGGGCAGCCCATGTGCTGATGACGAGTGTGCACGCCACGATCATCGGCGAACACGGAGACTCCGAGTTTCCGGTGTGGTCCAGCGCCAGCATCGGGCCGGTTCCGATCCGGGACTGGAAGATCAGCGGGCGGCAGGTCTTCACGGATGATTTCCTGGCTGCCATTACCGACGACGTCGTGAACGCGGCCTACAAGGTGATCGAGGGAAAGGGTGCCACCAACTACGCGATCGGCCTGGCCGTGGTGCGGATCGTTGAGGCCGTGTTCCAGGCGGAGAATGCCGTGCTCCCTGTCTCCGCGCTGCTGCGCGGGGAGTATGGACTCTCAGGTGTTGCGCTGTCCCTGCCGTCGATCGTCGGTTCCGGCGGCGTGTACAAGATGCTTGAGATGCCGTTGGACGAACGCGAGCTGGGGCTGCTCCAGGACTCGGCCGAGACGTTGAAGCAGAACCTGGCGGCCCTGGGAATCTAGGCTCGAATCCAGGCGTCGACGGACATGCCGGCAGCTGGAGCCGCTGGGGGAGCCGGCGCTGTGCCGGGAGTCTCTGCGGTGAGCGCTCCATAGGTTTCCGGCCGCCGGTTCTCCAGGAACGGAAAGAGGGAGAGCCAGTGGCCGCGCTGGTCCAGGTCCAGGTCAGCGACCAGCACGGCCGACTCATTCCGCGGCGCCTCGACCAGGACCCGTCCGTACGGATCGCAGATGAAGGAAGAGCCGTAGAACGTCAGGTTGCCCTCGTTGCCCCAGCGGTTCGGAACCACCATGAACAGCCCGTTGGCGACGGCGTTACCAGTGATCACCTTCTGCCACATGGGCTGGGTGTCCAGCTCCGGGAACTCCGGCTCGGAGCCGATGGCGCTTGGATATACCAGCAGCTCCGCGCCGCCCAGGGAATAGATCCGGGCCAATTCCGGGAACCACTGGTCCCAGCAGGCCGGCATCCCCAGCTTCGCGCCGTCGAGCTCCGCGGGGGCGTAGACCTTGTAGGCATCCGGACCCGCCGGACCGGGACGGAAGTACAGGTTCTCGCAGTACCCGCTGGAGACCGGGATGTGGAGCTTGCGGGTACGCGCCAGCAGCTGCCCCTGGGGAGAAACCAGGATGGAGGTGTTCAGCCCGCGACCGTCCGGTCCGTCCGCCCGCTCGTACAGCGACGCATGCACGCACACCTCGTGCCGGCGTGCTGCCTCTGCCGCGAAGGCAAAGGTCGGGCCTGACATGAGGTCCTCGGCGACGTCCGCCGGCCGTCCGTCCGGTGAGGTGTCGGCCGGGTAGCGCGAGAGCGTCAGCTCGGCCAGGAAGACGACGGCGGCCCCCTGGTCGGCGGCGCGGGCGATGCCGTCGCGCAGTTCGTCCTTTACTGCTTCCGGATCAGGTTGCCATCGGTGCTGCACGAGTCCCACGCGAAGCGCCGGCCTGGCACTGGGCCGCTTGGCCGCAGGCGAGCGCAGGGCACCGGTGCGGGTGATCTCAATCATGGGAAACCTCCGGAAGATGGAAGGGTGGGCGGCCCGCCTTAGCGGGCCCGGAAAACCGTGTCCTGCCATTCCTTGTGGGCGGCAGCATCGCGGCTCATCATGACGTGCTTGATATTGGTGTACTCCTCGAGCGAATACGCTGACATGTCCTTGCCGAACCCGGAGGCCTTGTAGCCGCCGTGCGGCATTTCGGAGACGATCGGGATGTGGTCATTGACCCACACGCACCCTGCGGCGATTTCCTCGCTGGCCCGCAGGGACCGGGTCAGGTCACGGGTCCACGCTGAGGCTGCCAGGCCGTAGGGAGTGTCATTGGCCAGGGCGATGCCCTCGTCATCGGATTCAAACGGCAGGGCTGTGAGGACGGGGCCGAAGATCTCGTCCTGGACGATTTCGGAGTCCTGGGCCGCACCGGTCACCAGGGTGGGCCGGTAGAAGGCACCGGCGGACAGGGCACCGCCCGGAGCTTCGCCGCCGGCGAGGATTTTAGCTCCGGCTTCCCGGGCACGGTCCACGAATGCTGCGACCTTGTCCCGGTGGGCGTGGCTGATCAGCGAGCCGAGGTCGGTGTCCGGATCCGTGGGGTCCCCTACAACGACGGCATCCATCAGCTCGGCGACTCGTGCCGTGAACTGTTCGAAGAGCGGTGCCTGGACGTAGGCGCGGGTGGCCGCCGTGCAGTCCTGCCCGCCGTTGATGATGGAACCGGCAACCGCGCCGTGGGCGGCAGCTTCAACGTCGGCGTCGTCGAAGACCAGGAACGGGGCCTTGCCGCCCAGCTCCAGGTGCACCCGCTTCGCGGTCCGGGCAGCCATTTCCATGATCCGGCGTCCGACGGCGGTGGAGCCGGTGAAGGAGGTCATGGCCACGTCCGGGTGGGTCACCAGCGCTTCACCGGCGACGAGGCCGGAACCGGTGACGATGTTGATGACGCCGTCCGGGATTCCCGCAGCGGCAGCAGCCTCGGCGAAGAGCAGCGATGTGGCGGGGGTCAGCTCACTTGGCTTGAGCACGATCGTGTTGCCGGCAGCGATCGCGGGCAGGATCTTCCAGCCGGCCATCTGGAGCGGATAATTCCACGGGGAGATCGAACCGATGACGCCGATGGGCTCCCGGCGGATCATGGAGGTGCCGCCCGCGCCGTATTCCCCGGCAGCCAGGCCGTGCAGCTGGCGGGCAGCGCCGGCAAAGAAGGACACATTGTCCACGGTCCCGGGCACATCGAATTCAGTGGACATGCGGATGGACTTGCCGGTCTGCGCAGTCTCCAGTTCCGCCAGCACTGAAGCGCGTGCGTCGAGTTCGGCGGCCAGGGCAAGCATCGCCTCGGAACGCTCTCCGGGGGTGCGCCGCGACCAGGCGGCATACGCCTGCTTGGCGGCAGCGACGGCGTCGTCCACGTCCTGGACACTGGCGTACTTCAGGGTCTCGGCGGCCTCGCCGGTCGCCGGGTTGATCCGGGTGGCTTCTTCTCCGCGGCCCTGGCGGTAGCTGCCGTTGATAAAGAGGTGGCCTTCGGTGAACTCGTGCATTTGGTGCTCCATGGATCGTGGTGGAAAAGGTAAGGGTCGTGTGCGGGGTCAGCCGCCGGGGGCGGTCAGGTAGATCTTGCGCAGCGTCTGAGTGACATCCCACCGGGTGCGGGTGCCGGCAGAGAGCCGCATCAAGGTGTGCGGTCCCAGCTCCTGAACCGATTCCACGGACCCGCCGGGGGAGAGGAACTGGACGGTGGCACGGCCGGAGAGCACCACGAACACTTCATCGGCTTCGGTGTCATACATGCCGCCTTCGGTCATTTCCCAGACTCCGAGGTCCACCCCGCCAAAGCTGCCGAGTTCCTGGACGGCCGTGGACGGAGTTCCGGCGGCTGCCGCGGCGGCCGGAACCGGCTCGTGCACCAGGTCGAAGGTATCAGGGTGGACGGCTCCGCCGGCGGGCAGCCCGGTCACCGCGCTCATGAGTCGAATCCCATGCCGACGGCGTCCATTGCCTTGAGCCACAGCCCGCGGCGTCCCTGGCTGCGGTCCGCGCGGACCATGGCAGCTGTCGTCACTTTGACGCCCAGCCAGGCCACGGGTTCGGGCGGGAACGGAAGAGGCTTGCGTTTGACCATCTGCAGCCGGGTCCGTTCCGTCTCCTGGCCGGAGAGCAGATCCAGCATGACGTTGGCGCCGAACCGGGTGGCACCGACCCCCAAGCCCGTGAAGCCTGCCGTGTAGGCAACCTTGCCGCCGTACGCGCTGCTGAAAAAGGCAAAGAAACGGCTGCAGGTATCAATGGCCCCGCCCCACGCATGGCTGAAACCAAGGTCCTTCAGCTGCGGGAACGTGGCGGCAAAGTGCGCGGCGAGGCGTTCATAGGTCTCCTCGCGGTGTTCGTATTCCGGCTTCATCGACCTGCCGAAGTGGTAGACGGCGTCATATCCGCCGAACAGGATGCGCTCGCGTCCGTCGCTGCCGGTGGTGAGGCGGTAATAGTGGAAGCGGTTATTCAGGTCGCTGAGACCCTGCCGGTTGTGCCAGCCCAGGCCGGCGAGCTGCTCCGGACTCAGCGGCTCGGTCATGAGGGCGTAGTCGTAGACCGGAACGGTGTGCAGCCGGGTCCGCTTGAGCAGGGACGGAAACACGTTCGTGGCCAGGGCCACCCGCTCCGCCGTGACCGTGCCGCCGTCCGTGGTGAGCCGGACGGTGCTTCCAGCGTTCTCGATGCCGCGCACCGGAGTGTGTTCGTAAATCTCGACGCCTGCATCCAGTGCCGCACGCTGCAGGCCCCAGGCCAGCCGTGCCGGGTTCAGCATGGCCGTGCTCGTACGGTCCCAGAGACCGGCGAGGTACAGCGGGGAATCCACTTCCTTGCGGACTGCTTCGCGGTCCAGGAACACCAGATCCGGGTTGTCCCCGGCTGCTTCCGCTTCTTCGGCCAGCCACTGCACCTGGTGCTGCTCGGTGGCAACCGACAGGCTGCCGGTCCATTCAAAGCCGCAGTCGATGCCGTAACGCTCCACGGCCTGGGCAATTTCGAGCAGGTTTTCCCGGCCCAGGCGGTCCAGCTCAGCTGCTTCGTCCGGCAGGTGCTTCAATCCGTTGGCTTCGCCGTGGGTCAGGGAAGACTCGCAAAAACCTCCGTTTCGCCCGGACGCAGCCCAGGCGATCCGGGAACCTTCCAGCAGGACAACCCGCCGTCCGGGGTCGCGCTCCTTGGCCATCAGGGCGGTCCACAGTCCGGTGTAACCGCCGCCCACGACGGCGAGATCGGTGCTGGTGTCTCCGGCCAGGGCCGGATGAGGCTCCGGACGGTCGGGATCATCCAGCCAGTAGGCGTCCCGGGACGCTCCGCCCAGGGCCCGGGCCACGCGGGCTTTGTCGTACTGGACCTCGGCGAGGTCGTAGGAGGTCATCATGCTGAGGGGATCCTTTGGAGAGGGGATGCGGATGCGGTGGCGGCACGGTCAAAGACAGGTGAGCCTGCAACCATCGCAAGGTCCACCCGCAGTGAGGAGAGTGCCTGGCGAGGCAGGTCGAAAGGGTTGGCGGAGTGAACGGCGAGGTCCGCCGGTGCTCCGGGTACCAGGCTGCCGCCCGGGGAACGGTTCAGCCAGGCCGAACCCGAGGTGTAGGCGGCCATTGCGGCCTGCAGGCTGATCGCCTGGTCCGGAAGCAGGGCAGGCGCATCGGGATAGTCGGGGTGCGCCCGGTTGACGGCGACATGGATGGCCTGCCACGGGTCCGGGCTGGACACCGGCCAGTCCGAGCCCATGGCCAGCCGGGCTCCCGCGGCAGCAAGTCCCGCGAACGGGTACTGCCAGGCCGCGCGCTCGGGGCCCAGGAGCGGCACAGTCAGTTCAGTCATCTGGTCGTCGTTGCAGGCCCACAGTGTCTGCGCGTTGACGGTGACATCCAGTGCCGCGAAGCGGGCGACGTCGTCGGGATGGATGATCTGCAGGTGCGCCATGTGGTGCCGGCCTGCGCTGCCGGGGTTTGCCGAGCGCGCAGCGGCGACGGCGTCGAGGCCGGTGCGCACGGCGCGGTCGCCGATCACGTGCATGTGCAGGTCAAACCCAGCTGCGTCGAGCGCAGCGGACACTGCGTGCAGGACCTCGGGGGAGAGGTAGAGCAGCCCGCGCTCGCCGGACGGCTCCGGTCCGGCGCAGGCACAGGGCCGCAGATAATCCTCCAGCATGGCCGCGGTGCAGTTCTCCGGCACGCCGTCCACCATGATCTTGGCGCTGCGGGTGCTGAATCCCGCGGCGTCGTTCAGCTTCCGCCGCTCGAGGAGGGACTCCACCAGGGCGGGAACCGTCTCCACCGTGGTGCTGCGCGGAATCCACAGCGCACCGGTGGCACGGGCTGTCAGCTTCCCCGCCGCTGCAAGGGACCGGTACGCCGCTGAGGCATCGGGATAGCCGCCGTAATGCCCCAGGATCGCTTCCTGCCATCCGGTGACGCCGACTGAAAACAAATGGTCCTGGGCATGGAGGATGCCGGCTTCGAGCTGGGCGTCGGTGACCTCCGGCAGGACGCGGGCGAGAAGTTCCATGGCACCTTCGTGCAGGGTCCCGCTAGGGGTGCCGTCCGCATGCCGTTCGATCCTGCCGTCCGCAGGGTCCGGTGTGGAAGCCGTGATTCCGGCCAGCTCGAGGGCCCGCGAGTTTACCCATGCACTGTGGTGGTCGCGGTTGATGAGGTAGACGGGACGGTCCGGAACGACGGCGTCGAGGAGGTCTGTGCCCGGGTAGCCGCCGGGGAAGTCGCCCTTGTACCAGCCGCCGCCGGTGATCCAGCCGGCGTCGTTGCCCGGTTCGGGGGGAAGCGCCGCGTGCTCGCGGATGCGGTCAAGGCAGGCCCGGGCTCCGCTGAGTTCGGCGAGGTCGCAGCCCAGGCGTTCTACCCCGGCATAGGCTGCGTGGACGTGGGCGTCAGTGAAGCCGGGGGAAACCAGGCGCCCGGCCAGATCGATGGCCTGGGTAGAGGGACCGCTCCACGCCCGGAGCTCGTCGTCGCTTCCCACGGCAGTGACCACGCCACCGGACACGGCGACGGCACTGGCGCCGGGGACCAGCCGCCTGCCGTCGAACACTGCTCCGGAATGGAAAACCCATTCTGCGTTTGGCACGGGTACCTCGTATTTCATTTGGGGTCTTTTGCGGGTTTTAGCCCAGCGCTTTTCCGGAACGCAGAAGCAAAATGAATCCCATTCATACGTCAGATTGCTTCTATAAAACGGGAGACCGTTGACTCTGTCAACGGTGTGGCCGAAGTTGCCTGAAGAGTTTACGCGCGGGAAATAGAGGGTGGCTTTCCCGTCTCGCAGGTCTGGGACGCACCGCAGCGGAGGCCCGGATCCGGGCCTCCGCTGCCGTGCGTGCGGTGTCAGCCTTCGGTGTAGCCGTCCGCTATCTCCATGACTTCGTCCAGGATGGCCAAGCCGGTCCGTGCGTCCTCGTCCGTGATGTTCAGCGGCGGAACGACATGGAAGCGGTTGAAGTTGGCGAAGGGCAGCAGGCCGCGTTCCTTGCTGGCGCCAATCAGCGCGTTCATGGCCGGGCTGGAGGCTCCATAGGGTGCCAGCGGTTCGCGGGTTTCGCGGTTCTTGACGAATTCAATGGCCCAGAAGGCACCGGTGCCGCGGACCTCGCCGACACTGGGGTGCTTCTCCGCCAGGGCCGCGAGCCCGGGGCCGAAGACGTCCGTTCCCAACCGTGCCGCATTTTCGACCATGCCCTCGTCACGCATGGCGTTGATCGTCGCCACGGCTGCGGCACAGGCCAGCGGATGGCCGGAGTAGGTGAGTCCGCCGGGGTACGGAGTGTCCGCGAAAGTCGCTGCGATCTCATCGGAAATCGCCACGCCGCCCAGCGGAACGTAGCCGGAGTTGATCCCCTTGGCGAAGGTCAGCAGGTCCGGCTCTACGCCCTCGGCATGTTCAACCGCGAACCACTTGCCGGAGCGCCCGAAGCCGGCCATCACTTCATCGGCGATGAACATGATTCCGTACTTGCGGGTGAGTTCACGGACACCGGCCAGGTAGCCCGGCGGCGGAACCATGATGCCGGCCGTGCCGGGAATGGATTCCAGGACCAGCGCGGCGAACGCGCCGGGGCCTTCGAGCAGGATGAGCTGCTCCAGGTGGTCCAGGGCACGCTGGCATTCCTCTTCCTGGGTGGCAGCGTGGAACTGGGTGCGGTACAGGAACGGGATATGGAAGTGGACCGTACCGGAAGTGCCGTAGTCGTTCGGGATACGGCGCGGGTCACCCGTGACATTCACGGCCAGGGCGGTGCCGCCGTGGTAGGAACGGTAGCCGGAAAGGACCTTGTACCGCCCGGTGTGCAGCCGCGCCATTCGGATCGCGTGCTCAATGGCGTCGGCGCCGCCGTTCGTGAAGAAGACCGTGTCCAGGTTGCCGGGGGTCAGCTCGGAAACCAGCCGGGCAGCCTCGGACCGGGCATCGTTGACGTACTGCGGTGCGATGGTGCACAGCTTGCCGGCCTGCTCCTGGATGGCGGCAACGACCTTTGGATGCTGATGGCCAATGTTGGTGTTGACCAGCTGGGAGGAGAAGTCCAGCAGCTTGCGGCCTTCCCCGTCCCAGACATAGGAACCCTCCGCGCGGGTGACCGTCATGGGCGTGATTTGCTTCTGTGCAGACCAGGAGTGGAAGACATGCTTGCGGTCCAGCTCGTAGGCCCGGCGTCCGGCGGCCAGTTCCTCTTCGGTGACTGCCGTTTCGGTAGTGGTGCTCATAGCGATGCTCCTTCGTTCCTAGGCGTTCTGCGGGAAGCCGAGGTTCAGGCCGCCGTGGCTCGGGTCCAGCCAGCGGGTGGTGACAACCTTGCCCCGGGTGAAGAAATGCACGCCTTCGGTGCCGTGGGCGTGGGAGTCGCCGAAGAGGGAATTCTTCCAGCCGCCGAAGGAGTAGTAAGCCATGGGTACCGGGATCGGCACGTTGATGCCGACCATGCCAACCTCAACCTCGTTCTCGAAACGGCGGGCTGCGCCGCCGTCGTTGGTGAAGATTGCCGTGCCGTTGCCGTACTGGTTGGAGTTGATCAGGGCCAGGGCTTCGTCGTAGCTCTGCACGCGGACTACGGAAAGCACGGGGCCGAAGATCTCGTCGGTGTAGATGGACATGTCAGGGGTGACGTTGTCGAAGAGGGTCGGGCCCAGGAAAAAGCCTTCGCCGTCGGCGTCCGCTTCGACCTTGCGTCCGTCCAGGACCACGGTTGCTCCGGCGGCCTCGCCGGCGTCGATGTAGCCTGCCACCTTGTCGCGGTGGGCAGAGGTGACCAGCGGACCCATGTCGGTGCCGCGCAGGCCGTCACCAATGCGCAGCGTGCGGGTGCGCTCGGCAATCTTGGCGACGAGCTCATCGGCAATGGGCTCGACGGCGACCAGGGCGGAGATGGCCATGCAGCGCTCGCCGGCGGAACCGAAGCCGGCGTTGACGGCTGCGTCGGCTGCCAGGTCCAGATCGGCATCGGGCAGCACGATCATGTGGTTCTTGGCGCCGCCGAGGGCCTGGACGCGCTTGCCGCTGGCGGTGCCTTCACGGTAGACGTACTGGGCGATCGGGGTGGAGCCCACGAAGGACACGGACTTGATGTCCGGGTGGTGCAGCAGGGTGTCAACTGCCACCTTGTCGCCGTGCACCACGTTGAAGACGCCGTCCGGGAGGCCGGCTTCCTTCCACAGCTCGGCAACCCAGTTGACCGCCGTCGGATCCTTTTCGCTGGGCTTGACGACTACGGTGTTGCCGGCGGCGATGGCTACCGGGAAGAACCACATAGGCACCATGGCCGGGAAGTTGAACGGGCTGATGATTGCCGCCGGGCCGACAGGCTGGCGGATGGAGTGCACGTCCACCTTGGTGGAGGCATTTTCCGTGTAGCCGCCCTTGAGCAGGTGCGGGATGCCGCAGGCGAATTCGACGACTTCCTGGCCGCGGCTGATCTCGCCGAGGGCGTCGTCGAGCACCTTGCCGTGCTCGGCGGTGATGATGGCGGCGAGCTCGGACTTGCGGGCGTTGAGCAGTTCGCGGAAGGAGAAGAGGATCTGCACACGGCGGGCCAGCGAGGTGTCGCGCCACAGCGGGAAGGCGGCGGTGGCAGCGGCGACGGCGTCGTTGACGGTGTCGGCGGACGCCAGGGCCACCTGGGAAGTGACCTTGCCCGTGGCCGGATTGGTGACATCGGCGAGGCGGGTGTCACTTGGTGCGGTAAATGCGCCGTTGATCCAGTGCTGCGTGGTCTGCACGAAGAGCTCCTTGCGTTCAAGCGGGGGTGTGTTGCGGGTCTGGGAACCATCCTGCCCAAACCCTTCACACGGGAACATTGCCGACCTGTCAGGAAATATCGAGAAATCTTTACGATTCGTAAACCACTGTCAGCGGCAGCCGCCTAGACTCGCGGCATGAGCCTGACTTTGGAAGCGATCCTGGAGCTCGACGTCGTCCGGGCGGGAGCGCCCGAGGTTCTCTCCGGGCACGGTGCCCTGGATGCTGCGGTGCGGTGGGTGCACGTCGCCGAACTGCGCAGCCTTGCTGACCTGCTGGAGGGCGGAGAGCTGGTGCTCACCACCGGGTTGGCGTTCGGGGCTTCACCCGGCGATGCGGGGGAGTACCTTGCCGGGCTGCAGGCCGCCGGAGCCGCCGGGGTGATCGTCGAGATTCCTGCCGGCCGTCCGGCAGACGCGGCTGCGCTGGCCGCAGCCGCCGCCCTGACCACACTTCCGGTCATCCGGCTGCACCGCACCATCAGGTTCGTGGAAGTCACCGAAGTGGTGCACCGGCGCATCGTCGCCCGGCAGCTGGAGCAGGTGGAAAAGGCACGGGAGGTCCACGAGGTCTTCACCATGCTCAGCCTGCAGAGCGCCGGGGTGCAGGAGATCGTGGACCGCGCCTCGCAGCTGCTGGGTGCTCCGGTGGTGCTGGAAGACAGCTCGCACCTGGTGGTGGCCTTCGCCGCAGCCGGGCTGCCCGCCCAGGAGCTCCTCCAGGACTGGCAGCGCCGATCCCGGGCCGTGCACGGGTATCCGGAGACCAGGGTCGCCGGTGACGGGCTCTGGCTGCAGACGCCGGTGGGCCTGGGCAGCACGCAGTGGGGCAGGCTGGTGCTGCCGGGAGCTCCGCGGGAGCCGGCCGCGGCCGCCGAAGCAGCCATGGTCCTGGAACGTGCCGGCCAGGCGCTGTCCATCAACCGGCTGGCGGAGCGGGATCAGGCCGGCCTGGCCCAGCAGGCGCAGGCCGGGCTGATCCATGAACTGCGCGGGTCCCGAACCCAGGACGACGGCGAGGCGCTTTCCCGTGCCTCCGCGCTGGGGCTGAAGCCGTCCCCGGCGTACCTGCCCCTGGTCCTGCACCTTGATTCGGGGTCGGGCAAGGACCCCATGTCCATGCAGCGCAAGGAGCGGGCGCTGCTGGAAATGCTGGACGCCGTGTTGGCTGCGACCCGGAACACCGCGCTCGCGGCGGCCCTGCAGACCGGCCAGGTGGCAGTCCTCCTTGCGCTGCCGGCCCGGATGCTGGAGGACAGCCTGCTCGAGCGGATCTGCGGAGACCTCGCAGCGCGGACCTCCGCGGTGCCCGGAGAACTGGTCTGGACTGCCGGCGTCGGCCGGGCGAGGTCCCGCCTGGCGGACGCCGCTGCCGGCCTGGATGAGGCAGCGCATGTGGCGCAGACGGCGGGCACCCTTGCCGCCGGCGCCAACCGCTATTTCCGTTCCACGGACGTTCGCCTGCGCGGACTCCTGGCGCTGCTGCGCGAGGATCCCCGCGCGGTCTCCTTTGCCGACGCCGAGCTGCGCGGCCTTGATGCGGAGGATCTTGCCCTCCTGCAGCGGTTCCTTGAATGCGGCGGAAACAAAACCGAGCTGGCCCGCAGCGGCTACCTCAGCCGGCCAACCCTCTATGCCCGGCTTGCCAAGCTCGAAGCGAGGCTGGGGGTGTCCCTGGATGATCCCGAGTCCCGGACGTCACTGCACGTGGCAGTGCTGCTGCACCAGCTGCAGTCGCTGCCGGCCGGCGGGTAAGGCCCGCCGGCAGCGGGATGCACGCCTAGTCGAAGGTGACGACTACCTTGTCTGCCGCGCCGGGTGTCTTCGCCAGCGTCAGGGCTTCAAGGGCACGCTCGAAGGGGAGGGTGTCGCTGATGATGAGGGCGTACTTCTGCCAGTTTTCGATGATGTCGTCTGTGACCTCGAAGATTTCCGTGGGATAACCCATGGCAAAAACGATCGTGAGTTCGGTGGTGAGGATTGAACCGAAATCGAGCTCGACCGGCTTCTTGTGGACCGCAACAACGCCAAAGACGGCGCCCTGTTTTGCGACGCTGCCAACGGTCGGCGGGATGACCGGGGCTCCGGCGGCATCGAGGAAGATGTCAGTGCCCGAACGCACTCCGCGCGCCATCATGGAGGATCCGTCCCCGTGCAGCTCCACCAGGCGGGCTGCGACGTCTTCCTCGGCAGAGTTGATGACGGCGTCGGCCCCGATGTGCAGGGCCTTATCGAGCCGGGACGGGATGATGTCCACCACTACGATGTGGCTGGCACCGCGGCGGCGGTAGCCGAGGACTGCTCCCAGGCCGATCGGTCCGGCGCCGAAGATGACAACTTTGTCTCCGGCTTTGGGATCGGTGCGGTTCACAGCATGGTAAGCAACCGCCATGGGTTCGTTGAGTGCCGCCACCTCCCACGGAATCTCCTTGGGAATGACCTTGAGCTGGCGTCCGGGAACAGCATCGCGAACCACTACGTACTCCGACAGTGCACCCTGGGCGCCGCCGCTGCCCAGCAGCCCGTCAGTGAACGCCATGGTGTCGATGACAACGTGGTCACCCGGGGCGAAGCCTTCAACTTCAGAGCCGACCTCGGCCACTTCGGCTGCAGGTTCGTGCCCCAGCGGTGTTGCGCCCTGGCGGGGCGGAATGCCGCCCACCTGGCTGTACATCGCATCAGAACCGCAGATCCCGCAGGCTTTTATCTTCAGCAGGACGTCGCGGGGGCCGGGAACCGGCTGGTCAACCTCTACCCATTCGTTCTGGTCCGGACCGGTGACGTAAACAGCCTTCACTCTGTACTCCTTCTGTGGGTGCTGCGCCGTTGGGCGCCTCATCCCTATTTTATTCCGGCTGCTGAGCCGCCCCCGGGCACGGGCGGCTGAAACAAGCTCCGATCCGGCTCTGCTCGCCCGGCAAACCGCGACCGCCATCCTGGCGGCCATGCAGGGCTGCATCGTGCGTATCGGACTGGATCCGGGCATGGATCGTGAGGAGCTGCTGCAGGACATCGCCGCGGCTTTCCGGTGGGAGGGTCCCCCCGCCTGCCCGCAGCCAATAGCCTTTGTGCAGCGGTGCTGCACCTGAACAGAGGAGGACCCCATGGCTGCGTCCAGCCCGGTAATCAACGTCGAAGGGCTCCGGAAGTCCTTCGGGAAGTTCAGCGCCCTCAACGGACTGGACCTGCAGGTCCGGCAGGGAGAGGTCCACGGCTTCCTCGGGCCGAACGGGGCCGGAAAGTCCACCACCATCCGGGTGCTCCTGGGGCTCTTGAAGGCCGATGCCGGCACGGTCAATCTGCTGGGCAGCGTCCCCTGGTCCGACGTCGTCGCGCTGCACCGCCGCCTGGCCTACGTTCCCGGTGATGTTTCACTCTGGCCGGGAATCAGCGGAGGCGAGGCAATCGACCTCCTGGGTTCATTGCGCGGGGGGCTGGACGCCAAACGCCGGGCAGACCTGCTGGAGCGCTTCGAACTGGATCCCACCAAACGCGGCAGGCAGTACTCCAAGGGCAACAAGCAAAAGGTCGCGCTGGTGGCAGCACTGGCAGCCAATGTTGAACTGCTGATCCTCGACGAGCCGACCAGCGGCCTGGACCCGCTGATGGAGAACGTCTTCCAGGAAGAACTCCTTGAAGCCAAGCGGCGCGGAGCCACCGTCCTGCTGAGCAGCCACATCCTGGCCGAAGTCGAAAACCTGGCCGACCGGCTGAGCATCATCCGTGAGGGTGCCACCGTCCGGACCGGAACACTGGAGCAACTGCGCGGCACGGCCCGCACCACTGTGCATGCCACGCTGGAACGGCCCGCCGATGCGGCCTCGGTGCCGGGCCTTCACGACGTGCGCGTCGACGGAAACCACCTCGCGGCCACCGTCGCACCGGCCGACCTCGACCAAGCCATGGGCATCCTCAGCACACTGGGTCTGACGGCGCTGAGCGTAGAGCCACCCTCCCTCGAAACCCTGTTCCTGAGCCTCTATGAAGGCGAGACGGGACCTGAGGCAGCATGAGCAGCCAGCTGACAGGAACCCCGGCACTGCTGAAGGCTTCCCTCCGTTTCGACGGCCGGAGCTTCGCGCCCTGGATTGCCATCGTCACGGCGCTCTCGGCGTCTTCGGTCCTGGTCTATCCCTGGATCTTCCCCACGGAGTCCGAACGCGCGGCCCTCGCCCTCACCGTCGGCTCCAATCCGGCCCTGAGCATTATCTTCGGCCGGGCGAATGACCTCCTCACGGTCGACGGGTTCAACGCCTGGCGCAGCCTGGCGCTGGGCGGTTTCCTGGCCGGGCTTGCCGCGGTCTTCTCCGTCACTCGCTCTACCCGGGCCCAGGAGGACTCAGGGCAGGCCGAGCTCCTCGCCTCGGGCGTTATGGGCCGCGGAACCCGGCTGATGTCCGGGGTTCTCCTGGCCCTGCTCGGGACTCTGGTCCTGGGTCTTGTTTCCGGTGTGGTGACCGGGCTTTGCGGCGGATCGTGGGAAGCCTCGATGCTGCTTGGCGCCACCTTCACGGCCACCGGATGGCTGTTCACCGGTGTCGCAGCTGTAGCAGCCCAGCTCGCCTCTGAAGCGCACACCGCCAACAGCGTCGCCGTCAGCGTCCTCGGGGTCCTGTACCTGGCGCGGGGGATCCTGGAAGCGCTCGAAGCTCCAAAGTGGACCGCGTGGGTTAATCCCCTCGGCTGGATCAGCCAGACCCGCCCGGCAGATACGAATACATGGTGGCCGCTCCTCCCGGCGGTCGCACTCACCGTGGTCCTGGTTTCCTGCGCGTTTTTCTTCCAGTTCCGCCGCGACTTTGGCCAGGGCGTTATTTCCCCCAGGCCCGGTCCGGCGTACGGACGGCTGCGCGGAGCATGGGCCCTGGCCCTGCGGCTGAACGGGGCGACGGCGTTCACCTGGGCGGTCGCCTTCCTGGTCCTGGGTACGGTGTTTGGCTATCTGTCGACGTCGGTCACGGACCTGATTGGGTCCAACCCGGCGGTCCAGGCGCTGCTCGCGGCCGGTGCCGTGGGGCCCGCCGAGCTGACGAAGTCCTTCATCCGGACCATCCTGAGCCTGGTGGGCATCATCGCAGCCGTCGCCGGAGTGCAGATCATGCTTAAAGTACGCTCCGAGGAAATGGTGGACAGGCTGGAGCCGCTCCTCGCCGCACCGCTGGGCAGGAGCCGGTATTACGCCGCCAACGTTGTGCCGGCGCTGGTGCTGCCGGCGCTGCTGACCCTCCTTGCCGGTGCCATGGTCGCTGCCATCGCCTCCGGGGCGGACACCGGTGTCAGCTTTGGCGATGCGTTCCTGCAGGCGGCGCTGACTGTTCCGGCGGTGTGGACAGCCGCTGCGGTCTCGGTCTTCGTTGTTGGTGTCCGTCCGAAGGTGAGCATCGCCGCGTGGATCGGTGTGGTGCTTTCCTTCGGATTGACGCTTCTGGGTCCAAGTTTCCGGCTGCCGGACTGGGCCCTGGGTATCAGCCCGTTCTGGCATGTCCCCGCGGTGGGTTCGGATTTCCCGGACCTGGGCGGGCTTGGCTGGGTCACCGCGGTCACTGCGGTGTTTGTGCTGGCCGGCTTTGCCGGGTTCCGGCGCCGCGACCTGGCGCGGTAACCACTACCGCCCGGACACGAGATCCGCAGCCTTGGCGATGGGCGACGTCGTGCGGCGGCCGTTGTTCTCAGCCCGGTCCGCAGCGTAGTAGGCGGCGTACATGGTCTTCACGCCCAGCCAGCGCAGGGGCTCCGGCTCCCAGTTCCGCACCTTGCGGTTGACCCAAGGCATCGTGGTGAGTTCGCTGCCGGGCTCCAGGATCAGGTCCCGCAGGGTGCGGCCGGCCAAGTTGGTGGCCGCGACGCCGGTTCCGACGTAGCCGCCGGCCCAGCCCAGACCGGTCTTCGGGTCCAGGCCCACGGTTGCCTTCCAGTCCCGGGGAACACCCAGCACGCCGGCCCAGGCGTGGTCGATCCGGGCGCCGGCGGCAGCCGGGAACATGTCCCGCAGCAGTTTGGTGAGGGCGGTGATCGTTTCCGGCTGGGTGGCGCCGTCGGTGTCGAGGCGGGAACCGAACCGGTAGGGAACTCCGCGTCCGCCCAGGGCGATCCGTCCGTCAGCCGTGCGCTGGGCGTACATGTAGGCATGGGCCATGTCAGCGACAGTGTCCATGGAGTTCCAGCCAATCTCGTCCCAGACAGCGTCCGGGAGCGGTTCGGTGGCAATCATGGACGAGTTCATCGGCAGCCAGGCCCGGTGATGCCCGCGCAAGCTGGCGGTAAACCCTTCGGTGGCCCGGAGGATGTACCTGGCCGACACCGTTCCGCGGTTGGTCACGGCGGCGCCGGGCCGGATCTCCGTCACCGTGGTGCCCTCAAGGATGGGTACGCCCAGGCGTTCGACGGCGTCAGCCAATCCGCGGACCAGCCGCGCCGGATTGATGCGCGCGCAGTGCGGATGGTGGATGCTGCCCAGCGCCCCGGCAATCCGCAGGCGTTCGGCAGTTTCGCCGGCGTCGAGCAGCCGGGTACCTGCCTCGGGCCAGGCCGCTTCCTCCGCGGCCAAGGCATGCAGCCGCCGAAGCTGGGCTTCGTTGCGGGCGACGTTCAGTTCCCCGCCCTTCACGATGGACGCGTCGATGCCCTCGGCCGCCGCGGCGCCGATCACTTCATCCACCGTGTCGTTGAGCAGTTCCTGGAACCGCCCGACGACGGCCCGGCCGTGGGATGTGACGTACTGGCCGCGTCCGCCGCTGATGGAGTTGGTCAGCCATCCGCCGTTCCGCCCGGAGGCCCCAAACCCGGCAAACCGCGATTCCAGGACCACTACCGACAGGTCGGGGCGCGCCTTCTTCAGGTAGTACGCAGTCCACAGCCCCGTGTAACCGGCACCAACAATGACGACGTCGGCGTTGGAGTCTCCCTCAAGGCCGGGACGGGGGTCCGGCAGGCCGGTCGCCGCGTACCAGAATGAGACATTGCCGTTTACCGGGGCTGTGGAGCTGTCCATGTCAGAGGTGGTTCAGTCCTTCTGTGAGCACGGAGCGCAGGATCGATTCGATCTGGTCGAATTCCGGCTGGCCGATGGTCAGCGGCGGTGCGAGCTGGATGACGGGATCGCCCCGGTCATCGGCACGGCAGTACAGTCCGGCGTCGTACAGTGCCGTGGAAACGTAGCCGCGCAGCAGACGCTCCGACTCGGCGTCGGAGAACGTCTCCTTAGTGGCCTTGTCCTTGACCAGTTCGATGCCGTAGAAGTAGCCCTCGCCGCGCACGTCGCCGACGATCGGCAGGTCCTTCAACTTCTCCAGCGTGGCGCGGAAGGCCGGTGCGTTCGTCTTGACGCGGTTGTTCAGGTCCTCTGCCTCGAAGATGTCCAGGTTAGCCATGGCGACGGCGGCGGAGACCGGGTGCCCGCCGAAGGTGTAGCCGTGGTAGAACGTGGTGTCGCCCTTGGTGAACGGTTCAAACAGGCGGTCCGAGGCGATCATTGCACCCAGCGGTGCGTAGCCGCTGGTGATGCCCTTGGCGCAGGTGATGATGTCCGGCACGTAGTCGAAATCGGTGGAGGCGAACATGGAGCCGACCCGGCCGAAGGCGCAGATGGTCTCGTCCGAAACCAGCAGGACGTCGTACTGGTCGCAGATTTCCCGCACGCGCTTGAAGTAGCCGGGGGGAGGCGGGAAGCAGCCGCCCGAGTTCTGCACCGGCTCCAGGAAGACGGCCGCCACGGTGTCCGGTCCTTCGAATTCAATGGCCTCGCCGATGCGGTCCGCGGCCCAGCGGCCGAAGGCCTCCGGATCCTCCAGTCCTGCGGGAGCACGGTACTGGTTGGTGTTCGGCACGCGGAAGGCGCCGGGAACGAGCGGCTCGAAGGCCGACTTCATGTCCGGGATGCCGGTGATGGAAAGGGCGCCCTGCGGGGTGCCGTGGTAGGCGACGGCACGGGAGATCACCTTGTGCTTGGTGGGCTTGCCCGTGAGCTTGAAGAACTGCTTCGCCAGTTTCCAGGCGGACTCCACGGAGTCGCCGCCGCCGGTGGTGAAGAAGACCCGGTTCAGGTCGCCGGGCGCTCCGGCCGCGAGGCGTTCGGCCAGATCGATGGCCGGGGGATGGGCGTAGGACCAGAGCGGCATGAAGCTCAGCTCGCGGGACTGGCGCGCGGCAGCCTCCGCCAGCTCTTCGCGGCCGTGGCCCACCTGGACGGTGAAGAGCCCGGCCAGGCCGTCAATGAGTTCATGGCCGCGGTCGTCATAGATGTGGTGGCCCTTGCCGCGCGTAATAATCGGAACATTTCCGCCGGAGACCGGTCCGGAATGGCGGGCCATGTGCATCCACAGATGGTCGCGTGCCGCCTGCTGGCGGTCCGTTCCGCGCGGGGTCGTGGAGGAAGAGTGAACAGTTGTTTCGGTCATCTGGTGCCCCAGTTGTAGGCCTGCTTGCGCAGGGAGAGGTACATAAAGGTTTCGGTGCTTGTAACGCCCGGGATGCTGCGGAACCTGTTGACGAGCAGCAGGAGGTCCTGGTCGTTTTCGCACACCACTTCGGCCAGCAGATCGAACGAGCCGGCGGTGACGACGCAGTAGTCAACCTTGTCGATTGCCGCTATCCGGTCTGCCACGGCCAGGACGTCGTTGTGGACCTTGATGCCCAGCATCGCCTGCCGGGGGAAGCCCAGCTGCATGGGATCGGTCACGGCCACGATCTGCATCACGCCGCTGTCCGTCAGCTTCTGGACCCGCTGCCTCACCGCAGCCTCGGACAGGCCGACGGCCTTTCCGATTGCCGCGTACGAGCGGCGGCCGTCCTCCTGAAGCTGCTCGATGATGGCTTTGGAGGTTTCGTCGACCAAATGGTGTCCTGATGCGGATTCCACGGCTATTTTCACCTCCGGGTGCGGATTGGGAAGCTTACGGCGTGTAAGTGCTAGTCATTCAATCTTTTATTTCGTTCGAAATCAAGGGCTTTTGGAACGGAAACCGTTGATGGATTGCGGATGTTTGATTGGAAACAGCGGCGTAACAAAACTTTTACAACGAAAACCTTGTCCATGCGGATTTCGCCATGGCAATATCGACCAAACAACACCCGTCCGCAGTGCAAGTAGTGCCAGCAAGGAGCCCCCTATGTCGAAGCGCCCCGTGAACGACCCGATGCTACGGAGTATCGTCAACGCCCAGCTCTCGCGGCGGAAGCTGCTCATGGGAGCCGGCGGGCTCTCCCTTGCCGGCATGTTGGCGGCCTGCGGTACCGGCGGCGGCACCAGCGGCGGGGCCTCGTCCAAGCCCAGTGCTGCCGCGGACCTCTCCGATTCCGAGAAGGTCGTGAACTGGGCGAACTGGACCCTGTACCTGGACTACGACGACTCAACGCAGAAGTACCCGTCGCTTGAGGCCTTCAGCGCCGCCACCGGGATCGAGGCGAACTACTCCGAGGACGTGGACGGCAACGACTCCTACTTCGGCAAGGTCCAGGCCCAGCTTTCCTCGGGCCAGGACATCGGCCAGGACATCGTCACACTGACCGACTGGATGGCCGCACGCCTGATCCGCCTCGGTTACACCCAGGAACTGGACCTGGCGAACATCCCCAATTCCAAGAACCTGCTCCCGAACCTGAAGAACGTGGACTTCGATCCCGGACGCAAGCACTCACTCACCTGGCAGTCCGGCTTCGGCGGAATCGTCTGGAACAAGGAAGCCTTCCCCAAGGGCCTGAAGTCCGTCTCCGATCTCTGGCAGCCCGAGCTCAAGGGCCGTGTGGAGGTCCTGGACGAAATGCTGGACACCATGGGCCTGCTCATGATGGACAACGGCGTGGACATCACCGGGGACTGGGGCGAGGACGAGTTCGAGAATGCACTGGACGTGCTCTCCAAGCAGATTGCCGACGGCCAGATCCGCCAGGTCAAGGGCAACTCCTACAAGGAAGACCTCATCTCCGGCGACGCGCTTGCCGTGATCGGCTGGTCCGGTGACATCACGCAGCTGAACTTCGAAGAGGGCGACAAGTGGGAGTTCGCCATTCCGGAGGCCGGAGGCACCCTGTGGTCCGACAACATGCTGGTTCCGATCGGTTCGCCGCACAAGGCCAACGCCGAGCGCCTCATGGACTACTACTTCGACCCGGTCAACGCGGCCACCGTCGCCGCGTACGTGAACTACATCTGCCCCGTTGAAGGTGCCCGGGAAGCCATGGAATCCATTGATCCGGAATTGGTGGAGAACCCGCTGATCTTCCCGACTGACGAATACCTGGCGAACGCGCACGTTATCCGCACGCTGACCCCCGACGAAGAGACCGATTTCAACGACCGGTTCCAGACTGCGATCGGAAACTGATAGATGAGCACCACCGAGCTTTCCCGGAACCCCGGAGCCGCGGCCGAGGGGTCCGGGGCGGACCTTGTCCTGTCCGGCATCACTAAACGCTTCACCGAATTCACTGCCGTGGACAACCTTGACCTCGTGATCCCGTCGGGGTCCTTCTTCGCCCTCCTTGGCCCGTCAGGCTGCGGGAAGACGACGACGCTGCGGATGGTCGCCGGCCTGGAACAGCCCACTGCCGGCAGCATCAGCATCGGCGGCAAGGACATCACCGGCACCAGCCCGTACCAGCGTCCCGTCAACACGGTTTTCCAGAATTACGCGCTCTTTCCGCATATGAGCGTTCTGGACAACGTGTCTTTCGGACTCAAGCGCCGGAAGATCCGCGATGCTGAGGTGCAGGCCAAGGCAGCGCTGGAACTGGTTGAACTGGGCCATCTGGCAGCCCGCCGTCCGGCACAGCTGTCCGGCGGCCAACAGCAGCGCGTGGCCCTGGCCCGCGCCGTCGTGAACCGTCCCGCCGTGCTGCTCCTGGATGAACCGCTGGGTGCCCTGGACATGAAGCTCCGCCGGCAGATGCAGGTGGAACTGAAGAAAATCCAGACCGAGGTGGGACTGACCTTCGTCCACGTCACGCACGACCAGGAAGAGGCCATGACCATGGCTGACACCGTGGCCGTCATGAACCATGGCAAGGTCGAGCAGATGGGCCCGCCGCAGGAACTGTACGAACTTCCGCGAACCGCTTTTGTCGCGAACTTCCTGGGCAAGTCCAACCTCATGCCCGCAACGGTCACCGGTGACGCGGGTGAGTTCCTCCGGATCAACATCGCCGGGAATGAGCTCACCATCCTCAAGGACAGGGCCGCGGACCACAGCGGCAAGATCCTGGTGGGTATCCGCCCGGAGAAACTCAGCATGGTTGGTGAGAGCGCTGCCCCCGCGGAAGGCTCGATCCGCGGAGTCGTGCTGGATGCGTCCTTCACCGGAGCGAGCACCGAATACCTGGTCGACGCCGAGGGCATCGGCACCGTGGGCGTCTTTAGCCAGAACCACGGCGGAGCACTCTTCGACGACGGGGACAAGGTCCGCCTGGCCTGGGATCCTGCCCACGCCTTTGGTCTCAGCGGCAGCGAGGACCGGGAAGCCGGAGCCGGCGAGGACGGCCTCTAATGGCGCTCCTGACGGCGGGCAAGACAGCCGGAACAGGGGTCAGCGCAGCTGAGGAGGAAGCCAGCAAACGGCGCGGACGGATCGGTTATTTCCTGATCCTGCCGGGATTCATTTTCCTGCTGCTTTTCTTTGCGATGCCGGTCATCTCGCTGCTGGCCACGTCGCTGTACATCAAGCCTGAAGGCGCCGACGTCGGACAGTTCGTTCCGGCCCTTGAGTTCGGCAACTATGTGGTTGTCCTGCAGAACTACTGGCCGGCGGTGCTGCGTTCCTTTGGCTTCGCCCTGATTGCCACAATTGCGGCACTGGTCATCGGTTATCCGATGGCTTACCTGGTGGCTGTGCGCCTCCGGGACCGCAAACTGCTCAAGGGCATCCTGCTGGTGCTCATCATCGCGCCCTTCTTCACCAGCTTCATCCTGCGCACGCAGGCCTGGAAGCAGATCCTGGCGGATGAAGGTCCGGTGGTTTCGGTCCTGCGGGCAGTGTCCCTGCTTCCCGACGACGGACGGCTCACGGCGACGGCGTTCGCCGTGGTCTGCGGCCTGACGTACAACTTCCTGCCCTTCATGACGCTGCCCATCTACGCCAACCTTGAACGGCTGGACACCCGGCTGATCGAGGCGGGCGGGGACCTGTACGCGAACGGTTTCACGACCTTCCGCAAGATCACCTTCCCGCTCTCGCTGCCGGGCGTGATGGCCGGAACGCTGCTCACATTTATCCCCGCCACGGGCGACTACGTGAACGCGGCCCTGCTGGGCAATAACCAGAACACCACCATGATCGGCCAGGTCATCGACTCCCGGTTCTTCCGGGTGGTGGACTACCCGGGCGCCTCCGCCCTGTCCTTCCTGCTGATGCTCGCCATCCTGTTCCTGGTGATCCTGTATGTCCGGCGTTTTGGCACCAAAGAACTGATGTAAGGAACCACATATGAAACAGAAAATAGGCCGCTGGTTTGTGCCGGTGTTCGGAGGACTGGCCTTCCTTTTCCTCCTGGTTCCGATCTTTTACGTCTTCGCTTTCTCGTTCAACGACGCCGGACGCACCAACCTGAGCTGGCGCGGCTTCACGCTGGACAACTGGAAAAACCCCTGCGGTGCTCCAGGCGTCTGTGAAGCACTGGGCAACAGCCTGCAGGTGGGCCTGGCGGCCACCCTGATTTCCACCACGCTCGGCACGGCAATCGCTGTCGGGCTGGTCCGGTACCGCTTCAAGTTCAACGCGACGGCGAACATGCTCATCTTCCTGCCGCTGGCTACGCCGGAGGTTGTGCTGGGCGCTTCGCTGCTCTCGCAGTTCCTGAACATCGGCGCTGAACTGGGGATGGGCACCGTCATCATTGCCCACTCCATCTTCTGCATCTCCTTCGTGGTGGTGACCGTCAAGGCACGTGTTGCGAGCCTGGACCCGAAGCTGGAGGAAGCGGCCGGGGACCTGTACGCCTCGCCGATCCAGGCATTCTGGCGGGTCACGTTCCCGCTGCTGCTGCCGGGCATCGTGGCGGCTGCACTGCTGGCCTTCGCCATGAGCTTCGATGACTTCATCATCACCAACTTCAATTCAGGCAACCTGGATACCTTCCCCAAGTTCATCTACGTTGCGGCGACCCGCGGCATCCCGGCCCAGGCCAACGTGATTGGTTCGGCAATGTTCATCGTTGCCCTGCTGGTCGTCATCGGCGGCCAGGTCCTGTCCCACCGCCGGGCCAAGATGCTCGCAGCCCGGTAGCCACGCGTCCGGTCCGGAAACAAGGGGCGCCCGCCGAACCCGGCGGGCGCCCCTTGTTTTTCCGGTTGCTAGGCGCTCACGCCCCGCTCTTGGGGCAGGACCGCTGCCTCCAGGACGCGCTGCCGGCGGCGCATCCAGAAGGACAAACCGAAGATCACGATGAGCGAGACGTAGATCCCGGCTGCGATGGGGGACTGGACCAAGGCCAGGGGGTCGCCCTGGGAGATAGCCAGTGACCGGCGCAGCTGGTTTTCGAAGATCGGACCGAGGATCAGCCCCACCACCAGCGGAGCGATCGGGTAGCCGTAGCGGCGCATGAAGAAGCCCAGCACACCGATCACCAAAAGCATCACGACGTCCGCGCTGGTGAAGTTCACCGAGTACGCGCCGAGCGCGGCGAACACCAGAATGCCCGCATAAAGGTACGGCCGCGGGATCTGAAGGATCTTCACCCACATTCCCACCAGCGGCAGGTTCAGGACCAGCAGCATCAGGTTTCCCACGTACAGGCTGGCAATGAGCGCCCACACCAGTGCGCTCTCGTTCTCGAACAGCAGCGGCCCGGGCTGGATCTGGTACCGCTGGAACGCCACCAGCATCATGGCAGCTGTCGCAGTGGTGGGGATGCCCAGGGTCAACAGCGGCACCAGGACACCGGCGGCCGCTGCATTGTTCGCCGCCTCCGGCCCGGCGACGCCTTCAATGGCACCCCTTCCGAACTGTGCCTTGCGCTTGCCCTTGGCGAGCTTCCGCTCGGAGGCATAGGAGAGGAAGGTGGCGACGTCGGCTCCGCCGGCGGGAATAGTCCCTACCGGGAAGCCGATTGCCGTGCCCCTGAGCCAGGGCTTCCAGGAACGGCTCCAGTCTTCGCGCCGCATCCACGTGTTCCATCGTCCTGTCACAGGAATGACTTCCACCGCTCCGTGCCGCAGACGCGACGCGACGTAGAAGGCTTCACCGACCGCAAAGAGTCCCACGGCCACGAGCACCACGTCGACGCCGTCCGCGAGGAAGGCGCTGCCAAAGGTATAGCGCTGCTGTGCCGTCAGCTGGTCCACCCCGACGACGGCGACAAAGAGTCCGATGCCCAGCGAAGCCAGTCCCCGCAGCACGGACGCGCCCAGGAGCGCGCCGACCGTGAGGAAGGCGACGACCATCAGGGCGACGTACTCCACCGGCCCGATGCGCACCGCAAACTCGGCTATATAGGGGGCAACAAATGTCAGCGCAATGGTCGCCAGCGTGCCGGCGATGAAGGAGCCGATGGCCGCTGTGGCCAGGGCAGCGGCTCCGCGGCCGGCCTTGGCCATTTTGTTGCCCTCAAGGGCTGTGACAATGGACGCCGATTCACCGGGTGTGTTCAGCAGGATGGACGTTGTGGATCCGCCGTACATGCCGCCGTAATAAATACCGGCGAAAACGATGATGGCGGCCGTTGGATCCAGGGAGTACGTAATGGGCATCAGCAGGGCCACTGTCATGGCTGGCCCGATGCCCGGAAGCACACCGACAGCCGTGCCGATCAGCACGCCTCCGAGCGCGTAGAGCAGATAGACCGGCTGGGCCGCTACTGCGAATCCCTCCAGGAGGTGCATGAAGTTATCCATTGAGGAACGGCACCCCCTGCAGGATTCCTGCTGGCAGCGAAACACCGAGGAGTCCGGCGAAACCGATTTGGAGCAGCAGGGCCAGCACGGCTCCTATCAGGAGGCTGCGGGCCCACGACGCTGCGCCCAGGGACCAGCTGACCCCGAAGAACAGGACAGCAGCGGCAACGGGCCAGCCCAGGGGAGCAATAAGAATGATGTGCAGCACCAGGAACCCGGCCAGCTTGGCGAGCGCGGTCCAGTCGGTCGGGACATCGGGATCGATGTCCTCGCCTTCCTCGGCGTCCCCGGTCCGCCCGCGCAGCACCTGGACGACCAGGGCCGCACCAACGAGGACAAGGAGACCCGAAACGAGGTAAGGGAAAGCCCGGGGCCCGATGTCGCTGGCCGAAGGGGGCGTCTGGATGCCCGCCCCGGCCACGAAACCAGTGACGCCCAAGCTGAGCACGGCTGCCGCGAAGAGCAGTTCCCCCACGCGCCCGGAGAGAGCCATCCGGCCCGCTCCGGGCGCTATCGGCTGAGCAGCCATGGGATTAGAGCAGTCCGATGTCGGTCAGCGTGGTCTTGACCGTGGCAATGTCCTCGGTGAGGAACTGCTGGAAGTCTTCCCCCGTGAGGAAAGCGTCGGTCCAGTTGTTCTCCTCGAGGGTGGCGGCCCAGGCCTCGGTGCCGTGAAGGTCGGTGACCAGCTGGGTAAGGGCTTCGGCCTGCGCCTCGTCGATGGACCCGGGAGCGACGACGCCGCGCCAGTTGGTGAGAACAACGTCCACGCCCTGTTCGCTGAGCGGCTTGACATCGGGGAGCTGGGCAGCGGCTTCCTTGCCGGAGACGGCCAGGGCGCGCAGCTTGCCTGCCTTGACCTGCTCGGCGTATTCACCAACACCGGAAATGCCGGCATTGACCTTGTTGCCCAGGAGGGCTGCGAGGGATTCTCCGCCACCGGAATAGGGGATGTAGTTCAGGTTCCCGGGATCAATATCTGCCGCCTTCAGCATGGAACCTGCCAGGATATGATCCGCTCCGCCGGCGGAGCCGCCGGTGATGGAAACGCCCTGTCCGTCCTCACGGATAGCCTCCAGGAGGTCATCGACGGTCTGGAACTCCGATTCCGCCGGCACAACTACAACCAGCTGCTCTTCCGTGAGCCGGGCGATTGGTGTGGTGTCCTCGATCCGGTTGGCGGCGTTATTCGTCTCGACGGCACCGACCATCACGTAACCCATGACCATCAGTGTGTTGGCGTTCTTCTCCGTGGCAAGCTTGGCGAGGCCGTTGGTGCCTCCCGCGCCGCCGATGTTCTGAACGGATGCGTTGCCGACAAGGTCGTTTTCCTGCAGGTCGGACTGGATGGCGCGGCCCGTCTGGTCCCAGCCGCCGCCCGGATCTGCCGGGACGATGATGTTGAGGCGGTCGATTCCGCCGTCGGAGGCAGTGCCGCCGGAGGCTCCGCAGGCTCCTAGGACCAGGACGGCGCCGGCAGCGGCGGCAGCCAGCGCTGAACGGCGCGTCATTGCGCGGTTGAGCAACATGAGGGTTTCCTTTCTCGGGCGTGATGCGGATCACCACGCGTGCCGTCTCAGACTAGGAACACTCCGGTAAGGGGAGAAGCATCTGGTCATAGCGGAGGTATTGGTCTTTATGGTCACTGCTGGACACGTCCGCGAAATCCGGGACGGGCCCGGGAGCGTGCGAAGATGTGCCCATGCTTGGATCGATGTCGCTCAGGTCACAGTTGTTCCTGCTGCAGCTGCTGATTGTGCTCGTCGTCGTCCTGGTGGCAGGTTCCGTGGCGGTGCGCATGCAAGCCGACCAGATACGGGACGCGTATGAGGCCCGTATGGTCGGCGTGGCCAAGTCAGTCGCGCAGCTTCCGTCTGTCATCCAGGCGTTTGGCGAGGAGAATCCCAGCGCGGAGATCCAGCCCATCGCCGACCTCATTACCCAGGCCACGGGCATGACGTACGTGGTGGTGACCGACCACGCCGGAATCCGCTATTCGCACCCCAACCCGGCTCTGATTGGGAGCAAGGTATCCACCGATCCTTCCGTGCCGCTCGCCGGTGACGTCTATGTGGGGACACAAACCGGAACCCTGGGCACGTCGTGGCGGGTCAAGGTTCCGGTGTTTTCGGAAGACGCAAGGGTTATCGGCACGGCTTCAGTGGGGATCCTGGAATCCGAGCTGCAGGCGGAGCTCCAGGAAGACATGCCGGAGCTGATTGCGTGGCTGATCGCCGCGGCCGTGCTCGGTTTCGCCGGCGCCAGCTGGCTCTCCGGCCTGGTCTGGAAACGGATCTACCGGCTGGAACCGGAGGAGATCGCCCAGCTGCTCAAGACCCGTGACGCCATGCTGCACGCCATCGGGGAAGGGATGGTCGCCGTGGATGAGCGGGGCAACGTTGCACTCGTCAACGATGAGGCCCGGCGCCTGCTGGACCTGCCGGCCACGGCTGAAGGCCGGCCGGCAGACGAGGTCCTGCCCGAGAACCTCGTGGCCATGCTGCGCTCTGCGGGTGCTACCGATGAAACCGTGCTGGCCGGGGAAAGGGTGCTGCTGGCCCGCGCCGCAGGGGCAATGGTCGACGGCCGCAGGACCGGCGGCGTGCTGATTCTCCGGGACCGCACGGAATTGCATCAGCTGCTGCAGGATCTGGATGGCGAGCGGGATGCAACCTCGGCCCTTCGTGCCCAGGCCCACGAATTCGCGAACCGCATGCACGTGATTTCCGGGCTGCTGGAACTCGGACATACCGGGCAGGCGGTCGACTTCATTGCGCGGTCCGGGCACGGCGGTTCGCTGCTCTCCGCCACGACCACGGAGGGCATTACCGATCCGGACAGTGCCGCCCTCTTGATGGCCAAGGGCAGCCTGTGCGAAGAAAAGGGAATCGAGCTGGTCCTGGAACCCGGTCCGGACCTGGTCCCTGATGGAACCACGGACTGTGTGACCGTGCTGGGGAACTTGATGGACAACGCCATGGATGCGGTGGAGGCCGGAGGAAGCATCCGTGTCTCGTTGAACAGGGAATCCGGCCGGCAGCGGATCACTGTTGCCGACAACGGGCCGGGCATCCCGGCCGGCAGCCGCGAACTTGTGCTGCGGGAAGGGTACTCAACCAAGGATCCGGGCGGTCCTGGGACGCGGGGCTTCGGCCTGGCACTGGTCTCACGGATCGCCTCCCGCCGCGGCGGGAGCGTGCTCATCACGCATTCATCGGAGGGAGGGGCCCAAATCACCGTCGATTTGGGTCCTGGACAAGCGGAAAACGGTATTTCGGACAGCGTCCGGGACACAGGCATGGAGAGCAGATGAGCACGATGCCCGAACCAGTGAAGACCCGGCTGGTACGCACCCTGGTGATCGACGATGACCGGGAAGTCGCGGGATTGCACAGCGGATTCCTGCTCGCACACGGGGGTTTCGAAGTGGCAGCGACCGCGCATACCGGAGCCCAGGCGCTGGAAATGATTGCAGCGCTTCAACCGGAGCTGGTGCTTCTGGACATCCACCTGCCGGACATGTCCGGCATCGAGGTCCTGCGTGCAGCACGGAACATGCCCGGGGAACCCGTGGATATCTTCGCCATTACGGCCGCCCGTGAGCTGGAAACGGTCCGCGCAGCGATGGCCGGCGGGGTGCTGCACTATCTGGTCAAGCCGTTTGGCTTCCGTGTGCTGCTGGACCGGCTGGATGCATACCTGCAGGCACGGGCACAGCTCATACGGCCGGAGGGACCCGCGGAAGCCCTCGACCAGGCGAGCATCGACCGCCTGCTTCGACCAACCGCTTCCGCGCCGTCACCGGTGACATGGGCGGGACTGCCGAAAGGGCTTTCTGAACCAACACTCGCGGCTGTCGTGCGGGAACTCGAAAAAAGCGGGGAAAGCTCGGCCTCGGCAGTTGCCGCCGGTGTTGGGCTGGCCAGGGTCAGTGCGCGCCGCTACCTCGAATTCCTCGTGACGCGGGGGCTGGCCGCCGTTACGCCGCGATACGGCGACGCCGGCCGCCCGGAGAAGTTCTACCGGTGGTTGGGGACCGGAGGATGATTCCCTCCGTATTTCCCACGCCCGGCCGGCACTTCAGGAAAGGAGTTCCCCAAGCCGCCGTGCGTTGTGAACCGCCGCGCCTTCGCCGTCGTTGTTGAAATAGGCATAGACGTCGCGGCCGCCCGCCCGCCATTCCCTGATGCGCTCCGCCCACCAGTGGAGCTCATCGTCCGAATAGGAACCGGCATACAGTGTGTGGTGGTCCGGCCCGTGGAGGCGGACGTAGACGAAATCCGCCGTGGCTTCGAGGATGCAGGGGAGCCGGGCCCCGCTCATCACGCAGTAGGCAGCGTTGTGCTTGGCCAGCAGGTCGAAAACTCCGGGCTGGTTCCATGTGTCATGCCGAAACTCGACGGCCACCCGGATCGAATCAGGCAGCGCCGAGAGGACGGCGGCCAGCCGGGCGTCGTCGCGCTCCATATCCGGCGGCAGCTGCAGGAGCAGGACGCCGGCCTTGCTGCCCAGCTCTTTCCAGCAGCGGGTGATGCGCCCGATCCAGACCTCCGGTTCCCGCAGCTTTCGGGCGTGGGTGAGGCCGCGGGGTGCCTTCACCGAGAATTCGAAGTCCTGCGGCAGCCGGTCCCGGTAGCGGGCAAAGGCCTCCTCGCGCGGCCACCGGTAGAAGCTGCCGTTGAACTCCACCGTGTCGAAGTGCCCGGCGTAGTACTCAAGCCACTTTCCAGCGGGCAGGCCGGCAGGATAGAGCTGCCTCCGCCAGTGGTTATATGTCCAGCCCGAGGTCCCGATCCGTAGTCTGCTCACCGGACCCAAGGTACTCCCGGCGCCCGGAAATCTCGCCGATGGCCGTACCGCGGTGTCCGTTGCGGACGCACACTTGTACTATCCCGTGTCCCCTGAGCGAAAGGATCCGCTATGGCACAGCGAGAGAGCACAGGTTCCGGCCGAGGAATCTATCTGCGCATGGTCCGGGACTTCAGCGCTGAACCGGCCGCGGTGTACCGAGCCTGGACCGATTTCGCCAATGCGACCGACTGGTGGGGTCCCGAAGGGTTCATTGTCCCGGCGGACCGGGTCAGCGTGGACGACAGGGAAGGGGGCAGCTACAAGGCCTGCATGGTCAACACCATCACGGGGGACGAACTGTGGTGGGGCGGAACCCTGGAACGGCTGGATCCGCCGGACCACCTTTCCATGACCCAGCAGTGGGAACAGCCGGATGGAACTCCGGCCAGCAACGTCACCTTGATAACCGTGGACCTGGAGCCGCACGACGCCGGCACCCACATGACGTTCCAGCAGGGGCCGTTTCCAGACACCCGGGACAGGGACGGCCATGAAACCGGATGGGAGCAGTCCTTCCACCGGCTCGCAAACTACCTCGCCCGAAGCGCATGAAATAACCCGCAGTCTTTCGCGGTTGCACAGCTAGGTCCGCTGGTTCGGCATGCACCGTGGCCGGCGACAGGACAAGACGTGCACAACGAAAGGCCAGTGTTCCATGACGTACCCGCTTTCCATCCTCGATTTCGCTTCCATTGACGAGGGCGGGACTGCCGCTGAGTCGTTCCGCGACAGCCTGGCGCTTGCCCGGCACGCCGAAGGATTGGGGTACCGGCGGATCTGGTACGCCGAGCACCACAACATGCCTACGATCGCCTCGTCGGCCACGAGCGTCCTGATCTCCTTCATCGGCGCCAACACGTCCGCCATCCGGCTGGGCGCAGGAGGCATCATGCTGCCCAACCATGCGCCCCTGACCATTGCCGAGCAGTTCGGCACCCTCGAGTCCCTGTACCCGGGCAGGATCGACCTCGGGCTCGGCCGTGCCCCGGGCAGTGACCAGAAGACCCTGCGTGCGCTGCGGCGGGATCCGATGGCCGCCGATTCCTTCCCCCGGGATGTCCAGGAACTGCAGGGCTACCTCACCGGCAACAGCCTGATCCCCGGCATCGACGCCATTCCGGGAAAGGGCACCAACGTGCCGCTGTACATCCTGGGGTCCTCGCTGTTCGGCGCCCGGCTGGCTGCCGCCCTGGGCCTGCCGTACTCCTTCGCGTCCCATTTCGCGCCGCAGGCCCTGCAGGACGCCGTCGCCCTCTACCGCAGGGAGTTCCAGCCCTCCGCCCAGCTGGCCGAGCCCTATGTCATCGCCGGCGTTAACGTCCTGGCGGCGGACACTGCGGAGGAAGCGCAGGAAATCTTCCTGCAGTCCCAGCGCCGCCGCGTGACCCAGTTGCTGGGCAAAGACCGCACGTACACGGACGAGGAAGCGGACCTGGTGCTTGAATCTCCGGCCGGCCAGCACATCAAGATGATGGGGCACTACTCCGCAGTGGGCACCACCGTGGAGGTGCGTGAGTACCTCGACTGGTTCGCCGGCCATGCCGGTGCCGACGAGCTCATCGTTGCCACACATGCCCCCACGCTCGAGCAGCGCCTGCATTCGTTCACCCTGCTGTCCCAGGCCATGCAGCCCGTCCAGGCCTAGGCAGGTGCGGCCGGGCGGGGCCGTGGACATATGCCAGAATCAAATCCATGACGACGTCTTCCCCTGCCATCCGCGTCAAGGTTCCCATGCGCTGGTCGGACATGGACGCCTACGGGCACGTGAACAACGTCGAGGTGCTCCGGATGCTGGAAGAGGCGCGGATCCTGGCTTTCGGACCGCCGGCCGGCACCGGAGCGCCCGGTGTACGGCCGCCGGTGGCCCTGTTCGATTCCGTGCCGGGGCATGTCCAGTCCCTGGTCTCCGAACACAGGGTCAAGTACCTGGCGCCGCTGGAGTACCGCAATGTGCCCGCCGACGTCGACCTGTGGATCAGCTCGGTTAAAGGCGCAAGCCTTGCTATCTCCTACCGGGTTTCGGACCCGGTGACCGGTGTGGCATGCATCAAGGCCGAAACGACCTTGGCCTTCGTGGACGCTGTTTCGGGCAGGCTGCTGCGGGTGAGCGAGGCGCAGCGGGCGTTGGTGGGGCCCCACTCCGGAGCGTCTGTCTTTTCCTGACGGGTGTCAGCCGCTGCGGCGGCCGGACTACCATTCGGGAAAGCGGCCAACGTGGCCAGCTGCCAACGGAGCGGAAAACCGGGGGATCCGCCGCGCCCGTAAGGAGGCCCGTCGTGTGGAACAACCTGTGGACCAGCCTTGGCATCACCCCCATTGACGCCCTGTGGGTCGTCATCTCGTCCTTTGGGATCTACCTCGTCTTCTTCCTGATGGTCCGCGGCTTCGGCCAGCGGGCGCTGGCGAGCTGGTCCACGCTGGACAAAGCGATCGTGATTGCGCTCGGTTCAGTGCTGGGACGCGTGATCCTGGGCTACACGCCCACGCTTGCGGCCGGCATCATCGGCCTGGCGACGATGTTTGTGATGCTGCGGCTGGAGGGATACCTGCGAAGGAGCAAGCGCGGGGCCTACCTCACCAGCAAGCCCATCCTGCTGATGGCGGGGGAGCAGGTCTTGTCAGGAGCGCTCAGGCGGGCCCGGATCCAGGACGATGAACTGTACTTCAAGCTCCGCCAGGCCGGGATCCGCAACTTCTCGGAGGTGTCGCTGGTCATCCTGGAGCCCACGGGGGACGTGAGTGTGCTCCGGCGGGGGAAGCAGATAGATCCCCTGCTGCTGCGCCGGATCGAGGACCGCGCCCTCATCCCCAAAGAGCTGCTCATGCCCGAATGATCCCCGGCCAGGGGCCTTCCGCGGAGAGTCCATGTACGGCGGCCAGGGTTCCGCCGGACCGTGAAAGCCAGCCGTGAAAGCCAGCCGTGAAAGCAGCCGTAACTGCCCTGTGGCGAGGGGGAATGAACGCCTGGCGGAGGGGTGTGGTCGCGGACCGGCCAAAAGTAGTGTAGAGTCTTTCTCAGTTGTTGTGTTGCGCATTTTGTATTTCAAGTGGCGAAACCCAAACGGGCTAGCCGCTTTTCTGTAAAAGCGGTAAAGGAACACCGCGACTGAAACCTCCCGAAAGTCGGGAAGTGTTTCAATGCAGAAGGAATATTAAAATGGCTACAGGTACCGTGAAATGGTTCAACTCCGAAAAGGGCTTCGGCTTCATTGAGCCCGACGACGGCAGCGCCGACGTCTTCGCTCACTACTCCGCTATCAACTCCAGCGGCTACAAGTCCCTCGAAGAGAACCAGAAGGTCTCCTTCGACACCGAGCAGGGCCCCAAGGGTCCGCAGGCCACGAACATTCAGGGCCTCTAATTTCAGAAGCCTAGACGCCGCCGCTAAGGCAGGCATCTAAAAAGAAGAGCAGGACGGGCAACCGTCCTGCTCTTCTTGTTTAACCCCTCCCGCCGAGAGGCCAGTTACGGCTCATTTGAGCGTTCAAACGAGCCGTAACTGGCCTCTCGATGGTTGTGGCCGGCGCCGAAAGGGAGGGCTAGTCCTCCACGCGTACAGCCGTCTCGCGCAGGTACTGCTCCACTCGGGTGTAGGCATCCTGCGTCAGGGCCCGCCAGAGCTGCAGCGCCAGCCGGGGCTCATTTTCTTCCATGCGGCTGATTTCCTCTGCCGGCAGCCGCCAGAGAGTGACGTCGCCGTCGGCTTTGACCGTGGTTTCCTGCCGCTTGTCTTCTCCCAGCGCCATTTCGCCGAACGTCATTCCCGCCCCCAGCCGGTTCAGCTTGACCCGATGGCCGCTGGGGCCCGGCATCAGTGTCTGGACGTGGCCGGAAGCGATGAAGTAGACACCGCTGAAGCGCTGGCCGATCCTGCGGATCACCTCTCCGTCCTGGTAGCTGAGCTCTTCCATCCGTCCGGCCAGGTCCTTGGCCGCCTCCGCATCGAGCGGTGCCAGTGCGGGGGAGTCCGCCGGGAGGATACGTTCGGGCTGCACAAGGTCCGCGCCGTAGCGGCGCAGCAGCTCCTCCTCACACCACTCCACCGCGGCGGACCGGGTCCCGAAGGCGGCCACCGGCTGGCCCCCTTCCGCCAGCGCAGCCGGCACGTCACCGGCTGAGTCCACTACGGCCAGCTGCCGTCCGGACTCCGCGAGCATGCTGGCTGCCTCAGTGAACATGCGCAGGGCGACGCCCGAGACCTCATCCACACTGCGCAGGTCCAGGACCACCAGCACGACGTCGTCCTCCAGTGAGGCGAGTTCGCGCACCATGGCCTCGGCGCCGGCGAAGAGCAGGTCGCCGTTTAGTTCCAGGATCCTGGCACGGTGGGCGTTGGCACGCAGCAGTGCAGCGGCGTCTTCGCTGCGGCGGATACCCGAGGGTGTGGTGCCGATGTCGTAGGAGCCGCGCAGGGCGGATTTTCCCGTGCGGCCGGCCCGGACGAAGTGCAGTTCAAGGTCGTGGGACAGCCGCTGGCTGACGGCCACGCCCCGGACGCTGCTGCCGTGCCCGTCCAACGGCGGAGAGTAGACCGCCAAGCCGATCTGGCCGGGCAGTACGGCAATCGTTCCGCCGCCCACGCCGGACTTGGCGGGCATGCCGACGCTGCTCATCCAGGAGCCTGCATCGTCGTACATCCCGCACGTGGCCATGACCGAGAGGACCCGCTCGACGGATGCGATATCCAGGACCTGGTCATTGGTGAGCGGATTGCGTCCTGCGTTGGCCAGGGTAGCGGCCATCATGGCCAGATCGAGCGCGTTGACCATCACGGAGCACTGGCGGAAGTAGTCTTGGATAACCGGCGCCGGGTCGGATTCGATAATGTCGAAACTCCGCAGCAAATAGCCCAGGGCATGATTGCGGTGGCCGGACTTTAGTTCTGACTGGTATATGCGTTCGCTGACGGATAATTGCCGACCGGCAAAAGCGGAATATGTATTGAGGATCCGCTTGAACCGCGAATTGCCGCCGGCTCCGCGTACGAGTGAGGTTGCCGTGAGGGCGCCCGCATTGATCATGGCGTTTGCCGGCCGGCCCGTTCCCTCCGCCAGCGAAATCTCGTTGAAGGAATCACCCGAGGGTTCTACGTCAACCTTCGCATCAACCTCCTCCATTCCGCGGTCAGCGAGGGCAAGTCCGTAGGTAAACGGTTTGGAGATCGACTGGATGCTGAACTCCTCCCTGGTGTCGCCAACCTCGTAGACGTAGCCGTCAGCGGTTGCAAGGACGATTCCGAAATGGTCCGGATCCACGTGCGCCATGGCCGGGATGGAGCTGTACGGCTGCCCGTTCTTGAGGCCGGCAATCTCGGCGTGGATACGTTGGAGGTAGTGCTCAATGGGGGAGTCCATCCTTCCAGCCTAGGCGTTCAAAAACATCCGTGACGTAACCGTTACCTTCGTGTATGCTGGGCGCAGTTGTTGTGTTGGGCCTTTGTAATTGACGCGGCGGGACCCGAATCCAGGGTCAGCCGCTTTTTTTGTAAAACGCCTCATGGGACACTTCAACTGGAAACTCTCCGACGGTCGGAGAAGTTTCGCTTCAGAAGGATGATTAAAAATGGCAACAGGTACCGTGAAATGGTTCAACTCCGAAAAGGGCTTCGGCTTCATCGAGCCCGATGACGGCAGTGCTGATGTTTTCGCCCACTACTCCGCCATCAATGCGAGCGGCTACCGCTCACTCGAAGAGAACCAGAAGGTTAGCTTCGACACCGAGCAGGGCCCCAAGGGCCCCCAGGCGGTAAACATCCAGCCTGTCTAACAAGACTTCGGCCCTTCCACGGGCCAGCTGGACGCACAGATGCAGGACGGGTTTCCGTCCTGCATCTGCTGTTTAAGCCACCTCGATCGGCAGTGGCCTCACGGTGCTGGCCCCCAACCTGTGGCGCTTGTGACCCATGGTGCTGGTGCGCCCGGCTCACTCACAGAATTCGGTCCAGCACAACCCCCTGTGAGAGAATTCAATGTCCCGGGTGACCCCGGGCACACTGCCGCGGCTGATCTCCTGCCCGGCTCCTCGCACGATAGGACCCCTGGCCAATGGCTGAAGATAACGCCCGCACGAGTGCGGTGCCGCACTCCGAGCGCATAGACGACGACGGCGGAGCTCCCGCCAAATGGAAGATTGTTGGACCCGGGCTTGTGGTGGCAGCCACGGGCGTCGGTGCCGCCGATATGGTCGCAACTCTGGTCGCGGGCTCACGCTACGGCTACGGGCTGCTCTGGGCGGTCATCCTCGGCGTCATCCTGAAGATCATCCTCGTGGAAGGTGCCGGCCGCTTCACGCTCGCCACCGGCAAGACAATCTTCGAAGGCTGGCGCTCCCTGGGACGCTGGACCACCTGGTACTTCGGTCCCTACATCATGATTTGGGGCTTCGTCTACGGAGCGACGGCGATGTCCTCCGCTGCGCTTCCGCTGGCAGCGGTCTTCCCGTTCCTGCCGCTGTGGGCCTGGGCCATCCTCATGGGCCTCGCCGGCTTCGTGATGGTGTGGTTCGGCAAGTACGCCACGTTCGAAAAGATCACCGCCGTCCTGGTCGGCCTGATGTTCGTCACCGTTGTGGGCCTGGCCGTCATCGCCACCCCCAACATTCCGGAGATGTTCAAGGGCCTTGTCCCGATGATCCCCGAAGGCGGCGTCGTTTACACCCTGGCCCTGGCCGGCGGCGTCGGCGGCACCATCACCCTCGCTGCTTACGGCTACTGGCTGCGTGAAAAGGGCTGGTACACGCCGAAGTGGATGAAGGTCATGCGCATCGACAATTCCATGGCCTACGTGATGACGGGCATCTTCGTGGTCGCCATGCTCATTGTCGGAGCCGAGGTTGTCCGCACCGCAGGCATCACCCTCAGTGCCGGAGACAAGGGACTCCTGGACCTCTACGACGTGCTGAAGCTGGAATACGGCAACTTTGTGGGCACCGGCTTCCTCGTCGGCTTCTGGGCTGCGTCCTTCTCCTCCATCATCGGCGTCTGGAACGGCGTTTCACTGATGTTCGCCGATTTCTGGGGCAACATGCGCGGCAAGGAATCCGGCCACCCGGATACCCGCGTGGGCGGCAAGTACTTCAAGTTCTACGTCCTGTGGCTGACCTTCCCGCCCATGATCCTCTTCGCACTGGGCCAGCCCATCGGCCTGATCCTGGCCTACGGCGTGCTCGGCTCACTGTTCATGCCGTTCCTGGCCGTCACCCTGCTGGGCCTGCTCAACGGCAAGCGCATTCCCAAGGAATGGGCCAACCGCCTCCACACGAACATCGCCCTGGGCATCACGGCCCTGCTGTTCATCGTCCTGGGCGTGCAGCAGGCGTGGAAGGCTCTGGCCCCCGTTTTCGGCGGCTAACAGCACCCTTCCTAGCCCGTTCTAAACTGCCCCGCCGCACCCGATTGCGGCGGGGCAGTTTAGCTTATTGCCAGGCGTTCCACGAGGGAAAAACCAGCTTCGAAAAGAAGTCACCGGACCCCATCCACGCGCCGGGAACCCTCCGCTACTCTTAAATGGCGAGAGAAGGTTCAGCATGGAAATCAGCGCAGCGGGTGGCCTGAATCGTCTGATTGCGGGCCGTTATCGACTCAACGAACCTATTGGCCGCGGTGGCATGGCCACCGTCTATCGAGGGCAGGACGAGGCTCTTGGCCGCGGCATCGCGGTGAAGCTCTTCCGAGCCAGTGCTGTGGACCCCGACGACGTCGGGCGCCAGAATACCGAGACACGCCTCCTGGCGTCACTCACCCACCCCGGACTCGTTACTTTGTTCGACGCCGGCAAGGATGATGCCGGACGCGACGACGGAGAGGCCGGAGAACCCCGGGCGTTTCTGGTCATGGAACTCGTCGACGGCCCGGACCTTCGCAAAAGGCTCCGGGAAGCTGCATTGCCTGCAGCCGACGCCGCCTACATCGGAGCCGAGCTGGCCGGCGCCTTGGCCTATATCCACAGCAGGGGCGTTGTCCACCGTGACGTGAAGCCGGCGAATATCCTGCTGCCTCCGGGCGTCGCCGGGACGGCACCGCGCGCCAAGCTCACGGATTTTGGCATAGCACTCATGCTGGACGGTGCCCGGATGACGGCCACCGGTGCAACCCTCGGCACGGCCAACTACCTCAGCCCGGAGCAGGCCTCCGGCGCGTCTGCCCAGACTTCCTCGGACATCTATTCCCTTGGACTCGTGCTGCTGGAATCCGTCACCGGACGGATCGAGTACGGCGGCAGCCCTCTCGAAGCCGCCGTCGCCCGCCTCAGCCGCGATCCGGATATCCCGGCAAGTCTGGGTCCGCAGTGGCGCTCCCTCCTCTGTTCAATGACGGCACGTGATCCCGGGGACCGTCCTACCGCCGCGGAAGTATCCGCGTCGCTGCTCGACTACCGGTCCGCGGGAGCACCGGTCCAGGGCTTTTCGACGGACTCCGGCGCCGTACCCGTCCAGGACGCCGTACCCGCCCAGGGCGCCGTACCCGCCCAGGACGCAGCGGCGAGCATTGTCGATGGGGCGGTGCAGGGCACCCCCGAGCAGACGGAGACGGACAATGCGGGGGACCGCAGCCTGCACCCCGTCACGCCGTTGCCGGCCATCGAACGGGCTGCCGCGGCTTATCTTGCCGGCGACGGCGGACCGCGGCATCCCGACGTTCACACACCTGCTGCCCCGCCCACGCCGCCTTCGATTGGCCGGGTCCCGGCTGCCGGATCCGTGCGTACCCACGAAAATCGGCAGTCGCAGCGGTCCTGGACCCGGGCACCGGCAAATGGGCCGGCGCTCGCCCTGCGCCTTCCCCAGGGCAGGGCCGCCATGGCCGGAAGGGCTCTGTTGGCCGTGTTGGTCATGACGGTTTTGACAGTGACGGTTGTCCTGGCAGCGAACCGGCTGAACGCGTCCCAGGACGGACGCTACGACCTCATTCCCGGGCAAGGCACCGGTTCCAGCGCAGAACCCGGCGGGGGCACGCCGTAGGCGGGTTGTTTGCATGAGACGCCGCGTCTCGCATACTTAGAGGATGACTTTTCCGGCAATTGACCCAACCGAGCGCTGTCCCTGCCTGAGCGGGGACACCTACGAAGGTTGCTGCCGCCGTTTCCATGCCGGCACGGTTCCGGCTCCCACCGCGGAAGCGCTGATGCGCTCCCGGTACTCCGCCTTCGTGACCGGAGATACCGGATACCTGCTGCGCACCTGGCATCCCAGTGCGCGCCCTGCCCGGCTGGAACTTGAACCGGAGAGGAAGTGGCGCAGGCTGGACATCCTTTCCATACAGGCCGGCGGGCCCTGGGACTCCACCGGCGTCGTCGCGTTCGAAGCCCACTACCGCGAGGATGGCCTGGCAGGGGTGCAGGGAGAGCGCAGCAGCTTCATCCGCGAAGAAGGCCGTTGGCTCTATGTAGACGGCGAGTAGGGCTTTGGCCTTCCCGATGAGGTAGCCCGGATCTAGGCTTAAAGGACGTTCGACGGCGGCCCGGACAGGGTCCTTTTCGGGAAGCTCTCCCGAGAACAGGCAGTTCAGCGCAGCGCCTGTCAGGAGTCGGACCCTAAGCAGACGAGGACACCATGAAAGCACTCGTTTATGAAGGCCCCGGACAGAAGGCATGGAAGGACGTTCCGGATCCGACGATCCAGGATCCCCGAGACGTCATCGTCAAGATCGACACCACCACCATCTGCGGGACGGATCTGCACATCCTCAAGGGTGACGTTCCCGCTGTGACTCCCGGCCGGATCCTGGGACATGAGGGTGTCGGAACCGTCACGGAAAAGGGTTCCAGCGTCAACTCCTTCAATGTGGGTGACAAGGTCATCTTGTCCTGCGTTTCCGCCGACGGTTCCTGCAGTTTCTGCAAGGACGGTCTGTACTCGCACTGTCTTGGCGATGAGGGGCAGGTTGGCATTGGCTGGATCTTCGGGCACCTGATCGACGGAACACAGGCGGAGTATGTCCGCGTGCCCTACGCCGATACCTCCATGTATCTCCTGCCGGAAGGCGTCTCGGCGGAGCACGGTACCCTGCTGAGCGACATTTTCCCCACTGGTTTTGAGATGGGCGTGCAGTACGGCCGGACAAAGCCCGGCGACGTGGTGGCAGTCATCGGTGCCGGGCCGGTCGGCCTGGCGGTCATAGCTACGGCCGGGCTGTACGGTGCCGCGAAGATCATCGCCGTCGACCTGGATGCGAACCGCATCCAGCAGGCACGGAAATTCGGTGCCACGCACGGCGTCAACTCCGGTGACGCGGACTGGAAAGAGCAGATCATGTCCCAGACCGACGGATGGGGCGTGGACGTTGCCGTGGAAGCGGTGGGCATTCCGCGCACGTTCGAGATGTGCACCGAGATTGTCCGTCCCGGCGGGAATGTGGCCAACGTGGGTGTGCACGGCGCTCCGGTGAGCCTGGACCTGCCGCGGCTGTGGATTGAGAACATCGACATCAGCATGGGCCTGGTTAATACCAATACCCTGTCCATGCTCCTGAAGCTGATCGCTGAAGGAAAGCTGCCGGCGGAACAGTTCATCAGCCACCGGTATGCGCTGCACGACATGATGACGGCGTACGACACGTTCTCCCGGGCAGCGGAGACCGATGCGCTGAAGGTGATGCTGCAGGCATAGCCACCTTCCGCATGGTCCGTCGGGTTCGTCGGATTCCGGACCAGCGACAGGAACTGCGGCCGCGTTGCGGCCGCAGTTCCTGTCATTTCATGACGCTTAGATGACGGCAGTATGTTTCGGGCCCGTTTCGAAGTTGTCCTATAAGTAAATTCTGATGTTTAGTGGTCACACTCGCGTCAAAAGAGTGACGCGGCCCTGTCCTTCCGCGTCCTTTCCGGCACGAACCAAGCTCGTGCCCCTTACCGAAACCGAGGCAGCATTGAGCGCGACCATTCCTCCCGTGACCCGCGTAGAGCAGCACGGAATCGAGCCGATTCCCGGGCCAGAACGCACGTCACGCCCGCTGGACCTGTTCCGTCTCTCCTTCGGAGGTGCGAACACCTTTGCCACAGTGGTCCTGGGATCCTTTCCGATCATCTTCGGTTTGTCCTTCCGTGATGCGGTGCTCGCCACGCTCCTGGGAGTAATCGCCGGGGCCCTGGTCCTGGCGCCGATGGCCGTCTTCGGCCCCACGAATGGAACCAACAACGCCGTCTCTTCGTCAGCCCACCTCGGTGTCCACGGCCGCGTCGTCGGGTCCTTCCTCTCGCTGCTGACCGCTTTCGCGTTCTTTTCCATCTCTGTCTGGAGCTCCGGTGATGCGCTGGTTGGCGGTGCCAACCGATTGGTGGGACTGCCAAACAACGTGTTCACCCTCAGCGCGGCCTACGCGGTCTTCGCTGTCCTCATCCTGACCGTCTGCATCTACGGCTACCGGTTCATGCTGTGGGTCAACAAGATCGCCGTCGTGGCGGCCTCGGCGCTTTTCCTGCTCGGAATCTTCGCTTTCGCCGGTGCTTTCGACCCCTCCTACGCGGGGATCTTCGGTCCGGGCGCTGATGCCGAGACCGCGGCACTTTTCTGGCCGTCCTTCATCGGGGCAGCCCTCATCGCCATGTCCAACCCGATCTCCTTTGGCGCTTTCCTGGGTGACTGGTCCCGCTACATTCCCAAGGAAACTCCCAAGATCAAAGTAATGGGTGCGGCTTTCCTGGCGCAGATGGCAACTCTGGTTCCGTTCTTCTTCGGGCTGGTCACGGCTTCGATCGTGGCTGTCCAGGCTCCGGTCTTCCTGGAGAACTCCGACTATGTGGGCGGCCTGCTGGAGATCGCTCCGGCGTGGTACTTCCTGCCTGTCTGCCTGATCGCGCTCATCGGCGGCATGTCCACAGGCACCACGGCCCTCTACGGAACGGGCCTGGACTTCTCCTCGGTCTTCCCGCGGTTTTCCCGTGTGCAAGCCACGATTTTCATCGGCACGCTGGCGATCATCTTCATTTTCGTGGGCAGGTTCGCCTTCAACGTGGTGCAGAGCATCTCGACCTTCGCGGTCCTGATCATTACCTGCACCGCGCCGTGGATGATCATCATGATCATCGGCTTCGTGACCCGCCGCGGCTGGTACGACTCAGATTCCCTGCAGGTCTTCAACCGGCGGCAGGTTGGTGGACTCTACTGGTTCAACAACGGATGGAACTGGCGTGCCATGGGAGTGTGGGCAGTCTCCGCAGCTACCGGACTCATGTTCGTAAACCTGCCCGGGCAGTTCGTGGGTCCGCTGGGCAACCTGGCTGCCGGGGTAGATCTCAGCATCCCCGTTTCCCTGGGGCTGGCAGCAGTCCTGTATCTGCTGGTCCTGGTCATCTTCCCGGAGCCCGCTGACGCATATGGACCCCAGGGGCCGCGCTTCGTCCGCGTGGGTGCAGCCCGGAACAGCCCTATTACCGCTGACCCGAAACACACCCCTAACGCGGGACCCGCAGCAGCGGAAACTGCACCAACCAACGCATTCTAAGGAATCGGAGCCAGGAGCTGCTGCGGCTCACCGCAGCAGCTCCTGGCTCCACTGGGCGTACTGCGGGGCAACTTCCCGGTCGGCCTCATGGGCTGATGCTGCGATGGCACGCAGGACCGAGCCCTCTGCCGCCAGCTCAAACCGGTGGGCAGAAACCGCCTGGTCCTGGCGGCGGCGGTCCGGTGACTCCACGGGGGCAGGTGGTCCGGCCGCCGGTCGCCAGCCCGCCGCCGTCGCGCTGGCCAGGACCTTGGATTCACCGAGCACACCGACGGAACGGTGCCGGATGCCGGTGAGGTCCAGGTCTTCATAAAGGCTGTCCCCGGAAGGTCCTGTCAGCCGGGTGACGCTGCGCAGCGCACCGCCGGGTTCACCGGAGCGGCCCAGGACCAGGGTTTCCCGAAGCAGTACGCGGGAGCGCTCGGCGAAACGCACCCGGGTCTCCCGCTGGACGTTGGCGCCGCCGGCCACCACGAACGGCGCGCCGTCCCAGATCAAGGCAGAGCCTTCCGCCAGGACGGCGTCCAGCGACCAGCGCGATGCACAGCCGTCGGCGTCGTAGGCCACCAGGCCCGCCGGCTCAATGACTTCCAGGGTCACCCCGGATCCGACGTGCAGTTCGATCCGCACGTCGTCCCCGCCGAGCAGCATCATGTGGATCCCGATCAGGGCAACCCGCAGATGCAGCGGTCCGGCGGTGCCGGCAACCGGCCGCGGTGCCAGGTAGAGACCCTGGTCCAGTACGGAGAACCTGGCGCGGTCGCCGGCGCGCTCGACGGCAATCCGGGTCGGCCGGGTGCCGCTGACCGCCGTGGTGGCGGGAAGGGGATCAGTGCTGGTGGAGGGCACCCGGCGCCTCATCATGGCTGTGGATGTAGCCGCCCTCTTCATCTGCGTGGAAATGCGGTGCCATCGGCCCGGGGTCCTGCGGAGTGTGCGCGCCGTCGCGGTGCTGGGCCACCATCCAGCGGATCCAGGTGCTGAGCTCGTCGATCGTTTCCTGCCGCTTGCGGGACAGCGCCAGGACGGGTCCGCCCTCACGTGCCGCGGTGGCATCGGCGACCATCTGCTCGACGTCGACGTCCACATGCGGGGCGAGGTCAATCTTGTTGATGACCAGCAGGTCCGCCCGGGCAATGCCCGGTCCGCCCTTGCGGGCCACGTCTCCGCCGCCGGCAACGTCCAGGACGAAGATCTGCGCGTCCACGAGGGCGGGGGAGAAGGTGGCGGTGAGGTTGTCCCCGCCGCTTTCGACCAGGACCAGGTCCAGCGGAGCGAAGTCGGCTTCCAGGTCCTCCACGGCCAGGAGGTTGGTAGTGACGTCGTCACGGATAGCCGTGTGGGGGCAGGCCCCGGTTTCGACGGCGCGGATCCGTTCCGCGGGAAGGACACCGGCCGAGCGGAGGAAGCGTGCGTCCTCATCGGTGTAGATGTCGTTGGTGATCACGCCGATGTTCAGTTCCTGGGACATGGCCCGGCAGACGGTGGCGATCAGCGAGCTCTTGCCGGTTCCAACGGGACCGGCAACGCCGAGCCGCAGCGAACGGGTGGATGGGGGTGTGGTGTTCTCAGGCAACGAACAGCCTCCTTGTTCTTGTGGTGTGGTCTTCGGCCCAGTGCTCCATCCAGGGAGCACTCAGTGCGGGAAGTTCGTCGAGGCCCCGGATGCCTTGGGCGGCATCGGCGACGGCCTCGATCGTCTCTTCAGCGGCCAGGATCCACCCGGTCGCGGTCATGGGGTCAATGGGCAGGAGTTTCAGCGCCGCAGCAACAACGGACTGCGCGTCGTCGTAGCAGCAGAGCCGGGCCAGCGACGCTTCACCCATTCCGAGGGCCGCGGCGGTCACGCCGAGCGCCACTGGCCGCATGGGCTTCCGTACCTCTGCCGCCAAGCGCTCGACGGCGGGGTCCGCGCCCTTGAGCGTTCCCGCCAGGCGCAGCATCCCTCGGCCGAGCCGCCGGGAGGCATCACGCTGGGCGCCGGACGGGGTCCGCGCATCCAGGGCGGCTTCAAGCACCGGAAAGAAGCCGGCACCCGCTGAACCGGACTGGATCAGCCGTGCGTGGCGGAAAGCCAGGACGGACGCGCAGGCCTCCATTTGCACCACCGTGTGCAGCCGCGAGAGCAGGTACGGATACACGCCGTCGACCTCTAACCCGGCCAGCACCGCAGGCTCCAGGCCTGCCGAATGCGAGTAGGCGCCGGAGGGCAGGCGGGAATCCGCGAGCAGGAAACCGGCCAGCACCGAACCAGTGTCAGACATGGGACCGCCTAGAACAGGGTGTAACGCTGCGTGAGGGGAAGCTCGGAGACCGGCGCCGGCTCAATGACCTGCCCGTCGATGCTGACCAAAAAGGTCTCCGGGTTCACCTGGATGTCGGGAAGGGCAGTGTTGTTCGGCAGGGAGGCCTTGGTGACGCCGCGGGTAGAACTGATGGCGGTCAGCGAACGGGTCAGTCCCAGTTTCTCGGCAAGCCCGTCCTGAAGTGCGTCGGGGGAAACAAACGACGTCGAGAGGTGGGGTGCGGAGGTAGCGGTGCCGGCGAGGGCCTCGCGCATCCAGACGGGCTGCGGGGTGGGCAGCGAAGCGTTCGGATCGCCCATCTGCCCGGCCACGATGGCACCGCCCTTGATCACGATCGAGGGACGGATCCCGAAGAAGGCAGGGTTCCACAGCACCAGGTCCGCCATCTTGCCGACCTCGACCGAGCCAACCTCGGCGTCGATCCCGTGCGCTACGGCGGGGCAGATTGTGTACTTGGCAATGTAGCGGCGCACCCGCTCATTGTCGGCAGGCAAGGCGGATTCGGCGGGGCCCATGTAGTCCTTCATCACGTGGGCCACCTGCCACGTCCGGGTAATCGTCTCGCCAATGCGTCCCATGGCCTGGGCATCTGAGGAGGTGATGGACATGGCTCCGAGGTCCTGGAGGACGTCTTCGGCCATCATCGTGTTGGCGCGGATCCGCGACTCGGCAAAGGCCAGATCCTCAGGGATGCGGGGGTTCAAGTGGTGGCACACCATGAGCATGTCCAGGTGCTCGGCCACGGTGTTGACGGTGAACGGCAAGGTGGGATTGGTCGACGCCGGCAGCACGTTGGCTGCGGCGGCCACCGTGATGATGTCCGGTGCATGTCCGCCGCCGGCTCCCTCAGCATGGAACACGTGGATGCCGCGGCCCTTGATGGCCGCGAGGGTGTCCTGGACGTATCCTGCTTCGTTCAGTGAGTCCGCGTGCAGCGCCACCTGCACGCCCCAGCGGTCGGCCGCCGTCAGTGCTGCATCAATGGCTGCGGGAGTGGATCCCCAGTCCTCGTGGACCTTGTAACCTGCAGCGCCTGCCAGCGCCTGTTCTTCCAGCGCGGCCTGGCTGACGGTGTTGCCCTTGCCGTAAAGCAGGAAATTCATCGGCAGGTGGTCCAGCGCCCGGTGCATCACCTGCAGGTTCCAGGCACCGGGAGTGACGGTGGTGGCCTTGGATCCTTCAGCCGGTCCGGTGCCGCCGCCGCCCACCGTAGTAATGCCGGAGGCAAGGGCTTCCCTCAGCGCGTCGGTTCCCAGGAGGTGCACGTGCGTATCAATGCCGCCCGCCGTCAGGATTTTGCCCTCGCCGGCTACCACCTCGGTGCCGGGCCCAATCACCAGTGCAGGATCGATCCCGTCCATGATGTCCGGGTTTCCGGATTTTCCGATCCCGGCGATCCGGCCGTTCCTGACCCCGACGTCGGCGCGGACGATTCCCCAGTGGTCCACGATCACGACGTTCGTGATGATCAGGTCCGGGGCACCCTCAGCGGACGTCCGGGTGGACTGGGCCATGGACTCGCGGATGTTCTTGCCGCCGCCGAACACCGATTCGTCGCCGCCAAACGTCAGGTCCTGCTCGGGGGAGATCCACAGGTCGGTATCGGCCAGCCGGATCTGGTCTCCGACGGTGGGTCCGTAAAGGTGGGCGTATTCGCGCCGGCTCACCTGCATGCCTGGGCTCCTTCGGAAGGGGTGCGGATCTGGAGTCCAGGCACAGCGGCAGCGCCGGCCAGGCGGACGAGCGTCACCTCGCGTGAAGCCCCCGGTTCGAACCGGACGGCGGTTCCGGCGGGTACGGCCAGCCGGAATCCTTCGGCGGCGCTCCGGTCGAAGGAGAGTGCGGAATTCACGTCCGCGAAGTGGAAGTGGGACCCGACCTGGATCGGACGGTCGCCGTCGTTCACCACTACCAGTGTCCGGGTTTCCCGGCCGGCGTTGATTTCCACGGTGCCTTCAGCGGTGCGCACTTCGCCGGGGATCAGGGGAGTGTTCATGAGATCGGCTCCGTGATGGTGACGAGCTTGCGTCCGTCGGGAAAGGTGGCCTCGATTTGAAGGTCCGGAATCATCTCCGGCACACCTTCCATCACATCGGCACGGGTCAGGACGCTGCGTCCCTCGCTCATGAGGTCTGCGACCAGTCCGCCTTCGCGTGCGCGCTCCATGACCCAGCAGGAGAGCAGGGCAACGGTTTCGGGGTAGTTAAGTTTGACTCCCCGGTCGCGCCGGTCGCGGGCGACCATACCGGCTACGCTCAGCAGCAGTTTTTCCGTGTCCGACGGTGTGAGGAACATGGGTGGATTGTTCCACCTTGATGTTTCGGAAAATCACGGAGATGTTTCCGGGATGTTGCATCCGCTGCCGGCCCCGTGCCGGGAAGCTGCCGCGGCCTTCGCTAGTTCTTCTTGCCCCGCGTGGCAGCTTTGGCGGCTGCCTTGGCTGCCTTGGCCGCCGTAGCTGTCTTGGCGGCCTTGGCAGCCTTTTTGGTGGTCGAGTTCGTGGCATCCTTCGCGGTCTTGATGGCTGCTGCTGCGGCTGCCGTTTTCACCGGCGTCGGCACCTTGACTACCTTGACCTTCTTTTTGTTCTTCGTATCCAGGATGAGGGCCCCCGCGACTCCCAGCATCCAAAGGTCCTTGGCGTACGGGACTCCGGCCGGTGAGGGCCGGAAACCGTCCTCTTCGGTGAGTTCAGGCGTCTTGAGGTACATGGTGACCAGGCCGCCGGAGAAGGCGCCCAGCGCGAGGCCCGCGAGCCGGCTGGGAATAAAAGGAGTCAGGAGGGTGAGTCCGAGAGTAATCTCTGCCGCGGACAAGAGCTTTCCGAAGCGGGCGGGTTCCAGGTCCAGGACCTGGGGGAAGGCGTTTCCCGCCATCTGCTGCAGGCCGGCCGCCGATTCTTCGTCCAGGTTCCGCTTGTTAAGGCCCGAGTTCAGGATGTAGGCACCGGTGGTGAGCCGCAGTGGAATATGGCTGAGTTTCATGGTCGTTCCTAACTGGGTCGCACGGGTCAGCGGTTTTCACGCCCGAGCCTACGGCGGCGCAGGACACGGCGCCAGACTCTTGGGACAAAGCCATGGGCATCCCGGCCGCGACATTGGGAGCGTAAACCCAACACACCGCCGCTGCGTTACCTTCGTCTGCTTGTTTCTGCTTTGATTAAGGAGGTGCCAAGCACCCCCGCAGACACGTGCAGAAGACTTTTGGACGACACGAGAAGGTCACCAATGGATTACCTCCCGGCCGAACATCCACGGCCGCGACATCTCATTCTCCATCTCAGCGACACCCATCTGCTGGCGGGCCCGGATCCGCTCTACGGAGCGGTGGACAGCAAGGCCAAGCTCCAAGCCGTCTTCGAGAGGCTGGAGTCCGCTGAACGCAAGCCCGAGGCGATCATCTTCACCGGCGATCTCACCGACAAGGGCGAAGCGGAAGCCTATGACCACCTGCGCTCGATTGTGGAACCTGCGGCCGACAAGATGGGAGCAAAGGTCATCTGGGTGATGGGCAACCATGACCGGAGGGAAACGTTCAAGGAACGCCTGCTGGACGAGGCCCCGAGCATGGCCCCCCTGGACCGAGTCTACGAGGTCAACGGGCTGCGGATCATCACCCTGGATTCGACTGTTCCCGGCTATCACCACGGCGAACTCAGCGACGCGCAGCTGACCTGGCTTCGCTCCCAGCTGCGCACGCCTGCCGCAGAGGGAACCATCCTGGCCCTTCACCATCCGCCCGTACCCAGCGTCCAGGACCTCACGGTCCTGGTGGAACTGCGTCACCAGCGTGACCTGGCGGCTGCCGTGGCCGGCACGGATGTCCGGGCAATTATTGCCGGTCACCTGCACTACTCGACCTTCACCACGTTCGCGGGGATTCCCGTCTCGGTCGCGTCGGCAACGTGCTACACGCAGGACCTGGCAACGCCTGGAACCCGGGGACAGGACGCGGGGCAGGCGTTCCACATGATCCATGTGTACGAGGAATCCGTGGTCCACTCAGTGGTTCCGCTGGAGGAACGGGAAACTGTGGGGGAGCGGGTGGACGAGACAGAGACCCGGCGCCGGCTGGATGCCGCGGGCATCCGGATACTGGACGCCCGTACCCTGAGCAGCGCCTAGGCCGGCAGCGGACTAGTACTCGTCTTCGGGTTCCGGGCCGAGGTTGAAGAAACGTCCCGAGATGGAAGTCGGCGTGAGTTCCACATAGCGGCTCTTGCGCGTGCGCACCCAGGGCTTCAGGGGGAGTTTCTCGGCTTCTTCAATCTCTGCGGAAAGCTCGAGTTCCCGGGTCGTGCCCTTGATGACCACCGACCAGGCTTCGTCACTCATGATGCCGTCGGTCTCGAAGGCGACGTGGGAATTGACCGTCAGCTCGGCAAGCTTGTTCCCCGGCGCCGTGCGGAAAAGAAGCACCCCGTCGTGGGCGTAGTAATTGATGGGGAAGATATCCGGCTCGCCTGCAACGCTCGTCGCGATCCGGCCGTGAAAGGTCTTTTCAACGTACTTCCAGGATTCCTCAGCCGTGAGCTCGACAACCGGAGGCTTCTCTTCGCTAGTCATGACCCCAGTGTGTCAAGCCGCGCGTCCCACCGCCACAGTAAGGCGGCTTCCGAAGTTGACGGCGGCGCAACAGGTTACAAGAGTAGGGTCCGGAAGCTATTCCACCTGATCAGCACTTACCTCAAGCGAGAGAGAGCATGATGACGGACGACGAAAAGCAGTACTCCGCACAGCAGAACCTGACCACCCGCCAGGGCCATCCCGTCTCGGACAACCAAAACACCCGCACCGTGGGCTCCCGGGGTCCTGCCACGCTGGAGAACTACCAGTTCCTGGAGAAGATCAGCCACTTTGACCGGGAGAGGATCCCCGAGCGTGTGGTCCATGCCCGCGGGTTCGTGGCGTACGGAGAGTTCGAGGCGACCGGCAAATGGGGCGAAGAACCCATTTCCAGGTACACCCGGGCCAAACTGTTCTCGGAGCCCGGCAAGAAGACCGACGTCGCCATCCGGTTCTCCACCGTGATCGGCGGCCGGGATTCGTCTGAAGCCGCACGGGATCCGCGCGGGTTTGCGGTCAAGTTCTACACCGAAGACGGCAACTGGGACATGGTGGGCAACAACCTGGGAGTCTTCTTCATCCGTGACGCGATCAAGTTCCCTGACGTGATCCACTCCCTGAAGCCGGACCCCGTCACCTTCCGCCAGGAGCCGGCCCGGATCTTCGACTTCATGTCGCAGACCCCTGAGTCCATGCACATGCTGGTTAACCTCTTCAGCCCGCGCGGCATCCCCGCGGATTACCGGCACATGCAGGGATTCGGCGTGAACACCTACCGCTGGGTCAACGCCGATGGGGATTCCAAACTGGTCAAGTACCACTGGCTGCCGAAGCAGGGTGTGAAGTCCCTGACCGAAGAGGACGCCGCCAACATCCAGGCCGGCGACCTCGGCCACGCCTCCAAGGACCTCTATGAGGCCATTGAACGCGGCGACTACCCGCAGTGGGACCTGTACGTGCAGCTGATGGATGACAACGACCATCCGGAACTGGACTTCGATCCGCTCGATGACACGAAGACCTGGCCTGAGCAGGACTTCGTGCCCCGGCTGGTGGGTACCATGACGCTGAACCGGAACGTTTCCGACCACCACAATGAGAACGAACAGATCTCTTTCGGCACCGGTGTGCTGGTGGACGGGCTGGAGTTCTCCGACGACAAGATGCTGGTGGGACGTACCTTCAGCTATTCGGATACCCAGCGCTACCGGGTGGGGCCGAACTACCTGCAGCTGCCGGTCAACTCGGCCAAGAACGCCAAGGTTGCCACCAACCAGCGCGGCGGTCAGATGTCCTACGGCACGGACCTGGCCCCGGGCCAGAACCCGCACGTCAACTACGAACCCAGCATCACCGGCGGTGTGCAGGAGGCTCCGAAGCAGGGCCCGTCCGAGGTGGGGCCGGAGCTGAACGGGCGGCTGACCCGCGCCAGGCTTGAGCGCACCAATGACTACATGCAGGCCGGGCAGCGGTACCAGCTGATGGAGCAGTGGGAGAAGGACGACCTGGTCAAGAACTTCGTCGACAACATCTCCCAGGCCGCACGTCCCGTCCAGGAACGCATGCTCTGGCACTTCTACATGTGCGACGACGAACTCGGCGCGCGGGTTGGCGAAGGCCTGGGCATTGGGCTGGCTGAGGTCAAGGATCTGGGTCCGCTTCCCACCCAGACCCTGAACGAGGAAGAGCTGGAACGCATGAAGAACCTCGGAGCCAACGGCCCGAGGAACGTCGAGGGCCTGACCATGACCCACTGCGTGCCGAATGAGCACGTGGTGGTCACCCGGTAACCCGCCAGGAACCAGGAAGACGGCGCGACGGCGGCGGAAGGCTTTATGCCTCCCGCCGCCGTCCGCGCTAATCCCTCAGTTCGGGGTGACGTACGCGCCGGAGATGCCGCCGTCGACCATAAAGGTGGAGGCCGTGATGAAGGAGGAGTCGTCGCTGGCCAGGAACGCCACAGCGCCGGCCAGTTCCTCCGGCTCGGCGAAGCGGCCCAGCGGTATGTGCACCAACCGGCGGGCAGCCCGCTCCGGATCCTTGGCGAACAGTTCCTGCAGCAGGGGAGTGTTCACCGGTCCGGGGCACAGCGCGTTGACCCGCACCCCCTGCCGCGCGAATTCGACGCCGAGTTCCCGGCTCATCGCCAGGACCCCGCCCTTGGAAGCGCTGTAGGAAATCTGTGAGGTAGCCGCGCCCATGACCGCCACGAAGGATGCCGTGTTGATGATGGAGCCCTTGCCCGCTTCCAGCATGTGCGGCAGGGCGTACTTGCAGCAGTAGAAGACAGAGGTCAGGTTGACCTCCTGCACTTTCCGCCACGCGTCGATTCCGGTGTCGAGGATCGAGGCGTCATCCGGCGGGGAGATCCCGGCGTTGTTGAAGGCAATGTCCACCCGGCCGTGGGTCTCCCGGGTGATCGCGTAGAGGCGCTTGACGTCTTCTTCATTGGTGACGTCCACCGGAACGAACAGGCCTCCCACCTCATCGGCGGCAGCTTTCCCGGCGACCGGATCGATGTCCGCGACGACGACGTGTGCGCCTTCGGCTGCAAGCCGGCGGGCGCTGGCGAGGCCAATCCCGCTGCCGCCCCCGGTAATGACGGCAGAACGTCCTTCGAGCCGGCGAGGCGGTGTGGATGAGACCGGATCCAGCATGGTGTTTCCTCCTTTGGCCGCTACCGGCCCGTCGCAATAAAGACGTTTTTGGTTTCCGTGAACGCATCCAGGGCGTCCGGGCCCAGTTCCCGGCCGAGCCCTGACTGCTTGAAGCCGCCAAACGGCGTCCAGTAGCGCACCGACGAGTGCGAGTTCACGGAGAGGTTTCCCGCCTCCACCGCGCGGGCCGTCCGCAGGGCCCGGCCCAGGTCCCGGGTCCAGATGGATCCGGACAGCCCGTAGGCGGAGTCATTGGCAATGCGGACAGCGTCCTCCTCGTCCCGGAAGGGAACGACGGCGAGCACGGGGCCGAAGATTTCCTCCCGGAGGGCCCGGCTGTCCGGGGCAGGGGCCAGCACGGTAGGCGGGAACCAATATCCGGGGCCGGCCGGCGCCTTGCCCTGGAACACGACGTCGTCCTCCGCCACGTACCCGGCCACCCGGTCCCGCTGAGCTGCAGAAATCAGGGGACCCATGGCAGTATCCGCCTGCCGCGGATCGCCCACGGACAGCCCCGTGACATGGGGCTCAAGAAGCTCAAGGAAACGTTCGTACACCCCCTCCTGGACCAGGATCCTTGAACGGGCGCAGCAGTCCTGCCCGGCATTGTCGAACGCCCCGCCGGGGGCGGCGGCTGCTGCGGACTCGAGGTCGGCGTCGTCGTAGATGATGTTGGCGCTTTTGCCGCCCAGTTCCAGGGTGACCCGCTTCAGCTGCGCGGAGCACCCGGCCATGATTCCCCGGCCCACCTCGGTGGACCCGGTAAACACCACCTTGCGCACCGCTGGATGGGTCACAAAGCGCTCGCCGATGACCGACCCCTTGCCCGGAAGGACTTGGAATACACCCTCGGGAAGGCCGGCCTCCAGTGCCAGCTCGGCCAGCCGCAGGGCCGTGAGCGGGGTCAGTTCGGCCGGTTTGAGGACCACGGTGTTGCCGGCAGCCAGCGCCGGAGCGAATCCCCAGCCCGCGATGGGCATGGGGAAGTTCCACGGCACGATGACTCCCACCACACCGAGGGGTTCATGGAAGGTGACATCGATGCCGCCGTCCACGGGAATCTGCGCGCCGGTGTGTCTCTCCGGGGCGCCGGCGTAGTAGTTCAGCACGTCCCGGACGTTGCCCGCTTCCCAGCGGGCGTTGGCCAGGGTATGCCCCGCGTTCGCCACTTCCAGGGCGGCGAGGTTTTCCACGTCGGCGTCCACGGCAGCGGCGAAGCGCCGCAGGAGCCGGGCGCGGTCTGAGGGGCCGGTGGCGCGCCAGGACACGAACGCCCGTGCGGCGGCCTCAATGGCGGCATCGGTTTCTGCCAGCCCCAGGGGAGCGACGACGGTGATGACCTCCTCCGTGGCGGGATTCAGGATGGTGGTGCTCACCGGCGTGCTCCTTGCGCAACAGGTGTCCGTATTGGGGTGCTGTCCCCGGTCCCGTCCTTTGCGGCGCGCCGTCTGGCGCACTCGGCCACGAACCCTTCGAACAGCCGCAGGTCCCCGGGATTCTGTTCGGGATGGAACTGCACGCCCAGGACCCAGTCCCGTCCCGGCAGTTCGACCGCCTCCACCGTCCCCTCGGGCGCTTCCGCGGTGATGCGCAGACCGTGGCCGAGCTCGGCGATGCCCTGATGGTGGTAACAGGGGGCGCTCGCGGCCGGTCCCAGCAGGGACCGGATGATGCTGTCCGGCGCAGTGCTGAAAGCGACGTCGGCAAAGATCCCCGGCGTGGCCTGGTAGTCGACCTCCGGGCGGACGTCCGGCAGGTGCTGGATGAGTGTTCCGCCCAGGGCGACGTTCAAGATCTGCGCTCCCCGGCAGATGGCGAACAGGGGGAGGTCCCGATCCAGGGCAGCTTGGGTCAGGGCGAAGTCGTGGGAGTCCCGCAGCGGCTGGCTGACGGTCTTGGGGTGCGGGTCATGGCCGTAGGCAGCCGGGTCCACGTCGGTGCCGCCGGAGGTGACCAGACCGTCGAGCCCGTCCAGGACGGCTGTCTCGGTTCCCAGCGGCGGAAGGAGGACCGGGCTGCCGCCCGCCGCGGTGACCGCCTCAACATAGGTGCCCGGGACCAGTGCCGCACTGCCTTTCCATACTCCCCAGGCAGCCTGCTGGTAGTAGGTGGTGATGCCGATCAGCGGGCGCCTCGAAGCTGTACTTCGCAAGGCCGGGCGCCCGCCGCCGGGCTCAGAGCCGTTCAAAGCCACGCTTGCGCTCCCAATCGGTGACGGCTCCGTCAAAGGCGGCCAGTTCGACGTCGGCCGCGTGAACGTAGTGGGTGACGACCTCGTCGCCGAAGGCCTTGCGGGCAATCTCGCTGCCCGCCAGCAGGTCCCGGGACGCCCGCAGGGTGGTGGGCAGCCGGTCGGCACCGGTGGTGTAGGCATTGCCTGCCGTGACCGGCTCCAGCGGCAGCCGGTTCTCCAGGCCGTGGATAGCCGCGGCAACCAGGGCAGCGGTCGCCAGGTAAGGGTTCAGGTCACCGCCGCCAACCCGGTTTTCGGTACGCATTCCGGCACCGTGCCCGACGACGCGGAGGGCGCAGCTGCGGTTGTCCAGGCCCCAGGCGATCGCCGTCGGCGCGAAGCTGCCTTCCACGAACCGCTTGTAGGAGTTCACGTTCGGTGCCAGGAAATAGGTGAGTTCCTTCAGCGCTGCCAGCTGGCCGGCGATGAACTGCTCCATGACCGGGCTGAAGCCGTGCTCGCTCATCCCCGGGAACACCGGTTCGCCGTCCAGGTCCCGGAGGCTGAAGTGAATGTGGCAGGAATTGCCTTCGCGTTCGTTGAACTTCGCCATGAAGGTCAGGCTCTTGCCCTGCTGGTCGGCGATCTCCTTGGCTCCGGTCTTGTAGAAGGAGTGGTTGTCGCAGGTCCGCATCGCCTCGTCGAACCGGAACGTCACCTCCTGCTGGCCAAAGTTGCACTCGCCCTTGGAGGACTCCACCACCATCCCGGCACCTTCCATTCCGTTGCGGATCGCGCGCAGGACGGGCTCCAGCCGGGAGGTGGCCAGCAGCGAGTAGTCCACGTTGTACCTGCTGGAGGCCTGCATGCCGGCGTACCCCCGGTCCCAGGCATCCGAGTAGCTGTGGTCGAAGAGGATGAACTCCAATTCGGTGCCGATGTAGGCGCGGTAGCCCAGTTCTTCCAGCCGGTCCAGCTGCCGGCGCAGGATCTGCCGGGGCGAGGGAGCCAGCGGAGACCCGTCGGTACGCAGGACGTCGCACTGCACCATGGCTGTCCCGGGCAGCCAGGGCACCAGCCGCAGGGTGTCCATGTCCGGGCGCATGACCAGGTCGCCGTAGCCGTTTTCCCAGGAGGATGATTCGTAGCCCTCGATCGTGTTCATGTCCACGTCCACGGCGAGCAGGTAGTTGCAGCCTTCGGCGCCGTGGGGATACACGTCCTCGAGGAAGGACCTTGCACCGCAGCGTTTGCCCTGAAGCCGGCCCAAATGGTCGGTGATGGCCACGATCACGGTGTCGATGCTGCCCGCCGCGACAAGGTCGCGCAGTTCTTCGAGAGCCAGTCCGTTGGGGGATTGCTGCTTCATGCTTTCCACACTCCGAGGTCGTAGTACCGGTCTTACCTGATTTCCGATTCCGCCTGGTCGATCTGCGCAAACTCTTCTTCGGGTGCGCTGGCTACCAGGTGGTGCCGGCTATAGAACCAGAAGTAGGCCAGCGCCGCCACGAAAATCCCTGCGGTAATCGAGGCAGCCAGGACATCCACCACGAAGGTGGCGATGACGGCCACCACTGCAAGGAAGAGGGCGACGCCGGTCGTGAACGCACCGCCGGGGGTGCGGTATCCGCGCGGCAGATCCGGTTCGCGGCGCCTCAGCACGATGTGCGAGAGGTTCAGCAGCACGTAGGAGACCGTGGCGCCGAAGACCGCAATGTTGATCAGCAGGCCGCCGTCGCGGGTAAACGCGGCGAGCAGGAAGCCAATGGTGCCAGGGACGATCAGGGCCATGTACGGAGTGCGCCACTTGGTGGTCAGGGACAGCCACCGGGGCAGGTATCCCGCCCGGGAGAGGGCGAAGAGCTGCCGGGAGTAGGCGTAGACGATCGAGAAGAAACTGGCGACCAGGCCGGCAAGACCGGCGTAGTTCACGAAGTCGGCCAGGAACGTGTTGCCGCCGTAGGCGATGCGCAGTGCTTCGGGCAGCGGGTTGTCCGAGGTGCTCATGGCTTCGGCACCGGCAGCTCCGGGCACCAGCACCAGCATCAGGGCACCGAAGACGAGCAGGAGAGCCATCGCAGCAATGATTCCGCGCGGCATGTCCCTCTTGGGGTCGGCCGTCTCCTCGGCCGCAAGGGGGACACCTTCAATGGCCAGGAAGAACCAGATGCCGTAGACCAGTGCCGCCAGGACACCGGCAATGCCCATCGGGAGGAAGGAACTGGCCCCCGCGGCGTCGGAGGGAACGATGTCGAACAGGTTTGCGGCGTCGAACTTCGGGACCAGTCCCACCACCGTGGCGACAAGCGCGAGGACTGCGATGGCGGTGATGACGAACATGAGTTTCAGGGCTTCACCGACGCCGCGCAGGTGAATGCCGATGAAGAGGGCATAGGTGACCAGGTAGACCGGCCAGGAGTTGGTGAGGCCGAAGAGTCCCAGGGCTTCTATGTAGCCGCCAATGAAGGTGGCGATGGCTGCGGGGGCCACGGCGTACTCGATCAGCACGGCCATGCCGGTGGCGAAGCCGCCAAGGGGGCCCAGCGCCCGGCGCGCGAAGCCATAGCCTGCTCCGGCTGTGGGGAGGGTGGAGGACAGCTCCGCCAGGCCGAAGACCATACAGGTGTACATGACGCCCATGAGCACAAAGGCGATCAGCAGTCCGCCCCAGCCTCCCTGCGCCAGCCCGAGGTTCCAGCCGGAGAAGTCTCCGGAAATCACGTAGGCCACGCCCAGGCCTGCCAGCAGGATCCAGCCTGCTGCGCCGCGCTTGAGCTGCCGGTGGCTCATGTAGTTTGCGTCGACCTTGGTGTAGTCGACCCGGGATTTAGCCATGCCGTTGTCCTTCTCGGAGAGGGGGCCGGATGAAACGCAGGAAGAGGTGGAAGCGCGCTGTGCAGGACTGAGATGCAAAGGAAATTGCAATGGACTAATTTCAGTCCATAGAGAATGTGGGGCCAGTCTGCTGTCAGCTCGTATGTTCCGTCAAGGGCTTTGGCGAAGATATTTCATTGGTCTGATTCCATCCATTTGAGGCTAGGCTTGCTGCATGAACGACCCCAGCTTCGCATCGGCAGGTCTTGCGCCGCGGCCCGCACGCCGGCGGAATGCCTTCGAAGAGACCGTCGAACGGCTGCTGCAGGGACTCAAGCTGGGGATTTATGCTGCCGGCACTCGGCTGCCGCCCGAACGGGAACTCGCGGCGCAGCTGGGCGTTTCCCGGGCGACGCTGCGGGACGCGCTCGCGGAACTTCAGGGCGCAGGCTACCTGCAGTCACGCCGGGGCCGGTACGGGGGCACCTTCGCCGCTACGGTGCTGCCGGGCACGGCTGCCCTTTCACAGGACAGCGACACCGCCGATGTCCAGGACGTGCTGCTGTTCCGCAGGGTGGTGGAACCGGCTGCTGCACGGTTGGCTGCGGAGGCGACGCTGACCGCGGCGGCCAGGGCCCACCTGCTCTCGGCGCTCGCTGAGGTGGATGAAGCGAACACTGACACGTTCCGGCCCAAGGACTCCAGGTTCCACATTGCCGTGGCCGAGCTTTCGGGATCCGCCCGGCTTGTGGCAGCCGTTGCGGATGTCCGGGCGCAGACCAGCGACCTGCTGGACCGGATTCCGCTGCTCCAGACCAACCTGGACCATTCCCAGGCCCAGCACCGCGAACTTGCCGAGGCGATCCTCAAGGGTGACGCAGACGCAGCCGAGGCTGCCGCCGTCGCCCATTTGGAGGGGACCGAACGCCTGCTCCGCGGCTTCCTCACCTAGCGGCGTCCTGACCTGGCGGCGTCCTGACCTGGCGGCGTCCTGACCTGGCGGCAGCACCGGCGTCGCGCGTTAGTTCCTAGTTCTCCCAGGGTGCCTTGATGGGGAAGTACTTTTCCAGGAAGTCCGTCACTCGGTCGGTGCGTTCTTCGGCGGAGACTTCGGGGAAGGAGCCGTCGTTCAGGCAGAACAGGTCCTTGTTCCGCTTGGCCAGGAGATGGTCCATGGACTTCAGGCCCCGGTAGGACGTGGTGTCCACGTATTTCACCTTGGCGGTTTCCTGCGTGACCGCCCGGCCGGTCAGCAGCGCGTAGTAGTGGTAGAGCGAGTTGGTGACGGAGATGTTGTCCTTGGCACGGAACCTGCTGGCGGCTGTGGCGGCGAACTCCTCCGGGAACACAGCTTCCATTTCCACCAGGACACTTTTGCGCAGCGGAGCCGCGGTGTGTTCGAGGTGGCGGGTGGTGACCCTGCCGAAACGCTCCCACAGCAGCCGCCGGTTGACCCGGGCGGCGTTTTCAAAGCCGCTGCGCTCGGGATCGTTGGCGCCCAGTCCGATTCGGGTGCTGGCCTCGATGAACTTGGTGATGCCGCCGGGGGAGAAGAACAGGTCCGGCCCCACCGGGCGGCCGAAGAACATGTCGTCGTTGGAATACAGGAAGTGTTCGGAGAGTCCGGGGATGTGCTGGAGCTGGGACTCAACGGCCTGCGAGTTGAAGGTGGGCAGCACGGAGGGGTCGCGGAAATGCTCCACGGCCGGCACGAACGTGACGGAGGGATGATCGGCCAGCCAGTCCGGGCGCGGGGAATCCGAGGCGATGAAAATACGCCGGATCCAGGGCGCGAACATGTACACCGAGCGCAGGGCGTACTTGAGTTCATTGATCTGCCGGTAGCGGGCCTCGTGGTCGTCGCCCTCGCCGACGACTGCGTTCTCCATCAGGGCAGCGCGCCGGGCACGGTATTCGGGGGAGCTGCCGTCCACCCAGGAAAAGACCAGGTCGACGTCGAAGCGGATGTCCGTGGCATGGTCGGCGAACATGTTCTCGATGGTCGGCCAGGTCAGGCCGTGCTTGTCCACGCTGCCGCGCACTACTTCGGAGGAGGGCAGGGTCCGGCGGGTCAGCGAGTTTTCCACCGGAAGGGTGATTTCCTTCTCGCCGAGTTCCCAGAGTTCCACCTGCACTCCGGCTGAAGGCCCGAAGACGAGGTTCGTCCCGCTGGTTCCGCGGGGGCGGAAGATGCGGAAGATGCGGGTCTTTTCGTGCTGGGACAGGTCGCCGTCTGCGATGAGCAGTGTGCGGGATTTTTCGGTGTCCACACTGCGGGAATAGAACGGTTCGTCGCGGCAAGCGTTGACCAGGGCACGGCGCAGCTCCTCCCGGAGCCTGACATCGACGGCGACGACGGGACGCTCGTCGTTGCCGCGCACCAGCAGGTAGTCAAGGCCTGCGTCCTCCAGGACCCGGCGCAGGAAGAGGAGGTCCTCGACCATGGCCTGGTGCGGAGTGAGGCCGGTGTCCATCAGGGTCAGCCGGCCCTTGATCTTTGTGACGTTGGGGCGGTGCTCCACCCGTTCAATGACAGCCAGCGACGCTGTCTGCAGGTCTTCGGCTTCGAGGCCTTCTTCCGGGGTGCCGAAGTAGACGTCGTGCTCGGCAGTGATGTCGGTAATGGGAGCCTCCGAAGTGTCGTGCCGCGGGGGCACACGTGAATGGTGGAAGCGTGCGGCGCTGCACGGTGTCCGGTTCCGGGCTGATGCCGGGCCGGTTGGGGCCGATCGGATGCCGGGAACCGCGGAAACTATGGGCGGTGTTGCCGGGGATGCGTAGCATTGACTGGAGCACGCGGAAACTTCCGGGAGCCGATGTGAAATACCGTAACACCCTGTTTGCGGCAGTAATAATGGCCGGGCTTACTCTGTCCTCCTGTGCGGTGTCCCAGGAGAGCGAGGAGGAGCCCGTGACGTGGCGCTGGTATGAAGTTGATGCCGCTTCCCTGGAGTTTGAGCACCGCTCTGACTGGGCGGTGGAAGAGATCGCCCCGATCGCCAATGATCCTGCCGGGGGTGTGTCGCTGGAGGTGCGCGACGGCGGCGGGCGGCTGATCGCCGGGCTGGATACCGGCGTCATTACTGACCTGGTCTGCACTCCAACGGGGCAGCCTCCTGCCTATGTCGAGTATGACGCCCAGCCGATGCCCGAACTCGAGTCGGCCGGCGGCACGGAGCAGCGTTTTGTATACCGGTCGGTGTCTCCTGCTCCGGGTGCCGGCGCACAGGTGACGTATGCGGTGGTCAGCGGGCCGGTTCCGACTCCCGAGGCAGTTGCCTGCGGGCTTTTTGATTACTTTGACCTGACGGAATCTAGCGGTGGGCGGTTCTCCGGGGCGGTGCATGCTGATGAGGGGTCCAGCGTTGAGCAGCACCTGCAGAAAGCCGCGGCTTTTGAAAATTCCCAGGAGTTCCGGGACGTGAAGCGGATGCTGGTTTCGCTGCGGAATACTGACTGATCCGGCGGCACGGCTGACCGGGCATTTTCGAGTTTTCTTACCATTTCGGTGGCTTCCTGTGGATAAGTCACTATGCTTTGCGGCAGTTTGAGTAGCATCTACCGCACATTGGATAGCCAACCCGGGGGTTCTTGATGTTCAGTCTCGCTGATCGACGCCGTGCTGCTGCGGTTTTCTTGTCCCTTGCCGGCGTTGCTGCGCTGTCAGCGTGCTCGGATTCGCCGGATCCCGGTGCCAATGCCGCGCAGTCTCCGAGTGCTTCGGCGAGCGAAACGGCGTCCAGCCCCTCTCCTTCTCCGTCTCCTTCCGCGACCTACAAGCCTGCTTCGGCGGACGGCCCCGCGGAGAACGTTCCTTTACCGGTGATGCCGGAGGAAGCGAAGGTTGAGTCCAAGGAAGGGCTGATCGCTTTCGCGCGGCACTGGTATGAAGTAGCGAACTATGCGTATCAAACAGGTGACGTCGAGCCGATGAAAGCGATAAGCGGACCGGATTGCACTGCGTGCAACGGAGTATATTCAGCACTAGAGCGATGGTACGAGGGGGACAAGTGGCTCGCGGGTTCCCTTATCGACATTGATTCCATCGCCTCCGAATACGCGCAGACGGAAACAGGTGAGCGACAGGCCTTGATCATGTTTGCCCAGGTCCCGATTCAGTCTTATGGGCCGGAAGGCCTTATCGACACTACTGGAGAGGGCGATACATACGTTCAGCTCCTGAACGGGCGTTATGAAGATGGTTCCTGGATTGCCTACGACATTGTGACAATGAAAAAACTGCCATGATCTCCGCGAGGCAAAGAGCGCTAAGAGGATTTATCTCCCTGGCACTTATGCCTCTAGTTCTTGCCGCAGGAAATGCTGAGGGCGAGCTTGGGGATGCCGGGACGGTCAGGGGCGAAGTTAATTATTATCAAGACCCCGTAAGTAAAGCTTGGTCGCATATTCAGGTTGGTCTGGCAGATGACCCTATGCAGTATCAGTTCGAACTGGCCTGCTTTGATGAGAGCAACGGTGATCTTGAGTGCCTGCGGATTTTCGGAATGTCTTGTGATTCTGGTCCTGACGGACGCTTGGTGTGGTGGATGACGGCGTTCAAGGGCGTACCTGAACCCGAATGGAAAAGGATTGGCTCCCAGCCGACCTGTATCTATTCGGAAGACCCAGCTGCATTCCAGGAGCGATTGCGGGAGGAGGTCCTCACAGCTTTCCAGGAAGCTCCGATCGCCGCCGGTTCCATGGTTCTGCAGCCGAGCCCGCACACACTTGTCGGTGCCCACACCAATGTCTATGTCGAGGCGAGCGGACAGGTCTTCGAGATGAACCTCTTGGGCCAGGAAGTCCGCATTGCGGTGGAGCCGACGGAATACACCTTTGATTACGGTGACGGTTCGTCCTACGGCCCGGCACCGGTTCCGGGAGGCCCGCTGCCTGAGTCCAGATGGGGTGAGCAGACGGCAACGAGCCACGTCTATGGACAGACCGGCGACTTCCCGGTGGTGGTGACGACCTTCTTCTCGGGAGAGTATTCGGTCAACGGAGGTCCTTTGATTCCGATTGACGGACGCGCGGAGGTGACGTCACCGGCACAGGTCCTCAGTGTCTGGCGGACCGAGTCCAGGAACGTTGCCGACAACTGCCTGGTCAATCCAACCGGGATTGGCTGCTGAGTTCAGGCACCGGGCGGGTCTTGGTGCTCAGGCCGCTGAGTCAGCCGGCAGGCAATTGCCGGCCAGCCACCCCAGCCGGCGCTGGAACCGCAAAGAACGTCCGCGGGTCCTGGAGCAGCGCGGGATAAGAGAAGTCAGAACGCGTCACGCGTCCCGAGACGGAAACCTCCCGCCAGGCAGCATCATTGGTCAGGGTCGCCGGACCAACAGTGCCCAGCTCCAGCACTGACGGATCGGGGCCAAGCAAGGCCACCACATCGCCGTCGTCCGCCACATCCAGGAAACGCTCCAGCTGCCGTCCGGCCTTGCCGGTCACCGGGGTTCCCCGGGTCGAAAGCATCGGCAACTCGATGGCCGGCCCCGAAGGCCCGCGGACCGGCCGGGCGACCCACAACACGTTCCGCGTGGGTTCAGCCGGGAGCACCGGGGACGCGGGCTCAGGCCAGACATACGGCAGCGCCCGCTCAGTATCGGGAAACAAAGGACCGTAAAAGTCATCGTCCTTGGCCAGCAGGTTCGACCGGTGGCTCTCGTGCAGGGCAGCATCTCCGAGCCACGGAGGCAGGGCAACATCGCCGCCGTCGGCCTCGGGAGCGAACTCCACCAGCTGCTTCCGGACCGTGTCGGCAAAGCCGCGGCCCGTCCAGGCATCCGTCATCGCCAGTCCGTAGGCCGTCAAGGCCGGTACATACCCCATCCACATCCGCGTCACGGGATGGTTTTGCCAGCCGTAGTCGGGCACTGCCAGGGCACGCAGGATCTGCAGGGTCTCCACCCGCTGTTTGCCCAGCCGCGGCGAATCCAGCACCTGGGCGCTGCGGGCGAAGCTCTCATAGGGGAGGAAAGTCTGCATCAGTACTCGGTATACAGTTCTCCGGCCAGCAGCGGAATGTCCACCCGGTTGTCCGGACCCGGCAGCGGGCACGCCCAGCGCTCGTCGTAGGCGCACGACGGGTTGTAGAGAAAATTGAAGTCCAGCACCAGCGAGTCTCCAGGCCCTTCCCCGAGATGTGCTCCCTTAATGGTGTCGAGCAGATACCGCCCGCCCCCGTAGGTGCCGCCGGGTGCCCCGGCCAAGCCATCCCGGACCGGAAGGAAGATCCCGCCTCCGTAGGTTTCCAGCCGCCAGACAGCCAGCCCGCCCACCGGCGTCGAAACGGTCCCGAGCCGCTCAAAGAAGACAGTGCCGTCGGTGCCGGTGGCAACTTCCATATGCTCGCCCGTGCCGTCGTCGTCAATCACTGCCTGGAAGCGGAGTTCCGGATCATAAGGTGCGACGCTGAGCCCTTCGAAGCGCGCCTTGGCCTCGTCTCCGAGCGGTGAGGCGGGATGGGAGGCGAAGAGCCGGTCCCGCTCGCGGCGCCACAAGGAATGGGCGGCCGACGGCGATTCCTCCTCCGCGGCCCGGCGCACCTGGTCATAAATGCCGAACATGTGTCGACGCCAGTCTGCGGTCCGGAGTGCCGAAGCGGGGGAAACCATGAGCCCAGCGTAGTGTGTTCGGGTGACTATGGGACTTCTGATTGTGGTGCTGGCTTCGATCTTTGTGGGCGCGGTGGCCCAGAGGATCGCCGGCCTGGGCTTTGCCCTGCTGATTTCACCGTTCCTGGTCATCATCCTCGGCGCGCATGAGGGCGTGCTCATGGTCAACGTGTGCGGTTTGGTGTCGTCGCTGCTCATTATGTTCCGGGTCTGGAAGGACGTCGACTGGAGCATGTACCGCTGGCTGGCCATCCCCGCCGTTGCCGGCAGCATTCCCGCCTCGATCGCTGCGGTGTTCCTTCCCGCGGCTCCGATGGCCGTGATCGTTGGCGCTGTAGTCCTGGTGGCATTGGGGGCATCACTTGTCCTGGCGCGCAATTCCGTGGTGGTCAAGGGAAATACAGCCAAGGCCGTGGCAGGGTTCGCGTCCGGGGTCACCAACGCCGTTGCGGGGGTGGGCGGTCCGGCCGTCAGCGCCTATGCCGTGATGGCCCGCTGGCCGCAGCGGCCGTTTGCGGCCACGCTGCAGCCGTTCTTCGTGACCATCGCCGCTGTGACCCTGGCAGTGAAGCTCACCATGGATCCGTCGCAGATGCCCCCGTTCAGCTTCCTGGCGTGGGCGCTGATTGCCGCAATGATCGTCGGCGGGATCTACGCCGGGGAGCGGCTCCAGAAGCATCTTCGGGATGACCACGTACGGTTCGCGGTCATCGTCATCGCTTTTCTCGGAGCAGCGACGGCGATGGTCAAGGGAATCTTCGATCTGCTCGGGTAGAACCTGGCCGGCACCGACTCACGCCGGGCACCTGAGCCGTGCCGCCGGTCCCCAATGGCACGATAGAGAGCGATGAAACTCTTTAAGCGCCCGAAAAAGCCGGGTGTGCTGCCCATGCCGCTGTGGCTGCAGGGAATGTTCGAACTGGGGCAGGCCGCTGTGCTCTCTGCCCTCGTCGTCATCCTGCCCCTGACCGGGGTCTGGGCCGCCAACGGGTTCTCCGACCGGGATTACGCGTCGCTGGCACGGCTGAGCGGACAGGCCTGGCTCCTGCTGCACGGAGTGCCGCTTACCCTGAGCCTGCCGGCTGGCACCATCGGCCCGGAAGAGAGCGCAGGGCTGCTGTCCCTCATCCCGCTCGGCCTGACCCTCATTCCGTTTTTCCTCTGCTGGAGGGCAGGACGCCGTCTGGCCCGGGCCTCCTACACTGATCAGCTGTGGCAGGCCCTGATCGGTGCCCTCGGGACATACGCCATGCTCGGAGTCGCCGCAGCCTACTTCTCCGCCAATGAGGACGTAAGCATCTCGCTCGTGGCAGGCGGACTCATCCCGCTTATCGCGGCCGGCCTGGGCGTCATCATCGGGGCCCGGCAGGAGGCCGGCTCCTGGGTCCGGCTGATCGGCGTCGACCTCACCGACTGGATCGCGCGCACCAGCCAGCATTCGCGCTGGGCCGGCTCCTATCTGTGGGCCGCGGTCCGTGCCGGAGCCGTGGGCGTCACCGCCGCGGTAAGCCTTTCTGCCCTGCTCCTGGTCGCAGCACTGGCCATGAACTGGACCCAGATGGCGGCGGTCTACCAGAGGCTCGACGCCGGAATCATCGGCGGCGCTGTCCTCACCGTCGGGCAGCTTGGCCTGCTTCCCAACCTCGTGGCCTGGACTCTTTCGTGGGCCTCAGGCGCCGGCTTCAGCCTCGGCACCGGAAGCACGATCAGCCCGCTGGAAACCACCGTGGGGCCTCTGCCCGCGCTTCCGGTGCTCGCAGCGCTCCCCGGCGGGCAGATGGAATTCGCCTACGCAGCCCTGCTGATCCCGGTTGCGGCAGGAGTCCTCGCCGGTTGGTGGTTCCTGCGGGAAGGGGAGAACCACTTCGATGAATGGCTCGCGATCAAGGTAGATGCACGCTGGTTCACAGCCACCGTTTCGACAGTGTGCCTCGGCGGCATCATCGGAATCGTCGCCGGGTTCTTTGCGGCAGGTGCTGCGCTTCTCTCGCGGGGTTCACTCGGTATCGGACGGTTCGTGGATGTGGGTCCCGATCCGCTGTGGACCGGAATCTGGATTGCGGCCGAGGTGGCTGTGGGCGCGGTCATCGGCTACGCGGCGGGCCCGTGGCTGGAGCGGGAGAAGTCCCGGCGCCCGGCATCGGACGCCCTTGGCAGCGCAACCTAGGCGGTGCCCGGGCGGGCAGCTGTGAGGCTAGCGCTTCGTCTCCGCTTCCCTCTCCCTCTCCTCTTTCCGGTGATGGAGGAACGCCGTCATGATGTTCGACCCGGCCATGGCGACCATGTCCGCCACCGGCTTCATCGGCCTGGAAGGACTGCCGAATCTGGTCTGGTGCAGGCGCAGGTGGACGATCAGCTCCTGGAGGTCCGAGAGCTCGTAGTAGGTGTCGGACCGAGGTCCGCTCAGCGACGTGTTGAAGCGGAAGGCAACAGCTTCCAGGCGGCGGCGGAGCGTCCGTGTCTTGCGGGCGGACTTCGGCTCGAGGCCCTGGTCTGAAAGGGGCGCCTGGGGGATGTCGTAGGTGCACTCGTGCTGGAGCTGACGGAGAGGCGGCCTCGATTCAAGCACAGCCCCCAGCCGTTCAGAGTAGCGCTCCTCAAGATGATCCCTGCTCCAAAGCTGGATACCGCCGCCATCAGGGGCCGCTTCCCAGAGCTGGGCGGAAGTGATGAGCGAGGTCAGGACGGCTCCGCGGGTTGTCGCAGTGCGCAGCGCTTCGCTGTCCGGCTCCGGGTTCCCCTGCCTGAGGGCCAGCAGGACCTGGAGCGCGGCGTGATACCGGGCAAGGTGCAGGGAGCTGAGCGCCTGGTCTACGGACTCGCTCAGGGTCAGTTCCTCTGCGGGAACCTCTCCGCTGGATTTCAGGGCCATGCCGATCAGTTCTGAGCAGGCCCTGAGCAGGTCCGGGATTTTTGCCTGGAGGACGGACTGGTCCGGGGCATACGCCAGGGCAATAAGGTCTGCCTCGACCGGCTCTGCCGTTTCGGCCAGCGGCACTCCGAACAGGCTCAGTCCATCAGCGCTCATAATCAGGTTCGTCCCCCCAGCCCAGCCGTTCAGGGCTGCGGCAGCATGCCGCCGAAACTCGTGTAGTCCTTGATGCAGCTTTCTGTAGCCTGAACGGTCAGCGCCGACTGCATGCACGCTTCATACCGGGCGGTCATCGGCCACAGCGCCACCATGGCCGCGAGGCCCAGCGTCATGAACGCCGTGGCGGCAAGGCCCATGGAAACAATGACGCGAAGCATGCGGTGCATTCCGTAGCGGACGATCTTCACCATGGTCATGATGCCAACCACCATGGCGGCAATGCCCAGGGCCAGGGGGAGGAGCTTCCACGGCAGGGCCAGTTCCGAGCTGAGCAGCATGCCGGTGAGCAGTGCAATGAAGACCCACAGGTAGGACCGTGCCTCTTTGGACTGGGCTTCCGTAGGTTCCGGCTTGCGGGTTGCCGGTGGGAACGGCGGTCGCGCTTGCAATGGAGGGCCGTCGTTGTTCATGGATTAAGCCTAGGCGACGCTTGCACTTAAGGTTGACACATGCGAATTGTTGTTCTGGTTTCCGGTACCGGCTCGAACCTGCAGGCCGTGCTCGACGCCGTTGCGGCGGGGGAGCTCGACGTCGAAATCTCAGCCGTCGGTGCGGACAGGAACGGAACCTACGGGGTCGAGCGCGCAGCCGCAGCTGGTTATGAGACCTTCGTGGTGAACTTCAAGGACTATCCCGTCCGGTCCGACTGGAACCGCGCACTGACCGACAAGGTCGCCTCTTATCAGCCCGACGTCGTGCTGTCTTCAGGATTCATGCGCATTGTTGACGAGCATTTCATCGACACCTTCGAAGGGCGCTACGTGAACACGCACCCGGCCCTGCTGCCGTCCTTCCCCGGAGCCCACGGCGTCCGCGACGCCCTGGCGTACGGCGTGAAGGTCACGGGCTGCACCGTCCACATTGCTGACGCCGGAGTCGATACCGGCCCGATCCTTGCCCAGGCGGCAGTCGAGGTGCTCGACGGCGATACCGAGGAAAGCCTGCATGAGCGGATCAAAGTGCAGGAGCGCCGGCTCCTGATCGAAACCCTGCGCAAGATCAGCAAGGACGGCCTGCCGCAGCCCTAGCCCGGAGGCGAACCAGCACATCCGGGCCGGCCGCTAGTCGAGCGCCGCGCCGCGGGTTTCCGGTGAGAACCTGGCCATCCAGAGGACGGAGAGCAGCACCAGCACTCCAGCCAGGGCAAAGGACAGCGGCAGGCCCAGATACGGCCACAGCACCGAGACAAACAGCAGCGGCCCGAACCCGGCTCCCACGCGGGAGGCCGTCGAGGCCCAGCCAAAGCCGCTGGCGCGAACCTGGGTTGGATAGAGCTCGGACACGTAGGTGTAGAGCACCGGGATGGCCACCTGCACCACAAAACCGTAGATGAGCAGCCATGTTGTCGCCGCAGCGGGCACGTCCACCACCAGGGCAACGACCACCAGCGAAGCGGCGGCAGCCGGACCGGTGAGCGCCAGCAGCCACTTCCGGCCCACCCGCTCCACCAGCAGTGCAGCAGCAATGACGCCCAGCAGTCCCACGGCGGCCATGCCGGAGGTCGTCAGGAACGCCTTGTACTCGGCGTAGCCGGCATCCACCAGGATCTTGGGCATCCACTGCAGTGCCAGGTAGTAGACGAGCAGGATGGTAACAAACAGCGACCAGGCCGTGACCGTATTCTTCGGATTGGTCCGCCACACTTCGCCCAGCTGGCTGCCCATGGCCCGGAGGGAGAACTTCGGTGCCGCCTCCGCCTCGGGGAGCCGCCATTCCGTTTGTGTGCCGCCTGTGCGCTGGATCAGGTCGTTGATGACGGACCGGGCTTCGTCGGCGCGGCCCTTGCGGACCAGGAACAGCGGCGATTCCGGCACGGAACGCCGGACCCAGAAAACCAGCAGAGCCGGGGCCACCATGATGAGCATGGTCCACCGCCAGTCCGCGACGGTGGCCATGATGAACGCCGAGGTAACACCGCACAGGGCAGCGCCCACCGGCCACCAGCCGTCCATCGCCGTCAGCACCCGCCCGCGCTGCTTCCGGGGAGTGAACTCGCCGACCAGCGCATAGTCCACCGGAACGCAGCCGCCCAGCCCAACCCCGGCCAGGAAACGGAAAACGCAGAACCAGGCGATGTCCGGCGCGAAGGCACCCAGCACCGTGAAGATCGAGAAGATCAGCAGCGTCGCCGTAAACGCCCGCTTGCGGCCGATGGCATCCGCAATGGAGCCCCACAGGAAGGCGCCGATCGCCATCCCCAGCAGGTTCGCCGTACCGATCCAGGCCGCCTGCGCAGGTACCAGGTCCCACTCCTTCGAGAGCAGCGGTATCAGGACACCGTTGAGGGTCACATCCCAGGCATCGAACATGAAGCCCAGCCCGCCAATGAGGAAGATCCGCCCCTGGACGCGCCAGCGCCAGGGAAGGTTTTGGACTACCTCGTCACCCGTGGGCAGGGCGTGCGTTGTCGTCATGGGTGGCGCCTCTCAGAACCGAGTTATGGTCAGAAGTACAATAACTGACCCACACTCTACAACGAACGGCGCCGCCGCCGGACTCCGTCCCGTAATCTTCCGGTGCCTGGCGCAGGGGTGCCGGAAACCCCCGAAGCGGCCGGGTCAAAAGGGTGACGGCCCGGGCCGCGAGTATTACCTGCGGCCCTGTCCCGCGGGCAGCCAGCGCCTAAACTCGGAACTGGGCCGCCAGAAGGTCCGTGTGCATCGATTCGCCGATCAAAACTTGGAGTGACTCCGTGAGCAACACCCCCCTTGACCGTGTACCCATCCGCCGGGCCCTGATCTCGGTCTATGACAAGACCGGCCTGACGGAACTGGCTCAGGGCCTCTCCGCCGCGGGAGTCAGCATTGTCTCCACCGGTTCCACCGCAAAGCAGATCGCCGCAGCCGGCATCGAGGTCACCGAGGTTGCCGAAGTCACCGGCTTCCAGGAGTGCCTGGACGGCCGCGTCAAGACGCTCCACCCGCGCGTGCACGCCGGCATCCTGGCAGACCGCCGGCGCCAGGACCACCGGGACCAGCTCGAGGAACTGGGCATCGAACCCTTCGACCTCGTGGTCGTGAACCTGTATCCCTTCGTCGAAACCGTGAAGTCTGGCGCTGCCCAGGACGACGTCGTCGAGCAGATCGACATTGGCGGCCCCTCCATGGTCCGCGCCGCTGCCAAAAACCACCCGTCAGTCGCCGTCGTCGTGGATCCGTCCAAGTACGCCGCTGTGACCGCAGCCGCCGCTGAAGGCGGCTTTGACCTCAACGAACGACGCCGTCTGGCCGCCGAAGCGTTCGCCCACACCGCTGCGTATGACACGGCAGTGGCCAAGTGGACCGCCGCGCAGTTCGGTGACGGCACCGAAGCCGGGGCAACCTGGCCCGCGTATACCGGCATGGCACTGGAGCGCTCCGAGGTGCTGCGCTACGGCGAAAATCCGCACCAGGCTGCGGCGCTGTACGCAGACCAGGACTCCCTGCCCGGTGTGGCGCAGGCTGACCAGCTGCACGGCAAGGCCATGTCCTACAACAACTACGTCGACGCCGATGCCGCCCTTCGCGCAGCGTTCGACTTTGAGGAACCGGCAGTCGCCGTCGTCAAGCACGCCAACCCGTGTGGTGTGGCCGTAGCCTCGCCCGGCGCCGAAGACCCAATCGCCAACGCCCACTTGAAGGCACATGCCTGCGATCCGGTGTCGGCCTACGGCGGAGTCATCGCCGCCAACCGCACCGTGACCGCCGGGATGGCGGAAACGGTGAAGGACATCTTCACCGAGGTAGTCATCGCCCCGGACTTCGACCCCGAAGCCGTGGAGATCCTCTCCCGCAAGAAGAACATCCGCCTGCTCACCCTGCCCGACGGCTACGGCCGCAACCCGCTGGAGTTCCGGCAGGTCTCCGGCGGCGTGCTGATGCAGCAGCCGGACACTGTTGAAGCCGAAGGTGATGACCCCGCGAACTGGACCCTGGCAGCCGGGGAACCCGCAGATGAGAAGACCCTCGCCGACCTCGCCTTCGCCTGGCGTGCGGTCCGTGCCGCCAAGTCCAACGCCATCCTGCTGGCCCGCGACGGCGCGTCCGTGGGCGTGGGCATGGGACAGGTGAACCGGGTGGATTCCTGCAAGCTCGCCGTGGAAAGGGCCAACACACTGGCGGGCAGTGACGACGAGCGTGCCCGCGGATCCGTGGCGGCCTCCGACGCGTTCTTCCCCTTCGCCGACGGACTGCAGATCCTGCTCGACGCCGGCGTCCGCGCCGTCGTCCAGCCGGGCGGTTCCGTTCGGGATGAAGAAGTCATTGCTGCGGCCAACGCAGCGGGCGTGCCCATGTACTTCACGGGCGCACGCCACTTCTTCCACTAGGGCCTTCTGAACGCCACCTGACGATCGCCCCGCTGCGGGCTGCACGCATGACTACGTGTGGCCCGCAGTTTAGGGAGCGCTTCAGCGCTGTGGCATAGTTGGACACAGAAACCAGACCCAAAAGCCGGGTCCCCGCATGTCTAAAGCCATGTCCGCGGACCCCCATTCCACAAGGAGACCGTGTGGCTGACAAAATCAAGGTTGTGGGCTCTGTCGTAGAGCTCGACGGCGACGAGATGACGCGGATCATCTGGCAGTTCATCAAGGACCGCCTGATCAACCCCTACCTGGACGTTGACCTCAAGTACTACGACCTCTCGATCCAGAACCGTGACGCCACGGATGACCAGGTCACCATCGACGCAGCCAACGCCATCAAGGAACACGGCGTAGGCGTCAAGTGCGCAACCATCACCCCCGATGAAGCCCGCGTTGAAGAATTCGGCCTGAAGAAGATGTGGGTTTCCCCGAACGGGACCATCCGCAACATCCTCGGCGGCGTCGTCTTCCGCGAACCGATCATCATCTCCAACATCCCGCGCCTGGTCCCGGGCTGGAACAAGCCGATCATCATCGGCCGCCACGCCCACGGCGACCAGTACAAGGCCACCAACTTCAAGGTCCCCGGCGCCGGCACCCTGACGCTGACCTACACCCCGGCTGACGGCGGCGAAGAAATCAAGCAGACCGTTGTGACGTACCCCGAAGAGGGCGGCGTTGCCATGGGTATGTACAACTTCAACGAGTCCATCAAGGACTTCGCCCGGGCATCCTTCGCCTACGGCCTGCAGCGGAACTACCCGGTGTACCTCTCCACGAAGAACACGATCCTGAAGGCCTACGACGGCCAGTTCAAGGATCTGTTCCAGGAAGTCTTCGACGCCGAGTTCAAGGACCAGTTCGAAGCAGCCGGCCTCACCTACGAGCACCGCCTGATCGATGACATGGTTGCCTCCGCGATGAAGTGGGAAGGCGGCTACGTCTGGGCCTGCAAGAACTACGACGGCGACGTCCAGTCCGACACCGTGGCACAGGGCTTCGGCTCGCTGGGCCTGATGACCTCCGTGCTGATGACCCCGGACGGCAAGACCGTTGAGGCTGAAGCAGCACACGGCACCGTGACCCGCCACTACCGCCAGCACCAGCAGGGCAAGCCCACCTCCACGAACCCGATCGCCTCGATCTTCGCGTGGACCCGTGGCCTGATGCACCGCGGCAAGCTGGACAACACCCCCGAGGTCATCAACTTCGCCGAGACCCTTGAAGACGTCGTCATCAAGACGGTCGAATCCGGCAAGATGACCAAGGACCTGGCACTGCTGGTCGGACCCGAGCAGCCGTACCTGAGCACCGAAGAGTTCCTCGCCGCACTGGATGACAACCTCAAGATGCGCCTGGGCTAATACCCCGGTTTCTCAGTTAGACAGAGAACACAAAACAGCCCCGGTCCGAATGGACCGGGGCTGTTTCGTGTTTGAAGGTACCGGACTAGGAACCGGAACCGGAGGAGCCTGAACCTGAACCTGAGCCTGAACCGGACCCTGAGGAACCGGAGCCGAAGGAACCTGACCCTGATCCGCCGGACCCCATGCCGGAACCGGAACCGGAGCTGCCGGAACCCATCCCCGATCCGGAACCCGACCCCGAACCGGATCCTGAGGAGCCCATGCTGCCGGAGGACCCGCTTCCGGAAGAGCTGACGGAGGACAGCGACTCGGAGGAGGATTCTCCGCTGATGACGTTGCTGTCACCGCTGTACGAAGAGGACACCTCGATCTTGCGGGACTTTGCCTTTTCGCTGACCGGGATGAAGACGCTGAGGACGCCGTTCTCGTACTTGGCGGAGATGCCCTCGATATCGATGCCCTGGCCCAGGTTGAGCTGGCGCAGGAACGTCCCCGATTCCCGCTCACGGGTCAGCCACGTTGCCCCCTCGGGGACGTGGATCGTGCGCTCGGCACGTATGGTCAGCAGCTGGCCATCCACGTCGACGTCGACCGACCCCGGATCGATACCCGGAAGGTCGGCGTTCATGATGTAGTGGTCGCCCTCCCGGTACAGATCAATGGGCATCAGCCGCAGCCGCTGCCGCGGATCCAGGAGAGCGCCTGCCACACGGTCCAGTTCGCGGAAAGGATCGAATTTCATGGCCATTCTCATCAACTCCTTTTCACCCGTCCCGCAGGGCGGGTGCATGTGTTTTTCACTGGCGAAAATGAATGAATAAACGAAGGGTCGATTACCGCTCCGGCACCAAGTGGAAATGCCGGTCCTTCCAGACTAGGCCGCGGGCACGCACAAAGTCAGTCCACCGGCCACAAATGGACTGGTTCGTTGCTGTGCATGTGGTGCCAGTAGCGCCGGGTCATCTCGGCAAGCGCCGATGCCCGGTCGAAGCCGGTTGCCTCGAGCTTGTTAAGGACGGAGACCTGCCAGGCCGCACCGTTCTGCTCGCTGCGGGCGCGCTCCCCGATGACCGAGAGATAACGCTCCACCAGCGCGTCGTCGACGCCGAGTTCGCGCAGCCCGTCTGCGGCCATGGGGACCAGGTGCCGGACCACCAGCTCGGCGACCGGGATGTCGCCGATGCCGGGCCAGTACACGGAGGCTTCCAAACCCAGCCGTGAGCAGGCGAGGAAGTTGTCCGTCGCCGTCTTGAAGGCCATCCGGGTCCACAGCGGACGGTCAGACGTGCGCAGGGTATGCACCAGGCCGTAGAAGAAGGCCGCGTTGGCGGTCACGTCAAGGACTGTCGGTCCCGCCGGCAGGACCCGGTTTTCCAGCCGCAGGTTCGGGGTGTGCGTCCCGGGATCATAGATCGGCCGGTTCCAGCGGTACACGGTGCCGTTGTGCAGCCGCAGTTCCGGCAGCAGCGGTGCGCCGGACTCCGTGGTTCCTGAACTGGAGGGGGATACCTCGGGCAGCAGCGCGGGGAAGTACCGGACGTTTTCCTCGAACAGGTCGAAGATGGATGTGATCCACCGTTCACCGAACCAGACCCGCGGCCGCACTCCCTGGTTGCGCATTTCCGGCGGACGCGTGTCGATGGCCTGCTTGAAGAGTTCGATCCTGGTTTCCTGCCACAGGACGTGCTCCATGAAGATGGGGGAATTGGCGGCCAGCGCAACCTGCGGTCCTGCGATCAGCTGCGCCGCGTTCCATGCCGGAGCGAAATCGGAGGGGCTGACTTCAAGGTGCAGCTGCAGGGACGTGCACGCCGCTTCCGGTGCAATGTTCTTGGCATACTGCGTCAGCGTCTCCGCTCCCGTCAGGGACAGATGGACATCTTCGCCGCGTGCCTGCAGCACCGAGGTGTTCAGCGCGGCATAGCGGGCTCCGGAACTGAGCCAGGCATCGCCGTCGAGCACTGACGGTGTCAGGGTGGGCAGGATGCCGACCATGAGGATGTTGGCTTCCGCCTTGGCCGCGAGTTCGTCGGCACGGTTGAGCTGGCGGCGCAGGCTTTCCTCGAGCTCCATCAGCCCCTGGCCGCGGATGGAGAGCGCAGGGTGGTTCATCTCGATGTTGAAAGCGCCCATCTCGGTCTGGAACGCAGGATCGGCGATCTCTGCCAGCACCGACGTGTTCCGCAGGGCAGGAGTGAAGTCATCATTGGTCAGGTTTAGTTCCAGCTCGACACCGATGCTGGCAGTGTCGGCGAACTCTGCGGTGCCGAGGAAACCGGCAAACCTGTCAAGGTTCTCCAGCAGGCGTGCACGATACCTGGTCCGCTGTTCCCGGCTAAAGGACTTCGAGGTGACTTCTGCTCCCATGGTTGAAGATAACCACGCGATGCGGGCTATGTATAGCACCCGGCCCGGGCTCTTGCGGCAGTGATTGCCGCAGCCGGGAAGGGTGTTGCCCGCCGCAGGCTTGCGCCTAGGCTCGGGATTGGAACGGATCGGTTGGGCAGAGAGCAAGGAGACGCAGCATGGAGATTGGAAAGCAGCAGATTATTGATTTCCTGAAAAACCGGGGGAGCGGCGACCAGGCCGGCGAAGCGGAATCCCAGCTGCCCGACAAGGTGGACACGGACAAGGATTCGGGCCTGCTCAGCAAGCTCGGAGTCAATCCGCAGGACCTGATCGGCAAGTTCTCCGGAGGCCTCGGCGGGCTCCCAGGGGCCTAGAAAAGGACGACGCCGGCGGAAGCATCCGCCGGCGTCGCCGCCTTGGCTGGCCTAGGCGGAACCCGGGACTTTGCTGAACGCATGCGAGGCGGCAGCCTGCAGGTCATCATTGGGGTACCGGACGCCGAGCTGAGCCCTGACCTCGTCGAAGAGCTGCATGGTCCGCAGGGAGTCAGCCAGCGGCATCGTGGGGCTTTCGGTCAGCCCTTCCTGGATGCAGCGGGTAACCTCCCGGAGCTCATAGGTGTAGCCGTTGCCCACCTGCTGGAACCGTTCCACTCTGGTTTCGCCCTGGTGCTGCTGGATGTGCAGTTCCACGGGGTTGTGCACCGGCGCACCGGTGCGCACCCAGCCCTCGCTGCCCGAGATCACGGCGGTCCGCGGTCCGGAGGCCAGGAGTGAAGAGGTCAGCTGGGCAACGGCGCCGGAATCATAGCCAAGGTTCAGGGCGTTCTGGGTATCGACGCCGTCGCTGTTCAACGCTCCCATGGCATGGACACGCTGCGGGAAACCGAGCGCTCCCACGGCGATAGTCAGCGGGTACACCGTGAGGTCCAGCAGCGCGCCGCCGCCGGCCGCCGGATCCCAGAGCCGGCTGGCGGGGTCATAGGGTGCGGGGAAGCCCAGGTCCGCCTGGACCCAGTGGATGTCCCCGAGTTCGCCGCTGGCGAGGATTTCCCAGAGCCTGTTGATGCAGGGAAGGAACCGGGACCAGACCGCTTCCATCAGGAAGACCCCGTGGCGGGAGGCCACCTCGATGAGGTCCGCCATTTCGGCGGCGTTGATCGTGATCGATTTCTCGCACAGGACATGCTTGCCGGCTTCGAGGGCTTCGCGGGTCAGCTCATAGTGCTGCGCGTGGGGTGAAGCGATATAAACGACGTCGACGTCCGGATCTTCGAAGAGCTGCTGGTAACCCTTGCCCCGGGCCTCGTCGTCGTAGTAGCTGGAGGCGAAACCGAACCGGTCCGCGAACTCCACTGCGGTAGCCTGCGAGCGGGAACTGACGGCCTGCAGGACAGCGTCTTCAAGGCGTGCAATGTCTTCGGTGACACGCGCTGCGATGCGGCCGGTGGCCACAACGCCCCAGCGGAGGATTCGTCCGGTCGCCTGCACCGGGCTCGGCGCCCCTTGAAGGACGCACGGCGGTGTGCGGATAAACTGCGGGGCGCTCATAATCCTCGGCTTTCGGTTGTAGCTTGGGCAACTAGTCTCTCGGCAATAGAACTACCTTATGGTCCGCGCCCTGTACTGCCCAGCCCCAACAGGAACTCCCGTTCCGGAGGGCGCCAGCAGGCAGGCCGGGGACAGCGAAGCCCGGGCTGCTTTCCAAAGGAAAGGAGCCCGGGCCTTGTGCTGATGAACTGGAGTTACTTGACCAGTTCGGCCAGCGTCGGATCGTTGGCGTAGGCCTCAGCAGCATTGTCCTTGGTGACAATCTGCGGCTCGAGGAGGTAAGCCGGAACAACCTTCACGCCGTTCTCGTAGGACTCGTCGTCGTTGATTTCCAGCTCTTCGCCGGCGCCGAGGCCCTTCACCATGTCGATGGTGTGGGCAACGAGGGCCCGGGTGTCCTTGTTGATGGTGGAGTACTGGACACCTTCCATGATGGACTTCACGGATTCAACTTCGGAATCCTGTCCGGTGACAACCGGAACCGGCTTGCCGGCAGCGGCAACGGAGGTCAGGATCGCGCGGGCCAGGGTGTCGTTGGGGGAGAGGACGCCGTCAAGCTCTTCCGAACCGTAGGAACCCGAGAGCAGGGTGTCCATGCGCTTCTGGGCGTTCTCGGCCTTCCAGCCCTGGGTAACAGCCTGGTTGAATTCGGTCTGGCCGGACACAACGTTCAGGTTGCCGGCTTCAATTTCCGGCTTCAGGACGTCCATGGCACCGTCGAAGAAGACCTGGGCGTTGGCATCATCGGGGGAGCCGGCGAACAGCTCGATGTTCCACGGACCTTCGGGCTTGTTGGCCTTCATTCCGTCCAGCAGGGCCTGGCCCTGGAGCTGGCCGACCTGGAAGTTGTCGTAGGCGACGTAGTAGTCGACGTTCTCGGTGTTGGTCAGGAGGCGGTCGTAAGCGATGACGGTGATGCCGGCATCCTTGGCTTCCTGCAGCTGCGAGCCCAGCTGGGCGCCGTCGATGGCACCAACAACGAGGACCTTGACACCGTTGGTGATCATGGAGCTGATCTGGTTCTGCTGCTCCGAGACACCGCCGTTGGCGAACTGGACCTGCGGCTCGTAGCCGGCTTCCTTCAGGCCGTCGTTGAACAGGCCTTCTGCGAGGACCCAGTTCTCCGAGGTCTTCTGGGGCAGTGCTACGCCGATTGCCGAGCCTTCTTCGAAACCTGCGGTTTCGCCCGAGGCGGACTCATCGGCCCGGCCGCAGGCGGACAGCGACAGTGCTGCCACCGTGGCGACGACGGCAAATGACTTTGCGATTTTACGCATGGTGTTCCTTCTCTAGATTGGTGGTGCGGGTGGTTCTTGGTGGTGCGGATCAAAGGGCCCGGTGGGGCTTAGGCATCCGTTCCGATGGTGGACTTGGTGCCGGTAGGCATTTCAGGCTTGGGATTGACCGGGGCAGGGACAGAGAGCTTGTCCTTGGGCCCGAAGTTCTTCATCATCATTCCGATGATGGAAGGTTTGCCCTGGCTCTTGTTGTAGACGTCCAGTGCCACGGCGACGAGCAGGACCATGCCCTTGATGATGGAGGTGAGGTCCGCGCCGATGCCCAGCAGCTGCAGACCGTTGTTCAGGACGGCCATGACCAGGCCGCCGATGATCGAGCCGACGACGGTTCCGACGCCGCCGGAGACCGCGGCGCCGCCGATGAACACGGCCGCGATGGCATCAAGTTCCCAGCCGGTGCCGTCGAACGGACCGGAGGCGGTGGAACGGGCCACGAAGATCATGCCGGCCAGGGCGGCCAGGATGGACATGTTCATCATGACCAGGAAGTTGACCTTCTTGCTCTGCACACCGGACAGCTCAGCTGCATGCAGGTTGCCGCCCACGGCGTAGACATGGCGGCCGATCACGGTCTTGGTGGAGATGAACACATACAGGATGACCAGCACAGCCAGGATGATGCCCGAGACGGGGAAGGAAGTGCCGGGGCGTCCGGTGGAGAAGAGGTACGTGGCGTAGAGGATGGCGGCTACCAGCAGCCCGGTCTTGGTCACGGCGACCCAGGCCGGGGGATTGACGGAGCCGATCTTCACCGTCTTGGCACGGCGGCGCATTTCCCCGACCACCACGACGGCGGCCAGCGCCAGGCCCAGGAGCAGGGTCAGGTTGTTGTAGCCGGTGTTCGGTCCAACTTCGGGCAGGTAGCCTGCGCCGATGAACTGGAATTCCTGCGGTACGGGAACGGTGTTGGACTTGCCGAAGTACTGGTTGGCGCCGCGGAAGATCAGCATGCCCGCAAGCGTCACGATAAACGCCGGTATGCCCACGTAGGCCACCCAGAGACCCTGCCAGGCGCCGATGGCGGCACCGATCAGCAGGCCAAGCAGGATGCCGGCCCACCAGGGAATGCCCCAGTCCCGCATGGCCATTGCCACGAGGATGCCGGTGACGGCGGCGACTGATCCAACGGAGAGGTCAATGTGCCCGGCGATGATCACAAAGACCATGCCCACAGCAAGGATCAGGATGTAGGAGTTGCCGTTGAACAGGTTGATCATGTTCGTGGGCGTGAGGGTCTTGCCGCCGGTCAGCCACTGGAACAGGCCGATCAGGACGACGAGGGCAAAGATCATGCCGAACTGGCGGCCGTTGCCGCTCAGGAGCTGTTTTATGGCTTTCATGAGAGAGGTCCTTGGGTGGCGAGGTCGGAGGTGTGCTTGCCGGCGGAGGTCATGAGCCTCATCAGGTTTTCCTGGCTGGCGTCAGCCTTGGAAAGTTCGCCGGTGATCGCGCCTTCGAAAATGGTGTAGATGCGGTCGGAGAGACCCAGGAGTTCGGGAAGCTCCGAGGAGATCACGATCACGCCCTTGCCCTGGTTGGCCAGCTGCTGGATGATCCCGTAAATCTCGTATTTGGCGCCGACGTCGATCCCGCGGGTGGGCTCGTCGAGGATCAGCAGGTCCGGGTCGGTGAACATCCACTTCGCCAGGACTACCTTCTGCTGGTTTCCGCCGGAGAGCTTGGAAACGCCTTCGTCCACGGTGGGTGCCTTGGTCCGCAGGCTTCTGCGGTAGTCCTCGGCGTAGCGGTATTCGTCGTCCTGGTCGATGACCAGGCCCTTGGTGATCTTCTTAAGGTTCGAGGCCACGGTGGTGGCCTTGATGTCATCAAGCAGGTTCAGGCCCAGGGTCTTGCGGTCCTCCGTCACGTAGGCAAGGCCGTTCCTGATGGCGTGCGGCACGGTCTTCAAGACGACTTCCCTGCCGTCCTTGATGATCTGGCCGGACATGAAGTTGCCGTAGGAACGGCCGAACAGGGACCGGGCCAGTTCGGTGCGCCCGGCACCCATGAGGCCGGCAAAACCGACAATCTCTCCGCGGCGGACGTGGAAGTTGGAGCCCTTGCAGACCAGGCGGTCCGGCACCGTGGGGTGGCCCACGGTCCAGTCGCGGACTTCGAAGAACACCTCGCCGATGTTCGGCGTGTGGTCCGGGAAGCGGGATTCCAGCGAGCGGCCCACCATGCCCTTGATGATGCGGTCTTCGTCGGCACCGTCCGCTGCGACGTCGATCGTTTCGATCGACTTGCCGTCGCGGATGATGGTGATGGAGTCGGAAATCTGCTCAATCTCGTTGAGCTTGTGCGAAATCATGATGCAGCTGATGCCCTTGGACCGCAGGCCGGCCATCAGGTCGAGCAGGTGCTGGGAATCGTTTTCGTTCAGGGCGGCGGTGGGCTCATCGAGGATCAGGAGCTTCACGCGCTTGCTGAGGGCTTTGGCGATCTCCACCAGCTGCTGCTTGCCCACGCCAATGTCCTTGATCGGCGTCGTCGGGTCTTCGGCCAGGCCAACGCGGGCCATCAGCTCGGAAGCCTCGAGGTTTGCCTTGTCCCAGTCGATCACGCCGAACCGGCGGGGCTCGTTGCCCAGGAAGATGTTCTCCGCGATGGAAAGCTCGGGGATCAGCGCCAGTTCCTGGTGGATGATGACGATTCCGGCGGCTTCCGAGGAACGGATGTCCTTGAACTGGACTTCTTCGCCCTGGAAAATGATCTCGCCGGTGTAGGTCCCGTACGGGTAGACGCCCGAGAGCACCTTCATGAGGGTGGATTTGCCGGCGCCGTTTTCACCGCAAATGGCGTGGATCTCTCCGGCCTTTACCGTGATCGAAACGTCGGAAAGGGCTTTGACGCCCGGAAATTCCTTGGTGATGGAACGCATTTCCAGGATTGTGTGGTTATCCGGCATCTGCGTATCCCCTGGCGTAGGGGCACTGGACGCTGCACAATCCAGTTGCCCGAGCTGCAACTGCTGCTCGCATGAGTGCCTCCCGTTGTGACTTCTTTGTCTTGCTGCAGACCCGAAGATGGGTCGATAGAGAAGTAAACTCTCATTCCCTGCTTGTCGTCAAGTCTTGAACGCAAGAGATGCTGGGCCGAGAAAAACATACTTTGTAAATCAATTCACGGTCAGAGCACCGCTCCGGCCTGCGCCAGCACCAGGGAAGCTGCGCCCAGCGCTTCAGCGCGGTCGCCGAGCGAGGACATGGTGACCGTGGTGGTCTCGCCGATCAGGGGCACCGCATGGCGGATGAGGCCGCGCCGGATCGGGTCCAGGAAGGTGTCGCCGAGCCCGGTCAGGGATCCGCCCACCACGATGACTTCAGGGTTCAGTGTGTTCGCAATGCCGGCAACCGCGCGGCCAACAGCCATTCCGGCGTCGTCCACTACACGCAGGGTGGCAGGGTCTCCGGCCGCGGCTTGGCGCATGATGTCGGCGGTGCTCACCGGCTCTGCGGCCGTACGGCTCAGGAGGTCGATCATGGTGGAGGTGGAAGCGACCGTTTCCAGGCAGCCCCGGTTGCCGCAGCGGCAGACCAGGCCGTGGTCGGAGATGGTCGCGTGGCCGATTTCCCCGGTGACCCCGACGTGCCCGTAGAACAGCGAGCCGTTGATGACCAGGCCCGCACCGATGCCCGAGGCGACCTTGACGAAGATGAGGTTTTCGCAGCCTCCGTGGGGGCCCCAGGTTACCTGTGCCAGGGCGCCGAGGTTGGCGTCATTGTCGAAAAACACCGGAACCCGCAGCCGCGCAGCCAGGTCCTCGCGCATGTTCACGCCCACCCACTCCGGCAGGATGGCGCCGCGCACCACAGTTCCGGTGCGGCGGTCGATCGGCCCCGGAATGCCGACGCCGGCACCCAGTACCCGATGCCGTTCAACGCCGGCGTCTGCCAGGACCCGGTTGAAGAGTTCCCCGGCGGCGTCCATGCCCTCATCCGCCGTGTGCCCCAGCGGCAGCGAGATCGAGGCCTCTTCGAGGATCTGGTAGCCGAGGGTCGCCAGGACCACGCGGACGTGGCGCCGGCCGATGTCGATGCCGGCGGCTACGGCCCCGGTGTCGTTCAGCCGTACGGAGAGGGCCCGGCGGCCCGAACTGGTGGTCGGTTCGGTATTGACCAGCTGCGCCTGGCTCATCTCGCGGACGATGTTGGAGACGGTGGCATTGGAGAGTCCGGTGGTCCGGGAGAGTTCTGCCTGGGTTTGCGGCCCGCCCGTGAGCAGCGCCTCAAGCAGGCGCTGCTGGTTGCGGGCCCGCAGCGCGGTTTGGGAGCCTGGCTTGCTGCGGCGCCGGCCCGGTGTGGGCTCCGTCATCATTGTGGGTGATTGGGCAGACATAACGTTCAGCGTCCTACAGATGGATGTTGCCGTCAAGAAATGAACGCAAGATGGCAAAGTGGCCTGTTGTTCTGAACGCAGCGGCTTACTCGGCGGTGATTGCCGCGCGGTGCTCGGCAGCCGTCTCCAGGTAATGCTCGGCGTTGCGGCGGACGTTCGCGAACTCTTCCTCGGTCAGCTCCCTGCGGACCTTGGCAGGCACCCCGGCAACCAGGGAACGTGGCGGGACCTGCGTGCCTTCCAGGACCAGGGCTCCGGCCGCGACCAGGGAGCCCGCCCCGATGACCGCGCCGTTCATCACAGTGGCGCTCATGCCGATGAGGCAGTCATCCTCCACAGTGCAGCCATGGACGACGGCGTTGTGGCCGACGCTGACCCGCTCGCCAACCGTCGTGGGAAAGCCGGGATCTGCGTGAAGCACCACGTTGTCCTGCAGGTTGGTTCCCGCCCCGACCCGAATGGAATTGGAGTCTCCACGGACGCAGACGCCGTAGAACGCGCTGGAGCCGGGGCCCATGTGGACATCGCCGATCAGGGAGGCCGTCGGCGCCAGGAAGACGCTGGGATCGACATCGGGAGTCTTGCCGCGGAGGGGAATGATGTGAGCCATGCGACAACTGTAGCGGGCAGCCCGGATCCGGGCGGGGAGCCTTAGTTGAAGACGATGGTGCGGCGCCCGTCAAGCAGGACCCGGTGCTCAGCGTGCCACTGGACAGCCTTTGACAGGGTGCGTCCCTCCACCCCGGCACCGAGGGCGGCCAGCCGAGCCGCTGTCCGGGAGTGGTCCACGCGGATGACTTCCTGCTCGATGATCGGTCCCTCGTCCAGGTCCGAGGTCACATAGTGGGCGGTCGCCCCGATCAGTTTCACGCCCCGTGCGTGGGCCTGGTGGTACGGGCGCGCGCCTTTGAAGGAAGGAAGGAAGGAGTGGTGGATATTGATCGCCCGGCCGGAAAGCTCGCGGCACAGGCCGTCGCTGAGGATCTGCATGTACCGGGCCAGCACCACAAGCTCGATGTCCAGTTCCGACATGAGGGCGCGCAGCGCCTCCTCAGCATCCTGCTTCGTGTCCGCGGTCACCGGGATGTGGTGGAAGGGCACGCCGTAGAACTCGGCCAGCCCGGCGAGGTCCGTGTGGTTGGAGACGATAGCCGGAATCTCGATCGGCAGGTTCCCGGCACGCTGCTGGAACAGCAGGTCATTGAGGCAGTGCCCGTCCTTTGAGGCCATGATCAGCGTCCTCACCGGTACGCCGGCCTGATGCAGTTCGAAGTCCATGCCGAAGGCGTCTGCGACAGGCTCAATGCCGGCGCGGACAGACTCGTAGGTCTGCGGCGCCGTGAAGTCAACGCGCATAAAGAAGGAGCCGGAGTCCGGGCTGCCGTACTGCTGGGATTCGGTGATGTTGCCCTGGGCTGCTGCGAGGGCGCCGGAAACGGCATGCACGATTCCCGGACGGTCCGCACAGGAAAGCGTCAGGGTGAAGGAGGCTTCACCGGGTGTCGTGGCGGGCGGGTTGGATGCCGGGAACCCGGCGGCTGCATGTTCGGTCACCCGAACAGGTTACCGCCCGCAGCGGGGAAGCCTAGGCTGGAGCCATGGACGTTACATTCGCCCCGCTCACCGACAAGGACGAGGAAGAGCTGGTCAAGTTCCTGACCACCAACCGTTTTCCCTTCCACCGGATAACGGCACCGTCAGAGGAACTTGTCCGAAGGCTGCTGCTGGAAGGCAGGTTCGAGTCCGACGGCGTGCGCACCTTCTGGGTATTTGGCGGCAACCAGCGCCTGGGGCTGGTGATCCTGGAGGACCTGGCCGAAGAGTGCGCCGTCTTTGACCTGCGCCTGATCGAAGTGCACCGGGGAGAAGGCAAGGGAGTTCCCGTAGTCAAAGCGCTGACGGCCGAGGCTTTTACGCAGTACCCGCACCTGCGGCGGCTGGGAGGAAAGATGCGGGAAGACAACATCGCCATGCGCAAGACGCTCCTTCGCTCCGGGTTCGTCAAGGAAGCCCACATCCGCGAAGGGTGGCCGCTTCCCGACGGGAACCGCATCGCATCGGTGACCTACAGCAGGCTGCGCTCGGACTGGGAGGCCGGCACTGTCACCGGCTTCGTCTGGGAAGAGATCCCGGCCGGCACCGCCTGACGCCGCAAGTCCCTGCGCACCCCTGCGCACCATGGCCCACGCTAGACTGGGGAGCGTCGCGACTGGCGTTGGGTGGGTAACCACCAGGGAGCGGCACAAGCAAGTCCAACCACGGATCGCACGCCTGGGCCATGGTCACGTTGTCATCTGTTTGTCATGCCCGGAACCCGGGGGTGCCCGGCAGGTAGCCTGACCTATAGAACACCCTTCCCCAGGAGATCCACGTGAGACTATCCACCCAGCCCGTCACCAATGCGCCCCTCTCCGAGGTAGACCCGGAGATTGCAGCCGTGCTCGACGGAGAACTGGCCCGCCAGCGCAACACGCTGGAAATGATCGCATCAGAGAACTTTGCCCCGCGCGCCGTCCTGGAAGCGCAGGGCTCCGTCCTCACCAACAAGTACGCCGAGGGTTATCCCGGACGCCGTTACTACGGCGGCTGTGAGCAGGTCGACGTGGCGGAAAACCTTGCGATCGAACGGGTCAAGGCCCTGTTCGGTGCTGAGTTCGCCAACGTCCAGCCGCACTCCGGTGCCCAGGCCAACGCAGCTGCACTGTCCGCGCTGATCAAGCCCGGAGACAAGATCATGGGCCTGAACCTGGCCCACGGCGGGCACCTGACGCACGGCATGAAGCTGAACTTCTCCGGCAAGCTCTATGAGGTTGCTGCGTACGGCGTCGATGACAAGACCTACCGGGTCGACATGGATAAGGTGCGGGAGCAGGCCCTTGCCGAGCGCCCGCAGGTCATCATTGCCGGCTGGTCCGCCTACCCGCGCCAGCTGGACTTCGCTGCCTTCCGCTCCATCGCGGACGAAGTCGGTGCCTACCTGTGGACCGACATGGCCCACTTCGCCGGCCTTGTCGCCGCCGGACTGCACCCAACCCCCGTCCCGCATTCCGACGTCGTCACCTCCACCGTGCACAAGACCCTCGCCGGTCCGCGCTCGGGCGTGATCCTCGCCAAGGAAGAGTTCGGCAAGAAGATCAACTCCAGCGTGTTCCCGGGCCAGCAGGGCGGACCCCTGATGCACGTCATTGCAGCCAAGGCCGTGGCCTTCAAGGTTGCCGGTTCCGAGGAATTCCGTGAACGCCAGGAACGTGTCCTTGAGGGCGCCCGGATCGTCGCCGAACGCCTCAGCGCCCCGGACGTCGCCGAGCACGGAGTTTCGGTCCTGACCGGAGGCACGGACGTCCACCTCATCCTGGTGGACCTGCGCAATTCCGAACTGGACGGCAAGCAGGCCGAAGACCTGCTGCACTCCGTTGGCATCACGGTCAACCGCAACTCCATTCCGTTCGACCCCCGCCCGCCGATGGTCACCTCCGGCCTGCGGATCGGCACCCCGGCGCTGGCAACCCGCGGCTTCGGCGCAGCGGAGTTCACCGAGGTTGCGGACATCATTGCCACCGCGCTGAAGCCGGCACCGGACACCGAAGCGCTGTCCCGCCGCGTCTCGGCCCTGGCAGATAACTTCCCGCTCTACCCCGGACAGGAGCAGTGGTAATCGTGGAAAAGGGTACGAATATGGAGGGCCCGGTGGAGGAAGAAACCACGCAGGCGCCGCAGACCGCCCGGAAGCTGGACGGGATCCAGGCGGCCAAGGACATCAAGGAAGAGCTTGCCCAGCGGATCCAGGTCCTGAAGGACGAGCACGGCATCACCCCGGGACTTGCCACCGTCCTGGTGGGAGACGACCCGGCGAGCCACTCCTATGTGGGCGGCAAGCACAAGGACTGCGCGCAGGTGGGAATCAATTCCATCCGCCGCGACCTGCCTGAGGACATCACCCAGGAAGAGCTCGAGAAAGCCATCGACGAGCTGAACGAGGATCCGGCCGTCACGGGTTACATCGTGCAGCTGCCGCTGCCGAAGCACCTGGACACCAACGCCATCCTGGAACGCATCGCTCCGGAGAAGGATGCCGACGGGCTGCATCCGGTGAACCTGGGCCGGCTGGTGCTCAACGTGTCCGACGCAATGACCTCTCCGCTGCCCTGCACTCCGCACGGAATCGTGCAGCTGCTGGTCCGCAACGGGATCGCGCTGACCGGCAAGAACGTGCTGGTCATCGGACGCGGCGTGACCGTCGGCCGCCCGCTGGGACTGCTGCTCACCCGCCGGCCGATCAACGCCACGGTCACCCTGGCCCACACCGGCACGGTAAACCTGCCCGAACTCCTTGCCGAGGCCGACGTGGTTGTGGCCGCGGCCGGATTCCCGGGGATGGTCAAGGCCGCTGAACTGAAGCCCGGAGCGATTGTCCTGGACGTCGGCGTCACGCGGATCACCGATCCGGAAACCGGGAAGACCACGCTCAGCGGAGATGTCGAAAAGGATGCAGCCGCGGTGGCTTCCTGGATCTCGCCCAACCCCGGCGGCGTCGGGCCGATGACCCGGGCCATGCTGCTCGCCAACGTTGTTGAGGCAGCCGAACGCCGCGTGGGAATCCTGCCGGGCGCCTAACCGCCGTCCCGGCAACGGGCTGGATTTCCGTTTGAAGGCCTGTGCGCGCCGGATGCACAGGCCTTCGGCGTCTGCACTATGCTGTCCGGGTGCCCCAGATCACCTCGTCAGCCAGCCCCATAGCGGACAGCCTGCAGGACATCGTCATTTCGGCGTCCGGCCTGACCAAGTCATACGGCGATTTCACCGCCGTTGACGGCATCAGCTTCGACGTTCCGGCGGGGGAGGCGTTCGGCCTGCTGGGCCCCAACGGTGCCGGCAAGTCAACGACCATGAAGATGATCGGCGGCGTCTCCAAGCGCACCTCCGGTGACCTGCGGATCATGGGGCTGGACCCTGACCGCAACGGCCCCGAAGTCAGGGCCCACCTCGGTGTGGTTCCGCAGCAGGACAACCTGGATGAGGATCTCCGGGTGCGGGACAACCTCCTGGCTTACGGACGGTACTTCGGGCTGCCCAAGAGCTACCTTCAGCCCAAGGCAGACGAACTGCTGGAGTTCGCGCAGCTCACCGACAAAGCCAGGGCACGGGTGGACGACCTGTCCGGCGGCATGAAGCGCAGGCTCACCATCGCCCGGTCCCTGATCAACGATCCCAAGATCCTGCTGTTGGATGAGCCGACCACGGGCCTGGATCCGCAGGCACGGCACATCCTGTGGGACCGGCTCTTCCGGCTCAAGGAAGCCGGAGTCACCCTCATCCTCACCACCCACTACATGGATGAAGCCGAACAGCTCTGTGACCGGCTGATTGTCGTGGACAAGGGCACCATCATGGCCGAAGGCTCTCCGGCAGCCCTGATCCGCAACCACTCCTCCCGCGAAGTCGTCGAGCTGCGCTTCGGCTCGGAACGGAACACCACGGTCGCCTCCGAGCTGGACGGTATCGGTGAGCGCATTGAGACGCTGCCGGACCGGGTGCTGATCTACGCCGAGGACGGCGAGGCTGCCCTTGAAGCCGTCACCGGCCGCGGCCTGCGGCCCATCACGTCCCTGGTCCGCCGCTCTTCGCTGGAGGACGTCTTCCTCCGGCTGACCGGCAGGAGCCTCGTTGACTGAGCAGCAAACCCATGCCGTCCTGGGCCTGCGGTCACCGCTGACGCCGGAGGAAGCTGCCCGCCGCGCACGCCGGTTCGGCCCGGTCTACTACGCCGAGCACTGGCTGCGCCGCATGCGCGGCTACGGCTGGACAGTCCTGGTCACCGCCGTCGGCACCCCGCTGGTCTACCTGTTTGGCATGGGCGTGGGCCTGGCCACCCTGGTGGATACGGGAACCAACGCAGCGTTCGACGCCGGGAACGGCGCGTCCGTCTCCTACCTGATGTTCGTTGCGCCGGCACTCCTGGCAACCGCGGCGATCATGGTGTCCGCCGAGGAGAACACCTACACGGTGATGTCCGGCTTCAAATGGCGGCGCACCTACTACGGACCCAACGCCTCGCCGCTGTCCAGCGGCCAGCTCGTGGACGGCCATGCCCTTGGACTGGGCGTGCGGCTGCTCATCACCTGCGGCGCCTATTTCATCTTCCTGCTGCTCTTCGGAGCGGTGGGGAATCCGGGAACCGCGTGGCTGATGATCCTCACAGCGATCCTGGGCGGGCTCGCGTTCGGCCTGCCGCTGATGGCCTACAGCGCTTCCATCCAGGACGACCGCGGGCAGTTCGCCATGGTGCAGCGTTTCATCGTGATGCCGCTCTTCCTCTTCTCGGGGACCTTCTTTCCGCTGGACACCCTGCCGCTGGTCATCCGCTGGATCGGCTGGATTTCGCCCCTCTGGCACGCGACGGAACTGGGCCGGATGTTCAGCTACGGGATCACCGAGCCGGTCTGGCTGACGGCCGTGCACGGTGCGTACCTGCTGGTGCTGGCGGTGGCCGGCTGGCTGCTCGCCCGGCGCATCTTTACGGGAAGGCTCGGCGCATGAGCGCGCACGCAACCAACCGTGCGGGCATCCTCGAACCGCAGCAGCGGATCCTGGGTTCCCTCTACGCCCGAAACATCCGTGCGGTCTTTGCCCGCGGGCTGAAGGCCACCTGGGGAAGCAACTGGTCGATTATGATCAGCGGCTTCGTCGAACCGGTCCTGTACCTGCTGGCTATGGGAATCGGCCTCGGCTCGCTGATTGGAACCGTGGCCGGGCCGGGCGGCGAACAGATTAGCTATGCCGCGTACATCGCTCCGGCCCTGCTGGCCGTTTCCGCGATGAACGGCGCGATCTACGACTCCACCATGAACGTGTTCTTCAAGCTGAACTTCGCGCGGCTTTACGAGGGCATGCTGGCCACATCCCTCGGACCGCTGGACGTGGCGCTGGGGGAGATCCTGCTCGCCCTGCTGCGCGGCGCCATGTACGCGACCGGCTTCACGGCGGTCATGGCTGCCATGGGCCTGGTCAGTTCACCCGCGGCCCTGCTGATGATTCCGGCCGCCGTCGTGGTGGCCTTCGGTTTCGCCTCCATCGGCATGGCCATCACCAGCTACATGAAGACCTTCCAGCAGCTGGACTGGATCAGCTTCGTGATGCTGCCGATGTTCCTGTTCTCCGCGACGTTCTATCCGCTGAGCGTCTACCCGCAGGCTGTGCAGTGGCTGATCCAGGCGCTGCCGCTGTGGCACGGTGTGGAAATGCTGCGCCAGATCAGCGCAGGCGCACTGTCCCTGGCCACCGCGGGACACCTGCTCTACTTCGTGGTGATGATCGGTTTTGGCCTGGTCATCACGACCCGGCGCCTGGAAGCACTCTTCCTGAAATAGCGGTTGCGGAGGTGTCCCTGTGGTCCGGCTCCCGGCGCTGCCAGTCAGGCCGTGCGGACACGCGCGGCAAGCGCTGCCTGCAGCCGGGACTCGACTCCCAGCTTGGCCAGTACGCGGGACACATGGGTCTTCACCGTGGTTTCCGAGATGCCCAGTTTGCGCGCGATCCGGACGTTGCTCAGGCCCTCCGCCAGGCAATCCAGGACTTCCACTTCACGGGCAGTCAGCTCCGGCTCCGGGAACTGCTCCTTCGCCGCAGGGGAAGCCTCCGCGGCATCTTTCCGGCCGGAGACAAAGGCGTCCACCAGCCGCCCGGCGACCTCCGGGGCAATCACGGTGCCGCCTTCGTGTACCCGGCGCAGCGCCGTCGTGATTTCCGCCGGTTCAGCCGTCTTGAGCAGGAAGCCTGCGGCACCGGCGGAGAGGACGCCGAACAAATAGGAATCGTGGTCGAAGGTAGTCAGCGCCACGACCTTTGAGATTCCGGCACCGGCAATTGCCGCGGTCGCCTGAACGCCGTCCATAACCGGCATCCTCAGGTCCATCAGGACAACGTCCGGGGCCAGCGCCTGCGCCATGCGCACGGCTGTGGCGCCGTCGGCCGCCTCGCCGACCACCGCGAATCCGGGCTCGGTTTCCAGGACCATGCGTATGCCCAGCCGGATCGCGGCATGGTCATCCGCCAGCAGTACCCGAATGTCCCCGCTCATACCTTTGTTCCTTCTGTGCCGATGTTTCCCTGGCCGGGCAGAGGTTCCGGCAGCTGTGATCCGTCTGCCGGGAGGGTCGCCTCAACCGTCCAGCCTCTGCCTGATGCTGCGGGTCCGGCCCAGGCACGGCCGCCAAGCTGCCCGGCACGTGCCAGCATGCTCGGTACCCCGGTCCCCGTTCCGGCGAGGGCGGGGGAGCCGGCCGACCGGCCGGGGTGGCTGCCGCCGTCGTCCTGCACCACCAGGCGGATGCCGCCGGGAGCACGCTCGAGCAGCATACGCACCCTGGCGCCGTCGGTATGGCGGGCCGCGTTCACCAGCGCCTCCACCGCTATCCGGTAGACCGCAGCCTGCAACGGCGAAGGCAGCTCCTCCGGGCGGTCCAGCCGGTTGGACCAGCTGACGTCCATTCCTGCTGCCCGGTGCCCGTCGACGACGGCGTCCAGGTCCAACACGCTGCCGGCCAGGGGCCGGGGGACACCGCTGCTGAGCGTTCGGATCATCCCGTTGAGCTCCTCCAGGCCTTTTACGCTCTCCCGGCGCACATGCCCCAAGACCTCCACCGGCAGGCTGCTGCCGGCGGGACTGCGCAGCGCAGCGCCGGACTGCAGGGCGATCGCGGAGAGCCGCGAGGACAGCACATCGTGAAGTTCCCTCGCCATGTCCTGCCGTTCGGCGGCCAGTGCCAGTTCATGTTCCCGGGCAGCGAGCCGTTCCTGGTCACGGGCGGCAGAACGGATCGCGGCCGCCCGTGCACTTTCGCTCTCCGCAAGCTGGGCAGCCTTGCGCAGGTTGGAGGCCCATTCAGCCGGGAGGAGCAGCACCATGCCGGTCAGCAGGATCACTGTGACGCCGTCGCGCAGGTCCCCGGTCAGTGCCCAGGCAGCAGCGCCTGAAGCCCCGCAGAGCACCAGGACACTGACTTCCGCAGCACGGGCGGCCCGGGCGGAGCCGAACAGCACCAGCGAGAAGACCGCCTCAAAAGCCAGGAACAACCCGGCCGCGCTGTTCGCCAGCACCAGTGCAACCGCCGCCGCGAAGCAGACAGTTACCATTACGGCAGTCTGCCTGCGGCGCAGCAGGACCGCGGCACAGCCGATCACGGTCAGGGCCGGCCACCACGGCGCCAGCCCCGGTACCAGCGGAGAACCGGTGGCAGTGAGGTCCAGGGAATGCAGCAGCCAGGCCAGGGCGGCATAGCCGACGGCGAGCAGGGCGTCTTCGCGCTGGATCCGGCGGGCAGGGGAGGGCCTGTCCCAGGAGTAGTTCATCCCTCCATCCTGACGCGGGCACCCGGCGCAGCCAAGCGGGATCGCCCTGCCATGGCACCAAAGGATGACGGCAACTGCAACGAAGGCCGGATTCGCGCACGCCCCCGGCGCGGAAGAGTGGGGGCCATGACGCCGGAAACCCTTCTTCAGCTGGGCATACTTGCCCTGATAGACAGCACCAGCATCGGCACACTGGTCATACCGGTGTGGCTTCTGCTGCGCCGGGATGCCGGAAAGACCACGGGAAAGGTGGCAGCCTATCTTGCGGCTGTGGGCGTGTTCTATTTCCTCGCAGGGATAGTGCTGCTCTCCGGCGCGGGCGGACTGGGGCGGATTCTGGGCCGAGGAGCGGGCGCACTGCTGGAGACCCCAGCCGTGCAGACGGTGATGGTTGCCGCAGGGGCGGGCATGCTCCTCTGGTCTTTCAAAGACACCGGCAGCAAAGGGAACAGTCCCGCGGCCCCGGTTGCGGCGTCGGGAAATGGCCGCGCCAATATTCCCGGCAGTGTTCCCGGCAGCGTTCCAGATGCCGGAACCACCCAGCCGGACAGTGCCCGCGTATCCGCCGCAGCCCGGCGCTCGCAGGCGGCAGAAAACCGCTGGCAGTCCCGGATCGGCAAGGCCCTGGACTCCAGGGGAGGACTGCTGGGACTCGCTCTGCTTGCCGGAGTGCTGGAGCTGCCCACCATGCTGCCGTACCTGGCCGCTGTGGGACTGGTGACCGCGTCAGGAACGGGATGGTCCGCCTCAGCCGGGATCCTGCTGGCCTACTGCGCAGTGATGCTGCTGCCGGCCCTGCTCCTGCTTCTCTCCCGTTGGCTGCTCGGCAGGCACCTGGACGGACCGCTGGAGCGGCTGCGCGCCTGGCTCACCAAGGCCTCGGGGGAAGCGGCGCTCTGGATTGTGGGAATCGTGGGGTTCCTGCTGTTGCGGGCAGGGCTCGCTGGGCTCTTCCCCGGTGCATCATGGAACCCCTTCGGCGGCTAGGGCCTGTCCTCAGTCCCGGGAATCCAGGTCAGCCAGGACCGTACGGAACACCTGGGCAACGGGATCGCTGAACAGGACGAACTCCACGGTCTCGATTCCGTTGCCGGGATGCTCCCTGACGGTCCGCAGCCCGATTTCTGCCACGTCACGGGCGTCCCAGCCATAGACACCCGCGCTGATGGCGGGGAACGCCACACTCGACGCACCAAGCGAGACCGCCGTCTGGAGGCTGTTGGCGAACGCGGCCCGCAGCAGCTCCGGGTCGGTCTGCCCCGCCCGGGCGTTCGGGCCCACAGTGTGGATGACCCAGCGCGCCGGTAATCCAAAGCCCTCGGTCGCGACGGCCTCGCCTACGGGCAGCCCGCCAGGGTAGGTTTCCTCGCGCAGCTTCCGGCACGCTTCCAGCAGTTCCGGGCCGGCGGCGCGGTGGATGGCGCCGTCGACTCCTCCTCCGCCCAAAAGCGAGGAATTAGCCGCGTTGACCACGGCTTGCACGTTACGACGCGTAATGTCTCCGGTGACCAGCGCTATCTCCATCGCCCCAGCCTTCCAGCACGGACCGGTCCCGGGCAACAGCTCCCTGGAGGCATGCACCCCGTTCCCCCGCACGAGGGCGTTTTCGCCGTAGGGGTAAGCGGGCGGAGCACGCGGGAAAATTTGAGAGAATGATGCCATGCAGTCCATCCGTAACGGCCAGACGCCGTCAGCATCCAGCCCCGGCAGGGGAATCAGCCGCAAGATGGCCACCATCGGCACCACAGTGATGGTGTTTGTGTTCATCGTTGCCGTCATCTTCGCTGCCAATGAGAACGACGTCGTTGGCTGGCTGGTGGTGATCATCTCCCTGGGGTGGCTGCTCCTGTTCGCCTTCGTGGTCTTCAGCATCCGCGGCGCCGCACGCAAGGCCGGTGCCAAGATCGCCGAAGCCCAGGACTCGCTGAACCGTGCAGCAGGCGGCGCGCCTTCAGTACAGGTGATGGACGAGGCCACGACCATCCGCGACCAGAAGCTGGACCACAGCTTCAAGATCATCCAGGTCCAGTCCAAGGTGATCCGCGACAACCTCGGCAGTGATTCCGACCAAGTGGCACGCGCGCTCGAGACCATTGAAATCACCGCGCACAATGCCCGGGGAATGATGAAGAAGGACGACAGCGGCCCGGTAGAGGGCACCCTGGTCGACTGATCCGCAGGCACGGAGCACCCGGTGCGCGCCTGTCCCAGGCGGCGCCGGCCCAGATGAACCCAGAGGCTACTGGAGGGTAAGGTTATTGGCGTGAGCATGGCATCGGCAGGGGAAAAACCCGCACTGAGAATCGCAACTGTGAACGTCAACGGCATCCGTGCCGCCTACAAACGGGGCATGGCCGAGTGGCTGGCTGACCGGGAAATCGACATTCTTTGCCTGCAGGAAGTCCGGGCGCCGGATGCGATCGTCCGGGACCTGCTGGGCGATGAATGGCACATCCTGCATGCCGAGGCCGAAGCCAAGGGCCGCGCCGGTGTTGCCATCGCTTCACGGAACGAGCCGGTCGCGGTGCGTGAGCACATCGGCGAAGACTACTTCGCACTGTCCGGACGCTGGGTCGAGGCTGACTTCAAGGTTCCGGTCGAGGGCGAAGAGAAGATCCTGACCGTGGTGAGCGCCTACGTGCACTCCGGAGAAGCCGGAACCCCCAAGCAGGATGACAAGTACCGGTTCCTGGACGTTATGGCTGCCCGGCTGCCGGTGCTGGCTGCCACCAGCGACTACGCCCTGATCGTGGGCGACCTGAACGTGGGCCACACCACGCTCGACATCAAGAACTGGAAAGGCAACGTCAAGCGGGCAGGCTTCCTCCCGGAGGAACGCGCCTATTTCGACCGTTTCTTCAGTGACGAAATCGGCTACGTCGACGTGGCACGCAAGCTCGCCGGCGAGGTAGCCGGTCCCTACACCTGGTGGTCCTGGCGCGGACAGGCTTTCGACAATGACGCCGGGTGGCGCATTGATTACCACATGGCCACTCCGGGACTCGCCGAGCGCGCCGTCAGCGCCGTCGTCGACCGCGCTGAAACGTACGATGCCCGCTTCTCAGACCACGCGCCCGTCGTGGTCGACTACCAGTTCTAAGGTGCCCCCGATGAGCGAAACCCCCGTCCGCCAGCGCATCCTTTCCGGGATGCAGCCCTCGGCTGACTCCCTGCACCTTGGCAACTATCTCGGCGCCCTGGTGAACTGGGTCCGGCTGCAGGAACAGTACGACGCCTATTTCTTCATCCCCGACCTGCACGCGATTACCGTCCCACAGGATCCTGCGGACCTTCGCCAGCGGACGCGCGTGACGGCTGCCCAGTACATCGCCGGAGGCGTGGACACGGAGCGCGCAACGCTGTTCGTCCAGTCGCAGGTCCCCGAACACGCACAGCTGGCCTGGGTACTGAACTGCATCACCGGATTCGGCGAAGCATCCCGTATGACGCAGTTCAAGGACAAGCAGCAGCGATTCGGTGCCGATGCCGCGAGCGTTGGGCTGTTCACCTATCCGATCCTGCAGGTCGCGGACATCCTGCTCTACCAGCCCCACGGTGTGCCGGTTGGCGAAGACCAGCGCCAGCACGTGGAACTCAGCCGGGACCTGGCGAAGCGCTTCAACACCCGGTACGGAGACACCTTCACCGTCCCGGAGGCCTTCATCCAGAAGGAATCCGCGAAGATCTATGACCTGCAGAACCCCGCAGCCAAAATGTCCAAGTCCGCCGCTTCTCCGGCAGGACTGATCAATTTGCTGGATCCGGACAAGGTCATTGCCAAGCGGATCAAGTCGGCCGTCACGGACGACGGCACGGAGATCCGGTTTGACCGCGAGGCCAAACCGGGCGTTTCGAACCTGCTTTCCATTTACTCACTCATTACCGGCCGAAGCATCGAAACTTTGGTGAAGGAGTACGAGGGGAAGATGTACGGACACCTGAAAGTCGATCTCGCAGACGCAGTGACGGAGCACATCCGGCCCATCCGGGAACGTGCCCTTGAACTCCTGGACGACCCGGCGGAGCTGGACCGGCTCTTGGCCAAGGGTGCGTTGAAGGCCCGGGAAACCGCGTCGGCTACACTTGCCGATGTGTACGACAAAATGGGTTTCCTGCCACTGGGTTCAACCGCCGGCTAAGGCTTATGGGATACACGAACTCGCCTGTCCAAACTTCACCCGGCGCAGCCAGCGGCGGCGATAGGCGGGCGCCCGAAAGCGCCTGCTGGGTGGGGATCGTCATTCCCGTGCCGGAACCGATCGCCTCGGAGCTCCGCCGGGCGCGGGCTTCCTTCGGTGATCCCATGGCCTCGGTCATTCCGGCGCACATCACGCTGGTGACCACCACTCCGGCCTCGGACTGGCCTTCGGCCCTGCAGCACGTCCGCCAGGTCACCGCGGAGCAGGCACCCTTCAAGGTGACGCTGCGCGGTGCGGCATCCTTCCGTCCCGTCACGCCCGTGGTGTACCTGCAGGTAGCTGACGGCTTCGAGGAGTGCTCACGCCTGCACCAGCAGCTGCAGAGCGGTCCGCTGGACCACCAGATGCCCTACCCCTACCACCCGCACGTCACCGTGGCGCACGATGTCAGTGAAGCAAGCATGGACGACGCCGTCAGCACGCTCCGGGATTATGAGGCAAGCTTCACTGTCGGACACATCGGGGTCTTCGAGCATGATCCGCAGGGCCTGTGGGTCCTGCGGGAAGAAATGGTCCTGCGGGGCTAGCTTCCGGAACCGGCTCGCTCACGTGCCTGCCGGAGGTAGATGCCGGACCAGGCGGCGATGATATCCGCCGCCCGTGTGGTCTGTTCCCGTTCCGGCATGAGGTGCTGGGCCCCTTCCAGGGAGATGAAGCTGCGCGGATGCCGTGCCGTCCGGAAGATCTCGGAGGCGTTGTCGATTCCCACGGTGCCGTCAGTGGGGGAGTGCATGATCAGCAGGGGCATGTCCAGGGAGGCGATGCACCCGGCCAGGTCGTGCCGGTGCAGGTCCTGAACCAGCTCATGCCGAATGGTCAGGGTCCGCCCGCCCACTTCGACGTCGGCCTGTCCCTGGGCAGCGATGTTCTCCAGCTCGTCCTCGAAGAGGTGGGCAACATGGGACGGCCGGAACGGCGCGGCGATCGTCACAACCGCCGCCAGCCCGGACAGGCCGGGCGCGGCGGCCAGCGCGGCGGCTCCTCCGAGCGAGTGGCCAATCAGCAGTGCGGGCGAACGGCCCGTTGAGCGCATGAAGTCGAACGCGTTGTGCAGGTCGGCAACCTTGGTGCTGAAAGACCCGTCCTCCCAGTTGCCGGTCGAACGGCCCAGCCCTGCAGCGTCATAGCGAAGCACGCCTATGGCATGTTCCGAGAGGACCTTGGAGATCCTGGACGCGGCGGCACTGTTCTTGCCCAGGGCAAAGCCATGGCAGAAAACGGCCCAGCCCAGGGGATCCCCGTCAGGGATATCCAGCGTGCCGGCCAGTGTGGTCCCGTTGGTTCCGGGGAAGGAAACGGATTCAAACTCAGGCATGGCCCAACCCTATCTGCTGCTGCGCAGGCGTGCCCGGGGGACGCCTGCGCACTGAACGCATGCAAAAGGCGGCGGGCCCCCGGAAAGATCCGGAAGGCCCGCCGCCTTATGGCAGTCTGCCCTGAACTAGATGGAGCGGTTCAGGATGGCCTGCTTGACCTCTGAAATCGCCTTGGTGACCTGGATGCCGCGGGGGCATGCTTCCGAGCAGTTGAAGGTGGTGCGGCAGCGCCACACGCCTTCCTTGTCGTTCAGGATTTCCAGGCGCATGTCTCCGGCGTCGTCACGCGAGTCGAAGATAAAGCGGTGGGCGTTCACGATTGCTGCCGGGCCGAAGTACTGTCCATCGGTCCAGAACACGGGGCAGGAGGAGGTGCAGGCGGCGCAGAGGATGCACTTGGTCGTGTCGTCGAAACGCTCACGGTCCTCGGCCGACTGCAGACGCTCCTTGGCCGGCTCGTGGCCCTTGGTGATGAGGAACGGCATGATCTCGCGGTAGGACTGGAAGAACGGCTCCATGTCCACGATCAGGTCCTTCTCCACCGGCAGGCCCTTGATGGGCTCAACCAGGATGGGCTTGGACGTATCCAGGTCCTTCAGCAGCGTCTTGCAGGCAAGGCGGTTGCGGCCGTTGATGCGCATGGCATCGGAACCGCAGACGCCGTGGGCGCAGGAGCGGCGGAAGGACACGGAACCGTCATGCTCCCACTTGACCTTGTGCAGGGCATCGAGCACGCGGTCGGTGCCGTACATGGTCAGTGTCCACTCATCCCAGTGAGCCTCGTCGGAGACCTCGGGGTTGTAGCGGCGCACCTTCAGCGTGATGTCGAAGGAGGGGATCTCACCGGCCGTGGATTCGGCAAGGTCAATCTTCGAGGCCGGCTCAGCGACTTCCGTTGTCATTAGTACTTCCTCACCATCGGCTCGTAGCGCGTGAAAATAACCGGCTTGGTATCGAGCCGGATGCCTGCAGTGTGCTCGGCGTTGTCCGCTTCATCGACCTTGTAGGCCATGGAGTGCAGCATGAACTTCTCGTCGTCGCGCTCCGGGAAGTCCTCGCGGAAGTGGCCGCCGCGCGACTCTTCACGGTGCAGGGCCGCTACCGACATGACCTTTGCCAGTTCCAGCAGGAACCCAAGTTCAACGGCTTCCAGCAGGTCAAGGTTGAAGCGCTTGCCCTTGTCCTGGACGTTGATCTTCTTGTAGCGCTCTTCCAGATCTGCAATGTCGGAGAGGGTCTGGTTGATCGTCTCGGCCGTGCGGAACACCTGCATGTTGGCATCCATGGTGTTCTGCAGGTCGCGGCGGATTTCGGAGACACGCTCGGTGCCTTCGGAATTGCGCACGATGTCGAGCAGGGCCACGGTGTCAGCTTCCGGGTTCTCCGGCAGGTCGACGAAGTCGGCCTGCAGCGCGTACTCGGCGGCGTAGATGCCCGCACGCTTGCCGAACACGTTGATGTCCAGCAGCGAGTTGGTGCCCAGGCGGTTCGAGCCGTGGACGGACACGCAGGCCACCTCGCCGGCAGCGTACAGGCCGGGAATCACGGTGTCGTTGTCCTGCAGGACTTCGGCCTTGATGTTGGTCGGAATGCCGCCCATGACGTAGTGCGCAGTCGGGAAGACGGGCACAGGCTCGGTGTACGGTTCCACGCCAAGGTAGGTACGGGCGAACTCGGTGATGTCCGGGAGCTTGGCATCGATGTGAGCCGGCTCCAGGTGCGTCAGGTCGAGCAGGACGTAGTCCTTGTTCGGTCCGCAGCCGCGGCCTTCACGGACTTCGTTGGCCATGGAGCGGGCCACGATGTCACGCGGGGCAAGGTCCTTGATGGTGGGGGCGTAGCGCTCCATGAAGCGCTCACCCTCGGAGTTGCGCAGGATCGCTCCTTCGCCGCGGGCTGCTTCGGAAAGCAGGATGCCCAGGCCGGCGAGGCCGGTCGGGTGGAACTGGATGAACTCCATGTCCTCCAGCGGGATGCCCTTGCGGAATGCGATGCCCATGCCATCACCGGTCAGCGTGTGCGCGTTGGACGTGGTCTTGTAGACCTTGCCGGCGCCGCCGGAGGCGAACACCACGGACTTGGCCTGGAAGACGTGCAGTTCGCCGGTGGCGAGGTCATAGGAGACGACGCCGGCCGTGCGCTTCTGGCCGAAGCTGTCCGTCACCGTCAGCAGGTCCAGCACGTAGTACTCGTTGTAGAACTCAACGTTGTGCTTGACGCAGTTTTGGTAGAGCGTCTGGAGGATCATGTGGCCGGTGCGGTCTGCGGCGTAGCAGGCACGGCGGACCGGAGCCTTGCCGTGGTCGCGGGTGTGGCCGCCGAACCGGCGCTGGTCAATCCGGCCTTCCGGCGTGCGGTTGAAGGGCAGGCCCATCTTTTCCAGGTCAAGCACGGCGTCGATGGCTTCCTTGGCCATGACCTCCGCGGCGTCCTGGTCAACCAGGTAGTCGCCGCCCTTGACCGTGTCAAAGGTGTGCCATTCCCAGTTGTCTTCTTCTACGTTGGCCAGTGCTGCGCACATGCCGCCCTGCGCTGCTCCGGTGTGGGAACGCGTGGGGTACAGCTTGGTCAGTACCGCCGTCCGCGCGCGCTGTCCGGATTCGATGGCGGCACGCATACCGGCGCCGCCGGCGCCGACAATGACGACGTCGTACTTATGGACCTGCATACCAGATGCTCTTTCTGTTGAAACTGTGTGTAGCTCTTAGGGAGTTGCTGCGGTTGCTGCCGGGCTAGGGTGCCGGGCAGAAGGACGGCAGCTGGTCCAGAGTCGCGTTGGCCGGGCACGGATCGAAGGTGAAGATCACTAGGGTGCCGAGAACGATGATGACGACGGTGGCGGAGTACAGGACTGTCTTGAGCCACATGCGGGTGGAGTTCTTGTCCGCGTAGTCATTGATGATCGTGCGCACACCGTTGGTGCCGTGAAGCATTGCCAGCCACAGCATGACCAGGTCCCAGACCTGCCACAGGGGCGAGGCCCATTTGCCGGCAACGAAACCGAAGTCGATGGCGTGGATACCGTCACCGAGCATCAGGTTCATAAAGAGGTGAGTGAAGATCAGGACGACGAGCAGTGCACCGGAGATGCGCATGAAGAGCCATGCGATCATCTCGAAGTTTCCCTTGCCCGAACCGTTGCGGGTGTACTTCGGGGCGATGCGTCCGGCCCGGGGGGCCTCAATTGAAGGAGTGCTCATGGCTTAGTGACCCCCGAAAACGATGGGAAGGTGGCGGATGGAGAAACCGATCATGGTCACGAGCCACAGACCGACTACGCCCCACAGCATCTGGCGCTGGTACTTGGGACCCTTCTTCCAGAAGTCGATAAGAATCACCCGGAGGCCGTTGAAGGCGTGGAACACGATGGCGGCGACGAGGCCGAGCTCACCGAGGCCCATGATGGGGTTCTTGTACGCTCCGATGACCACGTTGTAAGCCTCGGGCGACACACGCACCAATGAGGTATCCAGGACGTGGACCAAAAGGAAGAAGAAGATCACCACGCCAGTAATCCGATGGGCGACCCAGGACCACTGGCCTTCGCGGCCGCGGTAAAGCGTGCCTGCTGGTAACTTCGACACTGAATTTTCCTCCCTGCATCGCAGCGGCGCTAGCGCGTCTTCCACGCAGTGATGACGCCGGTGCGAGAGCACTTATAGGCTCAAGCATAATCTAGGTCCCGGTGAGACCGGGATCAATTTAGGTTCCCCTACGGTGTGACCTGGCTTACACTGCGACGCCCGGGGGAGTGTGCCAGGGCAGCCTGCTGCCGGGGCTTTAGGGGACCGGTCAGCTAACCTTGGCACTGATGAGTACTGAAATGACAAATGTGAACCCGGGCGCGGCACCGGACGCCGAAGTTTTCGACCGCTTTTACGGTGTGATTCCAGCAGGTGGGGTGGGAACCAGGCTCTGGCCGCTTTCCCGCGCCGCCGCTCCAAAGTTCCTGCATGACCTGACGGGTTCGGGCTCCACCTTGATCCGTGCCACCTACGACCGCCTGGCTCCGCTCAGCGATGACCGCGTGATGGTCGTGACCGGAACTCTCCACCGAGCCGCCGTGCTGGCGCAGCTGCCGGAGATCCAGCACGAGAACCTGGTGCTGGAGAGCGAACCCAAGGATTCCGCCGCCGCCATCGGGCTGGCTGCCGCCATCCTCTACCAGCGCGATCCCTCGATCATCATGGGCTCGTTCGCCGCCGACCAGGTGATTACGCCCGTGGAGGTCTTCCAGGAGACAGTGCGGGAAGCGATCCACACTGCGGCCCAGGGCTATATCGTCACCATCGGCATCCATCCGACGCACCCGTCCACCGGATTCGGCTACATCAAAGCGGGCGAAGCGCTGGCGATCGACGGAGCGCCCAGCGCACACGCCGTCGTCGAATTCGTGGAGAAGCCCTCCGAGGACACGGCCCGCAGCTACCTGCGCAGCGGCAACTACAGCTGGAACGCCGGTATGTTCGTTGCCCCCGTGGCACTGATGCTGAAGCACCTCCTTGAGAACGAGCCTGAGCTGCACGCAGGGCTCATGGAAATCGCAGAAGCCTGGGATACGGAAAACCGCCGCGAGACAGTGCTGCGGATCTGGCCCACCCTGCCCAAGATCGCCATCGACTACGCCGTTGCGGAGCCCGCTGCCGCTGCCGGCGACGTGGCGATGATCCCCGGAATCTTCAGCTGGGACGACGTGGGGGACTTCGCCGCGATCGGCCGGCTGAATCCCGCCGAGGAAAACAGCGAGCTGACCGTGCTGGGAGAGGGCGCCCGCGTCTATTCCGAGAACGCCTCAGGCATCGTCGTCTCCGATACCAAGCGGGTTATCGCCCTGATCGGAATCGAAGACGTCGTGATTGTGGACACGCCGGATGCACTGCTGGTGACCACCAAGGACCATGCCCAGGAAGTAAAGAAGGCCGTGGAGCACCTGAAAGCCAGCGGAGACACCGACGTACTTTAGGGCACGCTTAGCGCAATTGGCATGTGGAAAGTCTTAATGCCGGCCGTTTCCCGCAAGCCAGAGCAGGTTGGCTAATCTGGAAGATGTGCAGACGACCCCACTAAGCAGTTCACCCGTTCCTTCGATCCGGGGAAGTGTTGCGCCGATTCTCAGCGATCTCATCGAGTTCCGGCGGGACCTGCACTCGCATCCGGAACTCTCGCACAAGGAATTCCGCACCACCGACCGGATTATCGAAGCGCTGGAGGGCGCCGGCCTGCAGCCCAAGCGGCTGGAGAACACGGGAGCCTACGTTGACATTGGTGACGGCCCGGTCCGCCTGGCGCTGCGGGCCGACATCGATGCGCTCCCGGTCCTGGAAGAGACCGGTCTGCCCTATGCCTCGGTAAATACCGGGATTGCGCATGCCTGCGGTCACGACATCCACACCACGGTGATGGTGGGAGCGGCGAAAGTCCTGGCCCGGCTGGAAGCCCAGGGCTCACTGGGCGGGCGGATCCGGGTCATCTTCCAGCCGGCCGAGGAAGTGATGCCGGGCGGGGCGCTCTCCGTCATCGAGCAGGGCATCCTCGAGGGAGTGCCGCGCATCCTGGCGCTGCACTGCGACCCGAGGGTCGACGTCGGCCAGGTCGGTACCCGTATTGGTGCCATCACCTCGGCATCAGACACGATCCGGATCGAACTCTCCGGGCAGGGCGGCCACACCTCCCGTCCGCATCTGACCCAGGACCTGGTCTTTGCGCTGGGCCAGATTGCAGTCGGCGTCCCGGCGGTGCTGTCCCGCAGGATTGATGTCCGCAGCGGAGTCTCCGTGGTCTGGGGGCAGATCCACGCAGGCTCGGCACCCAATGCGATCCCGGGCCACGGGTTCATGGCGGGGACCATGCGCTGCCTCGACGCCGAAGCCTGGCACGCGGCAGGAAAGCTGCTCGACGACGTCGTGCGGGAAATTGCCGCTCCCTACGGAGTCCAGGTGTCCCTGGAACACACCCGCGGCGTGCCGCCGGTCATCAACGCCGAAGCTGAGACAGGGCTCATTGAAGCGTCTGCCCGGGCTGAACTGGGTGAAGATTCAGTGGTCCTGACGCCGCAGTCCATGGGCGGCGAGGATTTCGCCTGGATGACGCAGGAAGTCCCCGGAGCCATGATGCGCCTTGGTACCCGTACCCCGGGAGGGGAAACCTACGACCTGCACCGCGGGGACTACAACCCTGATGAACTCTCCATCAGCTGCGGCGTTTCGGTCATGGCCGCGGCGGCAGTGCGTGCGGCCCGGGGCCTGCGGCACTAGGCAATGCCCGGTCCGGCAGCCCTTCAGCAGGCCGTTATTGATAACAACATGTAAACAAATGATCCCCGAGTCACGATTCTGCCTTCCCAAGGGCCGATGTGCCGCTAAGGTTAGGTCTTGCTGCGCTCATGAGGTAAGGGGCGCACACCACGCGCCTGCGCGAAAGGCCATTCGCACCGAACGGCTGTGCTGCAGACTTCTCGGGTGGATCCCATTTCTTTTCTGGAGGAACATTGAAGAATTTCCCGCGCAGCTTTAAGCGCAATGCCGGTGTATCCGCCGCCATGCTGGGCGCGTCCGCGCTTCTGCTGGCCGGCTGCGGTGCAGCTCCGGAGGAAGACACCGCCTCTTCCGATGCCGCCAGCGGCAGCGCAAGCAGCGACTTCCTGGCCTGCATGGTTTCCGACTCCGGTGGATTCGATGACCGCTCGTTCAACCAGTCCGGCTTTGAGGGCCTGAAGGCTGCAGAAACCGACCTCGGCATTCAGATCAAGACCGCTGAGTCCCAGTCGGAGACCGACTTCGGACCGAACCTGGATTCCATGGTCGTCCAGAACGGCTGTGACATCACGGTCACCGTCGGCTTCCTCCTGGCCGACGCCACCCAGGAAGTGGCAGCAGCCAACCCTGACAGCCACTTCGCCATCATCGATGACAACTCCATCGAGCTGGATAACGTCAAGCCGATCATCTACGACACGGCCCAGGCTGCCTTCCTCGCCGGCTATGTAGCTGCCGGGACGTCCGAGACGGGCAAGGTCGCCACCTACGGCGGCATCAACATCCCGACCGTGACCATCTTCATGGACGGCTTCGCTGACGGCGTTGCCTACTACAACGAAGAGAACGGCGCCAACGTCGAGGTCCTCGGCTGGAACAAGGCCGAGCAGACCGGTTCCTTCATCGGTGACTTCACCAACACCGGTGCCGGCAAGACCACCACCGAAAACTTCATCAACGAAGGCGCTGACATCATCATGCCGGTTGCCGGTCCGGTTGGTACCGGCACCCTCGATGCAGTTGTCGAAGCCAACGCAGGCGGCGGCAACAACAAGGTCATCTGGGTCGACTCCGACGGCTTCGAGACTGCCGGCAACGGCAAGGAGTTCATCCTGACCTCCGTCATGAAGCTTATGGGCGAGGCCGTTGAAGAGGTCATCTCCACCGACGTGGACGGCAACTTCGACTCCACCCCGTACATCGGCACCCTGGAGAACGGCGGCGTTACCCTGGCTCCGTACCACGACCAGGAAGACGCTGTTCCGGCCGATGTCAAGACTGCCGTTGACGAAATCAAGCAGAAGATCATCGACGGCGAAATCACCGTAGAATCCGCAGCCAGCCCCAAGTAACAGGGGCAGGCAGCTTCCAGAACCGCCGTTCGTCCGGATGTACAGCAGCCGGGCGGACGGCGGTTCGTTCTGTTCCGGGTAACCTTCCAACTGGGGGTACCCAAACACTTAGACACAAACAGATTGGTTGGGGTTGTGAAACTCGAACTCAAAGGCATCACCAAGCGCTTCGGCACCTTGGTTGCCAACGACCACATTGACCTGGTCATCGAGCCGGGACAGGTACACAGCCTTCTCGGTGAAAACGGGGCGGGCAAGTCAACGCTGATGAACGTCCTGTACGGCCTTTATGAACCGACAGAGGGCGAAATCCTGATCAACGGCAAACCCGTTGTCTTCTCAGGCCCGGGTGATGCCATGGCTGCCGGAATCGGCATGGTGCACCAGCACTTCATGCTGGTACCCGTCTTTACCGTCGCCGAGAATGTCGCCCTGGGCAATGAGAGCACCAAGGTCGCCGGTGCCCTCAACCTGGACACCACCCGTGCCCGCATCCGCGAGATTTCAAACCAGTACGGGTTCGACGTCGACCCGGACGCCGTGGTCGAGGACCTGCCGGTTGGCGTGCAGCAGCGCGTGGAGATCATCAAGGCACTGATCCGGGACGCCGAAGTCCTGATCCTCGATGAGCCCACCGCCGTGCTCACTCCGCGCGAGACCGACGAACTGCTGGCGATCATGCGCCAGCTGTGCGACGACGGCAAATCCGTGGTGTTCATTTCCCACAAACTGCGCGAAGTCAAAGCCGTCTCCGATGTCATTACGGTGATTCGGCGCGGCAAGGTCGTCGGCGATGCCGCGCCCGGCGCGTCCACTACGGAGCTGGCCTCCATGATGGTTGGCCGCTCTGTCAGCCTCAACCTGCAGAAGGAACCGGCGCAGCCGGGAGCAGCCACCTTCCAGGTCCGCGATCTGGTGGTGCTTTCCGACACCGGCCAGGCAGTGGTAGACCATCTGAGCTTCGAGATCTGCAAGGGTGAGATCCTCGCCATTGCCGGTGTCCAGGGCAACGGCCAGACCGAACTGACCGAGGCCATTATGGGCCTGCAGGAGCACGTGACGGGCTCGATCCAGCTGGACGGCGAAGAACTGGTGGGCAAGCGGGTCGCCCAGATCATCGACGCAGGCGTGGGCTTCGTGCCCGAGGACCGCAGCGTGGATGGGCTGGTCGGGCCCTTCACCGTGGCGGAGAACCTGGTCCTGAACCGCTACAACAAGGCTCCCTTCGCCAAGGGACTGTCCATGCGTCCTGCGGTGGTGGCGGCCAACGCTGCGGAAAAGATCGACGAGTTCGATATCCGTACGCAGTCAGCCGAAGCCGCCGCCGGGACACTGTCCGGCGGCAACCAGCAGAAGGTTGTCATGGCGCGGGAGCTTTCACGCCCGCTGTCGCTGTTCATCGCCTCCCAGCCGACGCGCGGCGTCGATGTGGGGTCCATCGAGTTCCTGCACAAGCGCATCATTGCCGAGCGCGACGGCGGAACGCCGGTCATGATCGTCTCCACCGAACTGGACGAAGTCCTGGAGCTGGCAGACCGGATCGCCGTGCTGTACAGCGGCAAGCTCATGGGCATTGTCCCGAGCAACACCTCGCGCGATGTCCTGGGCCTGATGATGGCAGGCATGCGCGCCGAAGACGCACTTTCGCAGCAGAGCGAGAACGAGGGAGGGGCGCAGTGAGCCCGGAAGAAGCACACAGGCAGCAGGGCGATCCAGCCCACCGGAAAGAGGAGGCGGCAGCTGAAGAAACCCGCCTGCTGACCTCTGCCGAGACCGCGGGCGGAGCAATGCCGCCACCCGCAGTGCCGGTGCCGGCCTCCGAACTCCGTCCCGAGGAAGCCCAGGAGTCCCTCCTGCGCCGCATCGTGACCGGGAACGCCCTGGTCTCCGTCCTGTCCGTGCTGATGGCACTGGTCGTGGGCGGCCTGCTGATTGCCCTGACCGACGAGGACGTTGCGAAGGCATCGGCCTACTTCTTCTCCCGGCCGTCGGACCTGTTCGCCGCGGCCTGGTCAGCAGCTTCGGGAGCCTACGTTGCCCTCTTCCAGGGATCGGTCTTCAATAACGAGGCCGAAACCTTCTCCCGGATGATCTACCCGCTGACCCAGACGCTGACGGTGGCGACCCCGCTGATCTGCGCCGGCCTCGGCGTCGCACTGGCGTTCCGCGCCGGGCTGTTCAACATCGGTGCGCAGGGCCAGATCATCATCGGAGCAACCCTGGCGGCCTGGGTTGGCTTTACCTGGCACCTGCCGGTAGGCCTGCACCTGCTGCTCGTTGTGATTGCCGGTGCGCTTGGCGGTGCCATCTGGGGCGGCATAGCGGGCCTGCTCAAGGCCCGAACCGGCGCGCACGAGGTCATCGTGACCATCATGCTGAACTACATCGCGATCCAGCTGGTGCTCTTCCTGCTCACCACGCCCGGATTCCAGCGCCCGGGCTCCACCAACCCGATCAGCCCGCAGGTGGATGATTCCGCCATGTTCCCGCCCCTGCTGGGCAGCGGATTCCGCCTCCACTGGGGTTTCATCATGGCCATTGCCGCCACGGTCTTCATCTGGTGGCTGCTGAACCGCTCCACGGTCGGCTTTGAGCTTCGCGCCGTTGGTGCGAACCCCGCTGCAGCCCGGAACGCAGGCATCAACACGACCAAGGGCTACGTGATCGTGATGCTGATCGCCGGTGCGCTTGCCGGCCTTGCCGGCGTTGCACAGGTCTCCGGCACCGAGCGCGTTCTGACCTCCGGTGTTGCGGCCAGCTTTGGCTTCGACGCCATCACAGTCGCACTCCTGGGACGTTCCACCCCGTGGGGCACCTTTGCCGCCGGCCTGCTCTTCGGCGCCTTCCGTGCCGGAGGCGTCACGATGCAGACCAGTACGGGAACCAACATCGACATTGTGCTGGTGGTCCAGTCACTGATCGTCCTCTTCATTGCCGCGCCGCCGCTGGTCCGGTCCATCTTCAGGATCCCGCCGCCCGGGGCGTTCAAGACGTCCGGCAAGCGCACGACCAAAAACGCCGATGCAGGGCAAGGAGCATCATGAGCACCGCAACAACTCTTTCCCCGGCCGGCCAGCCGGCAGACGTCCAGATCATCCGCAGCTGGAAAACACCCATCCTGCTCGGCATCCTCGCCCTGATTGGCTTCATCGTCTTTGGGCTCGGAGCGCCGTCCACTGACGTGACCTTCCGGTTGACGGAGGGGGACTCAGCGTTCCCGCTGCCAGACGTCGTGGTCTCCGCTCCGGTCCTCGGGTGGATCGCTTCCGTGGTCCTGCTGGCCTCGGCAGCGTATGCGTTTGTCCTGGTCAGCCGCTACCAGCACATCCCAGGATGGCTGATTGCCGTGTTCGCGGTGTTCTTCGTCGCTGCATTCCTTACCTGGGCGGTGGGCAGTGCCCGCAGCCCCAGCGTCGCGCTCTACGGCCTGCTGGCAGGTTCCTTCGTCCTTGCGTTCCCGCTGATCTTCGGTTCGCTGTCCGGCGTGCTGTGTGAACGCTCGGGTGTGGTGAACATTGCGATCGAAGGCCAGCTGCTCTTCGGCGCCTTTGCCGCTGCGGTGGCAGGCTCGCTCTCACGCAACGCCTTTGTGGGCCTGTTCGCGGCAGCCATTGCCGGCGTGCTGGTCTCGCTGGTCCTCGCCGTGTTCAGCATCAAATACATCGTGAACCAGGTGATCGTCGGCGTCGTGCTGAACGTGCTGGTGTCCGGCCTGACCGGATTCCTCTTCTCCACCGTGCTGAGCGCCGACTCCGCGAAGTGGAACTCGCCGCCCCGCCTGGAGTCGATTCCCATCCCGCTGCTGTCCGACATTCCGATCCTGGGTCCGATCCTCTTCGACCAGTCCATCATCGGCTACCTGATGTACGTGGCCGTGGCCGCCGTCTACTTCGGCCTTTTCCATACCAAGTGGGGCCTGCGCACCCGTGCCGTGGGTGAGCACCCCAAGGCTGCAGACACCCTGGGCGTGAACGTGAACCGGACCCGCTTCTGGAACGTCCTGCTGGCAGGTGCCGTGGCCGGAGTCGGCGGTGCGTTCTTCACCCTCGTATCGGTGTCCTCCTTCAACCGGGACATGACGTCCGGCCAGGGCTACATCGCTCTTGCTGCGCTGATCCTGGGCCGCTGGAACCCGATCGGCGCACTGTTCGCGGCACTGCTGTTCGGCTTCGCGTCGAACCTGCAGTCGGTGCTGAGCCTCCTGGGCACACCGGTCCCGAACCAGTTCCTGGCCATGCTGCCCTACGTGGTGACCATCTTCGCCGTCGCCGGCGTGGTAGGTAAGTCCCGGGGACCGGCAGCAAGCGGCATACCGTACATCAAGGGCTGAGAAGCCCGAAAGGAAAACAATGAATGCAGAAGCAGGCATCCCTGCCCACGCACCGGCCGACGTCGACTGGGCCGTCCTACAGGACGCTGCCCGCGAGGCCATGGCCCACGCCTATGTTCCGTACTCCCGATATCCGGTGGGTGCCGCGGCATTGACCGACGACGGCCGGATCGTCTCGGGCTGCAACATCGAGAACGCTTCCTACGGCCTGACGCTGTGTGCCGAGTGCTCCATGATCAGCCAGCTCAACATGACCGGCGGAGGCCGCCTGGTGGCCTTCACCTGTGTAGACGGCCAGGGCCAGACCCTGATGCCGTGCGGCCGCTGCCGCCAGCTGCTGTACGAATTCCGTGCCCCGGGCATGCAGCTGTTGACCGTAAGCGGAATCAGGACCATGGACGAAGTGCTGCCGGACGCCTTCGGGCCGCAGCACCTGGAAGAGGCAGGCAAATGAGTTCCGAGAAGTTCGACACCGTAGACATCATCCGGACCAAGCGGGACCGGGGAACACTCTCCCCGGAACAGATCGACTGGACGATCGACGCCTACACCCGCGGCGCCATTGCCGATGAGCAGATGGCGGCCCTGAACATGGCGATCCTGCTCAACGGCATGAACCGGGAGGAAATCTCCCGCTGGACCGCAGCCATGATTGCCTCGGGGGAGCGGATGGACTTCTCTTCCCTGGGCAAACCGACCTCGGACAAGCACTCCACCGGCGGCGTGGGGGACAAGATCACCTTGCCGCTGGCTCCGCTGGTAGCGGTCTTCGGGGTTGCCGTTCCGCAGCTCTCCGGCCGCGGCCTGGGCCACACCGGCGGAACGCTGGATAAGCTCGAAGCCATTCCCGGCTGGCGTGCCGCCCTGAGCAACGACGAAATGATGGCACAGCTGGCCGACGTGGGCGCCGTGATCTGCGCAGCCGGTGCCGGGCTGGCACCCGCGGACAAGAAGCTCTATGCACTGCGCGACGTCACGGGAACGGTTGAAGCCATTCCGCTGATCGCGTCCTCGATCATGAGCAAGAAGATCGCCGAAGGCACCGGGTCGCTGGTGCTGGACGTCAAGGTCGGCTCCGGCGCCTTCATGAAGAACCTGGACGACGCCCGGGAGCTGGCCCGCACCATGGTCACACTCGGTAAAGATGCAGGCGTGAACACCGTGGCCTTGCTCACGAACATGGCCACGCCGCTGGGCCTTACCGCGGGCAACGCCATCGAGGTGGAGGAATCGGTGGAGGTCCTCGCCGGCGGCGGCCCGTCCGACGTCGTCGAACTGACGGTGGCACTGGCGCGTGAAATGCTCACCGCTGCCGGGCAGCCCGACGCCGATCCCGAGGCCGCGCTGAAGGACGGGCGTGCCATGGACGTCTGGCGCCGGATGATCAAGGCGCAGGGCGGCGACCCGGATGCTGCCCTTCCGGTGGCCAAGGAGTCCGAGACGATCCTGGCATCGGCTGACGGGGTGCTCACGGAGCTCGATGCCCTTGCCGTCGGCGTCGCAGCCTGGCGGCTCGGTGCCGGCCGGGCCCGGAAGGAAGACGCGGTCCAGCTCGGAGCCGGAGTACGGCTGCACGCCAAGCCCGGCGACACGGTCAAGGCCGGGACCCCGCTGATGACCCTGCTGACGGACACCCCGGAGAAGTTCGACCGGGCCAAGGAAGTGCTGGCGGACGCCACCACGATTTCCCCGGCCGCCGGTGCCGTCGCACCGCTGATCCTCGACCGGATCAGCTAGGTCCCGCACCTCCCCTCACTGAGATGACAGAAACTGCCCGTATGAGCTCTCATACGGGCAGTTTCTGCTATCTCGAGGGGGAAGGAGGGAGAAAGAGCCTCAGGGTTTCCAACGGGACCTTTAGGGGGTCCTGCGCAGTTCCTCAGGGGAACTCCGGGGTCATACCCGATCGCGGGCACCCTTTCGGAAGTGGCATCGTTGTAGATACAGATATCTACCCGAGGAGTGCCGCCCATTGGACGTTCTTAACGCCGTAATGGACAACATCAACGAATTCGTCCTGGCCTACTCAGGGGATCCCTGGGTCTATTTGGTGCTCTTCGCCTGTTGCCTGCTGGACGGATTCTTTCCCCCCATCCCCAGCGAATCACTCGTGGTCGGGCTGGCCGCACTCGTGTTCCTGGACGGCGGACCGAACGTCTGGCTGATCGCCGTCTCAGCCGCAGCCGGCGCCTTCATCGGCGATAACATCGCCTACGCCCTGGGCCGGACACTGCGCACTGACAGGTTCGGCTGGATGCGCGGGCCACGGATGCAGCGTGGCTTCGTGTGGGCAGGACGTGAGTTAGAGAAACGGGCTGTGTCCCTGATCCTGATCGCACGGTTCATCCCCGTGGGCCGGGTGGTGGTGAACCTGACCGCAGGAGCCACCCGCTTCCCGCGGCGGATGTTCGTGGCGCTGACGGGCATGTCAGCGATTCTGTGGGCGGCCTACTCCGTGGCCATCGGCGCCCTCGCGGGGGCCTGGTTCAAGGAGAACCACCTGCTCGCCGTCGTCGTGGCCGTCGCCGTCGCGCTGGTCCTGGGCCTGATCATCGACCGGATCATCGCCAAACTCCGCGGACCGACTCCTATCCGCACCAGCCAGCCGCTGGAAGAGAGCGTCAGCTCCGAGCCTTAAGCGCGCCCGGTGACCCTCACGTAGAGTTGGCATGTGACTGAGCCCATGACGAATCCCGCTGCCCTTTCCTCCTTCGACATCCGCGTGCTGCCCAAGGTTTCCCTCCACGACCACCTCGACGGCGGACTGCGCCCGGGAACGATCGTGGAGCTTGCCGAGGCCGCAGGCCACACCCTGCCGTCCACCGACCCCGTCGCCCTGGGGGAGTGGTTCCGTGAATCGGCGAACTCCGGCTCGCTGGTCCGCTACCTGGAAACCTTCGACCACACCATCGCGGTCATGCAAACCCGTGAGGGCCTTACCCGGGTTGCCCGCGAGTTCGTTGAAGACCTGGTGGAGGACGGCGTGGTCTACGCCGAAGTCCGCTGGGCGCCCGAGCAGCACCTGCGCGGCGGACTCAGCCTGGACGAGGCCGTTGAAGCTGTGCAGGCCGGCCTGGAGGAAGGCGTCGCCGATGCCGAAGCCAATGGACACCTGATTCAGGCAGGCCAGCTCATCACCGCCATGCGCCACGGCGACCGCGGCATGGAGATTGCCGAACTCGCTGTCCGCCACCGGGACCGCGGCGCCGTGGGCTTTGACATTGCCGGAGCCGAGGACGGCTTCCCGCCGTCGCGCTTCAAGGATGCCTTTACCTACCTCGCCGAGCAGATGTTTCCTGTGACTGTCCACGCCGGCGAAGCCGCGGGCGTGGAGAGCATCGTGGACGCCCTGGTCCACGGCCGGGCACTTCGCCTGGGCCACGGCGTGCGGATCGCCGAGGACATTGAAGTCGACTTCGAAGATGAGGACGCGCCCGACGCCGGGGACGACACCTCCGTGGGCATGGTCACCCTGGGCGACGTGGCAGGCTGGGTCCGGGACCGGGGAATCCCCCTGGAAATCTGCCCTTCCTCGAACCTGCAGACCGGCGCCGTGGAATCCTTCGGCGAAGACATCGAGTCGCATCCGATCGACCTGCTCTACCAGACCGGCTTCATCGTGACGGTGAACACAGATAACCGCCTGATGAGCGGTGTCAGCCTGACGGACGAGTTCGAACTCCTGGTCGAGACCTTCGATTACGATCTGGACGACATCCTGGAGCTGACCATGAACGCCGTCAACGCTGCGTTCCTGCCGCTGGAAGAGCGTGCAGTCCTGGCCGGGTACATCACCGAAGGATTCAACCGCGCCCGTGGCTAGCGAAGCATCCGGGAACGGTGACCTGGGGCAGGCGTTCGCCCGTCTGGCCCAGGTCATCGCCCTGCTGCGCGAACGCTGTCCCTGGACCGGTGCGCTGACCCACGAGTCGCTCCTGGAATACCTGCTCGAGGAAGCCTACGAAGTCATCGAGGCGGTGGAAACCGGCCACACCGGGGCAGCGGATGCCGCTGAACTGAGCGGCGAACTCGGGGACGTCCTGTTCCAGGTGCTGCTGCATGCCCGGCTCCAGGAAGAAGCCGGCCATTTCTCCATTGCCGACGTCGTCGAATCGCTTACCCGGAAAATGATCCGGCGCAATCCCCACGTCTTCAAGGCCGACGGCACACTGACGGAGGCAACCACTGAGGACCAGACGGAAATTGAGCGTGCCTGGGATGCCGTGAAGAAGACCGAGAAGCCCCACCGGGCAAGCCCGTTCGACGGTATTCCGGCTTCCCTCCCGGCCCTCGCCCTGGCCGCGAAAGCGCAGTCCAGGGCCCGCAGGGCCGGTCTGTCCGTTCCCGCGGCGGACGGAACAGTACCTGCCTGGGACGGCGAAGAGGAACTCGGCGGGCTGCTGTTCGAAACGGTGCGCCAGGCCACTGAACGCGGCCTCGATCCCGAAGCCGCCCTGCGTGCCGCTGTCCGCCGTTTTACGGCTGCGGCGCCTCCCGTTACTGAATGACGCCCCCGGTCCTTACTACGGGCCGGGATTCCACTAGTCTGGAAGCAGACAGCGTGGTCCCCGTCATAGGCCCGGCTGTAGTTTCCACCCTCAAGTTCCAATGAACAGGAGCATTCCCATGGCCATCATTGATGCCATCCACGCCCGAGAGATCCTTGATTCCCGGGGAAACCCGACCGTGGAGGTCGAGGTCCTGCTCGACGATGACACGTTCGGACGTGCCGCCGTTCCCTCCGGTGCTTCCACCGGCGCCTTTGAAGCCAACGAGCGCCGCGACGGCGAAAAGGACCGCTACCAGGGCAAGGGCGTGCTCCAGGCCGTAGAAGCCGTGATCGACCAGATCCAGCCGGCGCTGCTGGGCTTCGACGCCGCCGACCAGCGTGCCATCGACCAGGCCATGATCGACCTGGACGGTACCGAGAACAAGTCGGGCCTGGGCGCCAACGCCATCCTCGGCGTCTCCCTCGCCGTGGCCCGTGCCGCAGCAGAGTCTGCAGCCCTGCCGCTCTACCGTTACCTCGGCGGACCGAACGCGCACATCCTGCCCGTGCCGCTGATGAACATCCTCAACGGCGGCTCCCACGCGGATTCCGACGTCGACATCCAGGAATTCATGATTGTTCCGCTGGGTGCGGACACCTACTCGGAGGGCCTGCGCTGGGGCGTTGAGGTTTACCACAACCTCAAGTCCGTGCTGAAGGAGCAGGGCCTGTCCACCGGCCTCGGCGACGAAGGCGGCTTCGCGCCGAACCTGCCGTCCAACCGTGCAGCCCTGGACCTGATCCTCGAAGCGATCACGCGGGCCGGTTACACGCCGGGAACCGACATCGCGCTGGCCCTGGACGTTGCCTCCTCCGAGTTCTTCAAGGACGGCTCCTACGTCTTCGAAGGCCAGAACCGCAGCGCGGAGGAAATGTCCGCGTACTACGAGGAACTGGTGCGCGACTACCCGCTGGTCTCCATCGAAGATCCGCTGGACGAGAACGACTGGGAAGGCTGGAAGGCCCTCACCGCCAGCCTCGGGGACAAGGTCCAGCTGGTTGGCGACGATCTTTTCGTCACCAACCCCGCCCGCCTCGAGACCGGCATCAAGGAAAACGCCGCCAACTCGCTGCTGGTGAAGGTCAACCAGATCGGCACCCTGTCTGAGACCCTGGACGCCATCACCATGGCCCAGCGCGCCGGCTACACCACGATCACCTCGCACCGCTCCGGCGAAACCGAGGACACCACCATTGCCGACATCTGCGTGGCCACCAACGCCGGGCAGATCAAGACCGGTGCCCCGGCCCGCTCAGAGCGCGTGGCGAAGTACAACCAGCTGCTGCGCATCGAAGAAGAGCTCGACGACGCCGCACGCTACGCAGGACGCAGCGCTTTCCCGCGTTTCACGGCCTAGCAAGTACACCGGCGGTGGGTACCCTCGAATACGGGGGTGCCCGCCGTCGTCGTTTTCACCGGCGGACACCCAGATCCACAGAGTCCGCCACGCAAGGAGCCCCATGTCCACCCGACGACCCAAGGTCCCCAAGCCGGCGGCCGACGGACTTCCGGCCGCGCCCCGCGCCCGCCGGGATGCCGATGGGCAGGCAGCACCGACGGGCAGCAAGGCAGGCGCTCCGGCAACGGGCAGCACGGCCCCCGGCACGCCCACCGGCAGCAAGGCGCCCGGCACGCCCACGGGCAGCAAGGCCCAGAAACCGGCAGGCCGCAAGCCTCGGCAGCCGAAGTCACAGAAGGACTCAGAGGCACAAAGCGCCTCGGCTGCCCGCGCCGCCGCACGGCAGGAACTTGCCGCCGAAATCCGAAGCGGTGTCTCGGCCGGCGGCAGCGAACCGGCACAGGCCTCCCCGCGGACGGACGCACCCCTGCAGCCCGTCCCGGCGAAGTCGTTCTCCGGGCGGCTGCTGGCACTGGGCATTGTGATGGTGGTAGTCACTGTCCTGCTTGCGCCCTCGGTGCGGACCTATCTCCAGCAGCGCTCCGAAATCGCTGCCCTGGAGGCTGAGATTGCCCGGGAGCAGGAGGCAGGAGCCGAGCTCAAGCAGACACTTGACCGGTGGGAAGACCCGGCCTTCATCAAGGCACAGGCACGGGAGCGGATCTTCCTGGTGATGCCCGGCGAAACCCGCTACCTGGTCAAGGGCGAGAACGGAGTCGAGGAGATCGAGGAACAGGCCGCGGCAGAGGCGCCGCAAGACCTGGAGTGGGTCGATGCGCTGTGGGATTCGGTCCTCCGTTCCGCCACTGCGCCGTAACCGGCATGCGGTCCGGGAACATCGGAGGGGAACCGGTTTCCCTCTGGGCACAGTAGGCTGGATGACTGAGACAGCTACACCTTGGGTCCTTGGTGGACCCCCAGGAAGGACCTTCGCCGCATGACCCCTGACCAGCTCACACCGACCCAGGACGATCTGGAGACCCTGAGCCGGCAGCTCGGACGGCCGGTGCGCGACGTCGTCGAGATCGGCGCCCGCTGCATCTGCGGCAACCCGCTGGTGGCCACCACGGCACCCCGGCTGGGCAACGGAATTCCCTTCCCCACGACGTATTACCTGACCCACCCGGTGATCACTTCCGCGGTTTCCCGGCTGGAGGCCGCGGGAATGATGACCGAAATGACTGCCCGGCTGGAGACTGATCCCGAACTGGCTGCGCGCTACCGCGAGGCCCATGAGGCCTATCTCCAGGTCCGCAATGAGATCGGGGAACGCACGGGCACCGGACCGGTTCCGGAGATCGACGGCGTTTCAGCCGGCGGAATGCCAACCCGCGTCAAGTGCCTGCACGTGCTGGTCGGCCACTCCCTGGCGGCCGGCCCCGGCGTGAACCCCCTGGGCGACGAAGCACTGGAAGCCATCTCCGAATGGTGGACGCGTGAGCGCTGCTATTGTGAGGGCGCATGGGCGGTTGACGGGCCGGCACCTTCGCGGGACCTGAGCCGCCACACGAAGACGCAGGGACTTTCGGCTGCTGAGCTGGACCGCAAGCGCGCTGCCCGGCGCGCGGCGGCCGCTGCGGAGCAGGAAGCGGCCGGAGAAGGGGAGAAGGCCATGGAAAACGCGAACCACGTGGTCCGGGTAGCTGCAGTGGACTGCGGAACCAATTCGATCCGCCTGCTGATTGCCGATGCCGAAACCGCCGACGGCGTCACCAAGCTCACCGACGTCGTGCGCCTGATGCGTATTGTCCGGCTGGGCGAAGGGGTCGATGCCACAGGCCGCCTCTCTCCTGAAGCGCTGGACCGCACCTTTGCGGCGACCGATGAATACGCCGCCCTGATCAAGGAACACGGCGCTGAGAAGGTCCGTTTCGTGGCCACTTCCGCAACGCGTGACGCGGAGAACCGTGAGGAATTCATGGAGGGTGTCCGCGCCCGGCTGGGCGTGAGCCCGGAAGTCATCAGCGGCGACGAGGAAGCGGGACTGTCCTTTGCCGGTGCCACCAGCGTCCTGCCTGCCGGCGACGGAACCCGAACGCTGGTCGTGGACCTTGGCGGCGGCTCGACGGAGTTCGTGCTCGGCACGTCCGAGGGTGTGCTGGCCGCCAAGAGCACCGACATGGGCTGCGTCCGCTTCACCGAGCGCCACCTCGTTTCCGATCCTCCCACCGACGCCCAGATCGCCATGGCACGGGGAGACATCCTGGATATGGTCGCGCAGGTCCTGGAGACCGTACCGCTCTCCACGGCCGACAGGCTTGTGGGGGTTGCCGGGACGATCACCACGGTGAGCGCCCATGCCCTGAAACTTCCGGAATACTCCTCCGCGGCGATCCACGGCAGCGAACTGAGCGCCGAAGCGATCGGCGACGCAGCGCGGTCGCTCCTGCATATGTCACACGACGAAAGGGCCGCCCTGCCCTACATGCACCCCGGCCGCGTGGACGTCATTGGCGCCGGCGCCCTCATCTGGAAGACGATCGTGGACCGCATGGCCGAACTGACTGACGGACGCGTGGAGTCCGCTGTGACTTCCGAGCACGACATCCTCGACGGCATCGCACTGAGTACGCTGCGGTGAGCGCGGAAAGAACGGTGCGGCGCCCTAAGGGCGCCGCGATGAGACGCGCTGCGGGTACCGGCGCCCTGTCCCTGACCGCGGTCCTGCTGATCCAGCTGGCAGCAGCTGGGCCGGCCCACGCCGATGAGTGGCGGGACAAGGAATACTGGCTGGCCGACTACGGCATCACCGAAGCCTGGAAGAAGTCCCAGGGCGAAGGGGTCAAGGTGGCGGTCATCGACACCGGCGTCGACCCTTCCCACCCCGACCTGGCCGGTGCCATCGCCGGAGGAACCGACGTGTCCGGAGCCGGTGATCCGTCCGGCGGCAGGGGACTGGGCGTCAACCCCGAGCACGGGACGCTGGTTGCCACCCTGCTGGCGGGCCGCGGGCATGCCGGCAAGGAGGGCGACGACGGGGACGGCAAGGATTACAAGGGCCCGGGCAAGGGACCCGACGGGATTATCGGCGTAGCGCCCAAGGCCGAACTGCTGACGGTTTCGGCCTGGATTGGCGAAGCAAATCCCGGCGGCGTTCCGATTGACCAGCAGCTGCCCAACGCGGTGCGCTGGGCAGTGGACAACGGCGCGAAGGTGATCAACATGTCACTGGGTTCTTCGTCCACCGCGTGGCCGGAGAGCTGGGACGACGCCTTCCTTTACGCAGAGCAGAACGACGTCGTCATTGTTGCCGCAGCGGGAAACCGCGGCGTCGGCATGATCCAGGTTGGAGCACCGGCCACCATCCCGGGCGTGCTGACCGTCGCCGGCCTGGACCGGGAAGGAAAGGCGAGCTGGGACTCCTCCTCCGAAGGCATCAGCATCGGAGTCGCCGCGCCTGCCGAGAACCTGGTCGGCGGGCTCCCGGAGGGCGCCTCCCGGTACGCCGAGTGGTCCGGCACCTCCGCAGCGGCACCCCTGGTGTCCGGCGTTGCGGCCCTGATCCGGTCCGCCTACCCGGAACTGACGGCGGCCCAGGTAATCAACCGGATCATCACCACGGCCAAGGACGGCGGAGTCCCGGGCAGGGATACCATCTACGGCTACGGCATTATCGACGCCAACGCAGCGTTGAACGCAGACGTTCCCGCGGTGGCGGGTAATCCACTCGGAACCATTGAAGAATGGATCCGGATCCACCGCCGCGGCGAGGCTCCGGCCGCACCGGCCGGACCTGAACCGGTCAGCGAGGCCCTGCCGGATATTCCGGAACCCCGGGTGCCCACCGCGGCTGAACCCTACACTGAAGAAGACCCGCTGCCAGCCGTGCTGGTCCTGGGCTTCGCCGGACTGATCCTGCTGGTTGGTGCCGGCGGAAGCATCGCCGTCCTGCGCATCCGGCGCTCCGCCGAGGCGTCCGCCGGCGCCGTTCCGGAGGACCTCGCCGGCGGGGAAGAACAGAAGATGGAACCTTCCCGCTCCGCCTGACAAGCACTGGGGCGGCCGGGTGGAAACATACTGCGGAACACTTCGTGAAGACTTTCACAAGTCGGGTAGGATATTTGCTATGGCATCGCACTCACAGTTCTCTGATCGTCCACGCGTACTCGTGGTTGGCGGTGGCTACGTCGGACTCTACGTAGCCAAGAACCTGCAGAAGCAGGTCAAGAAGCACGGCGGGATCGTCACGGTGGTGGATCCGCTGCCGTACATGACGTACCAGCCCTTCCTGCCTGAGGTCGCTGCAGGAACCATCAACGCACGTAACGCTGTAGTTTCGCACCGCATGCACCTGAAGGAGACCGAGCTCATTTCGGGCAAGGTCACCGCGGTCAACCACGCCACCCACACGGCCACCGTGGAGCCCGCCGACGGAGGCGAGCCGTTCGAGCTCAGCTACCGCGACATCGTTATTGCTGCCGGTTCCATTACCCGGACCTTCCCCATCCCGGGCCTGGCCGAAGCCGGCATCGGCATGAAAACGATCGAAGAAGCAGTGGAGATGCGCAACAAGGTGCTCGAGCGCATCGAGACCGCCTCCCTGATGACCGACCAGGCTGCCCGCGCCCGCGCACTGACCTTCGTCGTCGTCGGCGGCGGCTTCGCCGGCATTGAGACCATCACCGAAATCGAAGACATGGCCCGCGGCGCCGTGCGCGAGAACAACCGCCTCAAGCGTGAAGACCTGCGCTTCGTGATGATTGAAGCAATGGGCCGCGTCATGCCCGAGGTCAAGCCCGACCAGGCCGAATGGGTTGTCTCCTCCATGCGTGAGCGCGGCATCGAAGTCCTGCTCAACACCTCGCTGGCCAGCGCCGAAGGCGGCCTGCTGAAGCTCATCAACATGGCCGACAAGTCCCCGGCCGGCGAATTCGAGGCCGATACCCTCATCTGGACTGCCGGTGTTCAGGCCAACCCGATGGTCCGCGCCACCGACTTCCCGATCGATGACCGCGGCCGCGTGCGTGCCAACGCCGAACTGCGGATCACCGGCGACGACGGCCCCCTCGAGGGTGCCTGGGCGGCCGGCGACGTTTCGGCAGTGCCCGACCTGACCGGCGGCGGCGTCGGAGGCTTCTGCGTGCCGAACGCCCAGCACGCCGTCCGCCAGGCCAAGCGCCTGGCCAAGAACCTCCTTGCTGCACGCTACGGTGAGGGCAGCGTCCAGGAATACCGCCACAAGAACCTCGGCGCCGTGGCCGGCATGGGCCAGTACAAGGGCGTTGCGAACATCATGGGCTTCGGCATGAAGGGCCTCCCGGCCTGGCTGGCCCACCGCGGCTACCACGGAATGGCCATGCCGATGTTCGAGCGCAAGTTCCGCGTCATCTCCGGCTGGGCGGCGAACTTCTGGTTCGGCCGCGACTTCACGCAGCTGATCCACCTGAAGAACCCGCGCAAGGCATTCGTGGAGGCTGCAACGCCCGCCAAGAAGCCTGCCGGCAAGTAAGCAGTACGCGAACCGCCATACAACGGCGGCCACTGGATATCCGCCGGTGGCCGCCGTTGGCGTTAACCCTGTTTCCTGCCGTCCCCGCCGCTCAAGTAGGCTGGTCTATGCGCTTGGAACGCGGTTAACTGCCGTCGTGCCGCGGTGTGTGGAGCCCCAGTAGCCCAATGGCAGAGGCAGCGGACTTAAAATCTGTGTGTTGTCGGTTCGAGTCCGACCTGGGGTACAAGTCTCCTTGAAAAGGGGAGTGCGTCTTTCCGGTTCAGGGAGACAAAAACGGTCCCCGGCGAGTGAGGAACTGGGCTTTTTTCGTTTTCATGCCTACGTTGGACTGCCAAGAGACACAGGAGTCCCGCCGCACGGCTTCCGGCGTGATCCTTGACACTGCCGGGGGGACTCATTGCAGGCAAGGCAATCGTGGTCAGGATGGAACTTTCTGTCGAGGCGGCAGAGGACTGTTGGAAAACGACAGTGAACCCGGAGAGTGCCGGATGGTCTGCTGATGGATCCGGCACGCCACTTTTCTGACGGTCCAAAGACGTCGTTGCTGGCGGTGAATGACTTGTTCCACTTTTGCCGCGGATTGCCGTCGTGCTTATTTGAGCCGCATAGAGGTCGTGCTCGCCTACCCTTGATGAAGTCACGATCACTTCTGTTCAAAAGGACCAACAATGGCAAACCCCGCGGCGCTTCTACTTCTACAGCTCGAGCGTTGGCGTGTGAGCCCCGGCGGAGGGGTTCGCAACACTAGACTCGAGGTTCAAGGGACTGACGATGAGGTGCTTCGCCAAACCTTGATCGCAACTGGGTACCTGAGGGACATAGAAGAGCTGCTCGCCGGGATGGATGCTGCGGGGCGTAGGACGCGGTCCTTCCGTTCCGCGCTGCCACGTTGGCAATCGTGGGTTTTGGCCTACCCGCATTCCTGGGTACATGCAATTCCAGGGGCAGTTTTCGACAGCGATCACGATCTGGATGTACTCGAGAACCTCGCGGATACTCTGGATCGGGATCTACCGTCACTAGGCGAAAAGGACCGCACCGATATTGCCAACACTCTGGATGACGTAAGGTCCGCCCTGGCTGACGATCATTCTCTGCCTCTCCCGCTCCGACAGCACCTCAACGGCGTCCTGAGACACGCGTCGAACTGCCTTGAAGACTACGAGCTCTACGGAGACTTTGAGTTGCGGACGGCCCTCGACCGCTTACTCGTTTCTGTAAACGCGGCGGGTACCGCGTCCAAGGACCCAGGGCGCTGGCAAAAAATTAGGGAGAACCTGATATACCCCGTCATGGTTGGCCTGGCACTGCAAATACCTGGGAGCATTTCGCACCTCGGCGAAATCATGCCCTAGCCCAAGGCAACTATCGGGTCAGGGCTGGCAGAGTATCTGACTTCCCGATCGTGAGTCACCGATGGCCTCCTTATGGCACCGTCTATTCCCCGGAGACTGGGGCGGCGGAGTCTGGGGTGACTGTGCACCTTTCGGCGAGGCGCGTGGGTGCTATGACAGCGACGAACGCACCCCTCGGCGCACCTCCCGTAGACTCAGGCGCATGTTTCGGGGAATAGTTCTGGGGGAATTCTGGGGGATTGACGAAGGTGTTTGGGCTCAGCTCTGGTCCGGCACAATAGGTGCCATACCCGCTGCGCTCCTGGCGGCCTGGGTTGCCGTGTCTGTGCTAAAGCGATCGAACCGTAAACAGCAGGAACTCGTGGAACTGCAACTGAAGGCCCAGCGCATCGAAGCAGGCCTAGTCAGAGAAAAGGCCGCCATCGCAGACATAATTGCCTCTGCGACGGGCTTGATTCCGGCTGCACGCCAGTCGTTCGAGAGCGTCAATTCCGAAATAGCTTCTCTACGAAGTGCCGTAGTGCGTTGGCAGCTGGAGCTCGGCCCGACTGACATGGCCCGCGAATTGCACAAATGGGAAAGTCTCCTTCTAGGTGCAGCAACGAACCATGCCGTTGAACTACAGAAGGGCGAATGGGGCGAGCCCGAGAAATCCTTTGGGATTCTGAATCATATGACGTCAACGTTGTGTTCCGTCGCTCTTAATTGGCACAATCTGGCGGAGTTTTCTCGAGAACAGGTTGTCCGGGATTCACGGGAAGCGCGCATTTGGGGGGCAAAGGAACTTGAAGGTATGACCGGGGTCAAACTGCGCGAGTGAGGGCGCGGTGGCGTATTCAGAGAGTCTTCCGCCGGGCAGCTGCTGTCCCACCAGCGAATCTGAGCTGTAGTCTTCGGGTCCACTCAGCCGTGGTTGTTGCGGACACGGCGGTGAACGGGGCAGGACCAGATTTCCGGGCCCGTGACGTAGAGCTGGCAGCGGGAACTCCGAGGGAGGGCAGCTTGGTCTTCCTCAGTTCGCGGTGGGCACTTGGTGGAGCGCCACCTTCCCTAAGCGGCAGAATTGCCTGATGGTCGAAGGAAACTTCCGGGGACACTCTCGGGGCCGTCTGTGGAACGAAGGTCATGCAGGGACAAGGCCGGGATGTCCGGACGCTGGCCATCCATCTGTGTGTCCGACCTAGGGTACAAAATGAACGTTTAGCAACCATGCGCCTTGGCATCGTGCAACATCTTGGCTTCAGCTGTGACGAGTGTTACAAGGCTGTAACCGTAGGCTCTTATCTTGGACACATTATTCAACTAGTTTTTCTTGTAATCAGGAACACCTGGTAACAGCATCAAAGGCACCCGCCTTTCGATCGGGGAGAAAAACTACATGACTGCACTTCGCAAGACCGGGCCGCTTGGCCTGGGGGATGGTTATAGCCGCGCAGCAAAGATCGCAGCACTGGGCATGGGCATCGCCCTGTTCGCCTCCGGCTGCGCCAGCGGCGGCGAGTCCGGCACCGAGTCCACACCGTCCGATGCTTCTTCGTCGTCAGCTGACAGCTCAGTTCTCACGTGCCCGGAAAGCCAGGGCGGCACCGGAGAGGATCCGGGAGAGAAGGGCGACCCCTCAGCTGTTCCCGCTTCCACCGGCACCACAGAGACTCCTCTGAAGCTCGGCACCCTTCTTCCGACCACAGGCACCCTTGCCTTCCTTGGCCCGCCGGAAATCGCCGGCGTCAATTTGGCCGCTGAAGAGGTCAACGCTGCGGGCGGCGTCCTCGGCAAGCCCATCGAGGTTGTCCACCGGGACTCCGGTGATACCACCACCGACATCGCCACGCAGTCCGTTACTGACCTGCTGGGCCAGGACGTAAGCGCCATCATCGGTGCCGCTTCCTCCGGTGTTTCCAAGACTGTCATCAGCCAGATCACCGGTGCCGGAGTCATCCAGTTCTCTCCCGCGAATACGGCCCCGGAATTCACGGACTGGGATGACAACGGGCTCTACTGGCGCACCGCGCCCTCCGACGTTCTCCAGGGCCGTACCCTGGGCAACTACATCATGGAGTGCGGCGCCCAGACCGTTGGCATGATCGTCCTCAACGACGCCTACGGCACCGGCCTGCAGTCGAACATCAAGAGCTCCGTCGAGGCCGCAGGCGGCCAGGTCGTGGCAGAACCGATGTTCAACGAAGGCGACTCCCAGTTCAGCAGCCAGGTTGACGCCGTTACCAGCGCCAACCCGGATGCAATTGTGGTCATCAGCTTCGACCAGGCCAAGAGCATTGCACCGCTGCTGACCGGCAAGGGTGTTGACCCGTCGCAGCTTTTCTTCGTTGACGGCAACACCAAAGACTTCAGTGCCGATCTCGATGCCGGAACTCTGGAGGGCGCCCAGGGAACCATCCCCGGCCCGTTCGCTTCGGACAACTTTAAGGACGCACTGCTGGGCATTGATCCTGCACTGACGGACTGGGCCTATGCCGGTGAAAGCTATGACGCAGTGACCCTGCTGGCCCTCGCTTCAGAGGCAGCCGGCAGCACCGACGGCGCTGCAATAGCTGCCGAGTTGCAGGGTGTTTCCGCAGACGGAGAGAAGTGCTTCGACTTCGCCGGCTGCGTCACGCTCCTGCGCGACGGCAAAGACATCGACTACGACGGCTACTCCGGACCGGTTACCTTCGATGAGAACGGTGACCCGACTGAAGCCTTCATCGGTATCTACGAGTTCGACGCTGACAACAAGCCGCTTCCGAGCCGCTCCGAGGTGGGCAAGCTCTAAGGCAGGCTGACGCACCACAATCACTAACGCACCACAATCACTAACGCACCACTCGAAGGGCCCCTGTTCCGGCAGGGGCCCTTTGCTGTGCGGACGGAGGATGAGGGCAGGCCTGAGGCTGACGTCACGTGGAGTGGGTGCCTCGGTACAGGGGGGGTAACACGGCGTTGAGGAACAGAGGAGTGCGTCAAAGCAAAATGCCCGCCTGGAGACGAAGCTCCAGACGGGCACTCGCCAGACTGAGACTAGGCCGTATCAGCCAGGGTTCCCAGGTACAGCTGGATGACCTTGGGATCCTTCATCAGCTCACGCCCGGTTCCGGTGTACGCGTCCTTGCCCTGGTCGAGCACATACGCGCGGTCGCAGATCTGCAGGCAGCGCCGGGCGTTCTGCTCCACCATGATCACCGAGACGCCGGCACGGTTGATCTCATGAACGCGCAGGAAGGTCTCATCCTGCTTCACGGGGGAGAGGCCGGCAGAGGGCTCATCCAGCAGCAGCACAGCCGGCTCCATCATCAGGGCCCGGCCCATGGCCACCATCTGGCGTTCACCGCCGGAGAGAGAGCCGGCTCGCTGACTGCGCCGCTTCTTCAGCTCCGGAAACAGGTCAGCCACAAACTCGAAGCGTTCCTTGAAGTTCTTCGGCTGCTGGTAAAGGCCCATCTGCAGGTTCTCTTCAATGGTCAGCGAGGCGAACACGTTATTGTTCTGCGGAACGAACCCCACCCCCCGGCTCACCAGCTTGTTGGCCTTCAGCCCGGTAAGGTCCTGACCGCGCACCATAACAGTGCCGGAATGGACCTTCACCAGGCCGAACATGGCCTTCAGCAAGGTGGACTTGCCGGCACCGTTCGGGCCGATGATGCCAATGAGCTCACCGCGCCGGGCTTCTATGGAACATCCGTTAAGGATGTTGACTCCAGGAATGTAGCCGGCCACCAGATCGGTGACTTTGACGACGGAGTCGCCCTCGAAATTTTCAGCAGTCATGCCCTGTCCTTACGTTCCTGGATCGTCACGGGGGCCAGCCCCTCACCGCCCTGAATGTCTGAATCCGGATCCTTCTCCAGGACTGCTTCGAGCTTTTCGAAGCCCTCGGAATCGCCCAGGTCCACGTCGTGGTGCGCGCCGAGGTAGGCATCGATTACGGCCTGGTCCTTCATTACCTCGGCAGGCGGCCCTTCGGCCACTACCTTGCCTTCGGCCATCACGATCACCCAGTCGGCAATATGCCGAACCATGTGCATATCGTGTTCCACGAACAGGACCGTCATGCCCTCGGCTTTCAGGTTCTTGATGTGGTCCAGCAGCGACTGCGTCAATGCAGGGTTCACGCCGGCCATGGGCTCGTCCAGCATCACCAGTTTGGGATTGACCATCAGCGCGCGCGCCATTTCCAGGAGCTTGCGCTGGCCGCCGGAAAGGGAAGCGGCGTAGTCGCTGCGCTTGGTGTCGAGCTTGAACTTGGCCAGCAGGCCGTCGGCCTGTTCGGTAATCTCGTTCTCGCGCTTTTTCCAGAGCGGCCGGAACAGTGCCCGGCGCAGTGCCTCGCCCGGCTGCTCATTGGCGCCGAGCCGCATGTTCTCCAGCACCGTCAGCTTGCCCATGACCTTGGTCAGCTGGAACGTACGGACCATTCCCAGCCGGGCCACCTTGTAGGCCGAAACACCTGCAAGGTCACGGTCCTCGAATCTCCATTCCCCGGACTGCGGGGTATCGAATCCGGTGAGCAGGTTGAACAGTGTGGTCTTGCCCGCGCCGTTCGGACCAATGAGCGCCGTGATCTTGTTCCGCGGAATCTCCACATGCTCGACGTCGACGGCGTGGATACCGCCGTAGGTGCGGGTCACGTTGGACGCCACGAGGATCGGATCGCGCTTCCGGCAACCGGGGGCCACGGCGTCGGCAGCGATGGGCCTGTCGTCCGTCATGTATTCATTGCCGGCCCAGCTCGCCTCATGGCCGGAATCTGCAGCGGCCGTGTGGGCTTTCTCCGCCGGAGCAGCCGCATGGGCGCCGGGCAGGCGCTCCGGCTGCGGGCTTTGTGCTTGATGGCTCATGCGAATGACAGCTCCTTCTTATTGCCGAGCACGCCTTGCGGCCTGAAGATCATCAGCAGCATCAACGCCACACCAACAAGGATGTAACGCAGCTGCCCGGCCTGGGTAGTGTTCAGGAAGGTGACGGCCCCGGACTCGATGGCACCGTAGAGCAGGCTCTGGGTCAGGGAGAGCACGGCCCAGAACATCATGGCGCCGATCACCGGGCCAAGCACCGTGGACATACCGCCCAGCAGGAGCGCCGTGTAGAGGAAGAACGTCAGTTCGGTGCCGTAGTTGGCCGGCTGCACTGCGCCGCGTGGGAGCGTGAAGATGATGCCTGCCAGCGAACCGAGCATGCCGCCGATGATCAGCGCCTGCATCTTGTAGGCGTAGACGTTCTTGCCCAGCGACCGTACGGCGTTCTCATCCTCGCGGATTCCCTTGACCACTCGGCCCCAGGGGCTGCGGACCAGGAGCCAGATCACCAGGCAGGCCAGCGCGACGACGGTCCAGGCCACCACGCGGATCCACAGGTCGCGTTCGTTCAGGCTGAACGGACCGAGGTTGTACACGCCGGGGGCGAAGGGGTTGAGCGAGTAGAACCCGCCTTCGAACGCCGCCAGGCCGTTGGCCGACCCGGTGACTTCGGTCAGGCCGTTGGTGGTCACGATGTAGCGGACGATCTCCGCTGCGGCGATGGTGACGATGGCCAGATAGTCCGCCCGCAGGCGCAGCGTGGGCAATCCAAGGATCACCGCAAAGGCCACGGAAGCGAGCATCGCGATCAGCAAAGCCACCGGCAGGGGAGCGTTGAAGCTCAGCGTGGGAATGGCAAAGCCGTAGGCTCCGATTGCCATAAAGCCGGCCTGGCCAAAGTTCAGCAGGCCGGTGTAGCCGAAGTGCACGGCCAGCCCGAGGGCCGCCAGCGCATAGGCAGCAGTGGTGGGTGTGAAGAATTCGTTGACTGCACCCAGCAGGATGTTTCCAAAGTCCATGTAGAGGCCCCTAACCTATGCGCTCTCGGCGGCCGAGGATACCCTGCGGCCGAACCAGGAGGACGAGAATCATGATGAGCAGCGCGCCGACGTACTTCAGGTCCGCCTCGAGCCAGAGGGTGGAGAGTTCCACGAAGAGTCCCACGATGATCGAACCGATCAGGGCGCCGAACACCGTACCGAGTCCACCAAGGGTCACGGACGCGAAGATCAGCAGCAGGATCTGCTGGCCCATGTTGAAGGAGACACCGGGGCGGTAGTACGCCCACAGGATGCCGCCGAGCGCGGCAAGCGCACCGCCGGCCATCCAGACAATGCGGATCACGCGGTCGACGTCGATGCCCGAGGCCGCTGCCAGCGGCGGGTTGTCCGCGACGGCACGGGTGGCCTTGCCGATCCGGGTACGCAGCAGCAGGGCGGCCACGATCAGGATGACGACCAGTGAGACGGCTAGGGAAACCAGGTTGTTCCGCGCGATCGAAATGGGACCCAGCTCGAGCATCGGACTCTGCGAGTTAGGCAGCTGCTGGGTTGCCCCGCCGAAGAAGAAGAGGATGGTGTAGCGCAGCGCCAGTGCCAGGCCAATGCTCACGATCATCATGGGAACCAGTCCGGTTCCCCGTTTGCGCAGCGGTTTCCACAACCCTGCGTCCTGCACGTAGCCAAGGCCTGCGCCTCCGACCACCGCCAGTATCAGTGCCAGCCACAGCGGCAGGCCCAATGCGGAGAAACCGAACGCCAGTACGGCGCCGAAGGTCACCATCTCGCCGTGGGCAAAGTTTGTCAGCCCGGTGGTGCCGAAGATCAGGGAAAGCCCGACGGCGCTAAGGGCCAGCAGCAGTCCAAAGCTGAGTCCGGCGACGGCCCGCTCGATGAGCTTGGTGCCGAAGGTGTCTCCCTGCAGGACTATGCCTTCACCCAGGAGGAAGAGTGTGGTGATGTTCGAGGTTCCGGCGAAAGTCACGGTACGCGGGTTCTGCTGGCCCTCGGCCAAGGCCATGCCTTCGGGGAGCGTGGATTCATCCAGTTCCACCTCAAACGCACCTTGTTCGGGAACCCCGATGGACCAGGAACCGTTCTCGGCGGTCTGCGTCTCGGCTTCGTAACCGTTGCCGCTTGCCTTGATTTTCACTCCGGCAACCGGGGAACCTGCGTTTCGCAGGACTCCGCTGATGCGGTCCTGGTACTCGGCGCCGTCGGTCACTTCGTCCCCTCCGGTGTTCCCGGAGTCCTGCGCTGTTGCCTCGGTACTGCCCTCCGAGGCCGGGGATTCCGACGCCGGGGGTGGAGCTGTCGTTGCATGCACGGCAGGGGCAGCGAGCAGGAGCCCGGCAAATATGCCGGCCACCGCCACGACCATCCCCATATACCGGGCGAGTGCCGATATTCTTCCCAAAGTGAATAACCTCCGCCGGGGGTATAAATGCACCGGTTGTCGGCGCATTCTATGTGTGACCATGTGATGTCAGTCACGAATGGTGATCATGCTACCCGGCGTTTGTTTCGGTGGGGTGACCGAAGTAGTGACCTTTGGTCGCGATCAGGTAACGACTCCACCGGGTGCTTCATTATGGAAGCCCGGAGGCCGGTTTCTGCGTCCTCGGTGCCAAACCGTTATCAAAGCATTTCCAGTCCGTGGAATCATCGCTGCCCGTTGAGCGTTCCATTGGTAGGCTGATTAACAGACCCAAGCCCCCCCCCAAACGGAGGACATATTCATGGCACTAGGCGGCAACCCTGTTTTCAACGGGAAGAATTTCCGTTCCCAGACCCGCGGCGGAGCGGCCACCGTTCCGTCCGGCGGCCCGTTTGCAGGACCCCAGCAGGACCCCATGAGCCCTCAGCAGCTCCAGGATCTCTATGCAGCTCCTTCCGCAGGACCCTCCGAGACCGGACGGATGACGTATGACGACGTCATCATGAAGACCCTTGGCTGCCTGGCGGTTGTCCTGCTCGGCGCTGCGATCCCCGTGTTCGTGCTTCCCGGCGCGGCCGGCCTGCTGATGATCGTGGGCGCGCTCGGCGGCTTCGTCCTGGGCCTCGTCAACTCGTTCAAGCGCGAGCCGGTTCCGGCGCTCATCCTGGGTTACGCGGTGCTCGAAGGTATGTTCCTCGGCGCACTGACACAGATCCTGGACGCGATGTACCCGGGCATCGGCCTGCAGGCCGTAGTGGGCACGCTCTCTGTGTTCGCCGTGACCCTGCTCCTGTTCAAGAACGGCAAGGTGCGTGCCACGCCGAAGGCGATGCGCTTCTTCATGATCGCCCTGATCGGCTACGCGGTGTTCTCGCTGGTGAACGTGGGCCTCATGATCTTTGGCGTGGTTGACGATCCGTGGGGCGTGCGGGGCTTCCAGATTGCCGGTATTCCGCTGGGCGTCATCATTGGCCTTCTGGCCGTTGGCCTCGCGGCCTTCTCGCTGATCATGGACTTCACTTCGATTGAGCAGGGCGTGAAGGCCGGTGCTCCGCAGCGCTACTCGTGGACCGCGGCTTTCGGCTTGACCGTGACCCTGGTCTGGCTCTACGTGGAGATCATCCGGATCCTCGCGATCCTGCGCGGCGACGACTAACCGCCGTCTCAGCATCAAACCGCGGGACCGCAGCTGCAAAGCTGCGGTCCCGCGGTTCGTTAACGGCGCTGTACCCTTCTGCCTCTGGAACCGCCTCCGTAGCATTGGGCCCCACGGAATAGGGGGAATGGTGACACAGGTGCAGGCCGAACATGCCGCGGCCTTCCAGGACCTGCTGCTCTGCGCAGATGGACTGGAGGCGTATTTAGCGGAGCTCGCTGTGCTGGCGGTAGCGATCGCCGGTGCCGCAGAGGTACGCGGATGCTCGATCGTCATTGAGCGCCCCAGGCGCAAACGGGTGGCAGGCGACAGCGATGCCCGCGCAGCCCGGCTGGCAGAACCGGTTTTCGCGGCAGGAGGTCCGGGAGCCGAAGCCATCACAGGGGATACCTCCGTAGTGGTGACCGACGCCTGGACCGAAACACGCCGCGGCGCCTTCCCGGGGACGGCAGCGGTGGAAGGCCTGCGGTCCATGGCCGCCGTACCGCTTGCGCTGGAGGACGGCGCCCGCGGTGTCCTCTGCTTCTATTCACCGCGCCAGCATCTTTTCCAGCCCGCAATGCTGCGTACCGCCGAGAGGATCGCGGCCGAGGCATCAGGGACGCTGTGCCTTGCCCTGCGCATTGACGGGCAAATGCACCGGGCACGCAACCTGCAGGCGGCATTGGAGTCCCGGACCGTGGTCGATCTGGCGGTGGGGATCATCATGGGCCAAAACGGATGCAGCCAGCAGGCGGCAGTGGAAATTCTCCGGAGTGTTTCGAACACCCGCAACGTCAAAATCCGGTCGGTCGCTGCCGGAGTGGTGGCCGCTGTCAGCGAACGGGTCAGCACGCACTTCGATGAGTAGCGTCATCCGGGCACCGCGGGGCCTCCAGGGCTAGGCTGGAAGGATGACAACCGGGAACAACGCCCCAGCCGTACCTGCCACGGGAGAACAGTTCCGGCTGGAGCGCGGCCGGGCATCCGCCGTCGTCGGGTCCCTGGGCGGGGCGCTGCGAAGTTTCACCGTGGACGGCATCCAGCTGGTGGAGACCTACCCGGATGACGCCATTCCGCCGTCGGCGGCCGGGATCCTGCTGGCGCCCTGGCCCAATCGCGTGGCCGGCGGACGCTGGACGCTCGACGGCCGCGAACAGCAGCTCGACATCACCGATCCTGCCCGCGGCAACGCCATCCACGGTTTGCTGCGGAACACCGGCTACGCTCCCGTGGAGGTTAGCGGCGACGCCGTGCGGCTCAGTGCAGCGATTTATCCCCAGCACGGGTATCCCTTCCACCTGGTCCACGAGGTGCTCTACCGGATTGCGGAGGACGGGGGACTGTCCGTGCGCCAGTCGCTGACCAGCCTTTCCGCAGCGCGGGCACCGTTCGCGCTGGGGGCACATCCCTTCCTGCGGCTGGGGGAAGTGCCCACCGAGGACCTCATCCTGCAGGTCGATGCCGGTACGCGGCTCACCACGGACGCGTCGATGATTCCGGACGGACAGGAGCCCGTCACCGGGGACTGGGACCTTCGCAGCGGCCGGAGAGTGGGTTCGCTCGCGCTGGACACCGCCTACACGGACCTGACGCAGCGCGGCGGCAAATACCGGCATGTCCTCACCGCACCGGACGGGCGGTCCGTGCAGCTGTGGGCCGGGCCGAGCTATGGCTACGTGCATGTTTTCGTGACGGACCAGTTCCCCGGCCGCAGCTGCGCCGTAGCCCTGGAGCCAATGACAGCGCCCGCCAACGCCTTCAACTCCGGCGAAGGGCTGCGGTGGCTGGAGCCGGGAAGCGCCTTTAGCGCCGAGTGGGGTATTCAGGCCGCACTGTGAGACTGCCGGGACCCGTAACTGTCAGGGAACTAACACCGCATTATGGAAAGATAACCCCATGAGACCCCATGCCCGCCGGGTTGCCGCGCCCAAGGCCGTCCAGGCCGCAGCGGTGCGCTCCAGTCGTGCCGGTGACGATGTTCCCTATGCCCTGCGCGTCAGCGCGTCCTGGGCATGGCGCCTTGGCGTCGTGCTCCTGGTCAGCGGCGGGCTGGTCTGGATCCTTGGGCACTTTTCGCTCCTGATCATTCCGCTGATGATCGCAGCCCTGCTCGCCGGACTGCTGGCTCCCATCAGTTCCTGGCTCCGGCGGAACAAGGTGCCCTCCGGGCTCGCCGTAGCGGTAACCATCGTGTCCTTCCTGGGCCTGATCGTCGCCGCGCTCACCCTGGTGGGGCGGCAGCTGGCGCTGGGCTTCCGCGACCTGTGGGATGAACTGCTGAACGGGTTCACCCAGTTCCAGGACTGGCTTGAGTCCGGGCCGCTGCAGGTGACCTCCACCCAGATTGACGAGCTGCTGAAGGAGGCAACTTCCGCGCTGCAGAACAATTCCGCGAGTATCCTCTCCGGTGCCGTCAGCGTCGGCAGCAGCGCCGGGCACTTTGCCGCCGGAGTCCTGCTGACGCTCTTCGCGCTGGTGTTCTTCCTGCTCGACGGTCGGCGGATCTGGCGCTTTGTCGCCGGGCTGATGCCGCGCCGCGCCAAGGCTGCCGCCTACGGGGCGGGAATCCGCGGCTGGGAATCCATGACCAATTACGTCCGTGTGCAGCTGGTCGTCGCGTTTATCGATGCGGTCGGCATCGGTGCCGGAGCTGCGATTATCGGTGTGCCGCTGGCGCTGCCGCTGTCCGTCCTGGTGTTCCTGGGTTCCTTTATCCCGCTGATCGGTGCCGTCATCACAGGATCTATTGCCGTCCTGCTGGCCCTGGTAGCCAACGGCTGGCTCAACGCAGTGATTATGCTGGGAATCGTGCTGCTGATTCAGCAGGTCGAATCCCACATCCTGCAGCCCCTGATCATGGGCCGCGCAGTCTCGCTGCACCCGCTCGCCGTCATCCTGGCGGTGACGGGCGGAACCCTGGTCGCAGGCATTGCAGGCGCACTCTTCGCCGTGCCGCTGATGGCAATCGTCAACTCGATGGTCCGGTACATCGCGGCCCGGCGCTGGGAACAGGACCCGCTGCTGACTCCGGACAATCTTTTCGGACCGCCCGGCGCGCCGCCGCAGGATGAAGAACCCGACGACGAGCAGGAAGAGTCCGAACCCGCCGCCCGCCGCGACGACGAAACCCGATCCACAGAGTCCAAAAAACCTTCAGCATCCTCAGAATCCACAGCAAGAGAACAAGAGAACCAGCCTTGACCGACGCACCCCAGCTGCCCGTGACCCTTGACGACATCCAGGCCGCGGCCAAACTCCTGGACGGCGTGATTGCCCATACGCCCATTGAGCAGTCCCGGGCGCTGGGAAGGCTAACCGGCTCCAACGTCTTCCTCAAGTGCGAAAACCTGCAGCGTGCCGGGTCCTTCAAGGTCCGTGGTGCCTATGTCCGCATGGCAAAACTCAGTGACGAGGAGAAAGCACGCGGCGTCGTCGCGGCGTCGGCAGGCAACCATGCCCAGGGCGTGGCTGTCGCGGCTGCCCGCCTGGGCATCGCCGCACGGATCTACATGCCGCTCGGCGTCGCCCTGCCCAAGCTGGCCGCAACCCAGGGACACGGAGCCGAAGTCGTCCTGCACGGCCATAACGTTGATGAGGCCCTCGCAGAGGCCCAGCGCTTTGCGGACGAAACCGGGGCAGTGTTTGTCCACCCGTTCGACAACGTGGACATCGTCGCGGGGCAGGGAACCCTCGGACTGGAACTGCTCGACCAAATTCCTGAGCTGGACACCGTGCTGATGGGCGTTGGCGGCGGCGGCCTGCTGGCAGGCGTAGCCGTTGCCATCAAGGAACGGGCCAGGGAGCTGGGCCGCGAGGTGCGGATCATCGGCGTCCAGGCCGAAAACGCCGCTGCCTACCCGCCCTCCCTCGCCGCCGACGCCCTGGTGCCGCTGAGCAAGGTATCAACGATTGCCGATGGCATTGCCGTTGGCCGGCCGGGCCAGCTTCCCTTCTCGATCATCCGCGAACTGGTCGACGACGTCGTGACGGTCAGTGAAGATTCGCTGGCACGTGCCCTGATCTTCCTGCTGGAGCGGGCCAAGCTGGTGGTTGAACCGGCCGGCGCCGTGGGCGTGGCCGCGCTCCTCGACGGAAAAATCGAGAATCCGGGCACCACCGCGGTCATCCTCTCGGGCGGAAACATCGATCCGATGCTTATGCTGAAGGTTATCCAGCGCGGCCTCGCAGCCGCCGGGCGTTACCTGGTGGTGCGGATGCTGCTGGATGACCGTCCGGGTTCACTGGCGACAATCTCGCGGATCATCGCCGAGTCGGACGCCAATGTCACCGGAGTGGACCACACCAGGGTGGGAGGGTCGATCAGCATGGGAGACGTGGCAATCACGATCAACATGGAGACCAAGGGTCACGAGCACTGTGAAAAGGTCCTGCAGAACCTTCGGGCCGAAGGCTTCCATCCCGTAGTGCTGCACGGGTAGCCCATGCTGGCCCGCCGTGCGAAAAGTGCCCTCCTGGCAGCCGCCTGCTTTACGGCCCTCCTGTGGCTGGCGTATTTCCTCACCCTGCCCTTCCAGAACAGCCTCCTGCCGGAACTCGGAATCCTTCCCCGGCAGCTGGAAGGCCTGGACGGAATTCTTTTCGCCCCGCTGCTCCATACCGGAACCGGGCACCTGATCAGCAACAGCCTGCCGCTGCTGGCGTTCGCTTTCCTCGTCCTGCTGGAAGGGCTCCGCCGGTTCGCTGCCGTGACAGCCATCTGCTGGCTGGCCTCGGGAATCGGAGTCTGGATCTTCGGAGGCGGGCTCACGATTGGCATATCCGGCGTCGTCTTTGGACTCTTCGCGTACTTGATCGTCCGCGGCTTCTACAACCGCAGCCTGCCGCAGATCCTGATCGCGGGCGTGCTGTTCCTGGTGTATGGATCCATCCTGTGGGGCATCCTGCCGACCGCCGCCGGAGTTTCCTGGCAGTCACACCTCTTTGGTGCCGCCGGGGGAGTGCTGGCGGCTATCGTGCTCCGCACGGACCCCGACCGGACACAAAAACGGGTCCGCCCCTAGGGACGGACCCGCGTTTGAGTACGGTTGGCGGCTGCTAGCCTGCGTACGGTGTTGCCGAGACGATCTCGACTGAAATGTTCTTGCCGTTGGGCGCGGTGTAGGTTGTGGCGTCGCCGGCCTTCAGGCCCTGGATGGCTGCGCCCAGCGGAGACTTCTCGCTGTACACGTCGATGTCGCTGTCGCCGGCAATCTCGCGGCTGCCCAGCAGGAACTGTTCCAGGTCTCCCGCGATCCGGGCCTCGACCAGCATGCCGGGTTCGACCACGCCGTCGTCCGCCGGTGCTTCGCCGACCTGGGCGGTCTCCAAAAGCTGCGTCAGCTGGCGGATCCGGGCCTCAGCCTTGCCCTGTTCCTCCTTGGCAGCGTGGTAACCGCCGTTCTCCTTCAAATCGCCCTCGGACCGTGCCTGTTCGATTCGAGCCACGATTTCGGTGCGGCCGGGGCCGGACAGGTGGTCGAGTTCCGCCTTCAGGCGGTCGTAAGACTCTTGCGTGAGCCAGGCAACAGATGTGCTGTTGGTAGACACGGGTCTCTCCTTAGATGAACATCCGGACCGCTGAAAACCTGGTCCGGCTTGGCTGAAATTGCTGCGCGGCCGGTTGGCCTTACAAGCAAAGACCCCGCTCATGTGGTGACCGGTTCGCTCGGAATTGAATCCGGTGATCACCTGGGCGGGGCGTAACGTAGCCTCCATACTAGTCAGCCGGAGGCACAAACCCAAGACCGCCGGGCGGTTTCCCTTTGCGAGGGGTCCGGGCCCTACTGTTCCGCGTCGATAACCCAGCAGGCGTTGGCGCCTCCGGTCACGCCGAGCGAATCAGTGCGCACAGCGACGCTCAGGGACACGGTGCCGGTCTCGGCAGGTCCGATCCGGACAGTCTTCCAGCCGACGACGGCGTAGCTGTCGTTGAGGACCTGGACGGCGCAGTCGACCGTGACATCCGTTGGCTTGGTGACTGTGAAGTCGACGACGGCGGTTGAGGCATCGGGGATGGTGAAGCCCACGTCCTTGGAAGTCACTGTCCCGGCTCCGGTGGGAATAGCCATGAAGACTGCGGCACCCACGGCCGCAGCACCGGCCACCGAAGCGAGGATGGTCTTTGTGCGCCGGCTCATGCCGGGCTTGGGGGTGCCGTAGCGATTGGCTAACCTTGTCTCAGAAAACATTCCGTCCACGGGGCGCTCGGAAGCAGGCTGGCCGCCGGCTGCCTCTTCAGTACCATCCTCAGTGCTCACCGCTTCATTTTACCGAACATTCAGACCGGCCTTTTGCCGGACGTCAGGAGTAGTGCGTTGCCGACCGAAACGAGTTCCGGGCCCGCCGGAGAACTGCGGCTGCTGGCCGTCCACGCGCACCCGGATGATGAGGCCAGCAAAGGCGCGGCAACCATGGCGTCCTATGCGGCCTCCGGGGTCCGGGTCATGGTGGCCACCTGCACCGGCGGGGAACGCGGAGACGTGCTCAATCCTGCAGCGGCAGGGATTCCTGCCGCCAAGCGGGACCTGGCCGGGCTGCGCCGCAGCGAAATGGCAGCCTCCCAGGCAGCCCTCGGAATCGAACACCGCTGGCTGGGATTCATGGATTCCGGGCTGCCCGAAGGAGATCCGCTGCCGGATCTTCCCGCCGGGTGCTTCGCCCTCCGCCCGCTTGAGACGGCCGCAGCCCCGCTGGTGAAGCTGGTCCGGGAGTTCCGCCCGCACGTGATCATCAGCTATGACGAAAACGGCGGCTATCCCCACCCCGACCACATCATGGCGCACAAGGTTGCCGTCGAGGCCTTCCATGCTGCCGGCGATCCCGCGAAGTACCCCGGCACCGGTGCCCCGTGGGAACCGCAGAAGCTCTACTACGACCGCGGCTTCAACCCCGAACGGTTCCGGGCCCTGCACGAGGCGCTGATCCAGGCCGGGCTGGACTCACCGTACGCGGAACGGCTGGCGGCCTGGCTGGAAACGGACACCGAGGGAAACCAGCCCCCGGCCCCGCTGCATCCCACCACCACTCAGGTGGAGTGCGGGGAGTTCTTCCCCCTGCGTGACAAGGCGCTGAAGGCGCACCGCACGCAGGTGGACCCGGATGGTTTCTTCTTCGCCGTCAGCACCGATCTCCAGAAGCAGGTTTGGCCGTGGGAGGACTATTCCCTGATCGAATCCCGCGTTCCAGCCACTGTCCCTGAAACCGACCTCTTCGCTGGCATACGATAGAGGCTAGACACCGCGTTCCATGGCGCTGTGTTTTGCCAAGAGAGAGATACTTCGTGAACCTGCTGTACAGCCTCACCCTGACTGTCACGTCCCCGATCGAGGGCGACTTGAAGCCCGGCCTGGAGGAAGGCGACATCACGCCCGGCCTGCTGGGTTTCCTCGCGACGCTCTTCCTCGCCCTGTGCGTGGTCTTCCTGATCCGCGACATGGTGAAGAGGATCCGCCGGGTCCGTTACCGCGCCCAGGCCGCCGGCGACGTCGACACGGACGGCCGTGCAGGGACCACCTTCCCCGTCCGCGAGGCCGACCCCGTGGGCTCCGTGCCGGAATCGGACCAGACGGCAACCGCCGAAACCGCCGGTAAGCGCTCCGGCCAGGACACGGCGGGATAAGCACCATGGCGGAGCGGTTGAAGAACCAGGCCTCCGCCTACCTGCGCCAGCATGCCGGCAACCCGGTGGACTGGTGGCCCTTCGGCGACGCAGCCTTCAATGAGGCGCGCCGCCGCGACGTTCCGGTGTTCATCTCGATCGGTTACGCCGCGTGCCACTGGTGCCACGTCATGGCGCACGAATCCTTCGAGGACCCGGAGATTGCGGACTTCCTCAACCAGCACTTCGTCAGCATCAAGGTGGACCGTGAGGAACGGCCCGATGTGGATTCTGCCTACATGGCGGCGACACAGGCGCTGACCGGGCAGGGCGGCTGGCCCATGAGTGTTTTCGCCCTTCCCGACGGCAGGACGTATTACGCCGGGACGTACTTCCCGCCGCAGCAGCTCCAGGGAACCCCGTCCTTCCGGCAGGTGCTGGAAGCAGTCTCGGGCGCGTGGCGCGACCGGCGCCAGGAGGTCGAGCAAAGCGCTGCCCAGATCGCCGAACACCTTGCCTCCGGCCAGCTTGCCAACGCCCGCCTGCTGGGAACCATCGACGGCGCCGGCCTGCCGGACGCAGCGGAGCATGCCGAAGCAGCCGCCCGGGCGCTTTCGTCCGCCGTCGAGGTCCTCGAAGGCGCCGAGGACACCGACTTTGGCGGCTTCGGCGGAGCACCCAAGTTCCCGCCGTCGCCCCTTCTGCGTTTCCTGCTGGCACATTCGGGCAGCAGCGCTCCGACCGCAGCGGCGGCAGCCGGGCTGGCCGCACGGACCCTCACCGCCATGGCCCTGGGCGGTCTCTTCGACCAGGTGGAAGGCGGGTTTGCGCGGTACACGGTGGACCGGCGCTGGCAGGTGCCGCACTTCGAAAAAATGCTCTACGACAACGCCCAGCTGCTGCGGCTCTACGCACAGTGGGCCCGGTCCGCGGAAGATCCCGACCACCGCGCCCTCGCCCTGCGCGTGACGCGCGAAACGGCACACTGGCTGGATCTTCGCCTGCGGCTGCCCGGAGGAGCCTATGCCTCTTCCCTGGATGCCGATACCCAGGTGGACGGCCGGCGCGTGGAGGGAGCCACCTACGTCTTCACCCGGGCTGAATTGACGGCCGCCTTGGGCACCGGCAGTCCGGCGCTGGACCTGCTGGACGTTGATGCCGACGACGGTGCCTCTCACCGCCTGCCCGGGAGCACCCTGCGGCTGGCTGCCGTTCCGGACGAGGCACAGGCACAAACCTGGGAAGAAGCGCGGCAGATCCTGGCCGGAGTACGCGGCTCCCGCCCCCAGCCGGACCGCGACGAGAAGGTTGTGGCGGGGTGGAACGGGCTGGCGGTTGCCGGGCTCGCCGACGCCGCCGCGGTGCTGGCGGACAACGGTGTCCCCGAGCCGCAGGTCCTGGAAGCTGCCCGCGACGCGGCGGAGTACCTGCTTGCAGTGCATCGGCAGGACGGAATCCTTTACCGGGTGTCCAACCACGGCTCAGTCCAGGGAATAGAAGGCCTGCTGGAGGACTATGCGGGGGTCGCGGAGGGGCTGTTCGCGCTGTACGCCGTCACCGGCGAACCCCGCTGGCATGCTGAGGCCCAGACCCTGGTCGCGGCCGCCGTTGACCGGTTCCTGGCCTCAGGCAAGCTCTCAGACACGGCGGCCGAGTCAGCTCAGGTGCGCCATGCCCAGGGCGGCACGTCATCTGCCAGCCCGCTGGACGACGTGGTGCCGAGCGGGACGGCCCTGTTCGCCGGTGTGCTGCTGACCTCGGCATCCTATGGCGGGCCGGCCCGGCACCGTGCCTTGGCGGAACAGCTGGTGTTCCATGTGCTGCGGGCCGCGCCCGCGGCTCCACAAGCAGTGGGATGGGCGATGTCCGTCCAGCAGGCGCTCTTGGACGGACCCCGTGAACTTGCCGTCACCGGATCAGATCCGGACGCCGTCGCCGCCCTGCTCGCCGCAGGACGGGCCGCAGGCGGACCATCGCTGGTCATAGCCCACGGCCGCCCGGACGGGGTGCCGCTGCTCGAAGGACGCAACACGGAGGTTCCCGCCCTGGCATACGTCTGCAGGGGGATGGCCTGCCGGCAGCCGGTCTCGACGGCTGAAGAGCTGCGTGCCCAGCTGCGGCCGGACGTGCCGGCCGGCTAGCTTGCGGCTGACTTGCCGCTAGCTTCCGGCGGACAGGACAGCCATCATGATGGCGATGTAGTGGCAGGAGAATCCGGCAAGCGTGAAGGCATGGAAGATCTCGTGGAATCCGAACCATTCGACGGACGGGTTCGGCCGCTTCATGGCGTAAATCACCGCGCCGGCAATGTACGCAGCCCCGCCGGCGATCACAAGCACCGCTGCCGGCATATTCACCGACCAGAAGTCCGGGATGTAGAACAGCGCCGCACAGCCCAGGGCGATGTAGACCGGTGTATAGAGCCAGCGGGGAGCATGCAGCCACAGCAGGCGGAAAGCGATTCCAGCCAGCGCACCGCTCCAGATAAGGATCAGCAGCAGCACAGCTTTGTCGCGCGGGAGCAGCGCCCAGGCCAGCGGAGTGTAGGAGCCGGCAATAACGAGCATGATGTTCGTGTGGTCGAGCCGCTTGAGGATAATTTTCACGCCGGGGGACCAGTTGCCCCGGTGGTACACGGCTGAAATGCCGAAAAGAAGTATCCCGGTCACCGCGTACACCGCGGATGCGATCCGGGTTCCGGTGGTGGGAGCCAGCACGACCAGGAGGATGCCTGCTGCCAGCACCAGCGGTGTGGCCCCGGCATGCAGCCATCCGCGCAGACGGGGTTTAATGTCCAGGGCATCGGCCACGGATTCAACTGCCGATTCGAGCGGCCCCGGTGTTGTACGGGAGTCCGGATCCTGCTGGACCGGCACTCGCTGCGAGCGTGAAGTCATGCTGCCGATTCTAACCTACGATCCGGTAGGTTACCTTCGGGTAGAGGACTCCGCCACTCGCCCGCCATGTCTCCCTGCACGGCAGGGACGAGAGTGCGCGGTAGCCTAGAAACAGTCGATCCTGCGTTCTGCGCAGGTCCCAATCCTCAGAGGCAGGTGAGTCACCCGTGCGGTTTCCCGGTGTGGTTTACGCCTACTATGAGCGGCGGTTGAGGCGGAGCCTGGCCAATGACCGGATTCCGGAACACATCGGTGTCATGGTGGACGGGAACAGGCGCTGGGCAAAACTCGCCGGTGCACCGACGTCGGACGGCCATCAGGCGGGGGCGGACAAGATCCTTGAGTTCCTGGGCTGGTGCGAGGAACTCGGCGTACGCGTAGTGACGCTCTACATGCTCTCGACGGACAACCTCAACCGTGACCCGGATGAACTGGAACCCCTGCTGGGTATCATCGCCAACACCCTGGACCGGCTCGGGGAGCGGGGAGACCTGCGGGTCCAGCCCGTGGGTGCGCTGGAGATCCTGCCGCAGGAGCTCTCCGGCCAGCTCTCCCGCCTCGGGGAAGCCACGGCCACCGCAACGGGTCTTCACGTCAATGTTGCCATCGGCTACGGCGGCAGGCGCGAGATTGTCGACGCCGTCAAGGAGCTCCTGCGCGATGCCCACCGGCAGGGCAAGCAGATCGAGGAAATCACCGAGGAACTGTGCGACGCGCAGATTTCCGAGTACCTGTATACCCGGGGACAGCCCGATCCTGAACTCGTGATCCGGACCTCGGGTGAGCAGCGGCTCTCGGGCTTCCTGATGTGGCAGAGCGCCTACAGCGAGTTCTATTTCTGCGAGGCGCTGTGGCCGGATTTCCGCAAGGTGGATTTCCTGCGCGCCCTCCGCGATTACGCCAGCCGTCAGCGACGGTTTGGATCCTAGCCCGGCACCCTGACCATGCAGCGCCATACACGTTCCGAAATCCTCCTGGCCTCAGGGCTGGCCTGGACGGCAGGCTATGCAGATGCCATCGGATTCCTCCACCTGGGCGGCTGGTTCGTTTCCTTCATGACCGGAAACTCGACCCGTGCCGGTGCAGCCGTAGCCAATGCTTCCCTGACCGGTTTCCTCCAGGCCTTCGGACTCATTGCGGCGTTCTTCCTGGGTGTTGCCGGTGCCTCCGTGCTGCGCCGGCTCCTGTCCCGGCACCGCCGCCCTGCCATCTGTTTGGCATCTGCCGCCGTGCTCACGGCCGCCCTGCTCAGCACGGCCACGCCCGGTACCGAGGGCATGCTGGGTCCGCTTCTTGCCCTGTCCATGGGGAGCCTCAACGCCGTGTTCGAGCGGGAGGGAGAAGTGTCCATCGGCATCACCTACATGACCGGAACCCTCGTGAAGCTCGGCCAGCGCGCGGTTGCCGCCCTTTTCGGCGAGAAGGACACCGGCTGGGGGCGCTACCTGCTGCTGTGGTCCGCCCTGACCGTGGGATCTCTCTGCGGCGGTGCGGCCTACTTTGCCCTGGGGATGGCGGCGCTGAACCCTGCGATCGGAGCGCTGGTCATCGCGGCCGCAGCGTCCTGGGGCCATCCCGGCCACCGGCACAGCTGAGTGCGCTTGGGTTCGGAAACACTGCAGCTTGGGCGAATGCTGCACGTTGGGTTCGGAAACACTGCGTTCCGGGATTTCGCTGCGCCCTGTGACACGGATACGCTGCGTTTCGGGAGGAACCGGTCGTCCGGGGAAAATCTTGCCACGGCGCCGCGCAGCAAATTCCCACAACAAACGAATCAGCCCAAAACGCAGCAAACCCGGAAGGGCTGCCCGAGCCACTGAGTAACGGGAACACCGGTTCCCGCGCCCACAGCCAGGGGCACGCAGCGGCTCGCGGTCTTCCTCTGCTGCACGAGGGTTGTTACGGCTCCGCCGCAGATTCTCTTGCCGCAATGACGTCCCTCTGGCCGGCCCAGACCGGCCTCATTGCAGTAAACAGGAGGCGAACTTCCGTGAACTTGGTCGTGTCCCTCTGCCGGCAGGCATGAGGGCGGGCGTAGCTTGTACGTATCGGTCAGCCCGACGCTGACGGAACCGGAGGCCGGATGCTCACACAGTGTGTGCCAGGGAGGCCGCTGGCGGCCCCTCGTGCCGGCCTGCGGATAACCACACTTCTAGCGAATCGGGGCCTGCGGTCCCTGACTGGAGTTCCACGTGGCCGTATCGACGCAATCCACCCAGGCACACACCGGCGGATCCAACGGGCAACCCCTCGGATTCGTGCTTGACACCTCTGTTCTGCTCTCCGACCCGAAAGCCATCCTGCGCTTCGCGGAACACGAGGTCATCCTGCCGCTGGTGGTTATCAGCGAACTTGAGGGCAAACGCAACGATCCGGAACTGGGTTACTTCGCCAGGACCGCGCTGCGCCTCCTGGACGAACTGCGCGTAGAGCACGGCGGGTTGGACCGCCCGGTGCCCATCGGCGACGCCGGCGGAACCCTGCGGGTGGAGGTGAACCACATCTCGCTTGACGTCCTTCCGCTGGGGATCCGGGGAACGGACAACGACAGCCGGATCCTCGCCGTCGCCCGCAACCTCGCGGACGAAGGACGCACTATCACCGTGGTGTCCAAGGATCTTCCCCTGCGGGTGAAGGCGGCAGCCGTTGGCCTCACCGCGGATGAGTACCGCAATGAACTGGTGCGGGATACCGGGTGGACCGGTATGGCGGAACTGGAGATCGGCGACGCCGAGGTCAACGCGCTCTATGACCATGAACCGGTGTTCATTCCCGAGGCTGCGGACCTGCCGGTCAATACCTGCCTGGTACTGCTGGCCGGGCGCTCCTCAGCCCTCGGCCGGCTGGGAGCCGACAAGCAGGTGCGGTTGGTGCGCGGAGACCGCGATGTCTTCGGGCTGCACGGACGGTCAGCGGAGCAGCGGCTGGCGATCGACATGCTCATGGATCCGGAAGTGGGCATTGTTTCCCTGGGCGGCCGGGCCGGCACCGGTAAGTCGGCGCTGGCGCTCTGCGCCGGACTCGAGGCGGTCCTGGAACGCCGCGAACACCGCAGGGTGGTGGTGTTCCGTCCGCTGTATGCCGTGGGTGGCCAGGAACTTGGCTACCTGCCCGGCAGCGAGAGCGAAAAAATGGGGCCTTGGGGACAGGCGGTCTTCGACACGCTGGAGGCGCTGGTTTCCAAGGAGGTTGTGGAGGAGGTGCTGGACCGCGGAATGCTGGAGGTCCTGCCGCTGACCCACATCCGCGGGCGGTCCCTGCACGACGCGTTCGTGATCGTGGACGAGGCCCAGTCGCTGGAGAAAAACGTCCTGCTGACCGTCCTGTCCCGCATCGGACAGAACTCGAAGGTGGTGCTGACCCATGACGTCGCCCAGCGCGACAACCTGAGGGTAGGACGGCATGACGGTATTGCAGCAGTGGTGGAAACCCTCAAGGGCCACCCGCTCTTCGGGCATATGACCCTCACACGCTCTGAGCGCTCACCGATCGCGGCCCTGGTAACGGAACTGCTGGAGGACGGGCAGATCCCCTAGGGTGGTGGCAGGCTCTGTCCACAGCGGAGCGACGGCTGTCCCGCTGTGGACGGCCCTACCGGTACGGTAGGGCCCATGTGGGGGATCGTGGGGGAGTACTGGGTTCGAAACAGCTTTGCTGCCTGGCTGCTGCTGGCTGCGCTGGGTTACTTCGTGGTGCTGTCCCTGCGCCTTGCCGGTGAAGACCTCCGTACGCGCCGGTTACCGAACCGGCTGGTGCTGCCCGCCTACCCGGCGTCGTCGTTGCTGCTTGGCGCTGCGGCGCTCGCCGCCGGGGAACCCGGGCGGCTTGCGGGTATGGCCTTCGGCGCCGCTGCACTGCTGGCCGGTTACTTCCTGCTGCGGCTCATCAGTCCCGGCGGACTGGGCCTGGGCGACGTGAAACTGGCAGGAGTCCTGGGGCTCTTCCTGGGGTACGCCGGCTGGGGCCACGTCCTGGCCGGAGCCGCTGCGGGCTTCGTGCTCGGAGGAATCTGGGGGCTGGGGCTGGTGCTGAGCGGCCGCGGGACCGGGAAGACGCGGATCGCCTTTGGACCGTTCATGCTGGCAGGGGCCGCCTTGGTGCTCGCTGCCCCTGGCCTACAGTAGGACCATGCCCACACCCGACTTCATCCTTTCCCTGCGCGAGAAAGTTGGTCATGACCTGCTGTGGCTGCCGGGAGTTGCCGCCGTCGTTTTCAATCCCGCCGGCGAAGTGCTGCTCTGCCGGCGGGCGGACAACGGACGCTGGACCATCATCACCGGCATCCTGGAACCGGGGGAGGAGCCAGGCCCGGGCCTGCTGCGGGAAATCGAAGAGGAAACCGGAGTCCGGTCCAAGCTGGACCACCTGATCCATGTGGGAACCACGGATCCCATCGAATTCCCGAACCGGGACCGCTGCCAGTTCCTCAACCTTGTGTTCCGCTGCACCTATGAAGCCGGAACGGCACGGGTGAACGACGACGAATCCACGGACGTGGGCTGGTTCGCCCTCGACGCCCTTCCGGAGCTGAACAAGCGGCACCGGATGCTCATCGAGCTGGCACGGACCTCCACGGGCGTGCCGGTGTTCGAGGCCTGAAGCGCCGGCGGAACGACAGGCACGACCAGGAAGACCAAGAAGGACCGGCACCCGCGCAGGGTGCCGGTCCTTCCCGCTGGGGTGGGTACCTACGGCTGCGGGCCGTCAGGGTCCTGCCGGGTCTGAGCATCCTGCACAGGCTGCGCCTTGTGTCCGGAGCCCGGGGCTGGGGTGCCCGAGGCACGCGCGGCGGCCTGCTCCTTCTCCAGCCGCACGGCTTCCTCGCCGCCGACTGCCTCGCCCCGGGCAACCATTCCGGCAACGTCGGAGAGCGGAATCTCCTTGAGGAAGAATGCCAGGATCAGGGCCAGGGCCAGGAACGGCACCAGGTACCAGAAGACAGGTGCCAGGGATTCGGCGTAGGCATTGACGATTCCGTCGCGGACCGGTTCCGGAAGGGCCTCCATGGCGGAGGGCTGCAGGGTGGCGGTGGCCTCCCCGGCCGCCGCTGCATCGAAGCCGGCGCCGGCAAAGACTCCCATGAGGTTCTCCGACAGCCGGGTGGTGAACATGGCGCCGAAGATGGCTACGCCGAGCGATGCCCCTACCTCGCGGAAGTAGTTGTTCGACGACGTGGCGGTGCCGATCTGGTCCACGGGAACAGAGTTCTGCACCACGAGCACCACCACCTGCATGATCAGGCCGAGGCCGGCACCGAAGACGAACAGCTGTGAACAAATCACCCACACCGGAGTCTCGGCCGTGAGCATCGTCATCCACAGCAGGGCTGCCAGGACCAGGACGGCGCCGGAGATGGGGTACTTCTTGTACTTGCCGGTTTTGGTGATCGCGAGTCCGGACCAGATGGAGGTGCCCATCATGCCCACCATCATCGGCAGCATCAGCAGGCCGGAAGCCGCCGCTGAAGTGCCCGTGGACATCTGCAGGAAAGTGGGGACGAACGCCAGCGCAGCGAACATTCCCATGCCGAGCGTGAAGCCGATAGCCGTGCTGTTCACGAAAATCGGGTTCTTGAACAGGCTCAGCGGGATGATCGGATCATCGGCACGGCGCTCGGCCAGGACGAAGGCAAAGGCTGAGGCCAGGAGGCCGGTGCCGAAGGCCAGTGTGAGGGGATCGGTCCATCCACGGTCGGCGTCGCCGCCGAAGTCGGTGAAGAAGATCAGGCAAGTGGTGGCGATGGACAGCAGGACGACGCCTGGGATGTCGATGCGCTTCACGGCCTTCTTGCTCGGCAGCGTCAGGGTGAAGAACGCAATCAGGAAGGCGGCGATGCCGATCGGAATGTTGATGTAGAAGGCCCACTGCCAGGTCATGTGGTCAACGAAGAAGCCGCCCAGCAGGGGGCCGGCGACGGCGGAGAGGCCGAAGATGCCGCCGAGCGGACCCATGTACTTGCCGCGCTCATTCGCCGGAACGATGTCCGCGATGATGGCCTGGGAGAGGATCATCAGGCCGCCGCCGCCCAGCCCCTGGAGGGCTCGGAAGATCACGAAGCCCCAGAAATCGGTGGCGAAGGCACACCCGACCGAGGCCAGCGTGAACAGGGCGATGGCGAAGAGGAAGAGGTTCCGGCGGCCCAGGACATCGCCGAACTTGCCGTAGATCGGCATGACGATGGTGGTGGCGAGCAGGTAGGCGGTCGTAATCCAGGTCTGGTGCTCGACGCCGCCGAGTTCGCCCACGATTGTGGGCATGGCTGTGGAGACGATGGTCTGGTCCAGGCTGGAGAGCAGCATGCCTGCAATCAGGGCGGAGAAAATGATCCAGATGCGTTTCTGGGTCAGCAGCAGCGGCCCGGAGGCGGGCGCGGCGGTGGTGGTCATGGCTTTTCCTTGGTGGAGGCTAGGGGACTGAAAGCAGCGAAGGCTGCCCGCGCGGTCTCGGCACCGGACGTGAGTACCTGGCGGTAGGTTCGGGTGTTGGACGGATCGAAGAACTCCGGACCGGCCCGCTGGACGAGGGCGGTGAAGATGGTCGTGACGGCCGCGATCCGGGGGTCCTCAGGCAGCAGCCCTTCCCGTTGGGCGATGAGGCGGCGCAGCCCTTCCTCGAGTTCCCGCGTGCCTTGCATCACCTTCATCACCAGGCGCGGCTCGGTGGCCAGTGCTTCCTTGAGCTGCAGCAGCTCCGCACGGGAAACGGCCATGCCCTCCACATGGGCGACGGCCAGGTCCACCAGGTCCTGCAGGAGGGTCTCGGAGAGTCCCGCATCAGGGGAGCCGCCGTCGATGAAGGGGGCGGTCAGCTCTTCCGGCAGCCCCTCGGGCGTCCCCAGTACGGCGTCTTCCTTGGAAGGGAAGTAATTGAAGAAGGTCCGGCGGGAGATTCCGGCCTGCTCGCACACTTCCTCCACGGTGTAGCCGCCCAGCCCGGACTGTGCCGTGAGCGCACGCGCGGCGCTGGTGATCGCCTGCCTGGTGGCCGCCCGTTTGCGTTCCCGGAGGCCCAGATCACTGGATGCACTATTCGTCACGAAGTAAACTTTTGCACGCGTTGTTCCACAGTGCAAAATTATGGAGATTATGAAAAAGGGGCCGCCGGATGAACCGGCGGCCCCTTTCAGCGCTGGTGGCTAGGCCTGCGGCGGCTTGGTCATGGAGAGGACGTCGAGGGCGGCGTCGAGCTGCTCCTCGGTGACCTCGCCGCGCTCGACGAAGCCGAGTTCGACGACGGCCTGGCGGATGGTCTTGCCTTCCTTGACCGCGAACTTGGCAATCTTGGCGGCGTTCTCGTAGCCGATGTACTTGTTCAGCGGCGTGACGATCGAGGGGGAGGCCTCGGCCAGGTAGCGGGCACGCTCAACGTTGGCTTCGATGCCGTCGATCATCTTGTCCGCCATGATCACGGAGGAGTTGGCGAGCAGGCGGATCGATTCCAGCAGGTTCGAGGCCATGACGGGGATGCCGACGTTGAGCTCGAAGTAGCCGAACGTACCGGCCCAGGCGATGGCGGCATCGTTGCCCACAACCTGTGCCGCAACCTGCATAACGGCCTCGGAGATGACGGGGTTGACCTTGCCCGGCATGATCGAGGAGCCCGGCTGCAGGTCGGGGATGGCAATTTCGCCCAGGCCCGTGTTGGGGCCGGAGCCCATCCAGCGCAGGTCGTTGGCGATCTTGGAGAAGGACACTGCGATGGTGCGCAGCATGCCGGAGACCTCGACGAGGGCATCGCGGTTGGCCTGGGACTCGAAGTGGTCGCGTGCTTCGGTCAGCGGCAGGCCGGTGTCGGCAGCCAGCAGTTCGATCACTCGCTGCGGGAAGCCTGCCGGGGTGTTGATGCCGGTGCCGACGGCGGTGCCGCCCAGCGGAACCTCGGCGACGCGGGGCAGGGAAGCCTGGACACGCTCAATGCCGTAGCGGACCTGGGCAGCGTAGCCGCCGAATTCCTGGCCAAGGGTCACCGGGGTGGCGTCCATGAGGTGGGTGCGGCCGGACTTGACGACGTCCTTGAACTCCACGGCCTTGCGTTCCAGCGACGCGGCGAGGTGCTCCAGGGACGGAATCAGGTTGTTGATCAGCGCGGAAGTCGCAGCGACGTGGACGGAGGTCGGGAACACGTCGTTGGAGGACTGGGAGGCATTGACGTGGTCGTTGGGGTGAACTGAAGTCTCGCTGCCTGCAGCCTTGAGGGCGCGGGTAGCCAGCTCGGCGAGGACCTCGTTGGTGTTCATGTTCGAGGACGTGCCGGAGCCGGTCTGGAACACGTCGATCGGGAACTGGCCGTAGTGCTGGCCGGCAGCCACCTCATCGGCGGCGGAAGCGATCGCCTTGGCGCGCTCGTCGTCGAGCACTCCCAGTTCAGCGTTGGCGATGGCGGCAGCCTTCTTGATGCGTGCCAGTGCCTCGATGTGTGCGTCATCCAGCGGCTTGCCGGAAATCGGGAAGTTCTCCACGGCGCGCTGGGTCTGGGCGCGGTAAAGGGCATTTACCGGGACGCGGACCTCACCCATGGTGTCATGTTCAATGCGGTATTCAGCGGAGTTCGAAGTCATGGCTCCAAGCCTAGTGGGCGCGGGCGCAGGTGTTGAAACCCGCGTCGTAAAGTGCAGGCGCCCTAGTTCGCCGCCAGGTCCTGGGCTTCGGTCTCGATCTTGCCGATGCTGGAGACGAGGTCGGCCCGCCCTTCAGCCAGGCGGTAGGAGAGCCCGACGACGGCGGTTGCTCCGGTGCTCACAGCATCCGAAATCAGCCGTGAGCTTTCCACCAGGCGTTCCGCGGTTTGCCGGGTGTGCTCAACGACCATGTCATTGACCTCCTCCAGGCCGTTGCGCTGGGCGGCCAGGACCGAGGGGGTGATGCGTTCGACCAGTGTCCGGACGTAGCCCGCAGGCATCGAGCCTGTGTCGACCGTGTGCTTGGCCGCAGTCACTGCGCCGCAGCTGTCATGGCCCAGGACCACGATCAGCGGAACCCCCAGCACTCCCACGCTGTACTCGAGCGAACCCAGGACGGCGTCGTCGGTGACCTGTCCTGCCGTGCGGACCACGAAAACGTCGCCGAGGCCGAGGTCGAAGATGATTTCGGCCGCCAGCCTGGAGTCGGAGCAGCCGAAGATCACAGCGAACGGATTCTGTTCGTTCACTAGTGAGCTGCGGCGGGGAGCGTCCTGGTTGGGATGCCGGGAGGTGCCGGAGACAAAACGTTCGTTGCCTTCACGGAGGCGCTGCCATGCCTGGGCTGGAGTGAGCGGAGCGCTAAGGGGGCTGTTCAATTCGGTCACCGTTCCACCATAAGGCTCAGGCGGCACTCCGGTGCTCTGTTACCGCCGGGTGCAACGTTCCGGCTGCTAGTTGCCGGAGGGGGCCGCGAGGTCCTGGAGGACGGCCTCGGCCAGGACGTCAACGCTGGCAAGGTCGGCTTCGGAGCTGAGGATGACGGTCATGCCCTCGACCTCCGTGACCAGGTGCGCTTCCCCGTTGGCGCTGTCCCGCAGCTGCCACACGGCTCCACCGGCAGTGCGCTCACCAGCCACGAGCGAGTCCCGGGTGGTCTGCGAAATCCAGGTCGGGTTGGCTTCGGCGGTCTGCGTCAGGCGGATGAATTCGGTATCGGGAGTGAGATATCCCACTTCCCAGGCGGGGACGCCGGAATTGACCCCGGAGTCCCAGCGGGCGTAATTGGCGGTCCAGCCCTCGGGCAGCCCGGGAGCCAGGGGATCGTACCCGGCGTCGCCGGCAGCTTCGCCCGCGATGGCCTGGACGTCTACGTCCCGCACCGGAGGCTTCTGGTACGGGTTCAGGAGCACCGGTATGAGGACGATTGCCAGCGTGATCCCGGTGGCAATGAGCATGCCAATGACATTCGCGTTGGCACGTTTGGCCTGCTTGGCGGTCAAGGTGGGGGTTACGGGATTCTCCGGCTGCTGCTCACTCACCCTTCCATAATCGCCTATCCGGGGGGTCAAGTCCTATTTTCGGCCAAGCCGCCGGGGTACGGGAGCAGCTGAAAGCAGCCCAAAACAGCGTTCCAGCGGTGAGGTCCGTGTCACGGCGACTATGATCGGATCAAGGATCAGCTGCAGGCCGCTGTCCGGGACCATGTCCTGGGCAGGCCTGAATTTCGAAGATGAGGTTAACGTGTCCCAAGGTGCCCAGTACTCAACTCTTTCTCCCGCACTGGCCGTCGGTGATGACGAGCCGGACCGGAACCTGGCTCTCGAGCTGGTCCGGGTGACCGAAGCCGCAGCGATCGCCGGCGGCCACTGGGTCGGTTTCGGTGACAAGAACGCCGCCGACGGCGCTGCCGTCGACGCAATGCGCTCCCTGATCTCCACGGTCCACTTCAACGGCGTGGTTGTCATCGGCGAGGGCGAAAAAGACGAAGCACCCATGCTCTACAACGGCGAGCATGTTGGCGACGGAACGGGTGCGCTGTGCGACGTCGCTGTCGACCCGATCGACGGAACCCGCCTGACCGCACTGGGCATCAACAACGCCCTGGCCGTGCTCGCAGTTGCCGAGCGCGGCACCATGTTCGATCCCTCCGCCGTGTTCTACATGGAGAAGCTGGTCACCGGCCCCGAAGCCGCCGACATGGTGGACCTGCGCCTCCCGGTCAAGCAGAACCTGCACCTGATCGCCAAGGCCAAGGGCAAGAAGATCAACCAGCTCAACGTCATGATCCTCGAGCGCGACCGGCACAAGCCGCTGGTGCAGGAAATTCGCGACGCCGGCGCCCGCACCCGGATGCTGATGGACGGCGACGTCGCCGGCGGCATCGCCGCTGCACGCGAGGGCACCGACGTCGACGCGCTGATGGGCATCGGCGGAACCCCCGAGGGCATCATCACCGCCTGCGCCGTGAAGACCCTGGGGGGTGTCATCCAGGGCCGGCTGTGGCCGACCTCGGACGAGGAGAAGCAGAAGGCGATCGACGCCGGGCATGACCTTGACCGCGTGCTCTCCACCAATGACCTGGTCACCAGCGACAACTGCTACTTCGCTGCGACCGGCATCACCGACGGTGACCTGGTCCGCGGCGTGCGCTACAAGAAGGACCGCGTGCTGACCCAGTCGATCGTGATGCGCTCGAAGTCCGGAACCATCCGCGTGGTCGATGGCGAACACCAGTCACACAAGTGGGAGTCCTACGCGCGCCTGCGCTAGGAACCAACACAGGAAGGGCGGGCCGGAGTCTTCCGGCCCGCCCTTCCTGTGTTCCGGCCCTGCCGCAAGGTCTAGCCGCGGCGGACAGCGGCGACCCGCGCCGCGACCGTCGCGATGACCACCACCGCGGCCGCAGCCGCTGCCAGGACCGCAGTCGCCGTCGAGACCAGTTCGCCGGTGACCCGGGAAACCGCGATCCAGGAAAGGCCCCAGGCGAGAGCCGCAGCCGGTGCCAGGCGTCCGCGGCCGTACACGGCCAGCCCGATCCCGACGGCTGCAGCTGCTGCGAGCACAGTGCCCGCCCAGAGGACCGGGTCGAGGCCGAACCCGTCAAAGCCCCCGGCGGTCAGGGCAGAGGCGATATTGGCGCAGATGGCCACGCAGACCCAGCCAAGATAGAGCCCCAGGGTTCCGTCGACGACTATGGCTCCGAGCCAGCTGTCGGGACGGCTGCGGGAGTACCGCTTGAAGACGATGGCCAAAGTGACCAGCAGCGCGGCGATCACGGCCACGGAGAGCGGCACTGAGCCCGCCTGCACACTGAGGATCCAGGCCGCGTTCAGCAGCATGGAGACGGCCACGAGCCAGCCCAGTGAGCGCTGCCGCGGTGCCGAACGCTGTGAGGGCAGCCACTGGTAGACCGTGTAGGCGCCTAGGCCGGTGTAGATGACGGACCAGATGGAGAAGGCCGGACTCGCCGGTGCCAGGAAAGTGGCATCGGCGCTGAGGGCCCCGCCTGCAGCTTCGGCGATGCGGGTGCCGCCGAAGACGCCGACGCCGATCACCGAGCCGATGATGCAGAGGATAAAGGAGGCGGTCACCGTCAGTTGGCGGATCAGGTCCCGGCGGCCGAAGCCGGTCCGGCCATCAACAGACGGTTCCGATGGACTGGATGCGCTGGGGGTCGAAGTAGCCATAGTCGAGCCTAGCAAAGCCTGCTTACTATATACCGCCCCGCCGGTTCCAGCTGCATAGCAACCGCCGTGTTCCAGCCCGGTGCCGGCTTCCACGTAGGCTTGATGTCATGACACTGAGCGTTACTCCCTGTACTGATCCCACCCGCTGGAACGAGTACGTCAACCAGTTCAACGGTCATCCCCAGCAGCTGTGGGGATGGGGGAAGACCAAGGCTGATCACGGTTGGCGTGTGGAGCGGCTCCTGCTCTCCGAGGGCTCCGGGGTAGTGGGCGCCGCCCAGCTGCTGCTGCGGCCCCTGCCGTTTCCCTTCCGGGCCCTGGCCTACATTCCGCGCGGACCGCAGGGGCAGCCGGGACGGGAGAACGCCATGCTCGACGCCGTCGCCGGATGGGCCAAAGCACACCACGGCGCAGTGGCCCTGACGATCGAGCCGGACTGGGACGACGCTGCTCCAGCTACCGCCGCACTGCCGGCTGCAGGGTTCCGGCGGAGCACCAACACCATCCTCATTCCGCGAACGCTGATCCTGGACCTGACGCTTAGCGAAGAGGACCTGCTGGCCGGAATGAGCAAGAAGCACCGGCAGTACATCCGCAAGTCCGGCCGGGAGGACCTGGACTACCGTGCCGTGACGGCCGCAGAGATCCCGCAGTGCCTCGCCGTCTACAAGGAGACCGCTGAACGCGCCGGATTCGGCATCCACGAGGACCGGTACTACCAGGACATCTTCGAGAACCTGGGTGCTGATTCACCGGTCTACGCCGCATTCAAGGGAAACGACGTCGTGGCCTTCCTGTGGCTCTCCGCCAGCGGACACACTGCCTTCGAACTCTACGGCGGCATGAGTGAAGAAGGCGAACGCCTCCGGGCCAACTATGCGCTCAAATGGTTCGCCATCCGGGAAATGAAGGACAGGGGAGTCACCCGCTACGACTTCAACGGACTGCTCAACGACGGCGTGTCCAAGTTCAAGACGGGCTGGGCGCAGCACGAAGACCTGCTGGCCGGGACCTGGGACAAGCCGCTGTCCCCGCTGTATCCGGTATTCACGACGGCGCTGCCGCTGGCCAAGACGGCCCTGCGCCGTGCCCGGGGGGTGGCTTCCTCAGTGGCCGCCCGGGTAAGGCGCTGACCCTGCCCGCGGGGACGGCGCCCTAGAGGTCCAGCTGGGGCTCGTCCGGGACGTTGGCTGCGCCCGAGGCGCCGACCGTAACGGCGAAGGCCAGGGCGCCGTCGTCGTGCTGGGCTGAATGGGCGGCGAGCTTCGCGATCACCGGGGCTTCCTCCGCCGGGATGAAGGCGCAGTCTCCGGGGTGCAGGACCAGGTCCTGTTTCGGGGAGTCCAGGACCACTGAGCCGCGGAGCGCAATGACCAGTGTGGGCCCGTTCTGGAGTACGGGCACGTCCGAGGCCGACATGCTCTCCGCCCCGTTGGCGGACTGCACCAGCTCCAGCCGCTGCAGCGCGAATTCGCTAAACGGCGGCCGGTACACTTCCTGGCCCAAGCCGCTGGTCTGGGCTTCCACCCGCGGGATGCCCAGGGACTGGAAATCGATGGTCTGCAACAGCTCCGGGATGTCCACGTGCTTGGGCGTCAAACCTCCGCGCAGGACATTGTCCGAGGAAGCCATGACTTCCACGCCCAGCCCGCTGAGGTAGGCATGCACGTTCCCGGCGGGCAGGTAGATGGCCTCCCCGGGAGCCAGTGAGACCCGGTTGAGCAGCAGGGAGATCAGGACCCCGGGGTCTTGGGGATAATAGCCGTCGAGCACTTCCAGTCCTGCCAGCGCCGGATCCAGGCCGGCCCTGGCACCTTCGTCCAGCGAACGGAGGGCTGCAGCTGCCGTGGCCACCGCGTCCCTGGCATCCTCATCCCCGGCGATCAGGCGGCGGAACACCTTCTCCAGCCGTTCCGCCTCGGGGCGGCCGGATTCAAGATCGGACGCCGCTTCCACCAGCAGGGCAGGGGCCGGGCGGCCGGAGGCCTCCACGAGAGCCGCCAGGGCGCGGAACAGCTGTGCCGCATCTTCCGGGGAACGGAAGCCGCACAGCGCCTCAAAGTCGCTCAGGGCGAAGATCATCTCGGGTTTGTGGTTGGGATCCTTGTAGTTGCGGTTCGCTGCAGACCGGTCGACCCCGGCAGCGTCTTCGGCTTCAAAGCCTGCCCGGGCCTGTTCCTGCGTGGGATGGACCTGCAGGGAGAGCGGCGACCCTGCAGCAAGGACTTTCGCCAGGAAAGGCAGTTCCGGTCCATGCTGTGCGACGCTCTCGCGGCCCAGGGCTGCTTCCGGGTCGCTGCTGATCAGCTCGTCCAGAGTGGAAAAGCCGCCGGGGGACTCCACCAGGAGTGACGGAGCGCCCGGATGGTCACCAAACCAGAGTTCCGCTTCCGGTTCGCCGCTGGGATCGCGGCCGAACAGCTCGGCCATGGCGGTTCGGGATCCCCAGGCATACGGGCGGAGGGTTCCGGCAAGCAGGTACATGGTTCTTCCTCAGGACGCTGTCGGATGGCCGGTGCAGCCCGGCACGGTGATTCTCGAAGTCAGCCTGCGCTGCACACGCCGTTGTTGTCCAGCAGCATACCCAGCGTGGCAGTGTCGCCGATCCGGGCAAGCTCCTGCAGGTACTCCTCGGTGACCTCGGGGCCCGCTTCAGCGGCTGGAGCTTCTGCAGGAGTCTCTGCGCCGATGGCTGTGTCCTGTTCCGGGACCGCCGGTGCTTCCTCTGCCGGTGCTTCCTCGGCGTCGGACCCGTTGGTCGCTTCAACCTCAGCGGCTTCTGCCGCCGCGTCCGTCGCTGCGAGCATTTCCTGCACCCGTGCGTGAATGAGGTTAAAGTCCGGATAGGTCACGAAATTCTCGGCGGCCGTGCCGAAATCGGGCGGGCCAATGGTCATGCGCTGGACTTCGTGGTTTTTGGACTTCAGCGCCAGATCGACGAAGCTGCCCAGGGCGTCCTGCGGGATGTCGGTGTGAACGACCTGCTCGCCGGCAGAGGCGATGGCCTGGAACCTGGTAAGCAGCGTGGTGGGGTCGAGCTGGGCAACCATGGCCTGCTGGACGCACTGCTGGCGGGCGATCCGGTGATAGTCCGTCACGAATTCGCGGGACCGGGCGTACCAGAGAGCCGTGTAGCCGTCCATGGTCTGGACGCCCGGCGCGATCCAGCCGTCCGGCGGGTAGTGCAGGTTGGTGCCGGGGATTTCCGCCGCCGTGATCGGAACCCAGCCGCCGGCGTTGATCTTCACGCCGCCCATGGCATCGATCAGGGTGGAGAACCCTTCCATGTCCACAATGACGTAGGACTGCACTTCAAGGCCGAGGATGCCTCCGGCTGCGTCCATCATGGCTTCGGCACCGGGATCGGCGGAGCCGGGGTAGAGATCGGAGTAGTTGTCCGTGACGACCTGGTACAGGCTGTTCAGGATGCATTCGTCGCCGCAGTTGTACCCCTCCGGGTACACCTGCCAAAGCGGGGAGTCCTCCGTGAACAGGGCGTTCTGAAAGTTGCGGGGCAGGCCGAAAGTGACGATCTGGCCGGTGTCGGCGTCGACACTGAAAACGGACATACTGTCCGGCCGGAGGCCGGTACGGTCCGCCCCGGCGTCTCCGCCCATCAGCAGGAAGTTGTAGCGGCCGTCCACGGGATCCAGTGCCGGGCCCGAAGCGAAGATAGTGCCGAACGTCTGGCGGCTGACGTTGAGCAGCCAGGCGCCGTACGCGAGTCCGCCGCTGGTGACGACCATCAGCACCGCCAGCGCACCCGCTACTGCCGGACGGACGTTCCGCTGGAGCAGGGGAGGGCGGATGATCCGGAAAGTGTTCAGGAAGAGGAAGGCCCAACCGGCGGCGAGCAGCGCCAGGACGGCCATGATCAGGAAAGACGCCCATCCGTTGGTGAAGATGTTCACCAGCAGGATGCGGTTGGTCAGGGCCAGGACCAGGACCGCGATCACCGCGGCCCAGACCATGAAGGTCACCTGCAGCGCACGCCGTCCCAGCCGGCGGTCGCCGGCCACGATCTGAGCCGAACCAGGCAGAACCAGGGTCAGGAACAGCAGCAGGAACGCGCGCTTGGTGCGTACCTGGGGAGAGGCGGATTGCGGGTAGCGCACCGGATCCGTGTAAAGGAGTCCGGGAGCTCCGGTGCCTGTCCTGGCCATCCGCGCTGCCTACGCGTTTTCCGGGACAGAGGTCCGCAGGCGGGCACCCTTGGCCATCGCGGCCTGGCGAAGCTCGCCGGCGAAATCGATCAGCTGCTCCTGCAACCTTGCGGCCAGGGGATCGGTACCCGCCGCCAGTATGCGGACGGCCAGAAGCCCTGCGTTGCGGGCCCCGCCGATCGACACGGTGGCTACCGGGACGCCCGCGGGCATCTGGACGATGGACAGCAGGGAGTCCATGCCGTCGAGGTATTTGAGCGGAACGGGGACGCCGATGACGGGCAGCGGCGTCACGGCAGCAAGCATTCCGGGCAGGTGGGCGGCGCCGCCGGCACCTGCGATGATCACGCGCAGGCCGCGGCGGTGTGCTTCCTTGCCGTACGCGATCATTTCCTCCGGCATCCGGTGCGCGGAGACGACGTCGGCCTCATACGGAATGCCGAATTCCGCCAGTGCCGCTGCGGCAGCGTCCATGACCGGCCAGTCTGAATCAGACCCCATGACCAGGCCGACCAGCGGCGTTTTGGCGGTGCTCATGCCTTCTCCTCGATAGGTTCCCGGCCGTCCCGGATAATGGCGGCTGCCAGTTCTGCGCTGCTGCGCACGGATGGAAGATCCGAGACCTCCGCGCCGACCACGTTGACGTGTCCGATCTTCCGGCCGGGACGGACGGACTTCCCGTAATTATGGACCTTCGCGGCAGGAACGGCGGCCATCGCTGCCCGCGTGCCCTTGAACAGATCCGGGTTGTCTCCGCCCAGGAAGTTCTTCATGACCACGACTTCGCCAAGGAGCCCGGTGCTGCCCAGCGGGAGGTCAAGGACTGCGCGCAGATGCTGTTCGAACTGGCCCGTGACGGATCCGTCCATAGTCCAGTGGCCGGAGTTATGCGGCCGCATCGCCAGTTCATTGAACAGGAACCCGACGCCGCGGCCGGGCGTTTCAAACAGTTCTGCTGCCATCACGCCGGTGACACCAAGTTCGTCCGCGATCCGCAGCGCTGCGGCGGCCGCTGCAGCTGCAGTGTCCGGATCCAGGTCCTGAGCCGGTGCAATGACCTCGTCGCAGACGCCGTCTACCTGGATGGAATGCACCACGGGCCAGGCAGCACTTTGGCCGCCCGGTGTGCGGGCGATCAGGGCGGACAGCTCGCGGGTGAACGGGACCTTCTCTTCAGCCAGCAGGGGCGGGCCGGTGAACCAGTCTGCGGCTTCGGCGGCTGCCGCGGCATCGTCGATGATCCGGACGCCCTTGCCGTCATAACCGCCGCGCGGGGTCTTCAGTACTACGGGCCAGCCAGCGGCCTTACCGAAGTCAACCAGGTCCGCGACGCTTGATACGGCGGCCCAGCGCGGGTTGGGCAGGCCCAGCCGGTCCACTGCAGCACGCATCACCAGTTTGTCCTGGGCATGGAGCAGGGCGTCAGGGCCGGGCTGGACGTTGACGCCCTCCGCCAGCAGCGCCCGCAGGTGCTCTCCGGGAACGTGCTCGTGGTCAAACGTCAGGACGTCGACGTCCTTGGCGAACTCGAGCAGCTGGGCGTAGTCGGTGTAGTCGCCGACGACGGAGCGGGAGACTGCGGGAACAGCGGAAACGTCTGGTGCTTCGGCCAGGACACGCAGTTCAAACCCGAGCTCAGTGGCCGCCGGGGCCATCATCCGGGCTAGCTGGCCGCCGCCGACAACGCCGATTATTGGAAATCTCACCTCTACAGGTTACCGAAAGCGGGGCCCATTCCCGCTCCGTGTCAGCGGTTCCGGGCACCCCTCCCGGCCAGTTCCCATCATCAGCGGGTAAACTATGGTCTTTCCGCCGTGCCAGCGCACGGGGATAGCCCCGCCCGGACAGGAATCATTCTTCGGGCACTACTGGCCGCGGAGGGTCATGATCACACGTTTTATTTCCTGGCTCAGGTCGCTCGCGTCCGCCTTCTGGCGTGAAGTGGCGAAATTCGGCACCGTGGGCGCGGTCGCGTTCGTGGTCGATAACGGCCTGACGTGGTTCTTCATGCACTCCATCATGGAAGGCAGTCCCGCCAAGGCGCGGTTCGCCGGTGCCACTATCGCGACCCTCTTTTCCTGGGTGGCGAACCGCTGGTGGACCTTCCGCCACCGCCGGCAGACGAATGTGGCGAAGGAGTTCACCCAATTCATCCTGATCAACGGTGTGGGCATCTTTATTTCCACCGGGTTCACCTGGATTGCCCGCTACCCGATGGGCATCACGGACAACGGAACCCTGTTCATGGCCGGCGTTGTCGGAATCGGCGTAGCGACAATCGTCAGGTTCCTGGCCTACCGCTACTGGGTCTTCAACGCCGTCCCGGCGGACAAAGCGGTGGAGGACGCCATGGAGCTGACCCTCCATCCGGAGCGGCAGCCCGCCGAGTCGGTACCGGAGCAGGCCAGGCCGCGCTCCCAGTCAGTCGCAGAGCCGGGCAAGCCGCTCAAGCCCCAAGCCGAGCAGTAACCCTTTCAGCGGCCATCAGGCGTTCAGTGGACTGCACCCCCTCGCCCAGCAGCACCAGGGTGCCTCCCGAGGCCCACACGCCCAGCGCGGCAGCCAGGACGCCGGACATGCCGGCTTCTGCGGGAGCCAGGAGCACCTGGTGGCCGGAGCCGGCACCCTCGGGGGCATGCCGGGCCAAAAGATCAGTGAACGCCGTGCCCGGTTCGGCCCCGGCAGCCACAGCCACCGCGGGGGAGTCCCGGTATTCCTCACCGGCGTAAGTGTCAGCGTAGGCGCGGACTTCGGCCGCGTAATCGACCGTTCCGGCCGGGAGCTGCCCCGGCCAGGACATGGCCAGGGCCGGGAGAGCCGCCGCAACCACAACTTCGCCTGCCGAACGCGAAGCAGGTTCCTCCGACGTAACCCTTACCTGTGCACCGTCGACTGCCGATAGGGCAATTGAGCAGCCGGTCTGCCAGGCGGAGAGAGCCCATACAAGGGTCTTCCAATGCACGGGCAGTTCAAGCTGGACAGTGGTCCCCGGTTCAGCGTCCAGTTCCTCCACCAGGAAGTTCGAGGTCTTGGCAACCCAGTTGTCCAGGACCTTCCCGGAGAGCTCAATCCGTTCGTGGTTAGGTCCGTACCAGATCAGCGCAGGTGAGGTAGCCTGCTCAGTCCGGAGCGTGGACAGTATGGATGGGACCGGGTTTTCCGTCATGGCTTTGGCTTTCGGTGAGGCGTGCTGGTGGATTCCGGCGGACTTCAGAGGGACAGTCCTGCGCAAATTTACGGCGTGGCGCGCCGACGCCGGACGCCTCCGACTCTATAGGATGCCGAAACAGCTTGACGGGGACGTATTACACGCGTGTAATTAGGGAACGGATTTGTTCCAGCAAACCATGACCGACATGCGTTCACAGCAGGCTGATTGTCGCCTGTGTGAATCCAGATATCCGCTGCTGGGGCATTTACACCGGGAGGACTCCATGGGGCAAGCAGACAAAATGCAGGACCGGACGGACATCGCCGCGCAGGCTTCGGCCAGCTACGGCTCTCGGGGCGTACCCGTCGACTGGTATGTCGACCCCGCGGATCCGGAAGCAGCCGACCGCTACCGGGAAGGTGCTGCCAGCCTTGAGGACGCCGCAACGGCCTTCCTCGCCGCCCACGAGGCTTTGGCCGGGGGAGAGGAAGCGCCCGATCCCGCTGATCTCCTTGATCCGCCCATCTCGCTTTTCCCGGCACCGGCAGAGACCGAGGAACGCAAGATCTGGATTGGGCTTCCCGGCTTTGGGGATTCCTACGCCGACGAAGGCGACCTGGGCTGGCAGGCTGATGCGCTGTGCGCCCAGACGGACCCGGAAGCGTTCTTCCCTGAAAAGGGCGGTTCCACCCGCGATGCCAAAAAAGTCTGCGCCGCATGCAACGTCCGTTCCCAGTGCCTGGAATACGCACTCTCCAATGACGAGCGCTTTGGAATTTGGGGCGGTTTGTCCGAGCGGGAACGCCGGCGCCTTCGAAAGCAGGCAGTCTAATTCTTTCGCACGTCCGAGTATGCGCCGTTGTGGTTGCCCACAACGGAGCCGAGTACCTCCCCGAAACTCTTTCCGCCCTCAAGGCCCAGACCCGGCCGGCAGATGCCTGTATTGGTGTCGACGTCGGGTCCACTGACGCATCGGCCTCCCTGCTCCAGCTGGGGCTTCCCGTAGGGAGCCCAGTCACGGGCGCGCCTGCGCGTGCCGGATTCGGTGCCGCGGTCAAGACGGGGCTGGCCCAGCTGCCCGCCCGCTCCGGCCCGGCCGATGACAGCGTGGAGTGGCTCTGGCTCCTGCATGATGACTCCGCCCCCGATGCCACGGCCCTCGCGGAACTCCTCCGTGCCGTCGAGCTGGCCCCATCGGTGACGATTGCGGGCACCAAGCAGGTTGACTGGGAGAATCCCCGCAAACTCATCGACGTTGGCGTTTCCGTCAGCCGCTGGGCTGAGCGCGTGACCATGGTGGATGTCGACGAGCTGGACCAGGGCCAGTACGACTCGCGCAGCGACATCTTCGCCGTGAACTCCGCCGGAATGCTGATCCGCCGCGATGTCTGGGACGCGCTGGGCGGCTTCGATCCAGGACTGCCGGGAACCGGCGACGACATTGATCTCTGCTGGCGGAACCGGCTTGCCGGCAACCGCGTGGTGGTCGTCCCGTCGGCAAGGGTCCGGCATGCCGGAAACCGGCCCAACACTGCTGCCACCGCCCGCGCTGCGCGCAAGGCGGAAATTTACCTGCGCCTCAAGCATGCACCGGGATGGCAGATCCCCTTCCTGGCAGTGGGAGCTGTCCTGGGCGGCTTTGGAAGGTTCTTCCTCGGCATGCTCGCCAAGGATCCCGGCTACGCCGCCAATTCCCTGCTCTCCAGCATTGCCGGCGTCCTGCGCCCCGTCGACCTGTACCGGGGACGGCGGAAAGCCGCTGCAACGCGGAAACGGCCCCGGAGTGCGGTCCGCGCCCTGGTTACCGGGCCCCGGGAAGTCCGGGAGCACCGCCGGTCAGTCCATGAGGCCGATGCAGCCGCCAAGGCCAATTCCCTGCACCGCACCCCCACGGAAACGTACGAACCGAGCGGCGATGCGCACGATGACTTCACATCCCTCGCCGCCGGACGCAGCTGGGTTGGTGCCGGGGCACTTGCCGCCGTCGTCCTGCTCGGCGCCCTTTCCATGGCCGGGCTGTACCGGTTCCTGGGGGCGCCGGCGCTCACCGGCGGTGCGCTGCTCCCGCTCTCGGGAACACTGGGCGGAATCTGGACCAACGCCAGCGGCTGGTGGGCCGAAGTTGGTGCGGGCTATCCCGGTCACGGTGATCCCTTCGACTACGTGCTGTGGCTCCTGGGCGCGGCCGGACTGGGAAATCCCAACGCTGCCGTGGTGGTGCTGGTCTTCCTGGCGATGCCCCTTGCCGGGCTCAGCGCGTGGTTCGCATCCGGTGTCCTGACCCGCCGCAGCGGACTGCGGTTCTGGGCTGCGTTGTTCTGGGGGACAGTGCCTGCGCTGCAGGCTGCGCTGGGTGAAGGCCGCCTCGGGTCCGTGATCGCCCACATTGTGCTTCCGGTGACGGTCCTGGCCATGGCCCGGGCGGTCGGCGCGGGCACGAGCGAGCCGACCATGGCCCACGAGGGTGCTTCGCCGCGCAAACCGGGTGTCCATGGAACTCCGTCCTGGACAGCCGCTGCCGCCGCAGGGCTTCTCCTTGCCGTGCTGACGGCCAGCGCTCCGCTGCTCCTGGTTCTCGGCGCACTGACCGTGCTGATTCTTTCGGTGCGCCTGCGGTCCCGGGCGCGCACCCTGTGGTGGTCGCTGCTGCCGCCGGCTGCGCTGCTGCTTCCGGTCGTGCTTTCTGCGGCAGGAAACCTGCGCGCTGCCGCCGCTGATCCCGGTGTTCCGCTGGCTTTCACGCCTGCGGCCCTGTGGCAGCAGGTACTGGGCTACCCGGCCGCGTTCGACGCGGCGGATCCCGTGCCCGCACTGGACTTCCTTCCTCCGGGGCCATGGGCCCTGGTCCTGGCGCTGATCATCGGTGCGCCGGTGATCATAGTCGCCGCGGCGGGCCTGTTCACCAGGCACCGCACCGGCGTCGTACGCCTGGCCTGGGTGCTCAGCCTCGCGGCCCTGGCCCTGGCCGGAGCCAGCGCCTACCTTGCCACGGGCAGCTCCGCCACTGCGCTGGTGACGCCCTATCCCGCCCCGCTCATTTCGGCAGCCCTCTTCGCGCAGCTCTGCGCCGCGCTGGTGGCCATGGACGCCTTGCTTGCTGCACGCACGTCCCCGAGCGGGAGCGTGAGCCGGCCCGTCACTGCCCTGGCAGTCGCCGCCGGCGTGCTCCTCGCTGCCGGACCGGCGGCAAGCCTTGCCGCCTGGGTTATCCCGCAGACAACGGGAACCGCCGCGGATGCCGGGACCGGCGGAGCCCAGCCCGGCACCAGGCCGGCCATCCGGGCGACCGAACCGCGGACCCTTCCCGCCACCGCTGCCGACCGCGGCAACAGCCCCGACCAAACCCGCTCGCTGGTGCTGAGAACCGGGGAGGGCGGTGACGTCACGGCAACACTCATGCGCTCCGGGGGGAGCACCCTGGACGGATTGAACGCTGCCTATGCGGCAAGGGGAGTCCAAGGTGAGCCCGGGCGCGAGTCGCTGGCGGCCGACGACGAGGCGACCTCGGAGCTCCGCAGGGCTGTCGCCGTCATTACGGCCGGCACTGGCGTGGATCCCAGGCCTGAGCTGGCCCGGCTGGGCGTCGGTTTCATCGTCCTGCAGACCTCCGATACTGCGGCCCAACTCCTGGCGGACCGCATGGACGCCGTTCCCGGCCTGACTGCTGTAGGGGAAACGGACTCCGGCTGGCTATGGCGCGTGACGGGAGCACTGGACGCCGAAGGAACCGAGGCTGCAGCCGGACAGACAGCCAGGGCCCGCATCCTGGATGCCTCCGGCCGGACGGTCGCATTGGTCCCCTCGGGGCCGGCTGCGGTCAGCACGGACATTCCGGCAGGGGATGAGGGCCGGATGCTTGTCCTGGCTGAACGCGCTGATCCCGGATGGCACGCAAACCTTGACGGCCGGAATCTGACGGCTTCCACCAACTCGTGGGCACAGGCCTTCATGCTTCCCGCGGACGGCGGCAGGCTCAGCGTTGATTACCGCAGCGCCTGGGAACCCTGGACGGAGATCCTCCAGATCGCCGTCTTCGGCCTGACTCTGCTCCTGGCCGTCCCCACCCCGGCGCGGTCCGGGGTGGTGCGGCTGCCCGGCAAGCAAGGACCTGTGCGGGTGCCAAGCAGCCACAACAACGCGGAGGCGGAGGACACCGGTGCTTCGGCGGATGAACCCGGCACTGCCGGCGAACCCGTACCGCCGGGCCAGCCCGGCCGCCGCAGCGTGGCCAAGCCGAGACCGGAGAAGAAACGCAGCCGGGTTCGCAGGCTCCGGCCCGAAAAGCCGAAGCAGCCTGCCGCGCAGTCCAGGACGGACAGTCCGGACAAGGCTTCCGAGAGCGCCCCATCGAAGAGTTCCACAGAAGGAGTCCGCTGATGCCGATCTCCGGAGAAGCCTCGCGGTCCGCAGCACGCAGCCGCCGACAGGCCCGCCGCACCACGGCCTACACCGTCGTTTCCGGCGTCGTCCTGCTGGGAGCTGCCGGTGCACTGGTGACCGCTGCAGCGATAGCCGCGCCGCCGGGATCAAGCCTGACGGTGCAGCCGCCGGCCACGGAAGTTCCGGCCGGAGCGCTGACTGCCGTCTGCCCCGAACCGCTGCGCCTCCTGGCGGGCAACGCCGGCGGCACCGATGCGGACTACAACCCGGTGTCGGAGTCGGCAACCACAACGGTCAACGCCGTCGTCCTGGGAGGAACCGGGTCGACGCTGCCGGCAGCGCAGCTGGGCACGCTGGCTGAGGGCGAACGAGTGGCCGGGATCGACGCCGGAAGCGAGGTTCCGCTGACCGGTTCACGGTTTGGCGGAGTCATCTCCAACGCGCCGGCCGCCGAAGCCACGGTGCTGAAGGCAGAACCCAGCGGCAAGGAGCAGGCCGCGGCAAACGCCGTACTCGGGTACACGGCGAACGACGGCGACCTGGCCGGCCTGGCGGCAGCCAACTGCCAAGTGGCGGAAAATGACATGTGGCTGGTCGGAGCCCGCACAACCGTCGGTGCAACCGCAGTCCTGCGCCTGACCAATCCGTCGGTGACACCCTCCACGGTCGACCTGGAGCTGCATGGCGCCAAAGGCCGGATCGAAGCCGCCGGCAGCCGCGGCATCGTCGTCGCGCCCGGTGAAAGCCGCTCCCTTGTGCTGGCCGGCTTCGCTGCCAACGAGGAGTCCCTCGCTGTCCGCGTCCGCAGCTCGGGCGGCCCGGTGACCGCCGTTGTCGAACAGAGCATCCTGCGCGGACTGACGCCCGGCGGCGTGGAGATTATCGAGCCCACCGCGGCGCCGGCGCCGCGGCAGGTCATCACCGGCGTCGATCTCCAGTCCCCGGACACCATCAAGGAGCTGGCGGAACAGGACGGGCACGGGTCAGTACGGCCGTTCCTGACTGTGGCCGTCCCGGGAACCACGGACGCCGCGGTCCATTTGCGGGTCTTTGGACCGAAGGGCGAAGTGCAGATCCCGGGCGGGGGCGTCTTCAGCGTGCCGGCCGGAACGGCAGGCCGGATCCCGCTGGCAGACCTGCCCGCGGGAACGTACTCGCTGGATCTGACCGCCGATGTGGCAGTTGCCGCCGCAGCGGTCTTCAGCCGCGGCACCGAGCCGGACGAACGCATTGACCTGGCTGTCGCTCCGGCGGACACACGGCTGGGAAGCGAACACCTGGTCGTCGCCGCTCCCGGCGGCGGCTCGGCACTGGTCTTCACCGCTCCGGACGGACCCGCCGAAATCCGGGTGCGGGCGGTCGGAAAAGACGGGGTGCTCCAGCAGGAAAAAGCGGTGGCCGTTCCGGCAGGACGCACGCTGAGCCTCACAGCAAAGGACATCGGTTCCGGAGAGCTCTCCGGTGTGCTGGTCAGTGCCGTGGGCGAGGCAGTCTACGGAGCCCAGCTGGTTACCGGCGAAGGTCCCGGCATCTCCGTCCTGCCGCTGCCTGCCGGAAGCGCCGGCAGCCGGACCGCGCAGGTTGGCCTCGGGTACTAGTCTCCGGTACTGGGAACCGCTGCCTGTTCGGGCCGCCTAGAGCGGCCGGAAACGGCCGTAGGTCGGATCGATGGTTTCCGGGTCCATGTTCATCAGCGACGCGAGCTGTTCCACCACGACGTCGTGGATCAGTTCGCTGACCGGTACCAGCCCGCGCGCAGTCGACTCGACCGGCCGGCGGTAGATGGTGATCACGGGCGGCTTGGGACCGTTTCCGGGGGCAGCTGCCGCCAGCGGAATGGAGCCGCCCCGGCGGAGCAGTTCTTCAAGCCCCTCCGGTATTTCCTGGACCACGAACTGGTAGGACTGGATGTCCTCGCCCCACAGCCGCTCAAGGCGCTGTGCAGATTCCATCACCCACTCGTCAAAGCGTTCCGCGCGGGTGCGCGAACCCGCCAGGTGGGCGGGCAGGAGCTCGCCGCGCAGGCCGCGTCCATGGCGGTTGCGGCGGCGGCTGCGGAACGGGCGCGGATAAACCGGATCCGGAGACCCAGCACCGGATCCGCTCTCCAGCCGTATCCGGCAGGACGATCCTTCAGGCATGGAACCACTCTAGCCCGGCGCACCGCGCCGGGGGAGAGACTGTCCGGCGGGGAGGGAAAGTGCCTGCCCGCCGCGGCGTGGCTGCGCCCGCGCAGGTCCTGCCGGGGTAGAGTATTCCTCCGTGGGATCCTTACGTCTTTGTTCACGATCAGCGTGCCGGCAGGCCGCCGTCGCAACATTGACGTACGTGTACGCCGATTCGACGGCCGTACTGGGTCCGTTGGCAACGTATGCCGAACCCCACTGCTATGACCTGTGCGAGCTGCATGCACAGCGGCTTACCGCGCCCCGGGGATGGGAAGTACTCCGGCTGGAATACGGCAGCCAGCCCCGCACCCCCGGCCCGGATGAGCTTTCCGCGCTGGTGGATGCCGTGCGCGAGGCGGAAGCCGAAGAACCGGCTCCTGAGCCCGAACAGACCAGGCGCAGTGGAAAACACGCGCTTGAACCCCCGGCAGAGCTGGGAACACGCCGTTCCCACCTGCGTGTGCTGCGCGAACAAGTCACCGAACAGAGCTGACTTCGGTTTCGGGAACCTTCACGCGATAGGCTGGGACCCATCTGCCGGTGACGTTACGCGGCCGGTGCAACCAACCGTTTCGCAAGGAAGTGCTGTATTCATGGCTAACCTGACCGCCGACCTCCTGAATGTCCTGCGGTGCCCGCAGACCCATTCCCCCCTGCAGCGCTCCGGTGACGAGCTGGTGTCCACCGCTCCCGGACCCGACGGCAAACCCGTGCGCTACGGCATCGAGGAGGGCATTCCCGTCCTGCTGCCCCACGCTGCGAAAGCCTCCGCTGACAACACCACCGGAACTGAGGAGCTGCACCCGTGAGCATCGATTACAAGGTCGCCGACCTGTCCCTCGCTGAAGCGGGCCGCCACCAGATCCGCCTGGCCGAGCACGAGATGCCCGGCCTGATGGCGCTGCGGCGCGAGTTCGGACCCAGCCAGCCGCTCGCAGGGGCCCGCATTGCCGGTTCCCTGCACATGACCGTTCAGACGGCCGTCCTGATCGAGACCCTGACGGCGCTCGGCGCCGAGGTCCGCTGGGCCTCCTGCAACATCTTTTCCACCCAGGACGAAGCAGCCGCAGCCGTCGTCGTTGGCAACGGCACGCCCGAGGACCCGCAGGGCGTGCCCGTCTTCGCCTGGAAGAACGAAACCCTCGAGGACTATTGGTGGACGGCCGAGCAGATCCTCACCTGGCCGGAAGGTTCCGGCGGCCCGAACATGATCCTGGACGACGGCGGCGACGCCACCCTCCTGCTCCACAAAGGCGTCGAGTTCGAAGCTGCGGGTGCTGTGCCTGCCAACCCGGCCGAAGACGACCCTGACTACTCCTACGAGTACACCGTCATCCTGGACACCCTCCGCCGGTCCCTGGCCGAGGCTCCCGGAAAGTGGACGGAAATCGCCAAGGGCATCCGCGGCGTCACCGAAGAAACCACGACCGGCGTGCTGCGGCTCTACCAGCTGGCCGCTGACGGCCAGCTTCTTTTCCCGGCCATCAACGTCAATGACTCGGTCACCAAGTCCAAGTTCGACAACAAGTACGGCATCCGCCACTCACTCCCGGACGGCCTGAACCGTGCCACCGACACACTGATCGGCGGCAAGGTCGCCGTCGTCTGCGGCTACGGCGACGTCGGCAAGGGTGCCGCAGAAGCGCTGCGCGGCCAGGGCGCCCGCGTGATTGTTACGGAAATCGACCCGATCTGCGCACTCCAGGCAGCCATGGACGGGTACCAGGTGGCACGCCTGGAGTCCGTGGTGGGCCAGGGGGACATTTTCATCACCACCACGGGCAACAAGGACATCATCATGGCCTCCCACATGGCGCAGATGAAGCACCAGGCGATCGTGGGCAACGTTGGCCACTTCGACAACGAAATCGACATGGCCGGCCTGGCCCGGGTCCCCGGCATCCGCAAGGTCGAAATCAAGCCGCAGGTCCACGAATGGATCTTCGACGAGGGCACTGACACCCAGCGGAGCATCATCGTGCTCTCCGAGGGACGCCTGCTGAACCTGGGCAACGCCACCGGGCACCCGTCCTTCGTGATGTCCAACTCTTTCGCGAACCAGACCATCGCGCAGATTGAACTGTTCACCAAGTTCGGCCAGGCAAAGGAAGACGGAACCCCGGAGTACGCCAACCAGGTGTATGTGCTGCCCAAGATCCTGGACGAGAAGGTCGCCCGCCTGCACCTTGATGCCCTGGGCGTGGAACTGAGTGAGCTTTCCAAGAGCCAGGCAGAGTACCTTGGCGTGGACGTAGCCGGACCCTACAAGCCGGATCACTACCGCTACTAACTAACGGACCGCTACGGTCCGAAGGCAAACACATTATTGGAGGCGCTGCGGTTTTCCGCGGCGCCTCCGGCGTTTTGTCTGCCCGGGTACTACCGGTCTTCGAACGGCAGCCGGTGCAGCCGGGAGCCCAGCGTGCCGGTCCGTTCGCGCTGCGCGCTTAGCCGTGCGAAGTCACGTTCGCGGCGCTGCACCATCACAGCGCGCAGATAGTTTTCCGGCAGCGTGCCCGCCGGGGGCGGGGGAGAGACGTAGGCAGATACCTCGGTTGCCAGTGATTCACCGAGGGAAGCGCGGGCATGGGGAGTCATCCGCAGCGACTGTGCGAGGAAGCGGGACACCCTGCGGGAGAGGGGATCAGGCAGCCGGCCAATGTCCGCCAGCTGTGCCCACGGCGCCAGTTCCGGGGGCATCACCACGACGGGCGGGATTTCTGCCTTGACCCTCTCGCGCAACGCGTAAGTTCCGGCAAGCATGTCGCCGAGCCGCTTTGACTTTTCGTTGAAAACGGCTGTCACGAAGGCCAGGGATCCCGCAAGCATGTAGATTTCCAGCACCGCGAGGATGCCGCGGGTAAAGGCCTGGCGGAACCGCACCGCGCCGCCGTCATCACGCACGATCCGCAGGCCCATGATCAGCTTTCCCAGGGACTTGCCACGCGATAGCGTCTCAACGGTGACGGGCAGGATCAGGAAGATGAGCACAACGGAGACCAGCAGGAGGGTGCGGGTCAGGGCGTCATCCAGTGTTCCGTCCAGCGCGTTTCCGACCAGGAAAAACAGAAGCACCAGCAGCAGCAGCTGCGCGGTGACGTCGATGATGGTGCCCAGCGCCCGGGCTGCGAACGAGGCGGGGCGGAGCTCAAGGACTACGGCCTCACCGGTCACTACCGTGCTCATGCCTGCCTCACGTTCGGTTCGCTCCATCCGGGACTGCGCCCGGCGCTGCCGGCTGCTTGGTCCGGACCTACTTTACCGACTCTCCCGGGCATTCTGCGGAAGGTCCCGGTGCCCGGTCCTGCCGCGTCCCTCCGCCCGGTCCTGCTGCGTCCCTCCGCCCGGTCCTGCCGCGGCGGGTCCTGCCGCGGCGCGGAGGCCGGGCGGCCGGGCGTAGCGCTAGGGTGAAGAGGTGGATATGGATGCCTTCGCCGCAGTGCACCGGGATGACTGGGAGCGGCTTGACGAACTGACCTCCCGCCGCCGGTTGACCGGAGCCGAAGCGGATGAACTGCTGCAGCTCTACCAGCGCGCGTCGACGCATCTGTCCGTCATCCGTTCCGTCGCCCCCGAAGGCGCACTTTCTGCTTCCCTGTCCATGCGGCTCTCACGGGCCCGGACACGGTTTACCGGTGCCCGTTCCAACTTCTTCGAAGACCTCGCCGGGTTCTTCGTCTACTCCCTGCCCGCCGCGTTCTACCGGGTCCGCTGGCTCACGGTCGCCGTCGGAGTGCTGTTCACGGCAGTGGCGTGGCTGGCGGGAGCCTGGGTAGTGAACACCCCGGGCGTGCTGGCGGCGATGGGCACCGATGCCGAGCTGCGCCGGTACGTGGAGTCGGACTTCGTGAACTATTACTCGGAGAATCCCGCTGCATCCTTCGCCGGCATGGTCTGGACCAACAACGCCTGGATTGCGCTGCAGGCCGTTGCTTTCGGCGTTACCGGAATCTGGGGACCGTACATCCTGTACCAAAACGCCATCGGGGTGGGGACGGCCGGCGGGATGATGGCCTCCTTTGGACAGCTCGACGTGTTCTTTACCTACATCCTTCCCCACGGGTTTATGGAACTGACGGCCATCTTCGTGGCAGCGGCAGCGGGTCTCCAGATCTTCTGGGCGCTGGTCTCGCCGGGACCCAGGACCCGGATGACGGCGCTGGCCCAGGAAGGCCGTTCGCTGATGACCGTGGCGCTGGGCCTGGTAGTGGTCCTGTTCATTTCCGGACTCGTGGAAGGGTTCGTCACGCCCAGCGGCCTGCCCGCCTGGCTGCGGATCGGCATTGGTGCAGCCGTTTTCGCTGCCTACTGGGCCTACACCCTCATCCTGGGCAAACGTGCCTGCCAGGCAGGTTACCGGGGCGACCTGCTGGCACGCGATGCAGGGGAAGCATCGGTCCGGGCCGCCTGAAACCGGCAGCCGGTCCAGTGACCCGGCATGGTTCGGGGTGGCACCCGTAAACCGGGTGCCGTCCCCGGTAGGGTCTAAAGAGGACGAAGCCGGAGCCCCCACCACCGGTGACTTCATACAGGATTGGGATGAGAGACGAAGCAGTGGCAAGCCAGGACCAAGACCCCACGACGGAACGCGCACCCTTAGGTGCGCCCACTAACGGGAACGACGCCGGCCCCAGCGACGCGAGCGAGACGATCGTCAGCGGCAGCCACGCCGAGGGTACCGCTGAGCGCCGGCGTGCAGCGGATTATGTGCCTGCCGAGCACGATGCGTGGGACGCGGAATTTGCCGGGCTGACGGGAGCGGAGAGTTCCAGAGGCAGTCAGGACGCGGACGGCAGGACTCCTGCCGCGGATCCCGCTGAAGCTCCAACCCCGGCTGCAGCCCCAACCCCGGCTGAATCCGCAACTCCGCCTGAAGCCGCAGCCCCGGCTGAAGAAGCTGGCCGGGCTCCAACCCCAGCTTCCACCCCGGCGCCAGGCTCGGACGAGTCCGGGCAGCCGGCGTCACCGGCGCCGGCTGAACCCGTCACCGCGGCTGCGCCGGCCGCCCGGGACGAGGTTCCCGGCGGTCATCCTTCGGTGGCCCAGCGCAGCAAGCTGCCCATGCGGGCTGCGAGCACCATGCCCAACCTCAGCCGTTACGAGCAGGCATCCACCGGCGAGGGCACGGCAGACCCGGCGGAACAGGGGTCCGGCCTTCCCGATGCGGAGGCTGCCTCCGGCCCGGTCCGGAACCGCCCGCAGGATACCGAAGCAGAGGGCGGCCCCTGGTACGGGCCGGCGGACGGGGAACCCGTTTCCACGGGCCCCGCAGCGCAGGATCAGCCAGCCGATGTTCCGGGCATTTCGGAGGAAGAGGCCCGCCGCCGCCACACCGAGCGTGAGCGTGCTGCTGCCGCGAAGCCTGTGCTGGCGCGCATCATCCAGGTCGCCATCGCGGCTTTCTTCCCGGTGATGCTGCTTGCCGCCGCAATCCGGGCCGTCGCCACGCCCGTCTTTCTCTGGGTCGAGTACCACCGGCCGGGCTTCCCGGCCGACAGCTTCGGGTTTACCACCGAGGACCGGATGACCTACGGCTCCTACGCGGTGGACTACCTGTTGAACTTTTCCTCCCCGCGCTACCTGGGAGAGCTGGTGACGCCTCGGGGAGAACCCCTGTACCTCGCCACGGAAGTGTCCCACATGGCCGACGTCAAGGCGGTCCTGATGGTGGCCTTCCTCACCGCGGCCGGCATGGCGCTCCTGAGCATTGCGGGAGCCGTCTACCTGGCCCGCCGGTGCCCCGGGGGGATCAGGCGCGCACTGTTTGCCGGAGCCGTGGTGACGCTTGCCGTGATTGCAGCGCTGCTGGCAGCCGCCGTGGTGGCCTGGGAAGAGTTCTTCACCTTGGTGCACAACATTTTCTTCTCACAGGGCAACTGGACCTTCCGGATGGACGACACCTTGATCCGGCTCTTCCCCTCGCAGTTCTGGATGGACGCGGGAGGCACCGTTGCCGCAATAGTCCTGCTGGCCTGCATTCTCGTGATGGTCTTTACCTGGCCCACCAAGCGGCGGCGTGAACGTTCACGTGCTGCCCGCGACGAGGCACGGCAGCGCTACCTCGACTCCCTCGAGGCACTCTAGGCGCGCCGGACCGCAACGCAGAAGGCCCGTCCCCGGAACTGAGCAGTTCAGACTCCGGGGGCGGGCCCTTCTCGTTGCGGAACCAGGGCTAAGGCTGCTTGGCGTACATCTTCTCCACCTCGGCGGAGAAGTCCTGAATGACAGCCTGGCGCCGCAGTTTCAGCGTGGCGGTGACATGGCCGGTGTCCAGGGAGAAATCCCGGGGCAAAACGGTGAAGCGGCGGATCTGTTCGGCGCGGGAAACGCTGGAGTTCGCGGCGTCCACCGCCAACTGGACCTGTGCCAGGACCTGGGGATGCTCCGCGGCCTGCAGGCTGTTCAGCCCGAGGCCGTTTTCCGCGGCCCACGCGTGGAGCGCTTCGTCGTCGAGGGTAATGAGTGCGCCAACGAACGGCCGGCCTTCCCCGACCACCACGACCTGCGAAACCAGCCGGTGCTCGCGGATCTTTTCCTCCAGCGGCCCCGGGGCAACGTTCTTGCCGCCCGCCGTCACCAGAAGGTCCTTTTTTCGTCCGGTGATGGAGAGGAAACCGTCCTCGTCCAGGGAACCGATGTCGCCGGTATGGAACCAGCCGTCGCTGAATGCCTCGGCCGTGGCCTCAGGATTGCGGTGATAGCCGTTGAAAACGCCCACGCCGCGGACCAGTACCTCACCGTCGCCGGCAATCCGGACCGCGTTTCCCGGCATGGGCAGCCCCACGGAGCCAACCCTGGTCAGCGGAACCGTATTGACCGACGCCGGCGCTGTGGTCTCGGTCAGCCCGTACCCCTCCAGCACCGTGATCCCGGCACCGCGGAAAAAGTGGCACAGCTGGGGGCTCAGCGGGCTGGCGCCGGAAATGGCGATCTTGAGCTGGCCGCCGAAGGCGTTGCGGACCTTCGGATAGAGGAGGCGGTCAAACAGGGCATGCCTGGTCCGCAGCGCCGGGGATGGTCCTTTGCCGCCCCGGGCCGCGCGGTCCGCAGCCTCGGAATAGGCGACGGCGGTGGCCGCCGCAGTTTCGAACAGCCGGCCTTTGCCTGCCGCCTGGGCCTTTGCCTCTGCGCCGGCATAGATCTTTTCGAAGATACGGGGAACTGCAAGCAGGAACGTGGGCTTAAGGGACTGCATATCGTCGACCAGTTCGGCGGCAGTGGCACTGTGGCCCAGCGTCACTCCGGCGGCGAGGCAGCCGACCTGGACGGCACGGGCCAGCACGTGCGCCAGCGGAAGGAACATCAGCGTCCGGGCGCCGGGCTGCTTGAGCATCTCCGGAAGCAGTTCGATGACGTTGACGGCAAACAGGGCGAAATTGCCGTGGGTGATTTCGCAGCCCTTGGGACGCCCGGTGGTGCCCGAGGTGTAGACCAGGGAGGCGGCGTCGGCCAGGCCGCGGGAGGAACGGACAGCTTCCAGTTCGGCGTCCTGCACACCCGAGCCCAGGGAAGCGAGCCCGGACAGCGTGTCCGTGCCGTCGTCGTCGGTAAGTTTCCAGACCTGGACGTCCAGTCCGGCCGCCGCCGCACCGGAGGCAATAATGCGTGCTTTGTTTTCATCTCCGGCAAACGCGAGGCGGGCACCGGAGTCCTGCAGGATCCACTGGACCTGGCTGGGGGAGGACGTTTCATAGACGGGGACCGTCACGGCTCCCGCGAACCAGATCGCCAGGTCAGCGACCGTCCATTCGTAGCGGGTTCCGGACATGACCGCTACGGCGTCTCCGGGCTGCACGCCCTGGGACATGAGCCCCTTGGCGACGGCTGTGACCTGGGCGAGGAACGAGGCACCGCTGACGTCCTGCCAGCCGGATTCCTTCTTGCGGGCGTACAGGGGACGTTCGGGAGCCCGGGAGACTGTCGCCAGCAGGAGATCAGTGATGTTGGAGTCGTCCGGGAGCTCGACGAACAAGTCGGTGGAGGATTCGCGCACTGCGACTCCCTTTCTGTGCAAGCACAATTGCGGTGAGACCTAGATCCAGCTCGGCATCCAGATTCGGAGCCGCCAATCGGAGTAAGGGATGTTCTCGGCCGTCCAGACCGGATAAAAAAACGCAGAGACGAGAATAGCAGCAGCCACGAAACATGCTGCGATGACCGCACCTCGCCGGCGCCGCAGGGCCGTGTCAGCCGGCCGGCCAAGCACCAGCCCAAGCGTGAAAGTCAGGGCAAGAATGAGGAACGGCTCGAAAGCGACGGCGTAGAAGTAAAACATGGTCCGGTCCGGAAAAGCGAACCAGGGCAGGTAGCCGCCGGCAATTCCGGCGAGCATGGCGCCTGCCCTCCAGTCCCGCCTGCCGATCCAGTATGCCAGGGCCACTCCCAGGCTGAGCAGGGCGGCCCACCAGATCAGCGGGTTGCCCACTGACGAGATCGCTGAGGCACAGCTTTCGAAGCCGCAGCCGGGGCTCTCGGGTGCAGGTGTCTCGTAGAAGAACGAGGTCGGCCGGCCCAGGAACAGCCAGGACCAGGCACTGGCCTCGTACGGGTGCTCTGAGCTGAGGCCGTTATGGAAGGTGACGGCGCTTCGGTGGTACTCCGCGAGGGAGCGGATGGAGTCGGGAAGCCAGCCGAAGGCCGCCGACGGATTCGTTTCGGCCCACCGCCTGCCGTAGGCATCCGAAGAGAGGAGCCATCCGGTCCAGGTCGCCGTGTAGGTGGCCAGGGCCACGGGAATGACGGTGAAGAAGGCCGGAACACCGTCCTTCGCAAGTCCTGCGGGCCAGTAGCGGATGCCGGCGACGCGCCTGGCAGAGATGTCCCAGAGGACGATCATCACCCCGAAGACGGCGACGAAGCCCAGGGCAGACCATTTGGTGCCCACTGCCAGTCCCAGGCACACTGCTGCTGCGAGCCGCCAGGGACGCCACAGCAGCCACGGACCGGTCCTCAGTGACGCCGTCGAAGGAAAGGCTCCGGGCGGTGCGCCGAGTTTTCGGGCCAGGCGCCTGCGGCCGTCGTCACGGTCCAGGAGCAGCGCCCCGAAGGCGGCCAGGACCCAGAAGGCGAGGAAAACATCCAGCAGGGAGGTCCGCGAATGGACCAAATGGTGGCCGTCCACGGCCAGGAGAACACCCGCTGCCGCGCCCAGCAGCGGGGACTTGAACAGCCTGCCGGCGATCAGGGCGAGCAGCAGCACCGTCAGGGTGCCCGTGAGGGCTGCGGAGAAGCGCCAGCCGAAACTGCTCTCCGCCCCAAAAAGGGCCATGCCGAAGGCGATCATCCACTTGCCAACCGGCGGGTGCACTACATATTCCGGACCTTCAAGCAGGACATCGGGCTTCCCGGAGGTGAAGGAATCGTTGGCGTCCTCAGGCCAGGCACGCTCATAGCCTGAGACCAGATAGGAGTAGGCATCTTTGACGTAGTAGGTTTCGTCGAAGATCAGGGTGTCCACTTCGCCCAGCCTGACAAAGCGGAGCACGCCGGCCAGCAGGGCCGCTCCCAGGGCGGCCGCCCACATCCAGGGCCGGGACGGGAGCGCCGCGCCCAGCAGCCTCTCGCGCAAGGCCTCCGGTGTGAAAGCACTCCCCGGGGGCAGGACCCGGGCTGCCTCAGCCCGTGGCGGGGCGGGGGTCAGGGGCAGGGTCACGCGCTCAACTCTATAGTGTGTCGCGTAGGGTTGGAGGGTGGACTCAAGCATGGACGGACCCCGGCAGCCCGATATTGCCGGCAGCAGTGTTGGCGCCGGCACAGAGAGTGCCGTAGGACCCGGCCAGATCGTGCTGGCAGCTACGCCGATCGGAAACATGGGAGACGCCACTGTCCGGCTGATCGACCTGCTCCAGAGCGCCGACGTGATTGCCGCCGAGGATACCCGGCGGCTGCACCGCCTGGTCAGCGCCCTGAAGATCACCCCGACCGGACGCATCCTGAGCTACCACGAGCACAACGAACAGTCCCGGACTCCCGAACTGCTGGACCTGGTCCGCAGCGGTGCGGTCCTGCTCATGGTCACCGACGCAGGAATGCCCTCCGTGTCGGATCCCGGCTACCGGCTCGTAGAAGCCGCAGCAGCCGAAGGCATTCCGGTAACGGCGGCTCCGGGACCGTCCGCCGTGCTGACGGCGCTGGCGCTCTCCGGCCTGCCGACCGACCGGTTCTGTTTTGAGGGTTTCCTGCCGCGGAAGGCAGGGGAGCGGGCGGCGCGGCTCGACGAGCTTTCCGCTGAACGCCGGACCATGGTGTTCTTCGAGGCCCCGCACCGCCTTGAGGTGATGCTGCGGGCCCTCGATGCCGCGTTCGGAGGCGACCGCCCGGCAGCGGTGGCACGCGAGCTGACCAAGCTTCACGAACAGGTTCTGCGGGGCCCGCTCCGCGAACTGCTCGAATGGGCCGAAACCAGCGAGATCCGAGGCGAGATCGCCGTCGTCGTGGGCGGGGCAGGCGACGCCGCACCCGAGGCGCCCGAGGACCATGTGGAGGCGGTCAACGCCTTGATCGCCCAGGGCTCGCGGCTGAAGGACGCGGTTGCAACGATCGCTTCCGATGCCAGGATCAGCAAACGCGAACTCTACGAAGCCGTGCTCGCCGCCCGGGGGACTCAGCCCTAGCGACAGCCGCCGGCGCCGCGCCCGGGCCAAGTGCACAGTGATCTGCCCCGAGTGTTGTGCAGGTACGCATTTACACCCGGCAGTCCCCGTTTTACGGTAAAGGCAGCACCGGACGAATGTGATCCGGAAAACCCACGTACGTATGGAGGCTCACCCATGGCTGTAACCGCTGACCGCGAGGCCCAACTGCTGGCCCAGGTTCCCACCGGCCTGCTGATCAACGGAGAATGGCGCGACGCCGCCGGCGGGAAGACCTTCGACGTCGAGGATCCCGCTACCGGCAAGGTGCTGCTGAGCATCGCTGACGCCAGCACCGAAGACGGCGCAGCGGCCATGGACGCCGCCGCAGACGCGCAGGAGTCCTGGGCAGCCACTCCGCCGCGTGTCCGCGGCGAGATCCTGCGCCGCGCCTTTGAGCTTGTTACGGCCAGGGCAGAGGACTTCGCGCTGCTCATGACCCTGGAAATGGGCAAGCCGCTGGCTGAAGCCCGCGGCGAGGTTGCCTACGGTGCCGAATTCCTGCGCTGGTTCTCCGAGGAAGCTGTCCGCGTCACCGGACGCTACGGCACAGCACCGGACGGCAAGTCCCGCATCATGGTCACCAAGAAGCCGGTGGGCCCCTGCCTGCTCATCACCCCGTGGAACTTCCCGCTGGCCATGGCCACCCGCAAGATCGCTCCCGCAGTGGCCGCCGGCTGCACCATGGTGCTCAAGCCCGCGAAGCTCACGCCGCTGACCTCGCAGCTTTTCGCTGCCGTGATGATGGAAGCCGGGCTGCCCGCCGGTGTCCTGAACGTTGTCTCCACGACGAAAGCCGGTGAAGTAACCGGACCGATCATGAAGGATGACCGGCTGCGCAAGGTCTCCTTCACCGGTTCCACACCGGTAGGCCAGGGCCTGATCCGCGACGCCGCTGAGAAGGTACTGCGGACCTCCATGGAACTGGGCGGCAACGCTCCGTTCGTCGTCTTCGAAGATGCCGACATCGACAAGGCAGTGGAGGGTGCCATGGCAGCGAAGCTGCGGAACATGGGCGAAGCCTGCACAGCAGCCAACCGCTTCATCGTCCACGAAGACATCGCTGACGAGTTCAGCGAGAAGTTCGCCGCCAAGGTCGGCGCGCTGACCACCGCACGCGGTACCGAGGACGAGTCCAAGATTGGGCCGCTGATCGATGCCAAGTCGCGTGACAAGGTCCACTCGCTCGTCGAGGACGCCCTGGAGCACGGCGCCACCGCCGTTGTCGGCGGCGCCCCGGTGGACGGCCCCGGCTACTTCTACGCGCCCACCGTGCTCAAGAACGTGCCGGCCGGCGCCCGGATCCTGAAGGAAGAGATCTTCGGCCCGGTGGCTCCGGTCATCACCTTCTCCACCGAAGCGGAAGCCGTGAAGCTGGCCAACGCCTCCGAATACGGCCTCATCGCCTACGTCTTCACCGAGGACCTGAACCGCGGCCTGCGGATCGGCGAAAAGCTGGAGACCGGCATGCTGGGCCTGAACGCGGGCGTTGTCTCGAATGCCGCGGCACCGTTCGGCGGCGTCAAGCAGTCCGGCCTGGGCCGCGAGGGCGGCGACGAGGGCATCGAGGAGTACCTCTACACGCAGTACATCGGCATCGCCGACCCCACGGCCTAGCAGCCCTGGCGTAGCCTGCCGGCGTGTCCCGTCACTGTCAGCAACAGGTGGCGGGACACCGCTTTTTAAGGACCGGTTTCCGGGACGTCATTTCCTCCGGGCACGCCCCAGCGAGGCGGGGAAGAACATGGCACGCAGCCGGGTCCCCAGCGGCGCTGAAGCCCCCAGTGCGCGGGCCACGGACTCGACGTCGGACCACGTGGACTGGACTGTGGCAACCCGATGCGCAGACCCTGCTCCGGTGCTGGTGCCGGTGCCGGTGCCGGTGCCGGATCTGGGCGCCGGGGCAGCGTAGGCCTCGGTTTCGTAGGCCCGGCGCAGCCGTTGCAACGCCGCTGCCGCGGTCCCGGTGAGCCCGGCCTCGGTCACCAGCCGGTCCGCGTAGGACCGCGGGGTGTCCGCTGTCATGGCGTGGTATCCGTAGTCCTGGCCCAGGTCCGTGGCTTCCGCCCAGGCCAGCCGGGCACCGCCGGAGGAACCATGGGTGCTGCGGCGCAGCCGGGTCCGGCGACGCCGCAGTGCCCACGGCGCCAGTACGGCTGCTGCGGCCACGAGCACTGCGATTCCGACGCCGGCTACCGGCGCACCGCCGGTTTCAACGGGTTCTTCAGGAACAGTTTCGGGGCCCGGGGCAGGGCTGGACGGGGCAGGCGCCGGGATCGCGGCACCGAGGCCGCGCGGGTCATTGTCCGCCTGGATCGCGGACGCTGCGTTAGCTTGCCGGGGGATGGCATAAGTGGGTACGACACCCCGGGACGGGGTCGGCTCAAAACGCACCCAGCCAACACCTTCGAAGTAGAGCTCGGGCCAGGCATGGGCGTCGCGGGAATCGACCGCATACTCGTCCAATTCCTGCCCGTCAGGTCCCGCAGCCGTCTGGTTGGTGGAACGCCCGGGTGCGTAGCCAAGGCCCATCCGGCTGGGAATGCCGACTTCGCGCGCCATCACGGCCATTGCCGAAGCGAAGTGCACGCAGTAGCCGGAGCGCTGTTCCAGGAACCGGGCAAGAACGTCCATCCCGTTGCCGTCGTAACCGCCTTCAACAGGCGCGTCGAGGGAATAGCTGAACTGCGGGCCGCGGAGGAAGGACTGCAGCGCCAGGGCCTGGTCATAGGGAGTGTCCTTGCCGGACGCGGCCTCGCGGGCGGTATCCCGGATGATCTGCGGGAGATCGTCCGGAAGCTCGGTGAAAATCCCGTCCACGGCGTCCGCCGGGGCCGGCTGCACTGCCGACAGCCTTTCGCTGGTCACCGTGGGCACAGAGCTGCGGACCTCATACCCGGACTGACCCTGGGCGCTGCCATCTGCCGAGAGGAGGGTCATCGTGGACGGATCCCAGGTCCATGCCCCGGCTGCCCCGGAGATCGAAGACGGGGAGTACGGCGCCAGCAGCCAGGGGCTGGCGTAGGACTGCGAGGCAATGAGCGTCGTCGTTACGGTGGTTTCGATTTCAGGGCCGGCCGGTTCCCGGGGGATCATCGCTCCAGTTCCGACGCGCCGCTCCTCCGAGCGCGTGTCCGGCGCCCAGCGGCTGCCGGAAAAGTCCTCAAGCGTCGTGGAACGGAGGTACAGCGGGCGGGTGGAGTCCGTGGCGTAGGTGATGCGGCCGGTCGCGGTGGGTTGGCGCAGGTCGTTCCCGAGGGTGACCACGGGGTTGAGTCCAGTTGCCCCGGCGAAGAAATCCATCCGTGCGCCCTGCGGAAAAGCACCCGTGTTGAAGCCCGGTATTGCCAGGGGCACCAGCAAGGCGGCGAGTACGGCGCCCGCCCCGATCCCCAGGGCTCCCGCTGCATGGGCGTTGGAAGGCCGGTTTTTCGTGCCGTCTTTCGTTCGGTTTAGCGTGCGGCCGGTGCCTGCTGCACGCTCCTCCCACACCCCGGCGGCCAGGACCAGCAGGAAGCCGGACGCTGCAGCAGCGAAACCGGCCGCGCCCACACTCTGGGGCTTGATGATCGCCGGAACCAGCAGGATCGTGAGGAGGCCCAAACCGCTGGCTGCAGGCATCCGCAGGGTTACTGCCAGGGTATCGACCAGGACCGTGACCAGGCCGATGGCCAGGCAGGCAATGAAAACGACGCCGGCATCCGGGACCACGGGAATGACCTGCGTGATCACTACACTCTGCGCCTCTGCCAGCAGGGTTTCCGCCCGGGCCAGGGTGGCGGCCGTAGGGATGACGCCCAGGAAACTGTCCTCCGAGGAAAAAACGAGTGTCAGGGACATGGCGAGCACCACAAGCCCGGCCGCCGGGACAAGGACCGTGGGCAGCAGCAAGTACCGTGCCAAGGCCATCGACGTCGACACCGCCACGACAATGAAGGCGAGGGGCCACATCCAGGCCAGGCCTTCCAATACGCCCTGCACGCTGAACGCACACAGCAGAACTGCCGCGGCCGCTGCAGCCGAGGTCATCAGCTGGGCTGAGCCGGTGCGGGGCCTGCGGGTGCCGGGATCCTGCGGCCGCTGCCGGGGCCGGGTCGCCGTTGCCGTCATCGTCCGCCTCCCAACTGAACCGTCCGCTGGCCGGCAGGCGGAGTCTCCGACCAGACGGAGGCCAGCGGCCGGGACGGGGCGACAGCCACCGCGCTCCAGCCTGCCTCCCGAAGGACAGCCAGTGCTGGTGCCGCGGCAGCCGGGCGGTCGCAGACCAGGAGGGCAACGGCTGCGGGGGCCAGCTCCCCGGTCGGTGCCAGCCGGCGGGCATCGGCTTCCGTCAGGGCCCCGGTGACGACGACGAGGGGGCCGCGCTGCGTTTGGCTGAGGAGGGCCTCCGTGAGGACGTCGCCGAATGGGCCGCGGACACCCGGAGCCTGCTGCGGACCGGTCCAGGCCTGGGCCCCTCCCGGGACGCCGGATGTACGGCGCCGGAGCAGTTTCGCTGCCTGCGGCTCCGGCGCGCCTGCGCCCGGCGCTTCGAGGCCCAGGGCCGCCAGTCCTTCTCCCAGATCCTCGATTCCGCCGGGACCGGTGAAGGTGTCCGTCCCGGGGTCCACGGCAGAAGGCGACCGGGCGAGGCCGGGCCGGGCAAGGACATCAAGGACACGCACGGCAAAACCGTGCTCCATCAGGTGCGCGCCAATGGACATGACTGCCGAGACAGCCCATTCGAAGGACTCGGAGCTTGCCGGGGCGGAACCATCGGCTGCCTCTGCCCAGAACGGTGAGAGGAACCCGGTGTCGTAACAGGATTCACGCTGGTCCAGGATGAGCGTCGCCCGCGGGGTGGTCACCGGCTCCTCCTGGCGGACCATCAGCTCGCCGTGCCGGGCAGTGGCCGACCAGTGCACCCGCCGCATGGGATCCCCGTGCCGGTACTCCCTGGTGGTCACGTCGTCCTGGCTGGCGACCCCCTGCAAACGGGCAGCGACGGGCCCGTCTGATCCGCGCAACCCCTCGAGAACCCCTGCCGGAAGCTCAGCGGGCGCCGGCTTGACGATCAGCGGGTCCGTTCCGCCGATGGTGTGGCGCAGCAGGGCCAGTCCGAAGGGGTCCTGGAATCCGGCGCTGACCGGGCCGATCCGGTACATGCCGCGCCTGGAGGAGCGCAGCCGGTATTCATATCTGCTGGTTCCCCGGGGGTCCGTCCGGCTTGCCGGGAACCGGAACTGCGGGCTCGCGCCAAATCGGGGAGGCAGTTCCTCCTGCATTTTTGCCGATGCCGTGAAGGGCCGGACTGGAGTCACGGACAGGGAGATGTTGACGGCGGTCCCGGTCTGCGCCGTGGCCGGGGCGAAGGTGCGCTCCACAGTCAAGGCCGGACGAAGGAGCCGAAGGGCCAATGCGGCGGCCAGGGGGAGCAGGATCAGGAACACTGCCAGCAGGAGAAGATCGCGGCGTCCGAGTACCTGCGCGCTGAGGAGTGCAACGACGCCGGCCGCGGCCAGTGCCCAGCCGCGGCTGGTGAGCATACGCGTACTGACTTTGGACTGCATGGCCCTCCTCGGGCGGGCTGGCGGTTACGGCCGGGCGGCGGAAAGCTGGGCGCCGGGAGGCCGGGGGACCGGCACCTTCGCCAGGATGGCCTGCAGTACGGTCGCGGGAGTCTCCCCGGCGCCGAGTGCCTTGCGTTCCAGGATCAGGCGGTGGGGAAGAACTGCGCCGGCAAGCTGGGCGACGTCGTCGGGAAGGACAAAGTCGCGCCCGTCCAGGGCTGCGCGGGCCTTGGAAGCCCGCAGGAGCTGCAGCAGGGCCCGCGGGCTTGCCCCGAGGCGGATCTGCGGGTGATCCCTGGTGGCGGCTCCGATAGCCACCGTGTATTCCTTGACCGCGGCGGAGACATAGACATCCCGGACCCGCGCCGTCATGGCAGCGATGTCGCGGGCGGTGGCCACCGGAACAACCGCATCCAGCGGCGATACCGACTGGTGGGTCTCGAGCATCTCCATTTCCGATGCCGTGTCCGGGTAGCCCAGCGAGATCCGCGCCATGAACCTGTCCCTCTGGGCCTCGGGGAGCGCGTAGGTGCCCTCCATTTCCAGCGGATTCTGCGTGGCCACGACCATGAAGGGTTCGGCCAGCCGGTACGTCCCGCCGTCGACGGTTACCTGGCGCTCTTCCATGCACTCCAGGAGCGCGGACTGGGTCTTCGCGGAGGCACGGTTGATTTCATCACCGATGACGATGTTGGCGAAAACCGGGCCCTGTCGAAACTCGAAGCGGTGGGCATCCTGGTTATAGATGGACACCCCGGTGACATCCGACGGGAGCAGGTCCGGGGTGAACTGGATGCGCGTCACGGAACAGTCCACTGCGCGTGCCAGGGTTTTGGCGAGCATCGTCTTACCCACTCCGGGGACATCTTCCAGCAGGACGTGTCCCTCGGCGAGCAACACCGTCAGGACCAGGCGGGAGGCTTCTTCCTTGCCATCGATCACCGAGTTGATGGCACCCAGGATCCTGGTGCTGGCCGCCAGGAACGTGTCCTCTGCCGTGCCTGTTCCGGCTCCGGACAGCGGAGCAAGCCCGGAGCCCGGCGCATCAAGACCAGCGGTGGCAGCAGACGTGTCTCGAGCGTCCATGAAAACCTTCCAGGCTACGGAGGACACAGCCGCGGCACTCGCTAACGAGGGCACGGCTGGCGGTTGGGCACATATGTACGTACAGGGTACAAGCTCACTTAGGCTTAAAGACATGACTATCGACGGCGGCTATGTTCCGGGGCAGATACCGCAGACCTACCAGCCGCAGCCTCCGGCCGGGGACGGGACCGAAGGGTCCCGCCCGGGGAAGGCATTCGGTCCGGCACCGGAACCGCTGCCCGTGCCCGTCCCCGATAACCACACCCACCTGGACTACGGTGCACCCGGTGCCGTGGGGATCTCCGCTGCGCTGGATGCCGCGGCCGCCGCCGGAGTCAGCGGTGCCGTGCAGGTGGGAACGGATCTGGAGTCTTCCCGGGCCGCTGCACGCCTGGCCCACGAGGACCACAGGCTGCTCGCTGCCGTGGCAATCCATCCCAACGATGCGCCGGAGCTGGCCGCTGCCGGAACCCTTGAGGATGCCCTTGCCGAGATTGAGTCCCTGGCCCAGCTGCCGAGGGTCCGGGCGGTGGGAGAAACCGGTCTGGACTATTTCCGCACCGGGCCTGAGGGCGTGGGTGCCCAGCACTACTCCTTCCGGCGCCATATCGACATTGCCCGCCGCACGGGCACCGCTCTGCAGATCCACGACCGCGATGCGCACGATGACGTCGTCAAGGTCCTGGCGGAAGAAGCCGAACCGCACGCCGTCGTGTTCCACTGCTTCTCCGGAGACGCCGGCCTTGCCCGCATCTGCAATGAAAAGGGCTGGTACATGTCCTTCGCGGGAACAGTCACTTTCCGCAACGCCGAGGGTATCCGCGATGCGCTCGCGATCGCTGAGCCGGAACTGGTCCTGGTGGAAACGGACGCACCGTTCCTGACCCCGCACCCCTACCGCGGCAGGAGCAACGCCAGCTACATGATCCCGTACACCGTGCGGGCCATGGCCGAGGTCCGCGGCGTGGAGCTGGACTCCTTTTGCGCCTCACTCAGCGCGAATACCGAACGCGTCTACGGCAGCTGGGACCAGGGCAGCCTGCCGGTGTGACGGCCCGGAACCGGGTGCTGTAACGAAAGTCACAGGTCAGGGCCCGGTTTGCCCGCAGATCACGGTTCGGTTACGGTAGGGACCTATTAGCCGGGGTCGGGGAAGGCTGCCGGACTGATACCACTTCTGCAACGCTGTGTGCCCCTGCCTCCCGGCGGAGTGCGCAGACGCAAAGCGGTCCCTGCCTGCACCCGCCGGCGCTCCGTGAGACCCGGAGTACGCCCGGCTTGTGCCATGTCCCCGTGCCCGGGAGCTGTAAAAGTTTGGAATTGGCGTGGCAACTTCTTTCGTGAGGCGCGGGCTCAAACTCGGCGGCCAGGCCGCCGTCATGGTGGCCCTCATCCTGGGGCTCGTGGCCTTTGTCGGCACCAACAAGTCCGTCGTCCTGAAAGTGGACGGCGAATCCAGCGACATCCTGACCTTCGGCGGCACCGTTGAGGACGTCCTGGAAAAGGCCGACATCCAGCTGGCTGCGGCGGACCTCGTTGTTCCCGCTCCCGGCACCGAGGTGCAGGACGGCACCACGATCGAAGTCATCACTGCCAAGACCGTTGACGTGAACGTCGACGGCACAGGCCACACCATCCAGACCACCGGAGCGACGGTCGCCGACCTGGTCTCCGAACTCCGGGTCTCGACAAAGTCATCCCTCTCCGCCTCACTGGACACTTCGCTCACCAAGCTGACCGGGCTCTCCATCTCCACCCCCAAGTCAGTCCTGGTGGTAGCAGACGGCAAAACCACTCAGGTTGAGACCACGGCCGGCACGGTCCGCGAACTTCTCCAGGAGACCGGCACCGAGCTTGCTCCGGCGGACCGGATCTCGGTTCCTGTCCGCGCGGACATCACTGACGGCATGGTCCTTAAAGTCACCCGCGTCCTGACCGGTTCCCAGGACACCGTCACCGAAGCTGTCCCCTACGAGACCCGTTCGGTCGAGGACCCGGAACTCTTCGAAGGCGAAAAGAACGTCACGGCAGCCGGTGTCCCGGGCGAACGCACGCTCGTCTTCAACATGGTCATCCTCGACGGACGCGAAGTCAGCAGGAGCCTGGCCAGCGAAACACTCAACGTGGCACCGGTTGCGGAGACCGTAGCCGTAGGGACCAAGAAGCGTCCCGCGCCGGCTGCGCCGGCTGGAGGCACCGCGCCGGCCGGAGGCACCTGGGCAGCGCTCGCCCAGTGCGAGTCCGGCGGAAACTGGCACATCAACAGCGGCAACGGCTACTACGGCGGACTCCAGTTCAGCACGCAGAGCTGGATCGGAGCCGGAGGCGGCGCCTACGCCCCCGTAGCGAGCGGCGCGACACCCGAGCAGCAGATTGCCGTCGCGGAGAACCTCCGCGCGAACGGCGGCTGGGGTCACTGGCCCTCCTGCGCGCGGAAGCTCGGACTCCTCTAGGCCCGGCCGGCCGGACCACTGAATCCGCATCAGCCCTGGCAGTCCTGGACAAGGGACTCTGCCAGGGCTGACGCATGTCCGGAACGGTCCGTTGCACCGGCCCTGAGGAACAGGGCAACACTCTCCTGCAGGCGCTCGGCTGCCTGCCGGCTCTCGCCGAGTGACGCCAGGCTGATGCCCAGTTGAAGGGCAACCTCTGCTGCTGTCTGCGGCGCCAGCCGCTCCCGCTCGGCGTACGCCTGGGACAGGAGGATGACCGCTTCGACGTTGTTCCCCCGCAGGTGCTGCCAGCGGCCGCGTGAGTGGAGCAGGTCCAGGGTGTCGGATGAGGATTCACCGACGACGGCGAGGGCCGCCTGCGCTCTTTGCATACAGTCCAGCGTCATGTCATCGTGCAGGCCCGAGGAGAGCCGCATACTGGCCGATGCCTTGTTGAAGGACGCCCAGAGCTCAAGGTCCTGCCGGGGGCTGAGAAGCGAGGCGGCCCGCTGGTGGAACGCCTGGCCGCCTGTGCTGTCACCGCGCCGGAAAGCCACGTTTCCGACCGTCCAGAAACCCTTGCCGGCTGCGGTGGCATCAGGCACGGTGTCGAGCAGCGGGAGCAGCAGGACGCGGCAGATCTCCCAGGCTTCCGCCACCTTCCCGCTTTCGGTCAGGGCAGCTGCCAGGCACTGGTACGCCTCAAGAAGGACCACGCCGCCCTTGGCAGGGGCCGCCTCGGCTGCCGCGACTGCCGCCTTCGCCTGGCTGACAGCCTGAGCCAGGTTGCCCGAGCCCTGATACGCCGTTGCCAGAAGTGCCCGGGCACGGGCGCGAAGCGGGTCCCGCCTCAGGGCCAGCGGGTGCCGTGCCAGCAGCTGCGCCTGCTGGATGCATCCGGCATAGTTCTCCAATTTGAGCTGGGAGCGTGCGGCGAGGAAGGACAGGTCCCACCATTCGTCCACGTCCTGCTCAGCCAATGCGGCGGCTGCCCCGGCCAGAGCCTGATCCAGGCACTGCCGGTAGCTCCGTTCGTCCCACGACTGGGAGGCGCTCAGCGAGAGGTAGAGCGCACTCGCTGTTCCGCCCGGCCGCCGGAGGGCGCCCGGGGCTGCTGCAAGCTGCTGCACAAAGTGTTGGATCGCGCCGGGTCCCGGTTCCCGGCGTCCGGCTTCAAGCAGTGAAACGTCGCGCTCACGCAGCATCGGCGCAGCCAGTTCGGCACGGCTGAGGAAGCGATCCCGCCGTGCAGTCCTAAGCTTTTCGCCAAAGGTTTTGCCCATCGCCATATCCGCCGTTCGCCTTGGTGCGGCAGACTTAAGTCCGCCAAGGCTCGAATGCTACCGGCGGGTGTTAAGCCGCGGGAGAGCAAAAGGGACAACCGAGGAGGAATCGTATGAACACGTACCCGATGCATCCGGTGCAGTGCTCGAGGACGCGGGTTGGGGACTGGCCCGACTAGGCGAAAGGTCCTTGGACACCGGAGAAGCAGGGCTCTGGCGCTAGTATTAGGCAGTGACTGATTCCGTTTCGACGCCCGCTTCCCGGCCCAAGCCGCTCCTCGGCGCCACCGATATCCGGGCGCTGGCCGAGGAACTCGATGTCCGCCCCACAAAAACCCTCGGACAGAACTTCGTCATCGACGGGAACACCATCCGCAGGATTGTTGCGGCGGCGTCGCTGGACCCGGAGGAAACCGTCCTGGAGGTTGGACCCGGACTGGGATCCCTGACCCTCGGCCTCCTGGATGCGGCCCGCGAGGTGGTCGCCGTCGAGATTGATCCGGTACTGGCTGGACGGCTCCCCGAGACCGTCCGCACCTGGCGTCCGGCGGAAGCACAGAACCTGCATGTGGTCCTGGCCGATGCCATGCGGGTGACCGAACTGCCCGCGGAGCCCACCGCCCTGGTCGCGAATCTTCCCTACAACGTTGCCGTTCCCGTGGTGCTGCACCTTCTGGAGAACTTTCCAAGCCTGCGCCACGGCCTGGTCATGGTGCAGGACGAAGTTGCCGACAGGCTGGCGGCGAAGCCGGGCTCCAAGACGTACGGCGTGCCCTCGGTCAAGGCAGCCTGGTACGGGACCATGCGCAAGGCCGGCGTAATAGGGATGAACGTCTTCTGGCCTGCCCCGAAGATTGCCTCCGGCCTGGTCGGGTTTGAGCGGCACACGCCGCCGGACACGACCGCCAGCAGGGAGGAAGTGTTCGCCGTCATTGATGCGGCCTTTGCCCAGCGCCGGAAGACGCTGCGCGCGGCCCTTGCCGGCTGGGCCGGGAGCCCGGCGGAGGCCGAGCGGGCGCTTCGGGCTGCCGGAGTCGACCCCAGTGCCCGCGGTGAGGTGCTGGATATCCATGCCTACACCCGGATCGCGGAGGCGCGGCACGCAGCATGAGCATCCCGGGCATCCACACGGCGAGCGTCAGCGCGCCCGGAAAGATCAACGTTTTCCTGCAGGTGGGGCCGCTCCGTAAGGACGGCTACCACTCCGTGGCCAGCGTTTATCTGGCAGTGAGCCTGCTGGAGGACGTCCGGGCCACTGCGGGGCAGTCCGGAATCACTGTTGCCGTTGAAGGCGGCGGACCGCTGCGGATCCCCGTGGACGGCATCCCGCTGGGACCGGATAACCTCGTGGCCCGTGCGGCGGCGGAGCTGGCGCACCGGACCGGCCGCCGGGACCCGGCCGTGGATTTGCTGATCACCAAGCGGGTTCCCGTTGCCGGCGGCATGGGAGGCGGGTCCGCGGATGCGGCCGCTGCCCTCCTGGCGTGCAACTCCTTGTGGGGAACCGGCCTCTCACACACCGAGCTGGCCTCGATTGCTTCCGGTCTCGGCGCGGACGTGCCGTTCGCCCTTGCCGGGGGAGCCGCCGTCGGGCTGGGGGTTGGAGACCAGCTGACCCCGCTGGACGCGGAAGCGTCCCTGCATTGGGTGCTGGTCGCTTCCTCGATCGGGCTGTCCACGCCGGGGGTGTACCGGCGGCTGGATGAACTGCGTGCGGGCAGAAACATCCCCGAACCAGCTGCAGCCGATCCCCGGGTCCTGGAAGCAGTCCGGTCCGGGAACGCTGCCGCGCTGGCCGGCGTTATCCATAACGACCTGCAGGCTGCCGCACTGTCACTGGCGCCCCAGCTGGCACCTGTGCTGGACCGGGGACGGGAACTGGGTGCACTCGCCGGGATCGTGTCCGGATCCGGCCCCACCCTTGCTTTCCTGGCCGGCGGCGCGGCGGCAGCTGCGGACCTCGAATCGGCCCTGCGTGCCGAGGGGCACAACGCCCTTGCCGTGCACGGCCCGGCCCGCGGTGCGGAAGTCACCGCCCCGGCTGACATCACCTGAACCACCGACGAAAGTAGCTCCGATTGGCACACCTGCTTGGCGCTGAAAACCTCAGCATCGCCTTTGGCACCCGCACCATCCTGGACGGCGTCTCGCTGGGACTGGACCAGGGCGACCGGATCGGCATGGTGGGACGCAACGGCGACGGCAAATCGACCTTGATGCGCCTCCTCGCAGAGCGGCAGACGCCTGACGGCGGCAGGGTCACCCGCCGCCGCGACGTCACCGTGGGATACCTGGACCAATCTGATGTGCTCGACGGCGAACTCACCGTTGGACGCGCGATCGTCGGTGATGCCGCGGACCACGAATGGGCTTCCAACCCGCGGATCCGCGACGTCATGAGCGGCCTGGTCCAGGAAGTGGACTGGAACGCCAAGGTTTCCTCGCTTTCCGGCGGGCAGAAGCGGCGTGTCGCCCTCGCCAAGCTGCTGATGGGGGACGACGACGTCGTCATGCTGGATGAGCCAACCAACCACCTCGACGTCGAAGGCGTCGCCTGGCTGGCCCGGCACCTGAAGCAGCGCTGGCGCGCCACCGACGGCGCACTGCTGGTGGTCACCCACGACCGCTGGTTCCTTGACGAAGTCTGCACCCGGACCTGGGAAGTGCACGACGCCGTCGTCGATCCCTTCGACGGCGGTTATGCCGCGTATGTGCTGGCCCGGGCCGAACGCGACCGCACGGCGGCCGTGGTTGAGGGCAAACGGCAGCAGCTGATCAAGAAGGAACTCGCCTGGCTGCGCCGCGGCGCACCGGCCCGGACATCCAAGCCGAAGTTCCGGATCGAGGCCGCCAATACCCTGATCGCCGATGTTCCCGAGCCGCGGGACACCCTCTCGCTGAACAAGATGGCCACGGCGCGGCTGGGCAAGGACGTGCTGGACCTTGAGTCGGTCTCACTGACCCTGGGGGACACCGAACTCTTCCGCAATATCACCCTGCGCCTGGCTCCCGGCCAGCGGCTGGGAATCGTGGGTGTGAACGGCGCCGGCAAAACCACCCTGCTGCGCCTGCTCAACGGAACGGTGGAACCCACGTCGGGCCGGCTCAAGCGCGGCAAGACCGTGCAGACGGCTGTCCTCACCCAGGAGGTGCGGGAGCTGGATGAAGTCGCGGACCTGCGCGTTATCGAGGTCATCGAGAAGGAAAAGCGGGTCTTCAACGTTGGCGGACGCGAGTTGTCCGCCGGTCAGCTGGTGGAACAGCTGGGCTTCAGCTCCCAGCGCCAGTGGACACCGGTCCGCGAGCTTTCCGGCGGAGAACGCCGGCGGCTGCAGCTGCTCCGCCTGCTGGTGGGGGAGCCGAACGTGCTGATGCTGGATGAACCGACCAACGACCTGGACACCGACACCCTCGCAGCCGTCGAAGACGTGCTGGACGGCTGGCCTGGAACCCTGGTGGTGGTCTCGCACGACCGGTACCTGCTCGAACGCGTCACGGATACCCAGATGGCGCTGCTCGGTGACGGCAAGCTCCGGGACCTGCCCGGCGGCGTCGACCAGTACCTGGAGCTGCGCGAAGCAGCGCTGGCTTCCGGAGGAGCGGGCGGCGGAGGGGCCTCGCAGGCCACCCGCGCGGCGCAGGCCGGTGCCTCCCGTCCGGATGCTGCCCACGGAAGCGCCACGGCCACGGCCGTGGCAGGCAGCCTGTACTCCGAGGCGGACAAGCGCACGGCGCGGAAGGACCTCACCCGGATTGAGCGGCAGCTGAACAAGCTGGCCGCGCAGGCCGACAAGGTCCATGAGCAGATGAATGCCGAAACTGCCGGCGGCAATCCCGACTTCGAACGGCTGGCAGACCTGAACGCCAAGCTCAAGGCCGTTGCTGCCGAGCAGGAGGAACTGGAAATGGAGTGGCTCGAGGCTTCGGAGATCCTGGAATAACCTCCATCGAGATGACAGAAACTGCCCGTATCAGCGCTGAAACGGGCAGTTTCTGCTATCTCGGTGAGAGGGAAAGCTGCAGGGGTTAGCCGTCGACGCCGGGGGCCGGGTTTTCCTGGGCCAGCAGCTGGGGCAGCACGTGATCGCGCAGCAGCGGGGAAATGTCGTTGCGGGCGAAGGCCTCCGCCGGGGTCAGCCAGAGGGTTTCCTCGATTTCCGCGGCAGCCTGGGGTGCCTTGGCAGCACCGCTTCCAAACGGACCCGGAACGTTCAGCCCAAAGAGGCCGGCATCGATGAACGTATTGGCTTCATTCGCAGCGGGCCCGTACCAGCGGCCAATGTCGGACAAATCCTCCGGCGCAACGTCGAGCCCCAATTCCTCATTAACCTCGCGCGCAGCGGCAGTACGGAAATCTTCACCAGGTTCAAGCTTGCCGCCGGGCTGCATGAAGCGGCGGGTGCCGCGTTTGCGGACCAGCAGGATGCGTCCCTCGCTGTCCCGCAGCAGGACTGCCGAAAGGGTCAGGACCACAGGCGCTCCGGCTCCGGGAATGTAGCCCAGTGCGGGTTCCTTCTGCAGGCCGGTGAGTCCGTTCCAGGACAGGTTCACCAGATGCGCGGCCACCGTCGCCTTGTCCGGAGAGCGCGCATCCAGCCACCACTGCCCGGTCATCGCGACCATGCCCACCAGCATCTGGGCATACATTCCGCCGACTTCGGCGCTGAGGCCGCGGCTGCCGAATTCCTTGGAGAGAATGTGCTCCACGTCTGCGGCGATGCGCGAGAGCAGCGTGGAGAAGGTGCCTTCGGGCTGGGACGGAGGAGCATCGCGGACCAGGATGCGGAAACCGTCAGTGTGGTTTTCGATGTAGTCCAGGAGTGCATAGGCGGCCCGCTCCAGCAGGACGCGGGGACCGGCGTCGGCGCCCAGTGCCTCGGTGATGGCAGTAAGGAGCCGGTCGAATTCGGTGTCGACAACCTCCGTGTACAGGGCTTCCTTGGAGCCGAAGTGTTCATAGACCACGGGTTTGGAGACTCCGGCGCCGGCGGCGATGTCCTCGATCGTGGCACCCTCAAGTCCGCGCAGGGCGAAGAGGGAACGGGCGACGCCGATCAGCTGGGCCCTCCGCTGGATACCGGTCATGCGGGGCCTGGAGCGCGCCGCTGTTATTCTCGCCACTGTCCCAGTCTACGCATTCCCGCGCCGGCACCCCCGGCGGCCGGCGCTGGCCCAAGTCGCGGACGAGCCCGAAGACGTGGCAAACTTGACTCTTGTGTGCAGCCGGCGCTGCATACTTTCCGCCCTGGTGTAACGGCAGCACCCCGGCCTTTGGAGCCGTGGAGTATAGGTTCGAATCCTATGGGCGGAACGCAAAGGCGGCAGCCTCAACAGGGGGCAGGGAGCATCGCCCCGACCCCCTTCCGGACAACGTGTAGGAGCGCTTTTTCGTGAGCATGCAGGAACCGCAAAGTACCGGAACGAAGACCGAAGCCGGTCCGGCCGCCGTAATTGTCCTGGCCGCCGGGGCAGGCACCCGGATGAAGTCACGCCTCCCGAAGATCCTGCATCCCGTAGGCGGCGTTTCCATGGTCGGCCACGCACTGAACGCGGCCCAGGCGCTGCACCCGCGCACCCTCGCCGTCGTGGTTCGCCATGAACGCGAGCAGGTCGCGGAACACGTTGGCACGCAGCAGCCGGGAGCCCTGATCGTTGACCAGGACGACGTCCCGGGAACCGGCCGGGCAGTCCAGGCCGCCGTCGAAGCCATTGACGCCCTCACCCCGCTGGAAGGAACCGTCGTCGTGACTTACGGCGACGTGCCGCTGCTGGAAGCGGCCACCCTGCGCGAGCTGGTGGCAGTGCACAACGTGGACTCCAACGCCGTCACCGTCCTCACTGCCCGTGTTGAGGACCCCACCGGCTACGGCCGGGTACTGCGGGCCGAAGACGGAACCGTCACCGGAATCGTGGAGCAGAAGGACGCCACTGCCGAGCAGTTGGCCGTGAACGAAATTAACTCCGGCATCTACGCGTTCGACGCCGCTGTGCTGCGTTCGGCCCTGGCGGGGGTCAGCACGGACAACGCCCAGGGCGAGATGTACCTGACCGACGTCCTGGCCATTGCCCGGGCGGCAGGCGGCCGGGTTGCCGCCGTTGTCACCACGGATCAGTGGCAGGTCGAGGGCGCGAACGACCGCGTGCAGCTCGCAGCCCTGAACGCCGAGCACAACCGGCGGAACCTGGAGCGCTGGATGCGTGCCGGCGTGACCGTCGTGGACCCGGCAGCCACCTGGATCGATTCCACCGTCACCCTGGACGAGGACGTGACGATCCTTCCCGGCACCCAGCTGCACGGCACCACCACGGTGGCTCGCGACGCCGTCGTCGGCCCGGACACCACCCTCACCAACGTCAGCATCGGCGAGGGCGCCAAGGTGGTCCGCACCCACGGCTCTGACGCCGTGATCGGGGCAGGAGCCGACGTCGGGCCCTTCGCCTACCTGCGCCCGGGAACCCGGCTGGGGGAGCGGGGCAAGATCGGCACGTTCGTGGAAACCAAGAACGCGACCATCGGTACCGGTTCCAAGGTTCCGCACCTTTCCTATGTGGGGGACGCCACCATCGGCGAGCACTCGAACATCGGCGCAGCCTCCGTCTTCGTCAACTACGACGGCGTAAACAAGCACCACACCACGGTCGGATCGCACGTGCGGATGGGCAGCGACAACATGTACGTGGCGCCCGTCACCGTGGGGGACGGGGCGTACAGTGGAGCTGGAACGGTGATCCGCAAGGACGTTCCGGCGGGCTCGCTGGCCATCAACGTGGCGCCCCAGCGCAACCTCGAGAACTGGGTGCCGGCCAACCGTCCCGGCTCCGCTGCAGCGCAGGCCGCCGAGCGCGCCCAGACACAGACTTCCCTCTCCGGTACTGATATCCCCACGCGAGAAAGCGAACAGTCATGAGCAGCGTAATCACCGCACAAGGTGAAAAAAGGCTTGTCCTAGCCACAGGACGGGCACACCCTGAGCTGGCGGAGGAAGTGGCCAAGTGCCTCGACACGGAGCTGCTGCCTCTGGCTGCCTATGACTTCGCCAACGGCGAGATCTATGTGCGTCCGGGCGAGAGCGTGCGCGGCAAGGATGTTTTTGTTATCCAGGCCCACCCGGCACCGCTGAACAACTGGCTGATGGAACAGCTGATCATGATCGACGCGCTCAAGCGCGCTTCGGCCCAGCGCATCACCGTGGTTTCCCCGTTCTACCCCTACGCCCGCCAGGACAAGAAGGGCCGCGGCCGCGAGCCGATCTCCGCCCGCCTGGTGGCGGACCTGTACAAGACCGCCGGCGCAGACCGCATCATGAGCGTTGACCTGCACACCTCGCAGATCCAGGGCTTCTTCGACGGCCCCGTTGACCACCTGATGGCCATCCCGCTGCTGGCTGACTACATCCGCACCCGCGTGGACGTCGCCAACGTCACCGTGGTTTCCCCGGACACCGGCCGGGTCCGCGTTGCCGAGCAGTGGGCCGAGCGCCTCGGCGGCGCCCCGCTGGCCTTCGTGCACAAGAGCCGCGACCTCACCGTCCCGAACCAGGCCGTCTCCAAGCAGGTTGTAGGCCAGATTGAAGGCCGCACCTGCGTCCTGATCGATGACATGATCGACACCGGCGGAACGATCGCCGGCGCCGTGCGCGTGCTGAAGGAGGCCGGTGCAAAGGACGTCATCATCGCGGCCACCCACGCTGTGTTCTCCGATCCGGCTGCACGTACCCTGGCCGAGTCCGGCGCCCGCGAGGTCGTCGTCACGAACACCCTGCCGATCCCGGTCAACAAGCGCTTCGAGCAGCTGACCGTGCTCTCGATCGCCCCGCTGATCGCCCGCGCGATCCGTGAGGTCTTCGAAGACGGTTCAGTCACGAGTCTGTTCGACGGCAAGGCCTAGCCTCCCGCGTTCCCTTTTCATCGAGAGGCCAGTTACGGCCGGTTTGAGCGCTCAAACCAGCCGTAACTGGCCTCTCGGTGGTTGGGGAGGGATTTTGCCGGGGGCGGTGCGCGGAACGCGGGAGAGTGCGACGCCGGGAAGCTGGTAACATGGTCTTCGATGCCTAGGCGAGGGAGGCCCCGGAATTTCCCGGAGGACCTCCGTTATCGACGGTGGCTGGCAACTTCTCAACTGCACGCGTTCCCTTCAGGGACGCAGACGATGCAGCTTGGTTCGTTCCGATACCGGCGCCGGATAGGCAACTGAAATCCCGGAAGAACCACAACAGGAGTTAGCAATGTCTGAGCAGAAGCTCGCAGCCACCATCCGCACCGAATTCGGCAAGGGTGCAGCCCGTAAGGCACGCGTCGCCGGCAAGATCCCCGCAGTAATCTACGGCCACGGCGCCGACGTCATGCACATCCTGCTGCCGGCCAAGGCAACCACGCTGGCCGTCCGCACCCCGAACGCCCTGCTGGACATCGACGTTGACGGTGAAGCTCACCTGGCCCTGGCCAAGGATATCCAGCGCGATCCGATCAAGCAGATCATCGAGCACATCGATCTCCTGACCGTCCGCAAGGGCGAAAAGGTCGAGGTTGAGGTCAACGTCCACGTTGAAGGCGAACTGGCACCGGGTGCCAACGTGTTCAACCAGGAAGCCAACACTGTGCTGGTCTCCGCTGACGCCACCAACCTGCCGGAAACCATCACCGTGAGCATCGAAGGCCGCAAGGCCGGCGAGCACATCCACGCTTCGGACCTGGAACTGCCTGCCGGCGTCGAGCTCCTCCTCGATCCCGAGACCATGGTCATCAACATCTCCGAGTCCGCTGTCCAGGACCTCGGCGAAACCACTGAGACTGAAGCAGCCGCAGCTCCGGCTGCTCCCGCTGACGAGGCATAGTCCTCTTTGAACAGCAGCACCTGGCTTGTAGCCGGGCTCGGGAACCCCGGGCCCGGCTACAGCCGTAACCGGCACAATGTCGGCCAGATGGTCCTCGACGAGCTTGCGTCCCGGATGGGCGGCACGTTCAAATCGCACAAGGCACGTGCCCAGGTCCTGGAGGGCCGCATCGGCATCGGCGGCCCGCGAGTGGTCCTGGCCAAACCCCTGACGTACATGAACCTTTCGGGCGGACCGGTTTCTGCCCTGGCCCGTTTCTACGGGATTGACCCTGAGAATGTCGTGGCCGTCCACGACGAGATCGACATTCCCTTCAACACCGTCAAGCTGAAGCTTGGCGGGGGAGAAGGCGGACACAACGGACTCCGCGACATTTCCAAGGCGCTGGGCACCAAGGACTACCTCCGTGTGCGCATCGGTGTGGGGCGCCCTCCCGGCCGGATGGAAACGGCCGATTACGTGCTGAAGGACTTCGGCAGCGTTGAGTCCAAAGAGCTTCCATTCCTGGTTTCCGACGGTGCGGATGCCGTTGAACTCCTCCTTTCCGAGGGACTCACAGCCGCCCAGCAGAAGTTCCATACCGGCTCCTGAACTGAGTTTTCCGGCATAGCCGCAGGTCACGGCATACGAGTAGGACCCCGGCAATTTTCGGGTAATTAACCAGTGTTCCCAGCCCCCCTTTGGGGCATTGTTTGCCCCATGGGCCGGGCCTAGACTGGCCCTAGCCTTCGGGCTCCTGAGCGGGGCCGGCGTCGGGAGGCCTCCGAGACTGGGCCACCCCCATCCCGGCGCCGGTCCCTTTTCATCCCCATATCTAACACGCTCCGTCTATACCTTCCTATGGAGGTAGATGGAGCGTACTGTGACTCCAGTGACTCGCGCTGCTGGCTGCGCTTCACACATCGATATGGGGCACTGCGGGGGAGACACATGGAACGGCGAGAAGTGCCGCGCGAATTGGCTGGCGCGGCATGACATCCGGCAAGACAGACGTAGCACTTGTTGGCCGGGACTCCGTTCTCCACAAGCTCAAATCAGAACGGGACGGTCGCCGGGGCGTCCTGATCGTCGGCCCGGCCGGAAGCGGGAAGACGGCATTGGCAGAAGCCCTTGCCGAGAGCGCGTCAGGCTTTTATGTTCTCAAACTGCACGGGACACAGGTTTCGCGCAAAACCCCTTACGGCGCCATGGCCAGGTGGCTGAGCCAACTTCCCGATGCCGGCCAGCTGCATCCAGTACAGGTGCTGCAGGAGGTGCAGCGTTTTTTGCAGCTGCAAGCCGGCAAAGCACCGCTCCTGGTAGTTGTGGATGACGCAGACCAGCTCGACGCCCCTTCGGCCCTTGTTCTTTCCCAGTTGGTGCGGGGCGGAAACGCTACCGTCATAGCCACGGCCAGGGATGTCCTCCACGCCGAGCCGGAAATCCTTGAACTCTGGTCTCACGGCTATCTCCAGAGGACAGATCTTGAGCCCCTGCCGCCAAGCGGCGTCCGTGCACTCATGCAACACGTGCTGGGCCGTCCCGTATCAGAGCCCGCCGGGACAGCGATGTGGATTCAGACCCGAGGCAATCCGCACCACACCATCCTGATGACGAAAGACCAGGTAAAGGCGAAGCGGCTGGTTCTTTCGGACGGCGTCTGGGTAATGGCCCGCTCCTATGTACATACAGGTTCCATCGCGGAGCTCTTTTCCGCTGAGGTGGCCAGGCTCCGGCCGGAGCAGCGCAGGGCAGTGGAAATACTGGCCTTCACCAAGAGTTTGCCGGTGCCGCTCATGCTGGAGCTGTCAGCGCCCGAAACTCTGGACTCACTGCAGGAATCCGGCGTGGTCGAACTTACCACCGGCAGGACTCCGATGATGCGGTTGAACGATCCGCTGCTGGCCACGGTTGTCTCCGAAAACGTGCCCCTGGGACGCAGCCATCAGCTGTGGCAGCAGGTAACACCCCATATCAAGCGCGAAGTGGAACTGGACCCTGCTACCGTCACTGCCTATGTCTCATGGTCGCTGGCCTGCGAGGGCCGGCCGCACCCGGACCTCGTGCTGCGTGCTGCCAAGCTGGCGAACGGAATGGGCAGGCCTTCCGCCGCACTGCTCTACGCCCAGTCCGTCGCCGGAGACGGACCGCACCAGGACCTGCTGATTGAGGAAGTCCGTGCCCTGAACGCCCTGGGCGAGAACCAGCGCGCGTTGAGCATCCTCAGGCAATCCGAAGAGGGCTTTCGGGCCACCCGGTGGGAACGATGGACCGAGCTGATGCTGCTCAAGGCTGTCCTGCTGCGCAGCCTGCCAAAAGAAGGCAACGCGCAGGAGGTCCTGGACGGGCTGTGTCCACCGCCGGGGACTGGCTATCCTGCCGAGAGGGAGGCAGCCCTCACCTTGGTGCAGGCGGAGGTGTGGATGGCCGGCGGCGACTATCACGCGGCCGTCGAGCCCCTGCTGGGCATCCGGGACCGCCGGGATACTCCCGAGAGGTTCAGGGCCCTGTCGACTGCCATGGCGGCAGAATCACTGGCTATGACAGGACGGGCGGAGGAGGCTGTAGAGCTGATCGAGCAGTCATGGGAACTGCTGCAGGCTCCGATGGAAGCTGCTGACCAGAGTACTCTGGTGACCCGCGTCTTCTATGCCTTCTACGCGGCAGGAGAACTGGACCGCGCCTCCGGCTTCGTTCAGGCGCTGAGTGACGGAATCCCTGAATCCTACCGGGGAACTGCCGGTGAACTGGCCAAAGGGTTCATCCACGCCGCCGCCGGCGAAAACGACGCAGCACTGGATGTGCTGGTGCCGGGACTGTGCCAGCTGAGGTTCCGCGACCCTGCAGACCTGCTCCCCCTCGCAGCTGCACTGGTCTCCTACGTGTACGCCCAACGAGGGGACGCCGTTCAGGCTGCCGCGTACCTGGACCTGGCGCCCCGTTTCAGGCACAAGCCGTCCTGGCATGTCGAAAAGATCAGTGAATACTTCCGGACCATTGCCCAGGAAAGCGGGGCGGCCCCACAGCGGCTCACCCAGATGGCTGAAGAGGCGAACCAGCGGGGGAACACCTCCTTTGCGCTGGCCTGCCTTGAAGCGGCTGTGTCTCAGGGGGACCAGCGGGCGGCGGCCGAGTTGGCCGGGGTTGCTGCCGCGGCATCCGGTCGGTGGGCCGAAGCGTTGAAAGCGTATGGCCAGGGCGTGGCCGACGGGGATCCCCGGTTGCTGCTTGAGGCAGCGCAGGGCGCGGCAGCACTTGGCAATCACCGCCTGGCTTACCTGGCAGCCCAACTGGTACGCAAGCAGGGAGGCGCCACGCCGGCGCCCAGCGTGCTTCGCAGTGCCGCTGGTGTTGAAAACAACGCCTATCGTAAACTCCGCCGGGAGCACAGTCTCGAACGGATGCTGGAAGGGCTCAGCGATTTTGAAGCCCGGCTGGTTCACCTGGCAAGAGGGTTCCAGACACGGACCGAAATAGCCGGTGAACTGAATCTGTCAGCCCGTACCGTGGACTGGCATCTGGGAAAGCTGTTCGAAAAGCTGCGTGTGTCCGGGCGGTCCGAGTTGAGAGAGATTCTGGGCTAGGAACGATCCGGGAGTGAGGTGGGGGAATAATGCAAGGTTTTGCTTCGCAGCAGTTGGTTGGCCGCGATGAGGAGGTTGGCGCAGTCCTGGCCAGCCTGCGCTCGGCTGAGCTGCATGGTGCTTTGATTGTGGCCGAAGCAGGGCTGGGCAAGAGCGCCGTGGCTAACGTCGTGGCTGCGACGCTGGGCAGGGAAATGCCCGTGCACCGGGTTCATGCCAGCTCCGCATTGACCGGAATCCCTTTCGGGGCACTGGCGCCCCTGCTTCCCGTCCTCTCAGCCCATGACACGGATTCACCCCTTGCCGTAATGCGGGCCCTGCTTGAACGCCTGCGGCCCGCAGACCGCGAAGGGCGGGTGCTGCCGCTGGTAGTGGTGGATGACGCCCACGCACTGGATGAGGCAAGTGCCGACCTGCTCTCGCAGCTCATGGTCTCCGGCACCGTGCGGATGCTGCTGCTTACCCGGAGCATTACGGACATCCCGGCCGGGATACCCGCACTGGTTTGGAGCGGAGTGATTTCGCGGCACCACCTGCTGCCCCTCACTGACGCCCAGGTCCACGAACTGTGCAGCCAGGTCCTTGGGGGACCGGTCCTCAGCACCACGAGTGCCGAGCTGGCCCGGAAGAGCGGTGGAAACCCGATGTTTGTCCTGGCTCTGCTCGCCGAGACACGGCGGACCGGGAACCTGGTGTCCCGCCACGGCGTGTGGCTGCTGGGAGAAAACGTCCGCCCGCCCCAGGGGCGCCTTGGGGACCTCCTGAAAGCCCAGCTCTCCGGGCTTTCGAACGAAGAGCGGGAAGCCATGGAGATTATTGCGCTGGCGGAACCGGTGCCCGTCGGGGTGGCGTTCCAGCTGGGCCTGCACCGGTCCGTGGACTCCCTGACGGCCTCGAACCTGGTCAGCGTGGAACACGAAGGGCCTCGATTGCTGCGTCCCAGGCACCCGCTGTACGGGGAGCTGGTGCGGCACATGGTTCCTGCGGCGCGCAGCGCGCGCCTGCGGCAGAGGGTGCTCGAGGTCCTGCCGGAGCATACCGATTCCATGGACGGGCTGCTGCGCAGCGTTGCCTGGTCCCTGGACTGCGGCGCAAAGGTTCCCGACGACCAGCTGCTCCGGGCAGCCTTCATGGCCAACAATTTCTTCGACAGCAACTTCGCCCTGCGAGCGGCCCGGGAGATCCAGGATCCGCAGCTGCTGCCGGCGGCCAGCGTCCAGATTGCCCGGGCACACTACCAAAGCGGAAATCACCGGGCAGCCCGGGAGCTCGTCGCCGGCACGGTCGATGCTTCCACGGACCTCACGACCGCCAAACTGGGAACCCTGCTGGAGGTGCAGCTAAGACAGCACGGGGAATCCAACGCGGAGGAAGTCCACGGTGTCCGCCGCGCCTGGGAGGCCGCCATCGACCGCATTGAGTCCAGCGCATCCGCCGAGGGCCCGGCAGACGCCGAAATGCTGTCCGACATCGCCTCCTCACGGCGTGGCGCAGCGCTGCTCGGGGCCCTCATTGATGTCGCAGCGGGGAGTTACCGCACCACCGCCGCCAAGCTAACGGATCTGCTCACCGAGGCGCGTGCAGCAGGCGACCTGGAAGCGGTACTGGTTGCCTCGGCCCTGCTCGGTGACATCCACACCTGTACCGGGCGGGCAGAGACAGCGGTCAACTTCACCCGTGAAGCACTGGGGATCGTGCTGCGAAACGACCACCGTTTCCTGGCTTACTACCAATTCGTCCTGCACCGCCATCTCTCAGCCCTGCTTTGGGCCGGTTACTGGGACGAAGCACAGAACTCGGTGCACCAGGATCTTGTCGCCTCCTCTCGGAGCTTCATCCGGATCGGGGGCTCTGTGGACCTGTGCCTCGCCGTAATGGACCTGCGCCGGGGTGAGCTGCGTGCTGCACTGCCCAAGCTTGCGGCGGCCATCGAGGGCCTGCGGGCACACGATCCTGAGGGAAGCCTTCCCCTGGCCCTCGCGATTGCCGCGCAGATCTCCGCACGGCAGGGCGATACCGGAAGGGCAGACGAACTCCTGGCCGACGCCGGAGAGCTGACACCCCGCGGGACCCTGACGACGCGCGTCATAGCGGCAGGTAACCGCCTCGCCGCGGAATACGCCCGGACGAATGATCCTGCCTTTCTCGAGGAGCTCCGCGAAGCGGCAGCGCAGGCCGAAGAGCAAGGACTCGTGGCGGCCGAATTCGAGCTGCGGGCACTCAGCATGAATCTCGGCGATTCCACGAGCATGAACCGCCTCCTGAAGTTGAGCGAAGACGTCCAAGGGCCGCGCGGACGTGCCATGAGTGTCTTCGCCAGGGCTGTCCTGGACCAGGACGTTACGGCCCTGTTGCATATCGCCGCGGAGCCCGTCGACGCCGACAGTGAGGGGCTGCGGCCGCTGGCACTCCAGGAAGCACTGAGGCTGGCAAAGACCAGTGGTGACCGTACCCAGGTACAGAGAGTCCAACGGAGCATCGGCAAGGGCACCGACGCTTCTGCTGCCCGCCGCAATGCCTCGGGACCGCCGGTTCTCACCCGCCGCGAGAAGGACGTTGCGGCATTGGTCATCAAGGGATACCGGAACGCTGAAGTGGCGGAGCGGCTGTACTTGTCGGTCCGGACCGTGGAAGGACATATCTACCGGATCTTCGAGAAGCTCGGCATCAGCAAACGTGACGAGCTGACCGCCGAGCTGATGGGGGAGTAGCGCGCCGACTGTCTCTACTCGGTAGGGAAGGAATCTGTCCGGGTAGAAACCGGTGACGACCGGTATACGGTACTCATCCGACCCGTTGCCCGCTGTTCGTAGGGTGTTCCGCAGTATCAAGCTCAGCCCCCATGGCTGCGGACAGAACAGTTGGTCTCAAAAGTGCACCCATCACCCGCCCTTGCTTCGGCCTTGCCCGAAACCCCCCTGAACGTCGCAGTCATCGGTGCCGGCTACTGGGGGCCCAACCTGGCACGGAACTTCCACGGCAGCACAGATTGGCGTCTGAGGGCCATCTGCGATCTCGACACCGAGCGGGCCGGGCGCCTGGCAGCCTCAGCGGGAGGGGTGCCGGTGCTTTCCTCAGTTGAGGAACTGCTCCTGGACCCGGAGCTCGACGCCGTGGCCATCGCCACGCCGGCCCGCACCCACCACTTGATCGCTACTGCCGCGCTCGCCGCAGGCAAACACGTCCTGGTGGAGAAGCCCCTGGCCGATGCCCTGGTCCTGGGTGAACAGATGGTGCAGATGGCCGAGGACGCCGGCCTGATCCTGATGGCGGACCACACATACTGCTACACCCCGGCCGTGCTGAAAATCCGGGAACTCGTGGCTGCCGGTGAACTTGGCGAAATCCTCTTCATCGATTCGGTGCGCATCAACCTGGGACTGATCCAGCCCGACGTCGACGTCTTCTGGGACCTTGCACCGCATGACCTCTCCATTCTGGACTTCATCCTGCCGGGCGGCCTGAAGCCGGCACGGGTCTCCGCGCACGGATCCGATCCTGTGGGCGCCGGTACGGCCTGCGTGGGACACCTGGTCCTGGAACTCGAGACCGGCGCCATGGCACACATCCACGTGAACTGGCTCAGCCCTACCAAGATCCGGCAGCTGGTCATCGGCGGAAGCCGCCGCACCCTGGTCTGGGACGACCTCAACCCCCAGCAGAGGCTGAGCATCTATGACCGCGGCGTAAACCTGAGCCGCGACACGGGGGAGGACGAACGTTCCGCGTCCAACATCTCCTACCGGCTGGGCGACACCTGGTCACCGGCCTTGCCCGAACACGAAGCCCTGGCAGCGATGGTCACCGAATTCGCAGCCAGCATCCGGACTGGAAGGCCTTCCCTGACCAGCGGTTCAGCCGGCGTCCGCGTCCTATCGGTGCTCGAAGCCGCTACCCAGAGCCAGAAAACCGGTACCCCCGTCCGGCTCCTCCCCACTCGCGAACTGGAATCCGCCTCATGACACAGTCCCCATCCCTGCAGGGCGCGGCAGCGCTCGTTACCGGCGGTGCCGGAACCATTGGCTCCGCCATCGTTGACCAGCTCCTGGCGGCCGGCGCCGGAGAGGTGCGCGTTCTGGACAACCTGGTCCGCGGCCGCCGCGCAAACCTTGCCGATGCCCTGGAAGATCCGCGGGTCAGCCTCTACGAAGGCGACATCCGCAACCGTGACCTGGTCCACGACCTCACGGCCGGAGCGGATCTGGTCTTCCACCAGGCGGCAATCCGTATTACCCAGTGCGCCGAAGACCCCCGGCTGGCGCTTGAAGTGCTGGCCGATGGAACCTTCAACGTGCTGGAAGCAGCCGCTGCGCACAACGTGGGAAGGGTCGTGGCAGCCTCCAGCGCCTCCGTCTACGGGCTCGCCGAGCAATTTCCCACCCCCGAGAGCCATCACCTGCACAGCAACGACACTTTCTACGGGGCTGCCAAGGCGTTCAACGAAGGCATGCTGCGCAGCTTCCACGCCATGTACGGACTTCGGTACACGGGGTTGCGGTACTTCAACGTCTACGGGCCGCGCATGGACGTCCACGGGGTCTATACCGAGGTCCTGGTGCGGTGGATGGAGAGGATCGCAGACGGGAAGCCGCCGCTGATTTTCGGCAGCGGATCGCAGACGATGGACTTCGTCTACACCACCGACATCGCGCGGGCCAACGTGCTGGCCGCACAACAGGGAGTCCCCGGGGCGATCTACAACGTTGCCAGCGGAACGGAAACCAGTTTGCTGCAGCTGGCCCGGCAGCTGCTGGAGGTCATGCATTCAGACCTCGACGTCGAGTTCGGCCCTGAACGTGAGGTCAACGGCGTCAGCAGGCGGCTGGCTGACACAACGGCTGCGCAGGCCGAGCTGGGCTTCACAGCGGAAGTGCCCCTGGCCAAAGGCCTGGCTGAGCTTGTGGAGTGGTGGCTTCCGCTGCGCTCGGAGATCGCGGCCGGACGGGGGAGCACAGGAGTATGAACAGAATAAACGTCATGAAACCGTGGCTCGGTCCGGAGGAAATCGCTGCGGTGAGCGAGGTCATTTCCTCCGGCTGGATCGCGCAGGGACCGCGTACCGCACAGTTTGAGGCAGCCTTTGCCGCGCGGATGGAGGCGGGCCATGCGGTCGCTGCGTCCAGCTGCACGACGGCGCTGCACCTGGCCCTGGTGGTGGCGGACATTGGACCCGGGGACGACGTCGTCGTGCCTTCCTTTTCCTTCATCGCCACGGCTAACGCACCCACGTATGTGGGCGCCCGGCCGGTATTTGCCGATGTGGACCCGGTGACCGGCAACCTGACCGAGGAAACAGTCCGGGCTGCGCTTACCCCGGCAACCCGTGCGGTCATCGCGGTTGACCAGGGCGGCGTGCCGGTGGACCTCGTCCCGCTGCGGGCACTGTGCGATCCGCTGGGCATCACGGTCCTGGAAGACGCTGCCTGCGCCGCCGGAACCCGTTACGCCGGTGCGCCGGCCGGGGCGGGAGCCGAAATCGCGGCCTGGTCATTCCACCCGCGGAAAATCCTCACTACCGGCGAGGGCGGCATGGTCACCACGTCGCGGCCTGAGTGGGCAGCGCGCGCCCGGACCCTTCGTGAACACGCGATGAGCCTCTCCGCTGCCGAACGCAGCGCCAGCATCCTGGCTCCCGCCGAGTCCTACACGGAAGTTGGCTACAACTACCGCATGACCGACCTGCAGGCCGCTGTGGGACTGGTCCAGCTGGACCGGCTCGACGCAGTGGTGCGGAGGCGCCGGGAACTGGCTGCCGGTTATGCCAAGGCGTTCGCTGAGATCGAGGGACTGCGCGCTGTCACCGATCCGCCGTGGGGAGAATCGAACTTCCAGTCGTACTGGATCGAGGTCCTGCCGGATTTCGGCACAGACCGCAACGGCGTGTTGGAGGCGCTGGCCGGTGAGGGCATTTCGGCCCGCCGCGGCATCATGGCCTCCCACCTGGAACCGGCCTACCGGGACCGCGATACCGGCGCTGCTTCCCTGGAAGTCACCGAACGGCTCAGCGCCAGCACCTTGATCCTGCCGCTGTTCCACGAGATGACCGAGTCAGAGCAGGCACGGGTCATCGAGGCCGTTGCCGGCAGCCGGAAGCCATGAACATGCCCGCGCTGCTGATCCTGGCTGCCGGGGGATTGGCCCGGGAAGTCCTGGCCTCGCTGCGGCTGACCGGGGATTACCGGATCTTCGGGTTCCTGGATGACAACCAGGCCCTGCACGGGACCCTGGTCGAAGGGGTTCCGGTACTCGGCGCAATTGAAGACGCCGTCAGCTATCCGCGCTGCCGGTTCATCATCTGCGCAGGCTCCGGTGCGGCCCGGCGGCAGATCGTCGAGACCCTGGCCAAAGCAGGAATCGGTGAGGAACGGTTCGCCACCTTCGTGGATCCCGCAGTGCACCTTCCCGAGAGCTGCACCGTGGGAAGGGGCAGCATCCTGCTGGCCGGAACGGTCCTGACAGCCAGTGTGTCCGTGGGCAGGCACGTTGCGGTGATGCCGAACTGCACGCTCACGCACGACGACATCATCGAGGACTACGCGACCCTGACTGCGGGAATCTGCCTGGGAGGCGGCGTTCGGGTCGGCACCGGCGCCTACGTAGGAATGGGTGCAACAGTCCGGCAGGGTGTGCACATCGGAGCCGGTGCCGTGGTCGGCATGGGCGCTGTGGTGCTGCAGGACCTCCCCGCGGGCCAAACCTGGGCCGGGGTTCCGGCCAGGGAACTGCAGCCCCCAGAGAACACCCTCGCCTCAGTGATGGCCGGCTTGCCCGACGACGACAGGACTGACCCGGAATGAAAACCACCCCAGCCATGCGGGTACCGCTTGTGGACCTGGCCGCCCAGCACGCAGAAGTTGACGAGGAAATCCAGGCCGGCCTGAAGGACGTCTTCGCCCGGACCGCTTTCATCGGCGGCACCCACGTCGACGAATTCGAAGAATCGTACGCACAGTGGCTGGGAAGCCGGCACTGCATCGGCGTCGGCAACGGCACCGACGCCCTGGAACTGGCACTGCGTGCCTGCGGTGTGGAACCGGGCTCGGAAGTCATCCTGCCGGCCAACACGTTCATTGCCACCGCCGAAGTCGTTTCCCGCATGGGCGGCCGTCCGGTGCTGGCCGACGTAGACCCGAAGCACCTCTTGATCGATCCGCAGAGCGTGCAGCAGGCGGCAGGGCCAAACACCCAGGCCCTGATGCCCGTGCACCTGTTCGGCCAGACGGCCCCGGTAGAGCAGCTCGAAGCGACGGCCCGCCGCTTCGGCTCCGTAATCATTGAAGACGCCGCCCAATCCCAGGGCGCCGAGCGGTTCGGCCGCCGCGCCGGTACCCTCGGGGACGCTGCCGGGACCAGCTTCTATCCGGGCAAGAACCTGGGCGCAGCCGGTGACGCCGGAGCGGTCCTGACCTCCAGCGCCGTCATAGCCGACCGGGTTCGTCTCCTGTCGGACCACGGCAGCAAGGTTAAGTACCTGCACGAGGTTCCCGGAATGAACTCCCGCCTGGACGCCGTGCAGGCGGTTGTCCTCAGCGCCAAGCTGGCCAGGCTCGACGCCTGGAACGAACGCCGCCGGGCCGCTGCTTCCTACTACGGCGAACTGCTTTCCGGGATAGCTGGGCTGGTGCTTCCGGCCACCGCCGAAGGCAACACCGATGTCTGGCACATTTATGCGGTCCGGGTGCCTGCAGCCGAACGCAACCGGGTGCTGGAAGCCCTCACCGGCGCTGGCATCGCTGCCGCCATCCACTACCCGGTCCCTGTCCATCTGACCGCCGCGTATGCGCACCTCGGTTACGGTCCCGGCGACTTCCCGGTCAGCGAAGACGCCGCCGCACGATTAATCTCCCTGCCCATCTACCCGCACCTGGAACGGGACCAGCAGGAGTACGTGGCTGCGACCCTTGCGGAGGCTTTGCGGTGACAGACCCGGCCGCTTCCTCCGGTCTCCAGCACATCGGCGCGCGGGCTGCCCGCGGTGCCCTGTGGAGCGGGGCGAATGCGCTCATGATGAAACTGGCCGGGATCGCCGTGATGGTGGTCGTGGTCCGGCTGGTGACGCCCCATGACTTTGGGGTCTTCGCCGCGGCGCTGGTGGTCCACGCCATTGTTTCCAGTTTCGGGGAACTCGGTCTCTCCTCCTGCATTGCCCGCCGCGACCTGGACCCGGAAAGGGTAGCTTCCACGGTGGCCCTGCTGGCCCTGGCCAGCTCCTTGCTCCTGGCAGGGGTCATGGCACTGGCCGCAGACCCGCTCGCCGCGGTGCTCGGCGCTCCGGAAGCCGCCGGGCCCATCCGGGTCCTGGCGATCGCCGTCGTCCTGGGCGGAGTCTTCACGGTTCCCGGAGCCCTGCTGGTGCGTGAGTTCCGCCAGGGCAAGGTCTTCCTCGCTTCGGCCGTGGCGTTTGTGCCGACCAACCTGGTGCTGATCCTGCTGGCACTGAACGGCGACGGCGCCATGGCTTTCGCCTGGTCGCGCGTGGTCAGCCAGCTGGTCAGCGGCGTCGTGATGGCGCTCAGCGTGGACCGTACCTACTGGCCCCGCCTGCGCCGCGCCGAGGCAGGTCCGGTGCTGCGCTTCGGGCTGCCGCTGGCCGGGGCCAACCTGCTGGGCTACAGCCTGCTGAACGCCGACTATGCGATTATCGGGGCGTTCCTGGGACCTGTGGAGTTGGGCATCTACACCCTGGCGTTCACGGTGGCGTCCTGGTCCACCTCAGTCATGCAGTCCACAATCAACTCCGTGGCGATGCCCGCCTTCTCCGCGATGCGGGCAGGGTCAGCGGAGCTGCACGGTTTCCTGGCCAAGACCTCCCGGCTGGTGGCGCTGATAGCGTTCCCGATTACCGCGCTGACCATTGCGCTGGCAGGTGAGCTGGTGGCTGTCCTGTACGGGGAGCCCTGGGCCGCTGCCGCACCGGTACTGCAGGTCCTGGCACTCTACGGCGGAATCTTCGCCGTGTCCCTGCTTCTCTCCAACCTGCTGGTGGGGCAGGGACGTGCCGGCTCCGTGTTCGGCGTCCAAGCCGCGTGGCTGATAGTCCTGATCCCTGCGGTCGGACTGAGCCTGGGGCCCTTCGGGCTGCCGGGTGCCGCCTGGGTCCATGTTGGCGTCATCGCGCTCGCCGTCATGCCCCTCTACCTGCGCGCTGTCCGCGGCACGGTTCCCGGGGCAGCCCGGCTCCTGGGCCGGGCTGCGGCCGCTCCTGCCGCAGCAGCCGCGGCCGCAGCCATGGTCTCGCTGGGCGCAGCGGCGGCCGGGAACAGCGACCTGTCCCGGCTCCTGCTGGGCGGGTTCTCCGGCTGCGCGGCGTACGCGCTCCTGAGCGCACCAATGCTCCGACGGAGCCTGCCCGCCATCACCCGCGGCCGGATAGGCACCCTGCTGGCCGCCTACGACCGAATCGAACTCCCGCTGCTGGCAGGGCTGCGGCGACACAAGGAGACCGTATGACCAGCCCCTTGCAGGACCGGCCGCGGCTGCTCTTTTTCCGTTGGGCCAAGCCGGGACTGCCTGCGTTCCTTAAAGGGCATCTGGACGAACATGTCCAGATCCTGCAGCACTTTTTCGAGGTCAAGGTCATTGACCGCGACTGCGACTATGCCGCTGAGTGCGATTCCTTCCAGCCGGCCCTGAGCATTTTTGAATCCGGTGTCTACGCCGGAGAGCGGAACATCAGGAACACCGGCAGTCGGCCGGACATCCCGAAGCTGGGTTTCCTGCATTCAGATGCCTACGATCTTGCCCGCGCTGTCTTCCTTTCAGACATGGACCGCTGGGGGGTGGAGGAGTTCTTCACCACCTCCGTGGCGATGGCCGAGTACACGCCCGAGATCGCGGACCGGCTCTTTGTCTGGCCAAACGCCGTCGACCCCGCCATTTTCCGACGCTATCCCGTAGAGAAAAACATTCCGGTTCTCTTTACCGGCAGCCAGGAGCGCCACTATCCGTGGCGCAACGCCGTCGGGCGCGTGCTTTCCCGCAGCTTTGCCACCATGACCATGCCGCACTACGGATGGGGGAAGGGCGGCGGCCGGACGGTGTACGGCGAGCAGTACGCGCGGCTTCTCAGCGCCAGCGTCTTTGTGCCCGCGTGCGGGAGCATGTCCCGCGACCTGGTCCGCAAGCACTTGGAAATCCCGGCCGCAGGCGCCTGCCTGGTGGCGGAGGACACCCCCGCGCTCGCGGCCTTTGGATTCATGGACATGGAAAACTGTGTCCTCGGCGAGGCTGCCGGGATCCCGGACAAACTGGATGCCCTTCTGGCGGACCCGGAACGGCTGGAAGCGGTCGTTGCGGCCGGCCACGACCTGGTGCACTCCAGGCACACCCAGGCGCACCGGAGCCAGATCAGGGAATGGCTGGACCTGCAGGAGAAGCGCGGTCCCGGGGAGCACATTGTGCAGGCCGGACCGGCCGGAAACCTCTTCCTGGCACCGGCCGGCCAGGGCCCGGACCCGTTCCGCGCAGGCGGGCGGGACCGCGGCCTGCTGGCTACCGGCTGGCATCTGCTGGAATGCCGCGACGTGGAAGGCGCCCGGCAGGAGTTCCTGAAATGCCTGAATTTCTACTTCATTCCGGAGGCGGTGCTCGGGTTGGCGTTCTGCGAGCTGTCAGCCGGCAATGCGCAGGCGGCCAGGGACTGGACAACCCAGGCACTCGTGGACACCTTCACGGACCGGTCCGCCCCTGATCCGGACCCGGTCCTGTGGGCGACCCACATCCGCGCCCTGCTGTGCGGCGGGGAACGGGACCAGGCTGCAGCTGCCGCGTCGCGCTTCCCGGACCTGAGGCACCGCGAGCTGGACCGCATCCGGCGGAGCCTGGAGCTGGGGACAGCCGAAGGCCCGGCCCGTGCCTCGATCTGTCCGGTTCCGTTCCGTTCGGACGAAGACTGGCTCCGCGAACTGAACCATCACCTGCAGGCCTGCGGGCAGCTCCCTTCTGCGGCCCGCACCTCCGCCGGGGCATCCGCGGCTGCGCCGGGCGACGGGCGCCAGCTGGCGGCCCACGTCCGGCACGATGTGCGCCGCGCCCGGGAGCGGGCAAGCCGCCGGCTCCGCTGGCGGCTGCGCACGGGAGCCGCCAAGCAGATCCGGCTGAGGCTTTCCCCGCTGAAGCAGAAGCTGCTCACCGACGATTTTTCCAGAACGATCACGGACGTGGTGAGGCGTGAAGGTCTCGACCAGGCAGTCCTCTACGGTGAACCCGGCCGGGACCGCGGGCTGCGGGCGCTGCACCGTGGACTCAGCCTGAATCCCTCCCTGCCGCGGTTGACCATGATTCCCGGAAGCGGCGGTGAACCGCCGGCCACCCGAGAGGCACGGGTAGTTGCCTACGTGGCGGACCCAGCGGCGGCAGCGGGAGCCGCGGAGTATCTTTCAGGCTGCACCCTGGTCATTCTGCGCGGCACAACCACCGCAGCCGGATACCAGCTGCTGGGCGAATTGAGCGCGGGGAGCGACCTGGTCCTCCTGGCCCACGATCCGCTCCGCGGCCATGTACTGCTGGGCCGTACGGGCCGCAGGAGCGCCGCGACCCGGCAGCCGGGCGGCCGTCCGGTTCCGCAGGCGGAGAGGACCCCCTCATGAGTGCCAATGGACCGCTGTGGTGGATAGCGGGAACGCCGTGGAATGAGATTGCCGGCACCGAGAAACAGCTGGCGAGCGCCCTGGCCGAGTACCGCGAAGTCGCGTGGGTGGATCCCCCTGCGCCGGTCTTCGGCGGGCGGGCCAGGGGCGTGCTGCCTTCCGCGGAGAAGGTGGCACACCGGATCTCCCGGGTCATCGTGCCTGTTCCTCCGGGTGCATCACGGCCGGTGATCAAACCTGTCGCGGAAATGATGCTGCAGCGTGCCCTGAACTCCCGGCTGCGGGAGGGAAGGACACCCGCGGCGGTCATTGTTGCCGGCCCCCTCGCACGGTTTCCCCGGGGCATACCAGGTGTGAAGGTTTTCTTCGTGACGGATGACTGGGTGGCCGGAGCGCCCCTGATGGGGTTCTCCGCCGCCCGGATCGACCGCTGCATGCGTCGGAACCTCCGCGATGCGGACCTGGTAGCGGCGGTCACCCCGGACCTGGCAGAACGGTTGCAGCAGTTGCAGCCCGGGCTGCGGGTACTCCACCTGCCCAACGGGTGCGTGCCGCTTCCAGCCCCGCCGGACGGCCCCCGCCGCAAAACAGCAGTGCTGCTGGGCCAGCTCAACGAACGCCTGGACCTCTCCATCCTGGAGGCGCTGGCCACGGCTGGAATCGAGCTGAAGGTCATCGGTCCGCGCACCGAACGCGACCCGGCAGTCAGCGCCCGGCTGGACTCGATCCTGGCCATGGACAGCGTGAGCTGGGAACCGGAGATTCCGGCGGCAGCTATCCCGGACCGGCTCAGCAGGGCGTCGGCAGGCATCACCCCCTACGCCGATACGGCCTTCAACCGTGCCAGTTTTCCGCTGAAGACCCTTGATTATCTCTCGGCGGGGCTGCCGGTCGTTGCCACCGATCTGCCGGCAGCCCGCTGGCTGCGCACCGGACATGTACTCATTGAGGGCACCGCCGAAGGATTCGTAGCCGCCGTGAAACGAGTGCTTGAAGCCGAACCCACCCGGGAGCAGATTGCCGAACGGCAGCACATGGCCCGGGAGCATTCCTGGGATGCGCGTGCGCGGGCGTTCCTGGCGGCAGTCGATGCTCCGGCACCGGCGTGGGAAGGCGACCACTTCCTGATCACCAGGTTCAACCTCCCCACTCCCGGCCCCGAATCCCTGGTCCGTGCGCGAGATGGATGGCTCCGGGAGCGGGCGGAGCTCTTCGAACGCTATTGCCTGCCCTCAGTGGCAGCACAAACACAGACAGCATTCCGCTGGGTGATCTACTTCGATCCCGAAAGCCCGCACTGGCTCAGGGACCGGATCCGGGAATGGTCGGCCGGCGGGCTGTTTACCCCCATCTTCCGGGCATCGGTCGAAAACGGTCAGTTGCTTGCGGACCTCCGTTCGCTTTCCGGTGGGTCGGCGGCGGCAGAACTGATGACGACCAACCTGGACAACGACGACGGCGTGGCAGCAGATTTTGTGGAGCGCCTGCAGCAGGCCGCGGGCCACGCCCGCGGTGTCCGGAGCGCCCTGTACCTGCCGCGCGGCCTGATCCTCAGCGGCCGGCGCCTGTTCGCCCGCACCGACCGGACGAACGCCTTCTGCTCCGTGGTGGAACCATGGGCGGGCGCTGTCACCTGCTGGGCTGAGTGGCACACGATGCTCGGGCGCACGATGCCGGTGAGGGAAGTCCAGGGGCCTCCGGGCTGGCTTCAGGTGGTTCACGGCGGAAACGTCAGCAACCGGATCCGTGGCGTTCGGGTACCACCGGAAAACTACCGGGGACTGTTCCCGGGGCTGCTCAGCGGTGCGGAACCACCCTCGGCTGCCGAGCGCACGTATGAACTGCTGCTGGGAACTCCGCGCCGCGCGGTACGTTCCGGCCTGCGGACAGCGGCCAAGACCGTCCTGCTGCAGCTGGCAGGCAAAGACGGAATCGACCGGGTCAAAGAACATATCGGTGCCTTGAAGGCCGCCGCGGCGAGGGGAAGATCATGACGATGCCACAAAGCCTGCGGGTGCTCGTCCGTCGCTGGTACCTGGTCCTCTTCGGGCTGGCCGTGACTGGACTGATGTGCGCAGCAGCGAATTACCTGGTGCCGCCGTCCTACGACGCTCGAGGCAGCATGGTGCTCATGCCTCCGACTGCCAACGTGGGCGACGACGGGAACCCTTACCTGCTGCTGGGAGGGATGAGTGAGGCGCTCGACGTCCTGGTCCGGCAGGCCAACTCGCCAACCGTTCGTGACCGCGTGCTGGACGACTTCGACTCCGCGACCTACACCGTGGAAGCTGACCGGACCACGAGCGGATCCATCGTGGTGGTCCAGGCCACGGCGGACACGGAAGCCGCATCCCTGGAGCTGCTGGAGGGAGCGATGCAGACGCTGCCGGCGACGCTGGACCGTATGCAGGATGAATTGGCTGTCACACAGGAGCAGCGAATCGACATTATGCCCGTGGTTGTCGACGCCGAAGCGGTGCTCAATGTTAAACAGACCCTGCAGGTAGTGGGCGTCGCCGGGCTGATCGGTCTCTCAGCGACCTTTATGGTCACGGCCCTGCTGGACGGCCTTTTGCTGCACCGCCGCGAACGCCGGGCGGCAATCGACGCCGCAGGACTGAGCCCGGCCGGACGGGAAACGCCGGCGCGGACCGGCGGACGTCCGGGGACCGTGAAGCTGCCTGCGCCAGAGAAAGATGTCCCGGTTCGGTGACCGCAGCCCGCCTTATCGAGATCCTGGTCCGCCGCTGGTACGTCCTGCTCGCCGGGATCCTGTGCACGTTCCTGGCGTTCTGGGTCCTGAGCCAGTCAGAGACCGTGTACGCCGCCCAATCCGACCTGGTGTTCCTGGCGCCCGGGCTGCCGGGGGAGAGCCGCCACCTCACGGAGACCGAATCACAGACCCTTATCGATTTCACCGCAATCGTTGAACGCAAGGTCCTGGCCGGAAGCCCGTCCGCCAAGCTGGCCTCGCCGACCGCTTCACTGTTCGGGACCGGCATCCGGGAAGGCACATCGATCAACATGCTGGACACCGGCGGGCAGTGGGTGTCCTCGTTCAGCCGGCCTGTTTTGTCCGTGCAGGTCGCCGGACCGTCCCGGGAACAGGTCAGCGAAGGCATGGAAGAAGTGCTTGCCGAGGTTCGTGCCGTCAGCAGGGACCTCCAGATCGAGGCCGGCGCCGACCCGGCGTCACTCATCACCGTTGAACGGGCCCCGGAGGAACTGATCATCACGTCCTTCGGGACCACCCGCCTGGGGCAGGCCAAGGCGCTGGTTGCCCTCGGCACCAGCGGTCTCGCGCTGTCCTGCGCCGCCGCGGCGGCTGTCGATGCTGCCGCCACACGCCGGGGAAGGCGGCAGTCATGGCGGGAATAGACGCCCAGCCGGCTTACGCCGGTGCCGCAGACAACCGGGCGGGCACCACCGGCGACGCCGTGTCCTTCCTGACCGTGTACCTCATCCTCACCGTGGTGCTGCCCTCCTACCTGGCCATTACCGCCCTGGGCTCATTGGGCCGCCCGTCGACCCTGTGGGGGCTTCTCGGCCTGTTCTGGTGGGTTTTCGAACGGCTTCGGCGAACCACAGCCGTTCCCCATGGATCCAAGGCTGTCCGCTGGGCGTTGCTGCTCTTCCTGGGAGCGGTGCTCATGAGCTACGCGGTCTCCAACCTGCAGGGAATCCCGCCCAGTGAATCGACCCCGGCAGACACCGGCATGCTCCGGGTCGCCGGGTGGGTGGGGATCGCGCTGCTGGCGAATGACGGGATCCCCTCCTGGGAGCGCTGGCTGGTCCTGATCCGGCGGCTGGTATTCATGGGCGGCTTGACCGCGGTCCTGGGGCTGGGCCAGTTCCTGACCGGACAGAGCCTTCTCGAATGGATGTCCTTTCCCGGTTTCACTGCGGACAGCGCCTACGGATCAGTGAGCAGCCGCGGAGAGTTTGTCCGTCCTTCCGGCACCGCGTCGCAGCCGCTGGAATACGCCGTCGTGCTGTCCATGGTGCTGCCACTGGCGCTCACACTGGCACTTACCGAGCGGCAACGCTCCCTGGCCGCACGCTGGTGGCCGGTCCTCGCTCTTGCATTGGCGTCGATCACCTCCGGTTCGCGCTCAGCCTTCATCGGTGCGGCAGTGGGACTCGTGGTCCTGGTCCCGACGTGGTCTGCCGCTGTGCGGCTGAGGGTGCTGATCGCGATGACCGTGGTCATGGGGATTGTCTATGTGGCGGTGCCGGGCATCGCCGGAACCGTGCGCGGCATGTTCCAGTCCCTCGGGAACGACTCGAGTTCGCTTTCCAGGACCGACAGCTATGACATAGCCGTGGAAATCGCGTCGCGCAACCTCTATTTCGGACGCGGCTTCGGAACGTTCCTGCCGCACTACCGGATCTTCGACAACGGCTATTTGACCGCGCTGGTGGAAATCGGCGTGATCGGGGTGCTCCTGCTGATTCTGGTCCTGCTTGCGGGGATGTGGTGTTCGTTCCGGACCGCCCGCAGCACGGCCCCGGCGGGAAGTCCTGTCCGGGCTATAGGAGCTGCCCTGGCCGCATCGATACTGGCCGGAGGCGTCCTGTTCGCGTTCTTTGACGGCCTGAACTTTTCCATCTCCGCGGCCCTGCTCTTCCTCATGGCGGGCGTGGCCGGCAGCTACCGCGGATTGAACAGGACACCATCAAACGGCAAGAGCCCCCTCCAGGAGGATCCATGACAGCCCTGCCAAACCGCAGCCCGGGAACGGAAGGCCGGGCCAGTCCTGTCCGGGCCGACGTCCCGTCCGGAGGCCGCCCTTCGAAACGGTTTGCCTGCACAGCCAGGGGCGCCGGTGCGATGGGACTGGTCCTGGCAGCTGCCCTGACCGGTTGCACCTCAGAAGCGGCTGCACCGGCGCAGGAGCCGGATGCGTCCGCGGACCTTTTCCTGCCCCGCATCCCATGGGAAGGAGGAGCAGAGTACTGGTCACAGTTTTCCAATGCTGACGCGGCGGGATGGTCCGATCCCGCGTTCTTCCCGATCGTGTCGTGGCACAACGGGATCAGCAGCAATGAGGAAGTGCAGTATGACAAGTCCCTGGGACTGAACACGTACATCGGGCTGTCGGAGGACACCAGCTTCGATCTGTTCGAAGCCAACGACGTGTTCTGGATCGGTGACCGGCTCAACGAATCGTTCAATCCGGAAAGCCCTCATTGGGTGGGAACTTTCCTTGATGACGAGGTGGACGGCCGGTTCAGTCCTGAGCAGGGACTGCGCCAACTGGAGGCCCGGGCGCAAACGGCTCCCGCGGGTACGTTCACGATGGCGAACTTCACCCAGATGGTCATTAGCCAGGACATGGCTGCGCGCGACGCGGAGAACCTGGTCAACGGGCCCACCGACGTCGTCTCGATGGACATGTACTGGTACACGGTCCCGCACTGCTCGCTGGAGCCGTACCGCAGTCCGTACCTGGTGGAAATCACCCAGCCGGCGTGCCGTACCGCCTCGAGCTACGGGCGGTCTGTCGAGGCGCTCCGGATGCGCGACGCCGCAGACGGTTCGCTGCAGCGGCTGTGGCACTTCGTCGAGAACCTTAACGGCGGTCCCGCTGAGGGAACGTACTCCGGATACGCCCAGCCAGGACAGATCCAGGGTGCCGTCATGAGCGCCGTGATCAATGAGGCCCGCGGCATCCTGTATTTCAACCAGAGCTTCTCCGGCGAATGTGAAACGTCAAACGTTTTCCGGGCCTCGCAGGTCATACCCGATTTCTGCGGACAGCCCCAGATTGATGCCGTGCGGGAGGTCAATAACCGGATCCATGAACTGGCTCCGGTCATCAACACCCAGTCCTACGAGTACTCGTTCGGCACGGGCCTGGACACCATGCTCAAGACCGACGGCACCCATGCCTACGTGTTCGCGATGCCCGAGGGCGGCAGTGAGCCAGGTGAACGGACCTTCAAGCTGCCGGAGGGGACAGCCACCGGCGACGTCGAAGTCCTGTTCGAAAATCGTGTCCTGTCCGCCGGAGGCGATGGCAGCTTCAGCGACAGCTTTGAACACGAGTACACCTTCCACATTTACCGCGTTCCGCTCGCCGGCCAAGGGTGAGACTACCCATCTCCGGCCGCCCTCTCCGCACCAGTGCAGGTGAAGAGCCGGTACCGCCCACTGCTTTCCTTCCGGCCGGAGGCTCCTACCGTGGGGTTCTCCGGAACGGAAGCATTTGAAGGATCCAGAACATGATGAAAACCGAAACGGCCCCGCGTGACCCAAGGCGCCGGAGTGTCCCTGCCCTCACCGCACTGCTGCTGGCGACCCTCCTGGCAGCCTCGCAGCTGGTGCTCCTGGCGCCCCTCCCGGCGGCCGCGGCCGAGAACTGCGCGGCGGCCGTCAACCCGGTGGCGTGTGAGAACGCCAAGCCCGGAGCGGACCCGGACGAGTGGGACATTGAGAAAGCCGGAGATCCCAGCATCCAGGGATTCTCAACGGACATCAGCGTCAACGCCGGCGAAAGCCTCGATTTCAAGGTGGACACCGATGCCTCGGCGTACACCATCGATATCTACCGCACCGGCTGGTACCAGGGGCTGGGTGCCCGCAAGATAGCCTCCGTGGCGCCGTCGGCGAAGCTTCCGCAGCACCAGCCCGAGTGCCTGCGCGATGTAAGCACCGAACTGGTTGACTGCGGTACCTGGAGCCGTTCAGCCACCTGGGATGTTCCGGCCGGCGTGGTCTCCGGAGTCTACGTTGCGCTGCTCAAGCGGCTGGACACCGGGGGCACCAGCCACATCACCTTCGTAGTGCGTAACGATGCTTCCACGTCCGACGTCGTTTTCCAGACCTCGGATCCCACGTGGCAGGCGTACAACACCTACGGCGGTTCCAACTTCTATCAGGGAGCCGCGAACGGCCGGGCCTACAAACTGAGCTACAACAGGCCTGTAACCACCCGGGGGGACAACGACGGGCGCGATTTCTACTTCGGTGCCGAGTACCCGCTGGTGCGTTTCCTGGAAAAGAACGGCTATGACGTCACTTACCAGGCCGGCGTGGACACCGACCGCCACGGCGAAGCGTTGAAGAACCACAGCGTTTTCCTCTCCGTGGGCCATGACGAATACTGGTCCGGCGCCCAGCGCGCCAACGTGGAGGCGGCCCGGGACGCAGGGGTGAACCTGCAGTTCCTCTCCGGAAACGAGGTGTACTGGCGCACCCGCTACGAACCGTCAACAACGGACGGAACCGCATACCGCACGATGGTCAGTTACAAGGAAACCTGGGCCAATACCAAGATCGATCCGGAGCCGGAATGGACCGGAACCTGGCGCGACCCCCGCTTGGCCCCGCAGTCACGGGGCGGCGGCGTTCCGGAGAACGCGCTGACCGGTACCGCTTACGTGGCGAACTTCTCGGACCTTGCAATCACAGTCAGCGCCGATGAAGGCAAATACCGGCTATGGCGGCACACCGAGCTTGCCTCCCAGAGCCCCGGCAGCCGCACCCAGCTGGCAGCCCATACCATCGGCTACGAATCCAATGAGGACCTGGACAACGGTTTCCGGCCGCCGGGGCTCGCCCGGCTCTCCACCACCACTGGCCCAACCCCGCAGTATCTGCGGGACTATGGAAATACGGTGACGGAGGGGACAACCACACACCACCTGACCCAGTACCGTGCGCCGAGCGGTGCCCTGGTCTTTTCCGCAGGCAGCATCCAGTGGACCTGGGGACTGGACCGGGAACACGACGGCTGGGGAGATCCAGCCGACCGGCGGATGCAGCAGGCCCAGGTCAACCTCCTGGCGGACATGGGTGCGCAGCCGGACACGCTCGATTCCCAGCTCACCAGGACGGCTGCGAGTACTGACACATCGCCGCCCACCGCCGTCATCACGTCACCGGCCCCCGGGACGCCCGCGGCCAACGGCACGGCCGTCACAGTCACGGGGACGGCGTCTGATGCCGGAGGCGGCCGGGTTGCCGGCGTGGAAATCTCCACGGACGACGGCGAAACCTGGTCCGCTGCGCAGGGCACCACCAACTGGAGCTACACCTACCTCCAGCAGGGCATGGACACCCAGACCATACGTGCCCGGGCCATCGACGACACCGGCAATTTCGCTGCGGCAGGAGTCTCGGTTCCGGTGGCAGCGACAGGCCCGTTCACAGTCTTCGGAAGCACGGAACCGGAAACACGGGACAGCGGCGACGGATCCCCCGTGGAAGTGGGCATGCGGTTCTCGCCCTCTGTGAGCGGGTACGTCAGCGCTGTGCGGTTCTACAAGTCCGAGGCCAACACCGGCACCCACACGGGGACGCTTTGGGACGCATCGGGCACCGCCCTGGCGACCGTGGCCTTCACCGGCGAGAGTGCCTCCGGCTGGCAGCAGGCTGCGTTCCCCGCGCCCGTGGCAGTCACCGCCGGCGCCGGTTACGTCATTTCCTACAGTGCTCCTGCCGGGCATTACGCCATGGCCCCGGATCATTGGTCCGCGCGGGGCAAAACCGCCGCCCCGCTGCTGGTTGCCGGAGGTTTCGGCGCACCGCCGGCAGGCGTGTACAACAGCACTCCGGGACGGTTCCCGGCCGACAGCTACCGCAACACCGCGTACTTCGTCGACGTGGTGTTTGACACCAGCAGCAACGCCCCGCTGTCCGCGTCATCCCAGACGCCGGCCGACGGCGCGGCCGGAGCTCCGGCGGACACCCGCATCTCTGCGGTGCTGTCCAAGGAAGTGGTTCGCGAAAGCGTGGGGATTGTGCTGCGGGATGCCGCGGGAACACCGGTGGCGGGCACCACCCGCTACTCGGCGGCGAGCCGCACGGCGGAATTCGTACCGGAGTCCGCACTGGGGGAGGGTGTCCGCTATACCGCGGAGCTCAGCGCCGTGGACGCTGACGGCAATCCGCTGCTCTCCGGGGGAACGTGGTCCTTCACCATCGCCAAGACCGTCGCCGAGGGCGAATGTCCCTGCAGTCTTTTCCGGGAGGAAGCCATTCCGGCCCTGCCCCAGCTTTCCGACGGAATCCCGCTAAGCCTAGGCGTGGCCTTCCGCCCGGAAACCTCCGGAACCGTCACCGGAGTCCGCTTCTACAAGGGACCGGGGAACACCGGCGTGCACACGGGCCGGTTGTTCGGACCCGGCGGAGCTGAACTCGGGGCTGTGACCTTCAGCGGCGAATCTGCCTCCGGCTGGCAGACGGCCCACTTTGCCGTTCCCGTCCCCGTTCAGCCAGGACAGGAGTACGTTGCCGCGTACAGCTCTCCGAACGGCGCGTACTCGGCGAACCTCGGCCAGTTCGCGGGCAGTTACACGTTCGGTCCCCTCACCGTTCCGGCCGACGGCGGACGGTACGTCTACGGCGGAACCTACCCGGAACGCAAATCCACGTCCGGCTACCTGGTAGACGTCGTTTTCGAGCGGGGCGGTCCGGTGCTGGGAGTCTCCTCGAGGGCTCCGGCAGCCGGAGCCACAGACGTTCCGGGGGATACCACCGTGTCCGGAGTGTTCTCCTCCGCTATCGTGGCCGGTTCCGCGGCGTTCAGCGTGCGCGGCCCTGACGGAGGGCATGTGGCCGGACAGACCACGTACGACGCCGGAACACGCACCGCCACTTTCCGCCCCGCCGCACCGCTGGCAGGTTCCACCACCTACACGGTCGACCTGACGGCAGCCTCCGCCGAGGGACTGGCCTCGGACAGCAGCGGCGCCTGGTCCTTCACCACGGCACAGGCTACACCGGAGGCAGAGTGCTGCAGCCTGTTCCCGCCGGACACCGTCCCGCTCATCGCGCAGGTGGCCGACGGACGGCCGGTGGTTTTGGGTACTGCCTTCCGCTCCGCGGCTGACGGAGCGGTCCGAGGGATACGTTTTTACAAGGGGCCGGGTAACGCAGGCACCCACACGGGGCGGCTGTTCGCCGCAGACGGCACGGTCCTGGCGTCGGCGACCTTCACCGCCGAAACGGGGAGCGGGTGGCAGAGCGTGACGTTCAGCTCTCCTGTGCACATCCGGGCTGGCGGACAGTACGTGGCCGCGTACACCTCTCCGACCGGCACTTACTCGGTCACGCCCGGCCAGTTTGCGTCGGCCTACGAGTACGGGCCGCTGAGCGTAGAAGCTTCCGGAGGACGCTTCACCTACTCCGGCGGCTACCCCGGAAGCTCCTCTGCGGCCAGCTACCTGGTCGATGTGATGTTCACGCCGGGGGATGCTCCTCCCGAGCCTGAGCTCCCGGACAACGGCTGCCCCTGCAGCCTCTACACCCAGGCCGACGTTCCGCTGATTGACCGGGTGCTGGACGGCACGCCGGTCACGCTGGGGACAGCGTTCTCCGTATCCGCTCCGGGTGAGGTCAGTGCTGTACGGTTCTACCGCGGGGAGGGCAACACCGGGCCGCGCACCGGATACCTCTTTGACGCCGGCGGGGCGGAACTCGGCCGGGTATCCTTCCCGGACGGGCCCGCTGGGTGGCAGTCCGCTGCCCTTCCCGCGCCCGTCCAGCTGGCTCCGGGTGCACAGTACACGGTGGCGTACACCGCTCCGGCAGGGGTCTATTCGGCAACACCCGGAGGCTTCAGTACCGGCCGTGACCGCAGTCCGCTGCTCGTCCCGGCCAACGGGGGACGCTATTCCTACACCGGAGTCTTCCCGGACACGCCCTCGGGAGCGACCTATCTGGTCGACGTCGTCTTCAGCTCCCGGCCTGGCCCGCCGGGCTAGGTCCCGGCCGCGATCCCGGCCGCGGCCCATGGCGGGATCCGCGGCCGGGAAGCTACCGGCCGGGAAGCTACCGGCTGGGAAACTGCCGGCCGGGAAGCGACCGGATAGGGAACTTAGCGGACGGACAAGTCAGCGGACGACGGCGGGGGACCAGGCGTGTTCCAGGAACAGCTCCGGTTCCCCGCCGGCCAGGCTGAGGGACCAGATGTCCGAATCCCCGGGCGCCCCGTCCCGCGGGAGCCCGTACAACACGGTTGCGTCGTCGAGCCACTCGATCTGGTCATCAACGGAACGGGTCTCGCCCAGCACGGCTTCCTCCAGGCTGTCCAGCTCCAGTACCGCCACGCGCCAGTGCGGGGTGGCCGAGCCGGATACTTCTTTCTTGAACGCAATCCGCCGTCCGTCCGGTGACAGGGAGGGACATTCCACACCGTCCCGCAGCGCCGTCAGGGTCCGGGCGGAGAGGCTGCCGCGCACCAGCCAGGTGGCGTTCCCGCTCGCGGCGGTGGCGTAGAAGGTGTCGCCGTCGGCGCTGAAGGTCACGCCCCACATATTGCGGTCGGCGGCTGTTACCCGCGTCCCGTCCACCAACAGTGCGAAGTCCTCAATGTTGCCGTGGTCCGTCCCGTCCACGCCCGTGATGCGGGTTTCGGTGGAGAACCCGGTGCCGGCGTAGGAATGTCCTGTCACGAACGCCGTGGAGGCGATCAGTGACCCGTCGGGGGACACCCTGGTGCGGCTGGGGATCCCCGGCAGCGGCCAGGAATCAAGCGTGTTGCCGTCGGCGTCGAGCACCACGTCGGAGAAGGTGGTCATCACGCCCGGCGTCGTCTGCAGGCAGGACCGCACAGCCGCCGAAGCATAGATGCGGTCACAGGCGGTGTCCTCCAGCCGGCGCGGACCTCCCGGCTCCGTAAGCGGCACCGTGCCAATGTGCCCGTAACCGGCCCCGGAAGCGGTATTGCGGAACATGACATACCCGCCCGCCGGCGGCGGACCGGACGTTTCCAGCGCCACGCCGGGGGCCGCAGCCGAACGTTCACGGTAGTCCTGGAAGGAGGAAACACCGTAGAAAACACTCCCGCCGACAACTGCCGCAGTCACTACCGCCAAAAACCGCCAGCGCACAGCGGAAGGCACATGGTGCTCTTCCTGCAGATCCGTCACTGCGCGGTCTCCGCTGCGTCAGCAGGTACTGGCTTCCGGGTGGAAGCTGACCGGATGAGCCAGGCCGCCCCCGGAAGAACGGCAGCCAACGTGGCCGCCGCCGTCCACAGCGCCGTTTCCGGGCCCAGGGTGTACCAGAGCACGCCGAAGAGGCTGGAGGCGAGCAGCCGCCCCACCGCTACCACCGTCTGGGCGGCGGCAATGCCAGTTGCCCGCACCCTGGCGGGCACCAGCCCGCCCATGAGGGCTGCGAGCACGCCGTCGGTAGCGGCGTAGAAAGCGCCCAGGGCGAAGAGGCACATCAGGGTGGCACCCAGGCCGCCGAACCCCGCGCAGGCGTAGGCAGCGAGCAGGCCCACGTGGCCGAGCAGGAACACCTTCTTCCGTCCCCAGCGGTCAGCCGCACGGCCCAGCGGGATCGCCAGGAGCAGATAGGCGGCGTTGGTCCCCACGAACAGCAGGGGGAACCACACCGGGTTGAAGCCGCCCGAGGTGAGCAGCAGCAGGTACAGGAACCCGTCCCCGACGCTGAGCAGGGACAGCACCCCGGCGGCCAGAAGCAGGCGCCGAACGGTGGGCGTGTTCAGCTCCCGCAGGGCCTGGCGGCGGGTGGGACGGGGGAGGGGTGCCTGCGCCGGCCCCCCGGGTTCGGACTGTGGAACGGCGGGCTCCGACCTGCCGGCAGCCTGCCGGGTCCGCAGGTTGGGAACCAGGAGCACCATCACCGCGACGCCCAGAATCGCAGCGCCCAGGGAAAAGACAAACACGGTGGAATAGCCCTGCGGAATCACAAGCAGGATGCCGAAGGCAAGCAGCGGGCCGGCTGTTGCCCCCACTGTGTCGAGCATCCGGTGCACGCCGAAAGAGCGGGCCAGATGCTCGGGCTGGGCAGCCGTGGTGATCAGGGCGTCGCGCGGCGCGGTCCGGATGCCTTTGCCGATCCGGTCCAGGGTAATCACCGACGCCACGGCCCCAACGGAGGCGGAGAGCAGCAGTCCGGCGCGGGCGGCCATCGACAAACCGTAACCTGCGGCGGCCACCCACTTGGGCCGGTCCAGGGTATCCGAGGTCCAGCCTGCGGCAATCCGTATGACGGCGCTGATGCCTTGCTGCAGTCCGTCCAGGAAGCCGTAGGCCAGGATGGACAAACCCAGTGCACCAGTGAGGTAGACGGGCAGCACCGCGGCCACCGCTTCGGAGGAAACATCGGTGAGCAGGCTGACGATGCCCAGCCAGACAATCACGGGAGAGAGGCGGAACGGCACGGAAGCCGCGCCGCGGTTCCGCCAGGGGGCGCGCTGGCCCGCGAGGGAGAGGTACACGGATAGTCCTAGATGCCGGCGCGCAGGATCGCGAAGATTGAGTAATCCAGGGCCGCCCCACCGGCGTCCGGCCCGATGCTCAGCGTCACCGAACTGGTGCCGTAGGACCACACTGCCCTGGTGGTGCCGCCGACGGTCTCCTCAGCTCCCGGCTGGAAACCCAGTCCGCTGAAGTGCTCCGAATAGAAGGCAAGCACGTCGCGGGCTGCTGCAGCGCTGGTGGCCCGGAGCCCGGCTTGAAGGGTGTTCCCGGAAGCGGCCACGGAAGAGGAAACCACCTCTGTGGCGTGAGCCGGCGGAACCAGCTGCTCCGGGAATCCTCCGGCCAGCCGGCCCTCGGCGGCGTCGGCCGGCGGCAGCGGCAGACTGATGAGGGTCATCGGTTCGGGCACGTCCCGCGACGCCGGGAGCGGTCCGGCGGCGTTGCCTGCTGAGCCCGGCGGGACCTCCAGGGGACGTTCCGGATCAGGCACCGCAGCCGGCGGCTGGGTATTGGGGGCAGCCGCGGACTCTTCGCCGGCGTTGCTGCCCGGCTCCTGGCCGGGGTCAGCTTCCTGGCCGCCGTCAGATTCCCGGCCGGGTGCGGACCCTGGTCCAGGCCCCCGTGAATTAGCGGCCGGGTCTTCCGGGGCGGGACCCGCCAGGCTGGACAGCAGGATCCCGCCGCCCACCAGCAGGGCGGAGAGGAAGAGGCCGGCGAGGACGAAACCCCTGGTGCCTCGCAGCAGGCCGGGCATCCTAGGACACCGTCCCATGAGCCGCGGAGCCGGTGCGGGAGCTGGTGTCCCGCTCCCAGATACTGCCTGGCCGCGAGGAGGCCGCCAGGCGCCGTCCGGCCAGGGTGAAGGCAATGTAGACGGAAGCATCGAAAGCGCTGCGCGGTCCGCGCACTCCTGCAAGGATCCCCGCTGCACTGCCCAGCGCGGTACTGTGCAGCGCGCCCTGCTCAAAGTTGCCGCGGTAGGTCCGCCGAAGGATGGCCAGCAGGCCGGGCACGTCGCGCGGCAGGCGCACCAGGACAGGGGGACAGTCCAGGACTGCTTTCTCCGGCCCGGTGAAGGCCCGGTCAATGTAGAGGTCATCGGCGACGACGGCGGGCAGAGTGCCCAGCCGCTTCCCGGCTTCGGCGCTGAGCGCGTAGGCTCCCGCGCCCCAGAGAGCCTGCCGGGCGCCGGGGAGATGGCGCCGGGCCCGGTAGTAGCTGCGGATGAGAAAGCGTGCTCCGGCCAGGTCATAGTCCACAGCGGGCCGGACCGCGAGCGGACCGTCCTGCAGAGCTTCGAATACTGCGCGGACGGTTTCCGGGCGGACCGTGATGTCGGCGTCCAGGTAGAGCCGCGGCCAATGGTCTGCGGCCGCGTTGCCCGCGTTCAGTGCGGCTGTCTTGGACGCCTCGCGCAGCTCCAGGACACGAACGCCGGGGCGGGACTTGGCCACCTCGGCCGAGGCATCGGAGCAGCCGTTGCACACCACGATTACCTCGGTCCCGGCCTCGATTACCGGTGCCAGGGCGTCCAGCGTTCCGCCGAGAACGGTTTCCTCGTTATGGCACGGGATGATGACGGAACCCTGCGGGAACGGCCGGCCCGCACCGTCCTGGACGGAATTAGGCGCCTGCGCCTGGGGGAGGGCCGCCCGCCGGCTCGGACGCACCAGCGCCGACACAGCCAGCCTGTGGCCGGCACCGCCCAGACGCAGCGTTTCGGCGAGCAGCACCATGCTGCCGAAGACGGCGGCATAGCCGGCACTGCGGTGCAGTTCCGCATACCGAACCCGGTTGACGGCCATCAGGGCAGCAAGCTCCGGGGCCTGGCCGGAGCCTCCCCGGCGGTGGATCATTTTGGCTGCCGGTTCAAACCAGACTGCTGCCCCGGCACTTCTGGCCCTGCGGAAGTACTCGGTTTCCTCCGAGTAGAGGAAAAAGGATTCGTTCCAGCTCCCTAGCCGGCGTGCCAGCGGCATGTCCACCAGGAGGGCGGCACCGGTTGCCCAGTCCACGGGGTGCGCGTAACGGTAGGCCTCGGCGTCGTACTCGATTTCGGACAACCAGGCGGGCCGGCGGGACAGCCGCCGGCCCACCAGTGCGTCGCCGAATGCGCGGGTGATGGACGGTTCCCGGCGGAGGGAGTGGTATGTGCTGCCGTCCTCATCTGCCAGCAGCGGCACCACGATTCCGCTGCCGATGCCCTGCAGCCTGCGAAGCATGGACGCGATGGCCCCGCGGCAGACCCTCAGGTCGGGATTCAGGACCAATACCGCACCGGCGTCGCCTGCATACCGTGCCGCAGCGTTGATGCCCCCTGCGTAGCCGAGGTTGCCGCCGGTCTCCACGAGCCGAACGTCGGGGTGCGCGGCAAGAACCGCCACCGTGGCGTCGGTGGAGGAGTTATCTGCCACGATCACGCGGATGGACAGGTCTGCTGTTTCAGCGCGCAGTGAGCCAAGGAAGTCCTCGAGGTCCCGCTCATTATTGTGGGTGACGGTCAGGACGGCGACGTCGGCGCGGCCGTCCGGGGGCGCGAAACCGCCGGGCACGGGCAGGGGGCGCAGGGGTTCCCGGGCCGGAGCCTCGCGCACGGGTTTGGCTCCAGCCGGGACGCGGGCGGGCGAGCGCAGCCGCAGGTAGGCTGGCGGTCCCTGCACGAGATAGCGTTTGGCCATCCGGCGGGGTTCCAGGGCCAGGCGCCAGGCCCATTCCAGGCCATTGCTGCTCACCCACCCGGGGGCGCGCTGGACCCGTCCGGCCAGAAAGTCGACTACGGCTCCGAACGCCAGCAGCACATCAGCTCCGGTGGCGGCCGCATGTTCCGCGATCCACAGTTCCTGCCGCGGTTTGCCGAGGCCCACCACCAGGATGTTCACGCGGGCGCGGGCGATTGCGGCGGTGAGCTCGCGGTTGGCCCCGGGGTCGGAGAGCAGGCCGCGCTGCGGCGCCCAGCATCCTGCGAGGACGAGGTCCGGACGCTGCTGGGCAAGTACCCGCTGCAGCCGCTCGTGGGTTTCGGATGTGCCGCCGAGGAATCCTACGCGGAGGCCGCGCTCCTCACAGTGGTCCAGCAGCGGTTCGATGAGGTCGCTGCCTGCCAGCCGCGGCCACTGGCGGCCGGAGAGGGCGCTTGCCTTTGCAGCGATGGGGGCACCGTCAATGACGTTCAGCCACTCGGCTCCGCCGCTGCGGCCCGCCAGGTCCAGTGCGCCTTTCCAACGTCCTGCCGTGCCGAAGTAGTGCACGTGGTCCAAGTTGATGGATGCGACGGCCAACGGCGCTTGGCCGCCGCAGGGCCGTTCCACAATCCTGGCCAGGGCCTCGCCTGCCGTCAGCAGGTCCACCGGGACACCGCCGAGGACCGCGCGGGCGCGGTCCTGTCCGGAATCTGCTCCGGAGTGTTTTCCGGAGACGTGCCTGCCCCGGACACGGGCGCCCGTTTTTCTGCCTTGCATTCCCAAGTCCACTCCTACGGCTCGTTGCTTCGAGCCAGAACAATAGGAGGGGGACGAAACAGGTGGCTGGGTAGCCGCTACTGGTCTGCACGGACGGCGGAACCGGGTGGAATGCCGGTGGGTACGAAGTGCTACCCGAACATCCACCCCCGGCTAAGTAGCGTGGTGGAGCAGGGCCGGCGGAGCGCTATCCTGCGGGACGGGAAGGCACCGGTGAGAGCCCGTCCTCTTCCAGCCGGAACAGTTCTCCCGTGACCGGACAGCTGAATTCACCTTCAGCGGGACCGGGTACCAGGGGATGCCCGGCGGGCCCGACCCACCCCAGCTGCCGTGCGGGTACCCCGGCGACGACGGCGTAGGCGGGAACATCGCGGGTCACTACGGCACCTGCCGCCACGGTGGCCCAAGAGCCGATCCGAACCGGGGCAATGCATACCGCACGGGCACCGATGGCGGCGCCGTCGCCCACTTCAACACCCACCGGGTGCCAGTCCTCGGCGCTCTTGAGCGAACCGTCCGGATTCACTGCCCGGGGGTACGTATCATTCGTAAAGACCACGGCGGGGCCGACAAACACGCCGTTGCCCAGCACCGCCGGTTCGTATACGAGGGCATGATTCTGGATTTTGCAGTTTTCGCCCATTCGGACCCCCGGACCGATGTAGGCGCCGCGGCCAATGATGCAGTTCGCTCCGATCTCGGTGTCCTCGCGTACCTGGGCCAAATGCCAGATAAGGGTTCCGTGGCCAATCGATGCGTTCGCTGCGACGTCTGCCGTCGCGTTGATGCCGCTGTCCCTGTTGCTGAGCATGCTGCTTCCTCTCGTCCCCCGCGCACCCGGTGTCCGTTGTGCTGGCCATACCCTACAGCCGCAGCGGCGGTGTAGGTATCAGCGGGCCAGTCCCAAGTAGCGGCCTGTCCAGGAGCGGCCGGCTCTCCGGTCCAAGTGGCGCAAAGGCAGTAGTAATTACCTGTAGGCGCGTCCGCCGCACCAACCTACGATCTGTGCTCGACCACCCATGACACGTTGGCCAGAGGCGGAAATCCATGCGCGTTGCACCACCCGCACAGCTCAACCCGGGCCGTGCTTCCGGCAGCACGCAGGCATCTCTCATCGGACGCACGGAGGCGCTGCGTGCCACCAGGACGTCGCTGGAGGGCAACGGGGGAGCAGTCATAGTCGGCCCCGAAGGCATCGGCAAGACAGCGCTGGCCAACTATGTGGCGGGTGCGGCAGGCCGCCAATTCCATGTTGTGCACATCCGCGGGAGCAAAGTTGCCGCCCGCACGGATTACGGGGCGCTCAACTGGCTGCTCAGTGAGTTGCCGGAGACGGCGCTGAGCAATCCTGTCCAGGTGCTCAGGGCGCTGAAGGTCCACCTGCATGAACGTTCCCAGGGCCGGCGGGTGCTTTTGGTGGTGGACAATGCCCACGAACTGGACGCCCTGAGCCAGACCGTCACAGTGCAGCTGCTGCGCCAGTCGGACGCTGCCCTGCTGGCAACCACGCCGGACCTGCTGCTGTGCGGCGAAGAACTGGTCCGGCTGTGGTCTGAGGGAAAGGTCCGCAGGATTGATCTTGGTCCGTTGGACATTTCCGATGCCCAGGCGCTCATGGAAAGGATCACCCACGGACGGCCTTCAGCGCTCGCAGTGCAAACCGTCTGGTCGCAGGCCAAGGGCAATCCGCTCTTTACCTCCCTGCTCTGCCGGGACCAGATCGCAGCCGGCCGTATCCAGGAACGCGGGGGCACCTGGACACTCACGGGTCCGCTGACGTTCTCGGGAGAAATGTCCGACTGGATGGAGTCCTGGTACCGAGAAATACCGCTCCCGCAGCGCACTGTGGTGGAACTCGTCTCCCTGTGCCCGGGCATCCCCATGGGGACCCTGCTAAAGGTCGTCGACGCTGAGCCGGTGGACGCTCTCGAAGAACGCGGGATATTGAAGGTCGAAAACGGTGAAAGCGCGGTCTACCTGCGTGATCCGCTCTATGCGCGGCTGGTGGCCGGACTGATACCCGTCGGACGGTCGTTCGACCTGTGGCAGGAAATCCTGCAGACGAATCCGGATCTGTGGGCCTGCGCCGACACCGCCGTGAGAGCTTTTGCGGAATGGTCTTGCGAATCGGGTGAAGGCGTAGACGCTGACGTTGCCCTGCGTGCCTGCGCTGCGGCCAATGACGCCGGGGACGCGGAGGCAGTCCTCAAAATTTCAGCCGCAGTTCCCACCCTGGCAACGGACCCGCTCCTGAGGCTTGAACGTGCCAGGGCGCTGCGGGCGACGCAGCGCCTCCGGGCAGCAGAGCGGGAGCTGCACGCTGTCCTGGCGGTCGGAAGCGCCGCAACCCAGGTACCCGCCTATCTGGAGCTGGCTACGCTGGCGCGCTCGCTGCCCGAGCCGCGCATCCACACTGACGAAGCGCTGGAGCGCGCCGGGGTGTCCGCTGAATCGGTGTCCGCACCGAATCGTTCTGCGCTCCGGAACGAGGTTGTGGCCGCCCGGGCTGCGCTGGCCGCACTGGATGCAGATCTCACGGCGGTTCCCGGCGAACTTGCCGCTCTGTGCAGGGACCGCAGCGCCTCCGAGTCCGTGCGTTTGCGGGCACGGGCGAGCCGGTGCCAGTTACTTGCGCTGGGCGGTCTCAGCCGGGAGGCGAGCGAAGAGGCAACAGCGTTGTGGCACAGCCTGGAGAATGCGGGAAAGCTTCCACATTCCGTTGAAGCTCAGGTTCTTGGCGGAATCACCTCTACGTATGTGATGTGCAGCGAACTGTCCAAGGGTCTTGAGCTTCTTTCGAACGCGTCGCGCCGGTGCCTGGATTCGTTTCCTGGCGGCTGGTCTGAGTTGCCTTACGGAATTATCAATGCCTTGGGCGGGCGGGCCGACACTGCATTGGAGTTCCTGCTGCCGGCCCTGCGTCAGTTGCAGGTCAGTGATCCGCAGGACGACCTGCCCATGGCGTACGCCGCTGTGGCCTACTGCTGCGCGGCTCGTCAGGAATGGGACGCCATGGCGGATTATCTGGCTGCAAGTCCCGACTTCAGGACGCGCCCGCCGGCACAGATTGCGGCGGTTACCCGGTTCTTCCAGGCAGCAGCGGTTCTGGCACGCAGGGCGGATGCAGATGCCGCCGCTGCCCTGACAGCCCAAGGACGCCGGGCCGTGGAGCAGGGCAACTACCCCGAGGCCGTGCTGTGCCTGGCGGCAGCTGCCCTGGCCGGGGACGACCAGGCCGCGACGGCGCTGGAAGCTGCAGCCGCGAAGGCCGACGGTCCCGCCGCCCAGATGTGGCGGGCACTGGGGACCGGTCTCCTGCAGGGGTCGCCGAAGATCCAGCTCGACGCCGCAGAAGCCCTGCTTGGCACGGGGCTGATCGGCTTGGGGTACAAGACCGCGCTCAGGGCGCGGGAGGCCGCCGAGTCGCTCAACAACCGGAACCTGACGCGGCGGGCGCGCATGGCTGCTAACGAATCCTTCCGCCTGCTTTCAGATGCCAACAGCATCAGCCGCCGCCTGGACGAACTGTCCGAGTTCGAGAGGGACCTCGCTGTCAGGGCCGCGCACGGGGAAAGCAGCTCCGCCCTGGGGAGTGCTCTCCATCTGTCACCCCGCACGGTGGACTGGCACCTGGGCCGTATCTTCCAGAAACTGCACGTCTCGGGCAGGGCCGAATTGAGGCAGCTCCTCGGCGATGCCGACAGCGGCCTGGCCGGGAAACAGGACACCCTATACAAGTAGTCCGGATGCCGCTGCGGAGAAGAGACCGAGTAGCGGCATGGAATTTCACCGGTGTTATTCGAGTATGGACCCCGGATCATTGGTAATTCCTACTCATGTCGGCACGTTTCGCCCTCCCTAGTCTGTTGAGCGTCTGCCAACGCGGGCAAGAATGCTTGCTGTAGGAAGAGGTCTCAGTGGAGAATCATCATTCGACCGGCGCCAACGCACTCAAGGCGCACCCCCCGACTATTGGTAACCCCCCTGCCCGCCAGGCTGCTCCGGACGCGTTGTTCCTGGGACGTTCCGGGCTGGTTAAGGCCATGGCAGAACGTCTGCAGCCGGAGTCTGCTGCCAGTGGCTGCCTCCTCATCGGCGAGGCAGGCAGCGGTAAGAGCGCGCTGATGCGGCACGTGCTGCAGGTATATGGCAGGGGTTCGTACACCGTCCACATCCGGGGTTCCGCCTTTGCCAGGCGGACGCCTTTCGGCGCCCTGACGTTCCTCCTGTCGGATTTGGAGCCGGAGGCGTCCTCCCACCCCGTGCTGATCCTGCGGGGGCTGACTGAGCTGGTACGTGAACGGGCTGCCGGCCGAACCGTGATCCTTGCCGTGGACAACGCCGAGGAACTCGACGAGTTCTCGGCCATGGTCCTCAGCCAGATGGTCGTGAACCGTTCGGCGCATATGTTCGCCGCCTTTCGGGATTTCAGTGCTGCTCCTTCGGAGTTTATGGGGCTGTGGAGGGAAGGCCTGCTGACCCGCCTGGACCTTGAACCCATGCTTCCCTCCGAGTGTTCCCACCTGCTTGAGGCGGAGCTCCGCGGCCCGGTTAGCCGGGCGGCGGCTGAGGACCTGACCCGGGTGAGCGGCGGGAATCCGAGCCTGCTGCTGGCTGCGGCCGCAGACTACCGGGACTGCGGACGTCTGGCATTTTCCGGAGGGGTCTGGGTGCTTTCCCCGAATATGGAGTGCGCCTTTCCGCGGCTTTATGCAGCCATGGGTGCCAGGCTTTCGGCTGTGACAGAGGGGCAGAGGGAACTCCTTGACGTCCTTGCACTTTGCGGCGCCCTTCCCCTCCTGCAGGTACTCGAACGCCTGGACAGCACGGAGGTGGACGCACTGCAGGAAGCAGGGCTGCTGCAGCTCGCCCATTCCGGGGTACCGGTGTTGTCCCTCGCCGAGCCCGCGTTCGGCGCAATCCTCCGCACCCAGCTCGATACCGCCCGCAGGAACGATTTGCTGAAACGCTTCCCTCCCGACCAGGACGTCGCCTGGCCGCATCTCACGGCCGAATGGTTCATCTCGGCAGGTGCCAAGGTTTCCGCCCCGCTGGCGCTCTCGGCTGCGCAGGCCGCAAACGGGTCCGGAAATCCCGCCGCTGCCGAACGGTTCATCGCTGCGGACCCAAACCATATCTACTCTCCCGCGGCTGTCCTGGAACTTACTCTCTCCCATCTCCGCAGGGGAGACGCCCGCGCCGCAGCGGACGCCGTCGCCCGTCACCGGGCCTGCGGCGGAAGTACCGGCAGTTCCCTGGAAGACGTTCGGCTGCTGCTTGCCGAAAGCAGCGCCCTGTGCCAGACAGAAGGCGCACGCAGCGGAGAAAACGGCGAACGGCTGCGGCTCCTGCGCGAACAGACCCATGCTGACGGCCACGCAGGCCTGCTCGACGAGGCAGAGACCATGCTGGCATCCCTGAAGCTCCAGGAGATGGAGCGCGGCGAAGCGGCACAGCTGGAGCGGGATCTCATCCTGGCCCGGGCCCGGTGCCTTTCACAGCACGGCCAGTACCGCGAGAGCGTATCCCTGCTCACCGGCATCTATGCGCGGGGAGATGAAAACGGCCGCGGATTCCGGATACTCGTAGGATCTTGGCTGTGTACCGCGTGGGGCATGACTGACAGGCAGTCCGACGCGCAGGAGCTCGCTGCCACTCTTTGGCACATGCTCGTCGACGGGTCCCAGCCGGACCTCACGCGCGACGAGGCCGCGGAAGTCCGGTCGCGCATTGTTCACATGCTGCTCGTCACGGGTGCGGTGTCGGTAGCTGCCGAGTACCTGGCTGCAGACGAGGACGGCGGGGCATCCTATGGCGGCACCCTTCGTGAGGTCTCGGAAGGCATGCTCCACGCCTTCGCGGGCCGCGGGGCCGCAGCAACGGCCAAACTGCTTCCTGCCGTCCGCCAGCTTGAAGCCTCCGACCCGGGTGGCCTGCTGCCCGTCGTCAGTGCTGCCGCTGCCTATGCAGCAGCTCTCCAGGGGCATCGGGACCGGGCAGAGGAACACCTGCGGAAAGCGGACCCTGGTTCAGCACCAAAACACGCCGACCTTCAGCGAACAGGGACCCATTTCATTGTGTTGGCGAGAGGAGTGCTGGGGTCCGCGGACGCCGCGGAGCAAATGGCCGCACTTGCCGACTCTGACGAGGCCCGGGGCGCCGGCGCTTATGCCCTGCTGGGGCTCGTCAGCGCGGTTCGCCTGGGCAGCACCGATACAGCCCAGCAACTGCTCGACGTCGCTTCCGGACTGCAGGGACGGTTCGCCAGGTTTGCCGAAGATTACGCCAAGGGTTCAGGTGGATACGATGCCCAACTGCTCCTGCTTGCCGCGGACGCCGCAGCTGCGCAGGGACACGAACTCCTGGCACATGAAACAGGGGAGCGTGCACTGGAGGTCGCTTCCGGTGCCGGGGACCGCGCCACTGTCCGTTTCATCCACCGGAGCCGGAGGCTTCAGTCAGGCGAGGTGGAAGGGGAGGGCGAGGTGGAGGACTGCCTGCGCGGCCTCACCACGCGCGAACGGGTTATCGCGCGCCATGCAGCGGCCGGGACAACCAACAAGATGATTGCCTCCGAGCTTTCCATCTCTGTCCGGACCGTTGAAGGACATCTCTACCAGATCTACTCCAAGCTGCACGTTGGCAGCCGGCGGGAACTGGCCCGGCTCATAGCCAGCAGCAAAGCAGCCTCGGCACAGGGGGAACTGTAATGACGGCGGCGACACCTACTCCATCTCCCTTCCTGAGGGCAGCTGAAGCCGATTCAATCGTGAACAACCTTCTGGATCCGGTCTTGCGGGGAGCCCTTGTCCTGGGCCCGGAAGGCATGGGCAAGAGTGCACTGGCAGATGAGGTCCTTCGCCGGCTTGAGGGCATTGTTGCCCCCTACCGGATCCACGGCAGCCCGGTGCTGTCCCGGATCCCTTACAGTGCACTGACTCCCTTCATGGAAAGGGCTTTGGAGGAGGACCTCGCATCACCGCTGATGGTGCTCCGCAATATCCGCCGCTACTTCCAGGCCCGGACAGAAGCAGGGCATCCACAGGCGCTTCTTGTCGTCGATGATGCCCATCATCTTGATGAGGCTTCCAGCCACGTGCTGGTCCAGCTGGCCATGTCAGGAGAACTTCGGCTGCTTGTCCTTTCGCGGAACCGAAGTGTCCACATCCAGGAGCTGCTTTCGCTGGCCAGGGACGGGCTGATGTCCCGGGTGGACCTGCAGCCGCTTTCCGTGGAAGCCGTGCACCAGCAGTGCGTCAATGAGCTCGGCGGACCGCTGTTGCGTGCCTCCAGTGCAGTACTCGCCCGGATCTCGGGTGGAAACCCGATGTACATCAAGGCTTTGCTCTCCGGTGCCAAACGTCGAGGCGAGCTGCTGCAGCGCAACGGCGCCTGGTACCTGCGTTCGCTTCCCACTGGACTGGAACCGTCAGTACAGGATCTGGCCAAGCGTCTGCTGGCCAGCCGGCCGGCCGCCGAGAGGCTGGTCCTCGAGGCTGTGGCGCTCGCGGGCGTTCTGCCGCGCGGACCCTTAGTGGCGCTCGGTGGACAAGAGGCGGTTCAAGCCCTGGTGGAGGAAGGGTATGTGGAGCCTGCCGCCAATGTCCCCGAGCAGCTGAAGATGGTTCAGCCGCTGCATGCGGAGGCCATTCGCAGTTTGGTGCCGCCCATGCGAAGCATGGAAATACGAAGGAAGCTGCTGGAAGCAGACACCACCGAACGCATTCCGCAGGCTCCGCGGCTTGTTTCCTGGGCGCTTGACTGCGGAGCCGCCTCGTCCGACGGCGAACTGTTGCTGGGTGCGCGGGCGGCCAACGCTGACGGCGACGCGGAAACGGCCCTGCGCCTGGCCCTTGCCATCACCCCGGGCCCCCTGGCAGCTGCAGGCCGGATCGAGGCTGCCGCTGCACAGCTCGCACTGGGCCGGATCTCGGAGGCCCGGGCAGGTCTGGAGGACGCCGTTCTCACGGCTCCGGACACGGAAACCCTTGATTACGCCGTGCTGGTCAGCGCTCAGCTCGCTGCCTGTTCCGACGACGCGGCAGACCGGCTGAGGTCACTGGCGAAGGACTGGCCGGTGCGGGACGGGCAAATCACCGGGCCGGACCGTGGGGAGGGACGCACTGCGTGGCTGGCGGCCGGCCTCAGCGTGCTGGCTCTATGGGCGAGGGCGGCAGAGGGAAACCTCCTGGTATCCGGGGAGTCGGCGTCGACGACCATGGCGTTGCTCACCGCGCTGGACAGTGCAGGGCAGGACGAGCTGTCGCCTGCGCTCTGCCAAATCAAGGCATTCGGCTACGCGCTCGCATGCGAAGTACTGACCGCAGCCGGGTCAATCGGGCAGGCTGTGCAGGCTGCCCGCCAGGCGCGGGGCTGTCTCTCTCAAAGCGCCTTGACGTCCAGCAGTGTGCGCGCGAACGTCATGGTCAGGCACAGCCTGGCGCTGCTCCACGGAGGACGGTTCGAGGACCTGGACCGGATGCTCTCGGACGAGCTTCGTTCCAGCCCCCATGGTCTTCTGGCATTCGGCGGAACCTTGGGAGTTCTGGAGGGGGCACTGGAAATCCGCCAGGGCCGCTACCGCGAAGGGCTCCGCCGCCTGCGGCCGGCCATTGAGGTGCTGAGGGGCCGGGACCCGGAACGGCTCCTGCCGTATGCCTTGGCCCTGGCGGCGTACGTGGCCGTCGTCGTGGATGACACCAGTCCCGCCAGGCGGTTCGCCGGTGAACTGCGCGGACTGGGCTACAAAGGTCCGCGGGCGCTGGAGTTGACAGCCGGCGCTTTTGGGGCCGCGGCGCAGTCACAGCAGGACGCAGCGGACCCCCCGGCCCGGGTGCGTGAACTGGCGGCTGAAGCCCGCGAGCTGGGGCAGCTGGCAGCCGAAAAGGACATTCTCGAACTTGCCGTGGCCATCGGTGACCTCAAACAGGCCAGGCGGCTTGTGGATCTCACCGATTCCTTTGAAGGAGCCGAAGCTGCGGCGCTTCACGCGTACGCTGCCGCCGTGGCTGCGGATAACCCGGAGCAGATGGTTTCGGCAGCGGATGAGGCGGTTCGGTGCCGCAAGTTCCTGGTGGCGGTTGAGTGCATCGGACACGCCATTCGCTACTACGGCGCCCATAACAATCTGAGGCGGCAACGCGCTCTTATCCAGCAGCTGCGCCGGCGGAGGGACGAACTTGCGGGCGTGACGGTGTCCTATCTGAGCCCCAACGTCCACCAGGTGCGGCTGACCAAACGCGAGCACGAGATCGTGGCGCTGCTGCTCGAGGACGCCAGTACCAAGGACATCGCGACTCGTTTTACGCTCTCTCAGCGAACGGTTGAGGGCCATGTGTACCGGATCTACGTGAAGCTGGGGATCGGTCGGCGCACGGAGCTGGAGGCCGTTTACCGCGCGCTCGAAGCTGAGCCACGCGTTTCGGCGGGGCAATAGTCCGTGCCCGGGACCAGCCGGCCAGCAATCTGAATCCCGAAGCGGAAGGACCCGGACAGTGTGCCGCAGTGCGTAGTCCGCACTGCGGCACATTGCTGACCGCATTCTAGGCAAGTAGCGCTTCCAGGGGTCCCGAGTACAGCGTGCCCACGGGTACGTGAACAGCGTTCTTTTTAGGGTGGCGAATACTGATGCGGCGGCTTGGACCTGGACGTTGACTAAACCAAGTCAGTTCAGAAGTGCAGAGAAGGTCTCACATGCATCGCTCCAGCGTGATCCCCAGTACCGGTGGTCAAAACACTGGTTCCGTCAGCGTTACTCAAGGACAGGAACCTCCACAAGCGGAGCCGGCGACGTCGAAGTCTGCTGAGACCCAGACTTCCCCCCAGCCGTCGCCGGCTCCTTCCTCCCGAACACCGGACAGGGGAATCTGACATGGGTGCACCCGCAGGCATGAATAGAGCCCGGGTCCGCAGGCCGCCGCTTCATGAGGGGCATGCCCAGCGTTCCGCCCGGCAGCGGCCTTCGCGTTGGCCCCAACCCGAAGTCATCAGCGAACACTGGTCAGCCGTAAACCAAAACCAGCCGGAGCCAAGAACGGCCGGCGAACCCTGGCGGAGGAAATACCGTGTAGGCCTGATCATCACCGATTTCGCGATGACTGCCCTGGCCGTGGTTGCCGGGTGGGCCGCTGTCATCACTGTGACCAGCAGGGGCTTCACCGCCCAGTCCCTGCAGCATGTAGGGTTCCTCACCGTCCTGCTCGTGGTCTGGAACGTCGGTCTGGCCGTGTACCGAACCAGGGAAGAGCGGCTTTTGGGCACTGGCGCCGATGAATACAAACGCGTCGCGAACGCTACCCTGCGGATGTTCGGAGCGGTCGTCCTGGCGATGGTCCTCCTGCAGCGCAACATGCCCAGCACGGCATTGGCTGTTTCGCTGCCGCTGGGGCTGGCCGGACTGCTGGCAGCGCGCTGGACGTGGCGCAAATGGCTGACGTCGCAGCGCAGGCTGGGACATTACCTGTCACGAGTGGTGGTGTTCGGTGGAAGCGAAGATGTGGCCTACGTGGTCAAGCAGGTTTCTGCCCACGCTTCGGCCACCTACCAGGTGTCAGGCGTCGTGGTGCCGGAGGGGCCGGCGCCCGATCTCAAGGATGTGCTTGATCCTGACTGGGAAGTTGAATCGGATCCGGAGAGGATCCCGGACCTGGTCAGGGAAGTGGGAGCGAACGCCGTCATCGTGGCTGGTCCGGTGCCAGGAGGCAACCGGTACATCAGGGAACTCGGCTGGAAACTGGAAGGCAGTTCCACCGAACTGATTCTTGCGTCAAGCCTGACCAACGTCGCCGGGCCGCGCATTCACTGGCGGCCAGTGGAGGGTCTTCCGCTGATGCATGTGGAACTGCCGCAGTACAGCGGAGGGAAGCACGTCCTGAAACGCTTCCTGGACATTGTGCTTTCTTCGCTCGCCCTCATTCTCCTCGCTCCTGTGCTCATCGTCCTCTGCCTCATTGTCCGCCTGGACAGCGAAGGGCCGGTCATCTTCCGCCAGCAGCGGGTAGGCCTGCGGGGCCGGACTTTCCAGATGCTCAAATACCGTTCCATGGTTGTTGACGCTGAACAGCGTTTGACCGCGCTGCGCGCACGGAACCAGGGGGCAGGGGTGCTGTTCAAACTGAAGCACGATCCCAGGGTGACGCGCTGCGGACGCTGGATGCGGAAGTTCTCCCTGGACGAGCTTCCCCAGCTGTGGAACGTGCTCCGCGGGGACATGTCGCTGGTCGGTCCCAGGCCCCCGCTTCCCTCAGAGGTCAAGGGCTACGAAGGATCAACCCACCGGCGCCTGCTCATCAAGCCTGGACTTACCGGCCTGTGGCAGGTGAACGGCCGTTCCAACCTTCCGTGGGACGAGTCGATCCGTCTCGACCTGTTCTATGTGGAGAACTGGTCGGTCACCGGTGACCTGATGATTATGTGGCGCACGGTCAAGGTCATGGTGCAGCCTGAAGGGGCGTACTAGGGCAGCCTGAGGGCCGCGGATTCTCAACGCGGCCCTCAGGCTGGGGCCCGATCACAGTCGTGAAGGACCAGGAGACGGCTCGTACGCCCGAACTTAGGCCAGACTGAGGTGCCCTCGCTTTCTCCCCGTGGGATGATTACGGAAGACTTATCTTTCCTAATGCATGCCCGCCAGCTGAGGAGTACTGAAAGTGCCTGTGGTTTCCACACCCGCTACCCTGCAGAGCGCCGGGCCGGACGAGAACACTGCCCTGGACAGCGTGGAGCTCAACAATGCGGAGGTTCTGCGGATCCGCAACGACTTCCCCATCCTGGACCAGCAGGTCAACGGTCACCCTTTGGTGTACCTGGATTCCGGGGCCACGTCGCAGAACCCCCTGAGTGTGATTGAGGCGGAGCAGGAGTTTTACGAACAGCGCAATTCCGCCGTGCACCGCGGCGCGCACACCCTCGCTGTCGCCGCGACGGACGTCTTCGAGGACGCGCGGCGCACCATCGCAGACTTGGTGCATGCACAGCCGGAGGAGATTGTGTGGACCTCCAATGCCACGGAGGCGCTGAATTTGGTGGCCTATGCGTTCTCCAACGCATCCGCGGGCCGTGGCGGCGAAGCGGCGCGCCGCTTCGTGCTGGGTCCGGGCGATGAAATCGTCGTGACGGAGATGGAGCATCACGCCAACCTGATTCCCTGGCAGGAGCTTGCGGCCCGCACTGGTGCAACACTCCGCTGGATTCCGGTGGACGACGCCGGTGCGCTGCGGCTTGAAGAAGCGGAGCAGATCATCAGCCCGCGCACCCGCATCCTGGCGTTCACCCATGCCTCCAACGTGCTGGGCACCATCAACCCGGTGCAGGTGCTCGTGGCCATGGCCCGGAGGCACGGTGCGCTGGTCGTACTCGATGCCTGCCAGTCGGTGCCGCACCTGCCCGTGGACGTGAAGGCGCTTGACGTGGATTTTGCCGCGTTCTCCGGGCACAAGATGCTCGGCCCCACAGGAATCGGCGTGCTGTACGGCAAGTCCGAGCTGTTGAACGCCATGCCGCCGTTCCTCACCGGCGGATCCATGATCACCACGGTCACCATGGAAAAGGCAGAATACCTCCCGGCGCCGCAGCGCTTTGAAGCAGGCACTCAGCGCATTTCCCAGGCCATGGCCCTGGGCGCCGCAGCGAACTACCTGCAGGAAACCGGCATGGACCGGATCCATGCGTGGGAAATGGAGCTGGGCCAGCGCCTGGTCTCCGGGCTGGAAGCCATTGAGGGCATCCGCGTGGTGGGTCCGCCGTCGGGCGTTGAGCGCATTGGCCTGGCAGCGTTCGACGTCGAGGGTGTCCATTCACACGATGTGGGCCAGTTCCTGGATGACAAGGGGATTGCGGTGCGGGTGGGCCACCACTGTGCGCAGCCCCTGCACCGCCGGCTGGGACTGGTGTCCACCACCCGGGCCAGCACCTACCTGTACAACACCACTGACGACGTCGATGCGTTCCTGGACGCGGTAGCCGGCGTGCGTCCCTTTTTTGGAGTAAAGCAGCCATGAGTTCGGAACTGCAGCAGCTGTACCAGCAGATCATTCTTGATCACGCCAAGTTGCGGCACGGCGAAGGCCTCGCTGAGGCGGGTAAAGACGTGCTGGTAGGGGAATCCCACCAGTTAAACCCGACCTGCGGAGACGAGATTACGCTGCGGGCCACGCTGGGTCCTGAGTCCAATGCAAGGACAATTGACGGGATCAGCTGGGAAGGGCAGGGCTGCTCCATCTCCATGGCGTCGGCCTCGGTGCTCGCGGACATGATGGCCGGGATGCCCAGGGACGAAGCACTGGGGCTCGTGGATAACTTCCGGGAGGTCATGCGTTCCCGCGGCACCGTGGAGGCGGACGAAGAGGTGCTTGGCGATGCCGCTGCCTTCTCCGGTGTTGCCCGTTATCCCGCGCGGGTCAAGTGCGCGATGCTCGCGTGGGTGGCGTTGGAAGAGGCTGTGCGGACGGCCGCCGGCGCCTGATCCCCCCGGGACAGGTGTCACCGCTGCACGACGTGCTCCAGCGGGAGCTCCACCCTAAAGGTCGTCCCGACTCCGGGTGCCGAAGTCAGGGTTATTTTTCCACCGTGTGCCTCGACGATGTCCCTGGTGATCCCCAGGCCCAGCCCGACCCCGGGGATTGCCGCTTTCTTGACGGCCGCGGTCCGGAAGAAGCGGTTGAAGATCTCCGCCTGCTCGGCTTCGGTCATGCCCATGCCCTCATCCGAGACCTCCAGGACAGCGGATCCGTCCGCACGCTTCACCTGGACCGTCACAGTGCTTCCGGCGGGGGAGTACTTGATGGCGTTGGAGATGAGGTTGTCCAGGACCTGCTGCACGCGCACGGCGTCGAAGCGGCCCCGGATGTCCTCTCCGGGCCGGATCTGCAGCCTGATCCCTGCCGCGAGGGCCCGCGGTGCCGCGGAATCGGCTGCCGACCCAACCAGTTCCCTCAGGGAAAGGTCGGCAGGATCGAGGTGGACTGAGCCGGACGCCGTGGTCAGCAGATCCGCTACGAGGACCAGGAGCCGTTCAGCGTTCCGCATGGCCACGGTCAGCGACGTTCGCAGGGAGGCTGAGAGACCGTCGTCCTCCGCTTCCCCTATGGCCAGGTCAAGATAGCCGATGATCGACGTCAGAGGGGTGCGGAGTTCGTGTGAGACGCTGGCGACAAAGTCCTCCTTGGCCCGCAGTGCACGCACCATATCCGTGACGTCGCCGAAAGCGACGACGGAGCCGTTGAAGCCGCCGTTTTCACAGCCGAGGGGGCGGGCTGAAACGGTGAGAGCCCGCTGCTCCGCCCCGCGGCCCACCCACACGAGGCAGTCGGAGAAGGCCTCGCGCCGCATGGCACGGGCCAGGGGCCGCTCTTCCGCCGGAAGCGGAGTGAAGCCGTCCGGCCCGTAGATGAACATGTCCGCCTCAGTCCAGTTGCCCGCTTCCTCCGGGACCGCGAGCTTATGGGTGGCGAGTTGCCGGTTGTTCATGAGCATCACGTGGCCGTCCCTGGCCTGGACGATGACGCCGACGTCGATGGTGTCCAGTACCGCGTCCAGCAGCTCGGCCCGCCGCCTGCTGTCCGCGAGGCTCTGCTTCAATGCCAGGTCCTTCTCTTCCAGGGCCCTCTGCTGTCCGGCGGCATCCTGGGTCATCACGGCAGCCGACTTGTGTACGGCGAGCATGACCAGGGGGATAAGGATGGGCCTTATGAAGTCCGCGGCCACCGGGTCCGTTCCGTACAGGGGCGCCCAGATGATGAGCAGCGAACCTGCCACGCTGATGATACTGGCGCTGCGAGGGGCAAATCCCGACCAGGCGAGCCAGAGGACCGGGAACACAGCCAGCACCACCATGCCCGCAACGTCGGGCTGGACCCCGCGGAAAAGAAGCGCAATAGCGAAAAAATCCAGAATTGGAATAACCCAGTAGGCGGGCTGGACGAAGTTGTCCCACGGCAGGGCTATGGCAGCTGCGGAAAGCACCATAACCAGGCACACACCCGCAAGGAAATCAGCGTCTGCGTACGCTTCCGGCTTGACGGCATGAACAAGCGGAAGGGAAAACAGCACGGCGGCGAAAAGGGGGAGCTGGCTCAGCGCGACGCGAAGCCGGAGATCGAGCTCGTGGAAGTCCCTGCGGATTCCCAGAAAGGACAGGGCCCTGCCCTTTAAACTGGACATGGCCAGATACCTCGCATTTTCGCAGTGATGAAGTGCCCAGTTTATCCATTGAAGCTGTAGGATGCCGAATGTAGTGGTGCGGATACAGAGGTCTCAGCAGGACAGGAAAAACCGAAAAAGTATGGAAACACAGCGCGTTGCCGTCATCATTGAGGACGACAAAGACATCCGTGATCTTTTACACGCCGTACTCCAGCAGTCGGGTTTTGAAGTCCATGCCAGCCCAACCGGAGCCGACGGCGTCGAAGCAGTCCGGCGCCACAACCCTGCCGTCGTTACCCTGGACTTGGGTTTGCCTGACATCGACGGCTTTGAAGTTATCCGGCAGCTGCGCCTGTTCAGCGACGCCTACATCGTGATGCTCACCGCACGCGCCGAAGAGCTCGATACGCTCATGGGGCTGGAAGCGGGAGCCGATGACTACATCACCAAACCCTTCAGGCCGCGGGAACTTCGTGCCCGTATTTCTGCCATGATGCGCCGTCCCCGCAAGGACGACAGCGCCGCTGCTGCGCCTGCGGCCGCCCCCGGCGTACCCGCTGCCGCTGCTGGCGCGCCGTCGCGTCCTGCCGAAACTCCAATTCAGGACGCCGCAGAAGGCGTCTTCAACCACAACGGCCTGTTGCTCGACGCGGAGACAAGGACCACCCAGCTTTCCGGACGCGACGTCGAACTCACGCGTACCGAGTTCGATCTGCTTCATGCGCTGCTGGAGAGCGGCCGCCGGGTCCGCAGCAAGACTGATCTGGTTCGGCGGCTCCGCGGGGAAGAGTACGACACAGGCTCCTACATCAGCGACTCCGATGAACGCACCATCGAGGTGCACGTGGGAAACCTCCGCCGCAAGCTCGGCGACGACTCCCGGTCACCCAATTGGCTCGAGACTGTCCGCGGGGTGGGTTACCGGCTGGCGCCGGCGAAGTAGTGTTCCTGCAGGTCCGGCCCTGCCAACCTGCTAAAGGCGGGACAGGGATTCGGACAGGGCCCTGACCGTGTCCTCACCGCATCTTTGCAGCGGATCAAGAAGGGACACCAGCCCTGCATGGTCAGCGGCGCGCACCATGTCCTGGGCGATTATTGCGTAGCCCGCAAGCCTGAGGGCGCCGGCCATCTGGCTGGAGATCTTGATGCTGAGCACTACGTCCATGGCACCGGGGTAGTCCGGTTCTTCCAGTGCGGTGACGAGCCTCTCGAACCGGCCGTTCCACATGTGGATGTAATTGCCAACGAACTGCCTGACGGCCTCCCTTCCCATCTGCTCGCTCAGCTCATTCAGTGCTGCAGCGGAGGTCAGGGTGCGGGTGATCTGGCGCTCTTTGACGGCTGTCACGAGGTGACCGGCGGGGCGGGAGCAATGCTGCAGGCGCGGATTGCGCGCCATTCAGGCACAGTGCTCTGGCGGGGAGACATGGGGGTCCTCCTGGAAGGGCAGCGGTCCCGCTGGTGGGGGAACCGCAGTGGATCAGTACCACCAACGGTCCCACCCCTAGCTCAGGAACTCTCCCCGCACAGGCTCAAGATCGCGGAAAGTTTGAAAGCGCACTCATCACAGCGAAACTGCAGGCAGCGCCGGTACCGGGAGCGGTACGGGTGCTGCCTGCAGTCCACCGGGTGCTAGTCAGCTACGTAGAACAACCGCTTGTTGACGAACTCGTCCATGCCCAGCGGGCCAAGCTCGCGTCCGTAGCCGGAACGCTTGACGCCGCCGAACGGGATGTCGGCCCCCTCACCGACGCCGTTGACGTTGGCCATGCCAACTTCAAGCTGCTGGGCCACCTTGCGGGCGCGCTCTTCGTCGGTGGAGAAAACCGCGCCGCCGAGCCCGTAGTCGGAATCGTTGGCGAGCTTGACGGCTTCCTCGTCGCTGCCGACCTTGTAGACCACGGCCACCGGACCGAAGAGCTCTTCGCGGTAGGCACGCATCTCCGGCGTGATGCCCGTGAGCACGGCCGGGGCAAGGTAGGCGGAGGGGCCCTCGGAGAGGGTGCCGCCGGCGTGCAGAGTGGCGCCCTTGGACACGGCGTCCTGGATCTGCTCGGCCAGCCCCTCCGCTGCAGCCCGCGAAGAGAGCGGAGCATAGGTGCCTTCGGCGGCCTCCGCCGGGTCGCCGGGCTGCAGGTCCTTGGCCAGGTTGGTCAGCTCCGCCACGAAGTCATCGAAGATGCCCTCGCTGACGATCATGCGCTTGTTGGAGTTGCAGGCCTGTCCGGTGTTTTCCAGGCGGGTGGCCCAGGCGTTGGCCGCCGCTTCCTTGACATCCTCGGTGTCCAGCACCACGTAAGGGTCCGAACCGCCGAGCTCCAGCACTACCTTCTTCAGGTTCTTGCCGGCCAGTTCACCGATGATCGCGCCGGCGCGCTCGGAGCCGGTGAGGGAGACGCCCTGGATGCGGGGATCGGCAATGATGTCCGCGATCTGGCCGTGGCTGGCGAAAACGTTCTGGTACACGCCTGCAGGGACACCGGCGTCGTCCATGATCTGCTGGATCGCCAGCGCCGACTGGGGGCAGGATTCGGCGTGCTTGAGGATGATCGTGTTGCCCAGCATCAGGTTGGGAGCTGCGAAGCGGGCCACCTGGTAGTAAGGGTAGTTCCACGGCATGATGCCCAGCAGCGGGCCCACAGGGAGCTTCTGGATCACCGCGCGGCCGCCGCCGATGGCCTTGATTTCCTGGTCTGCCGCCAGCGAAGGTCCTTCGGTGGCGAAGTAATTGAAAATCTCGGTGCAGTACTCCGCCTCACCTTCTGATTCGGGCAGAGGCTTGCCCATCTCTTCGGTGATGATCGCAGCCAGTTCATCCCTGCGCTCGGTGAACAGCTCAGCGACGCGGGCCACGATGCGTCCGCGTTCCTCGATGGGGACCTCCCGCCAGGACTCAAAGGCCGCCTGCGATGCGGCAAGTGCTTCGTTGATTTCACCGTCGTCGGCCAGAGGGAATGCCTCGCCCGGCTCACCGGTAGCCGGGTTCACTACCTGGTAGGACCGGGCCGTTGTCTTGGAAGTGGTGGTCACGTCCGTGCTCCTTACGGGTAAATGCGGATTATGTCATCATGCCGCGAAATTGGCCTGCGGGTAAACAAAATGCCGGTCGGTGACGTAACGCGGCCCATGGCTTTGATTACGGCGAAGGTGCTGGTTCCGCACGACGGGAGGCACCAGCACGCCAGAGATAAACCATGACGGTTCCCAGGGCCGCTCCAAGCCCGTTGGCGATGACGTCCTGCGCCGTTCCGTAGCGGCCGGCGATCAGGAGCGCCTGTCCGGTCTCGATGGCGGCGGAACAGCACACGCCGGCGACGGCGGCAAGCCAGGCCCAGCGCGGGCTAAGCCAGGCTGCCAGCAGCAGGCCTGCCGGCAGGAACAGGACCACGTTTGCCGAGAATTCCACCAGTTCGTAGTTGATCCAGGCGGGAACGCCGGCGGAGTGCAGCAGATCCAAAAGGCGCGACAGCTCTCCGGACAGGTTCCGGTCCACGGGGCGGGGCCAAAAAACGATGAAGGCCAGAATCACGCCGTAGGCCAGGAGCGCGAGGGCAAGGAGTGGCTTCTGCCGAGGCCCCTGGCCGTGCTGCGGTGGCTGCATTCGTTCCTCCGGATCGCTCGTTTTTCGCGCCCCTCAGCAGGCGGAACCCTGCGTTTGCCGCGCCCTCAACTGCGGATTGCGCAGATGTTGCGGGCGCCTTGCGGGGCCCTTGAGTATTGTCGCAATCATTTTGGCAACCCTGTGCCGGGACCGCCGGGTTTCTTGAGAAACGGATAGCAGATTAGGGCTGTCGGCGGGAACAGCTCCTGCTGCGGAATCAACTTTTAGGGGATACAGAATGAACAAGATGGCTAAAGGCGCACTGGCAACCGGCGTAGGCGTGGCACTGATGCTCGGCGGCGGCGGAACCCTGGCGATCTGGAACGACACCGAGACGGCCAGCGTTGGCTCCATCGCTGCGGGCCAGCTGGAGATCAAGCGTGTCGATAACGGTGTCTGGAAGAACAGCTCCAACCAGGTAATCGACCTCGCAAACTACAAGGTCGTTCCGGGCGAGACGCTGTCCTTCGTGCAGAACGTTGATCTCACCTTGGTGGGCGACAAGATCGAGGCAACTCTTACCCCTACCTACATCGGTGGCATGGACGGTCTCTCACCCCACCTGGACTACACCTACAAGGTCAGCCAGAACGGTGCAGAAATCCGCACCAACGCCCTCACACAGGCCAACGACGGCATCGCGACGGTAGAGGCGACCGTCACCTTCAAGAAGGATTCGGACAACACCACCCAGCTGAAGACACAGGACCTGACCAAGATCCAGTACGTCCTGCAGCAGGTCGTCCGCTAGTCACCGCTGGCCCTTGTTTATTCCGGCTGTGCGCGGCATCGAAGCCGCGCACAGCACCCCCACCGGACCCTACCTCCTGGAAAGCAGACCATGGCTAAGAAGACAGCACTGAAGGCAACTGGACTCGTGTCCGGTGCCGTGCTGCTGGGCCTGCTGACCGTACAGGGAACCTACGCCTTGTGGAACGCCGCGGTTCAGGCGACCTCTGGAAGCTTCCAAGCCGCGTCATTCAATGTCGAGATGGACGGCGGCAGCGGGTCCGTCATGATGGCCCAGCCTGACGGCAGTCAGGGCACCGTGGCGCTGGCCACCACGAACTTCGGCATCGTCGATGCCGGCACATCGGTCTATGCCGGAGTGCGGCTCACCAACCACACTGACGCCGGCGGCCAGTTCACCCTCCGTGCCTCGGCCGGACCCGTGGACACCGGCAGCCTCGGCGGCCTGCTGGCCGTCCAGCAGCGTGCCGTCGCCGGGGCGGACCTCAGCGCCTGCAATAACCCCGCACTGTATGCCGGGACGGCAGCCGGCCCGGTTGAGATCCCCAAGCACGGCTCCGGCGTTCTCTGCTTCCAGGCCAGCCTTGCGGCGACCGTCAGCGCCGAGGGACAGGTGTCCACCATCTCCATCCCGCTCACCGTCGAACAACTCGTCGAACACAAAGGATAGTGACGTCCATGTCATCTGGTCGCAGCAACAACTCTCAGGCGCTCCGTGCACTGAAGTTCACCGGTTCGGCCCTCAGCCTCGTGGCAATGTGCGTTACCGCACTGGCAGCGCTGGTGCTGATCATCGTTCCGCTGCTGACCGGGTCGCAGACGTACTCCGTGCTGACGAATTCGATGGCGCCCAAGTATGCTCCGGGCACGTTCCTTGTCGTGAAACCGACACCGGCTGACGCGCTGCAGGTTGGCGACGTCATCACCTACCAGATCGAGTCCGGGGATCCCACGGTCATCACGCACCGGATCATTGGTGTTGGTGCAGGCCAGAGCGGCGAACGCGTCTTCACGACCCAGGGCGACAACAACGACCTCGCCGATGAGTCCCCGGTCCAGGAAGTCCAGATCCGGGGCAAGCTCTCCTACGCCGTGCCGTACGTGGGCTTCATCGCGAACGGCCTGGGAAACAGCGACCGCGGTGCCATCGCCCAGTGGGCGGCGGTTGGCCTGCTGGGTTACGGAATCGTGCTCCTGGTCCGCGGCGGGCTGGAGAAGAAGCGCAAGGGGACCGAGCCCGATATGGACGCCATGCTGCTGGACCTGCCTCCTCGCAGCGATGCGCCGGCGCAGGGTAGGAACAGCGCCCTTCCGCGCATGCACGACGACGACGCATCCCTCCTGGGCGACGATCCGATTCTGCACGACTGCGACCACTGTGACCACGAAATCTCAGCCCGCCGCGCAGCCGGTGCCGTGAGTGTGGCTGTCTGATGCACCCTTCCGTCCGGCCCACAGCGTCTTGGGGCGCGAGGACCGGCCTGGCGGCTCTGGCAGGGGGGCTGCTGGCCGCTGCTTCCCTTGCCGGCGCGCCTTCCGCGCAGGCAGCCGATGATTATTTGCAGGTCAGCCTGGATGGCAACTCCTTTGGAACATCCGTGAGGGGCGCTGTCTTCCCCGAGGGCGTACGCCTGGTACCGGGCGAGGGAAGCACTGCCTCCGTCTGGATCCGGAATGCCGGACCCGAGGCAGCGTTCCTCAGTGTTGGAGCCATCAGCCGGGACATGGACTCCGAACTTTCGGGCCATTTGTCCCTGGCCGCGACCCTTGCGTCCATCAACGCCGGCGCCGGAGGGCTTGGTCCCGCCGGAACGTGCACCGACCTTGACCTGGGAGCGGGTATCCCTGCCGGTACCGACCGGAGGCTGGACCTGGCTGCGGGGCTCGCCCTCGCGGCACCGAACTCCACGATGAACAAACGGGGTTCCTTCGATCTCGTGTTCCTGCTCGACGCAGCAGGGGAGGGGAACCGGTCAGCCTGCGACGGCGTCACAGGGGGAGTCCGTCCCGTCCAGCTTCCCCAGACCGGGGGGACGCCCGGCTCATCGCCGGCCGCTCCCACGGCTGGAGCAGAAACGCTGATGGTCCAGGGAACTCCGGCAGCCGCAAACGCGCCCGGATTCGCCGGTCCTGCACTGCAGGCAGCACCTGCCGGTTTGCCTGCCCGGCCCGCTGCACAGCCCGCTGCCACCGATGTACCGGCGGACGTGGAACCGGCGTCGTTCATTGAGAGCACTGTCGAGCCAATCATCCGCACGTGGCAGGGCACGCTCATGGCGCTTTTGGCCGTAGGCTTCTTTGCAGCTGCTGCTGCCCGGACGCGCATCAGCCGGAAGCCGGCTTCAGCTTGAATAAGGGATCCATGGACACGAACGACGACGCCCAGCAGCACCGCCGCGGCACTCTGAAGCGGTTGGCTGGCCTGCCGGGTTTCCGCACTGCCGCTGCCGCGTTTGTCCTGACTGTTGCGCTGGGCCTCGGTGGTCCGGCCGCCTATGCCTGGTGGAGCCAGCAGGGCACGGCAACGATCACGGTGACGGCGGGAAAGCCCACCGCACCGCCGGTGACGACTCCGGCACCTTCGCCGACGCCCACCGCACCGGTTCCGACGCCGACGCCCACCGCACCGGTTCCAACGACGCCGCCGGTAACGGCTCCTGCGTCTCCGGTTGTTCCCACGGCCCTCACCTGCGCCAGGAATCCCGGCGTGGGTGGCTCAAACGGCGGGCGCGATACCACCGTCTCCTGGTCTGCTGCCGGAGCGCCGGCGGGAACAGCCACGATCATCGACATCATGCTCGTCAGCAAGAACGGCAAGTCCGTGTCCGGCACGCTGAGCTACGCAGTGCCCGGGTCATCCGGAACGGTTGCCCTGGCGGCACTTCCCGGCATCGAGCCTTTCCTTGCCGACGCGCACGGCAAGAACTCCAAGTTCAGCGTTGCCGTGCGCAACGCGTGGCTCAGCACGGCGATCTCGGCCCCCGTTGTCCTCGGCGGCCCGGTGACTGTCGTGGGAACGCCGTCCGCTGCCCTGGCAAAACACGGCTTCCAGTACAAGGAAAACGGCGACTGGTTCAACTGCCCCAACGGGGTCCAGTGACCGGCCGGGAAACCCCCTAGCCTCTGGGGTTGTCTTTGCCCTCGAAAACGTCCGGGATCCCGTTGTCGTCCGCATCGACGCGCTCCGCCTTTTCCAGCTCGGCGTAGTAGCGGTTGCGGATGGTCAGCAGGATGGAGGCCAGTACAGCGGCCAGCACGGAGGCAGCCAGGATGGCTACTTTGGCGTTGTCGTTGTGGGCCGAACCCACCTCGAAGCTGAGGTCGTTGACGAGCAGGGACACGGTGAAACCAATGCCTGCCAGCAGACCGATGCCGGTCAGGTCCACCCATTTCACCGACTGATCCAAGGTGGCCTTCGTGACGGAGGTCAGCACCCAGGTGGTCAGCAGGACGCCGATCGGTTTGCCGATCACCAGCGCCGCCATGATGCCAAGGGCCACCGGGTCCATGAGGGCACGGCTCAGGCCCTCAAACCCGCCAATCGCAACGCCGGCGGAGAAGAACGCGAAGACCGGGACAGCGAGGCCGGTGGAGATCGGGCGGAAACGGTGTTCGAAGATTTCCGCCAGTCCGGGCTTGTCTTCGTTTGGCGGGAGTGGCTTGCCGTCTGCAGCGCGGCGCAGCACCGGAACGGTGAAGCCAAGCAGGACACCGGCCACCGTTGCGTGCACTCCGGAAGCGTGCATCAAGATCCAGGCGGCAACGGCCAGCGGAGCCAGGATCACCCAGAAGGGCCAGCGCCGGGCGCCAAAGAACCGCGGTTCGCGCTGCACCAGGAGCGCGAAGGCCGCCAGCGGAATCAGCATCAGGCCCAGCATCGCCAGGTTCACGTCTTCAGAGTAGAAAAACGCAATGATGGTGATGGCGATCAGGTCATCCACCACCGCGAGGGTAAGCAGGAAGATGCGCAGCGCGGTGGGCAGATGCGAACTAATGACAGCCAGGACCGCCAGTGCGAAGGCAATGTCGGTCGCCGTCGGGATGGCCCAGCCGCGCAGGCCGTCCGAACCCGCGAACACGTTCACGCCAACGTAAATCAGCGCCGGAACAACCACCCCGCCAAAGGCCGCTGCCACCGGGACGATTGCCTTGCTCAGCTGCCGCAAATCGCCGGCGACGAATTCCTTCTTGAGCTCCAGGCCCACCAGGAAAAAGAAGATTGCCAGCAGCCCGTCAGCTGCCCAGGCGCCGACACTCAGCTCCAGATGCCAGGGTTCGTATCCGAAGGTAAAGTCCCGCAGGGCGAAGTAGCCCTCCGACGCCGGTGAGTTGGCCCAGATCAGGGCGGCCACAGTCGCGATCAGCAGCAGGACACCGCCGACGGTTTCCTTGCGCAGGATTTCTCCGATACGCAGATGCTCCCGGTAACTGTTCCGTCCGAAGAAGACGGGGGACGCGCCGGACGGTTCGGGGTTGGGCTCGCGTGAGGCCATGAAGGCTCCTAACAGTAAGTGGGTACGGCAGAATCACTGCCGACCAGACTTCCCGGCTCACCTACCGTCAAGCCTACCGGTCCTGTGCCCCTTCAGGGGCACCGGCTAGCCAGCCAGGGCCCGGACCCCGATGACGGCGGTGGCGATTCCGAAAATCATCGCCGTCGTGATCATCATCAGGTTCGTGGTCATAAAACGGGTAGGGGCGCCGTTGGCGTCCCGTGCCTGCGGGTCCTTCAGGACGCGGCGGAGGAAGGGCAACCAGGCGATGACCGACCAGAGGCCGGCAGCAATCAGGACAAACGCCAGGGGCGCAGTGAGTGTCACGGGGTGTTCTCCTTAAGAACCGCTGGGCGGGCCTAGCTGTTTTCGATCCATTTGCCGGCCTGGGCTGCCTGGATGGTCAGCGCCTTGCCGATCATGGGTTCAGCAGCCTTGGCGATCTTGTCGCCCAGGAAGGGGATGGAGGAGCTGACAGTGCCCTCAACGTCCGTGCGGGTGCCTTCGGCGACGACGACAAGCCGCTGTACCGCGCTCACCTTCAGCGGCACGCCGCCAACGGAGAGATCGATAGTGGCCGTCCGGGAGCCGTCCGGGGCCGGGGCTTCCCAGTTTTCCTTCTGCGTGACGGTCAGTGAGCTTCCGACCAGCTTCTTCGCGACGTCCGGCAGCCGGTCTGTCGGGATGGACCGCACAGCGGTGAGCGTGAAGGGACCGGAGATGTCGCCGTCGACCTCCAGTGACACCAGGGAACCGCCGACATGCTCGCTGAGGCTCCGGATGAATCCTTCGTCCGTGTAGGTCTTCGTCAGCGTTGCGGCGTCGTAAGGAAGGGTAGTGGAAGCAGACAGGGCCATGTGGGTCCTCCGATAGGGAATGTGCGGAAGGCCTGGCACATGGTGCCGGACCCGCCCAACATCCTAGTCGGTGAACCGGAGCTGTCCCCAACTCGCGTTAGCGGGTGAGGGGCTCAGGGAATCCTCACACACCCGACAACTGACTGGTTCGCGTCATGCAGAACGATGGAATCACCCGAAGCCATGTCAGGTACCAGGAAGGGGACGGATACCGAGGCTTCGGCTGATCCGTCGGGTTCGGTGGTGAAATCAAGGACCAGATTCGAATTGGGGTTGTCCCCGCTGCCCTGATTGACGAATTCCGGACCGATGTCTCCGGGGCTTTCCGTGCACACACCCTCATGGAGAATGCCCGTGTAGGACGCACCGGAGGCGAAGCCCTGCACCTGCATGTCCACGGTGGTGTCCATATCCGTCTCCCGGATCGTCAGTTCCACTTCCGCTCCCTCCGGGATCAGCGCGTCGGTGTCCGGCGTCGCATACGCGGTCGCTATGGCGTTTTCACACCAAGGACCGAATGCGCCTTCGATGACGCCCCCTTCAAGGGCGGTTGGAGAAGAGCCGGGACACCGCTCAGCAGACACTGTCCGGCCCGGGCCTGCCGCCTGGCACGAGGCCGACGTCGCTTCGGGTCCGGTTTCGCAGTCGCTGCTGACCCCGGTTTCGGATGCCGGGGACGACGCAGCGTTGTTCGCGGTGTCCTCCTCGTTTCCATCATTGGAACAGGCAGTGAAGAACAGGGATGCAGTGATCAGCGCGATGAGCACTGACAAGGTTCTGCGTCCCGCGGCGTGTCCCGGGTTGTGTTTCATGGGGCGGCCTCCGATGAGCTGTGGACTAAGCGTTGCGGTGTTGCCGTGCCCTTCAAGCGTTACAGCAGGTGCCGCAGAAGACCACACCCGCCCTCGTCAGAGGGGGAACCTAGCCGAAAACCCCGGATTTGAGAAGGCCCCCCGCCGTTATTGGGCATAGTTCCAAAGTGGTCTGTTAGGAGTCCGAAGTATTCCCATAACATCGCGGCACGGCTTGTGTCCCGGGGGCGGCGCACTCAAAGCCATCCATTCACTCGCACTCTTAGGGGAACGATGAAACTTAGTAAATCCATGCGCGGGGCAGCTCTCGCGGCAACGATTGTCCTCACGGTGTCGGCAGGAGCGCCGGCATTTGCTGCCGAGGTCAATTCAGGGGGTAAGGGCAGCTCGCAGCAGGGGCCGGGCCAGGGCAAGGGGCCGGGCCAGGGCAACGGGCCGGGCCAGGGCAAACCGGGAAACCCCGGTAAGCCCGACAAGCCGGGAAACCCGGGAAATCCAGGTAAGCCTGACAAGCCCGGCAAGCCGGATAAGCCAGGGAAGCCGGGCCCGGGAAATCCAGGCAAGCCGGATAAGCCCGGCAAGCCGGGGAACCCGGGGAAGAGCGATTCCGCGAAACTTCGCGACAAGGTGAGCCTGAAGGGCCTGATGGGACACCTCGAGGCGTTCCAGGCAGCAGCGGATGCCAATGGCGGCAATCGTGCGGCGGGCACTCCGGGCTACGAGGCCGGCGCCCGGTACGTGGAGTCGCAGCTGCGCAAGGCAGGTTACGAGCCGTTCCGCCAGCCGTTCACCTATGAACAGTTCATCCTCAGCAGCGAGACCCTGGAGCAGGTGTCACCGGAAGCCCTCACCTACACCGCAGGGACTGACTACACCACCATGAGCTACTCCGGGCCCGGGGACGTCACTGCGGAAGTGACAGCGGTAGACATCAACCTCACGGGAGACCGCGCCAACACCTCCGGCTGCGAGCCGGAGGACTTCGCGGACTTCACGGCAGGGAACATCGCGCTCATGCAGCGTGGAACCTGTCCCTTCTCGGACAAGGTTGCCAATGCGGCGGCAGCCGGAGCCTCGGCTGCAATCGTCTTCAACCAGGGTGTGATTCCCACAGAGGACCGCACCGGCCTGGTCAACGGAACGCTGGGCGGCGTGACGTCGGCGATTCCTGCCGTCGGCACCACCTATGCGCTTGGCGAGGCGCTCGCCGCCACTGCGGGTGCAACGGTGCATCTGGCCGTGGACTCGACAGTCCAGCAAACGGAAACCTTCAACGTCATTGCGGACACGCCCAAGGGCGATCCGACCCGGCAGGTAGTTGTGGGCGCCCACCTGGACTCAGTGCAGGAGGGTGCGGGCATCAATGACAACGGCAGTGGTTCCGCCGCCATCCTGGAAACCGCGATCCAGCTCGGCAAGACTGGCAAATTCAAGCTCGAGAACCAGGTGCGGTTCGCATTCTGGGGGGCTGAGGAAGACGGCCTGGTGGGATCGACCGAGTACGTTGCCCAGCTCAGCGAAACGGAACTGGCCAACACCATGCTCAACCTGAATTTCGACATGGTGGGCTCGGTTAACGGCGGCCGGTTCGTCTACGACGGCGACGGGGATGCGTTCGGTATGACTGGTCCTCCCGGATCGGACGTGATTGAGGGTGTCTTCGAGGAGTACTTCGCCGGACAGGGCCAGGCATCGGCTCCGACGGAGTTCAGCGGCCGTTCGGATTACCAGGCGTTTATCCTCAACCAGATTCCGGCCGGCGGCCTGTTCACCGGCGCAGAGGGCGTCAAGACCGAAGAGGAAGCAGCTCTCTTCGGCGGCACTGCGGGTGTCTCCTACGACCCCTGCTACCACAACACCTGTGACGATCTGAGCAACATCGATAAGAAGCTCTTCCACGAGATGTCTGACGCGGTTGCCCACTCCGTGCTGACCTTCGCCCAGACGGATGCGGACATCCGGGGCGGTGCCGGGGTTGCCTCCGCCCGCGCCCTGCCCGCTGCGCCTGAGTACCGGGGTCACGAGGCACTGCGCTAGCAGCTCCTCTTCCCGCACCATCAGAAGGCCGTCCGCAGGAAACTGCGGGCGGCCTTCTGCGCTGTCCGCCCTCAGCTGTAAGCCCGGTGCCGGCTGCCGGGCAGCGGGTAGGCTGGAATTACCGACCCGGGGTTGATTGCCAGCTTCGGGTTCTTGCGTTGCCTGCCCTGAAGGAGATACCCCCGTAATGAGCCTGAACGGACTGCGCGCTGCCCTGGCCGAGGACCCGTCCTACGCCCGCCTTCGGGCGCACTCCGCGCGTCCGCCGGCGCAGCGCAGCCAGGACCTGGAGATCGGTGCACCGCAGGGAATGCGGGCCGCGCTGCTGGCCGAGATGGTGGATGGTCTGGCGGAGACATCGAACGACGGCGGCGGCAAGCCTCCGGTGGTGCTGGCCGTTACTGCCACCGGGCGGGAAGCCGAAGACCTTGCCGCAGCCCTGCGCAGCTACCTGCCGCTGGCCGGTATAGAGGAGTTCCCCAGCTGGGAAACCCTGCCGCACGAACGGCTTTCGCCCCGCTCGGACACCGTGGGGCGCAGGCTTTCAGTCCTGCGCCGGCTCGCCCATCCCGGCAATGACCCGGTCCAGATCGTGGTGGCACCGGTCCGCGCGGTCGTGCAGCCCCTGGTCAAAGGACTCGGGGACCTGGAACCGGTCTCCCTGGCGGTAGGGGATGAGCGCCCGTTCGATTCCGTGGTCAAGGCGCTCGCGGACGCCGCCTATGCCCGCGTGGACATGGTCTCCCACCGCGGCGAGTTCGCCGTGCGCGGCGGCATCCTGGACGTTTTCCCGCCCACTGATGACCACCCCATCAGGATCGACTTCTTCGGCGACGAAGTGGACTCCATGCGCTGGTTCGCCGTCGCCGACCAGCGCACCCTCACCGGTGAGCACGTCGTCCACCCCAAGGAGCTCTACGCCCCGCCCTGCCGTGAACTGCTGATCACTCCGGCGGTCATGAGCCGGGCAGCGAAGCTGAAGGACCAGATGCCCGCCGCAGCGGACATGCTGGAGAAGCTTGCCGGCGGGATCGCCGTGGAAGGCATGGAATCCCTCGCACCGGTGCTGGTGGACGAAATGGTGCCGCTGATGGGGCAGCTGCCGGCCGGCTCCATCTCCGTGGTCATCGAGCCGGAGAAGGTCCGCGCCCGCGCCCACGACCTCGAATCCACCAACGAAGAGTTCCTCGCCGCGGCCTGGGCCACAGCGTCCGACGGCGGTGCGGCGCCGGTCGATCTCTCCGCCGGGCTCAGCGCAGACCTGGAAGCTGCGAGCTTCCGTTCCCTGACGGACACCCGTTCCGCGGCCCTGGCCAACGACGTCGCGTGGTGGGCCATCACCTCCTTCAATCCGGACGATGAAACCGTCCTGGACATCGACACCTTGACCATCAACGCCCGTGAACCGCGCGGCTACAAGGGCGACGTCGCGGAGATGATGGAGTTCATCGGCTCCCGGGTCCGGGACCAGTGGCGCGTCGTCGTCGTGACCGAAGGGCCCGGCCCGGCAGCCCGGCTGGCTGAGCTGTTCCACGACAATGACATCCCGGCCACCCGGGTGGAGTCCCTGGACTCCGAACCACAGCCGGGCATCATCGAGATCACCACGGCCAGCGCCGGGCGCGGCTTCGTGTTCGACAACCTCAAGACCGGCCTGCTCACGGAAGCGGACCTCCTGGGCCGAGCCAGTGCCAACTCGACCCGCGACATGCGCAAGATGCCCTCACGGCGGCGCAACGCCGTCGACCCCCTGCAACTGCAGGAAGGCGACTACGTGGTGCACGAACAGCACGGTGTCGGGCGGTTCGTGGAACTGCTCCAACGTGCCACCGGTGCCGGCACGAACAAGACTGTCCGGGAGTACCTTGTCCTGGAATACGCCCCGGCCAAGCGCGGTGCGCCGGGGGACCGGCTGTTCGTACCGACCGACCAGCTGGACCAGATCACCCGGTACGTGGGCGGTGAGACTCCGGTGCTGTCCAAGATGGGCGGCTCGGACTGGGCCAAGACCAAGTCCAAGGCCCGCAAGGCGGTCAAGGAGATCGCCGGAGAGCTGATCCGGCTCTACTCCGCACGCATGGCCTCCCGCGGTCACGCCTTTGCCCCGGACACCCCCTGGCAGCGCGAACTCGAAGAAGCGTTCCCCTATGTTGAGACCCCGGACCAGCTGACCACCATCAATGAGGTCAAAGCGGACATGGAACGCGAGATTCCCATGGACCGGCTGGTCTCCGGTGACGTCGGCTACGGCAAGACCGAGATTGCGGTGCGGGCCGCGTTCAAGGCGGTGCAGGACGGCAAGCAGGTGGCGGTCCTGGTGCCGACGACCCTGCTGGCCCAGCAGCATATGGAAACCTTCTCCGAACGCTTCTCCGGATTCCCGGTCCGCGTCGCTGCGCTCTCGCGCTTCCAGACCGCCAAGCAGGCGAAGGAAGTCATTGAAGGCGTGCTGAACGGGTCGGTGGACGTGATCATCGGAACCCACCGCCTGCTCTCCCAGGAAGTCCAGTTCAAGGACCTGGGCCTGGTGATCGTGGATGAAGAGCAGCGCTTCGGCGTCGAACACAAGGAAGCGCTCAAGAAGCTGCGCACCAACGTGGACGTGCTGGCCATGAGCGCCACCCCGATTCCGCGAACCCTGGAAATGTCGCTGACCGGCATCCGGGAAACGTCCACGCTGGCCACCCCGCCGGAAGAGCGGCACCCGGTGCTGACCTACGTTGGCCCGTACACGGACAAGCAGGCATCCGCGGCGATCCGGCGCGAGCTGATGCGCGAGGGGCAGGTGTTCTTCGTCCACAACCGGGTCTCCTCGATCGACCGGACCGCCGCGCACCTGCAGGAGCTGGTCCCGGAGGCGCGGATCGCCGTCGCGCACGGCCAGATGAGCGAATCGAAGCTCGAGCAGATCATCGTGGACTTCTGGGAGAAGCGGTTCGACGTGCTGGTGTGCACCACCATCATCGAAACCGGGCTGGACATCTCCAACGCCAACACCCTGATTGTGGACCGGGCCGACCACTTTGGCCTGTCCCAGCTGCACCAGCTGCGCGGCCGTGTGGGCCGCGGACGGGAACGTGCCTACGCGTACTTCCTCTACCCGTCCGAGAAGCCGCTGGGCGAGGTGGCCCTGGAACGGCTGAAGGCGGTCGCTGCTCATAACGAGCTCGGCGCCGGCATGCAGCTGGCGATGAAGGACCTGGAGATCCGCGGTGCGGGCAACCTGCTCGGCGGTGAACAGTCCGGCCACATCGCCGGGGTCGGTTTCGACCTGTACATCCGGCTGGTCGGGGAAGCCGTTGCGGACTACCGCGGAGAGGCGGAGGAGAAGGCAGCGGAAATGAAGATCGAGCTCCCGGTCAACGCACATCTGCCGCACGACTACGTACCGGGGGAGCGGCTGCGGCTGGAGGCCTACCGGAAGCTGGCCTCAGCGCTGACGAACGAGGCGATCGACGAGGTCCTCGCCGAACTGGTGGACCGTTACGGTGAGCCGCCGCAGGAAGTGAAGAACCTGATCGACGTCGCCCGGTTCCGGGTGGATGCCCGCGAGGCCGGACTGACCGACGTCGCGCTGCAGGGCAACTTCATCCGGTTCTCGCCCGGGGGACTGCCCGAATCCCGGGTCATGCGCCTGCAGCGGATGTATCCGGGATCCCAGGTGAAGCCGGCGCTGAACTCGATCCTCATTCCCAAGCCGAAGACCGCGAAGATCGGCGGCCGGGACCTGCAGGATGCCGAGGTGCTGCAGTGGGCGCACCAAGTGCTGGACGCGATCTTCAAGGAGTAGCCGGCGTAGGGTCGGGGGATGCCGGACGCGATCTTCTCCCTCCCCAGGCTTGCTGGGGTGTACGACGCCCTGGAAAGCGACCGCAGCGACCTCGACACGTATCTCGACCTGGCCGCGGAGGGTCGGGTGAACGCGGTTCTCGACGTCGGGACGGAAGGACTCGTCGAGGACTGGGTCGAGGTCACGAAGGTGGATCGAGAGCTGGTGACTTTCGAGTCGCCCACGATCTTCCACTCTGACGGTGGACGGTTGGACTCCACCAGCACCTTGCGCTTCCGCACCCAGGGCGCGCTGCGCTCCACCCTTGCGGAGGCCGGATTCGGAGCAGTGGAGATCCGGGATCTGCCGTATGCGCCAACCCGCGGGTGGCTGGTGCTGGCAACCGCCTGACCGGGTCTGATGAAACGAGCTTGGGACGCACGACCCGCACGGGGAGATGTACTCACGCCGGGCGTTGGGGCATCCTTTGGGGAGATAACGTCCTTTGGCGAGTGTTCCCTTCAACCTTCGGGGAGTTGACGTCGCTTTGGAGCGGTCAAGACGACGTTATCTCCCCGAAGGTTTCGGCCGATCGGCCTGTAAGAGCGTTATCTCCCCAAAGGTTGCTAGGAGGAAGCCGCCCGCCCGCATATCAGGCGGGCCGGCAGCGCACCGCTTCCCCGCTGTCGTGGTCGGTGGGACTGGTGTGATCCGGACAGTCACAGGTGCCACATGGGTTGGAACCTGGGCAGCTCTGCTGACCGCCGGGTGCCAGCAGCGGAATCCGTTGTCGCAATAACGCTGTTGAGCGGGTAGCACTGGTATTCATTGCTGCGCTGACGTCCCTTTCACCGTTTCAGAGCGACGTTATTGCAGCAGAGGCTCCGTGAAAGGGCTGGTAACTGCGTTATTGCAGCAAAAGATTCGGGGTGGCTGGTAACTGCGTCAGCGCAGCAGAGGATGGGCAGGGCCGCACCGGTCAGCTCCGGACACGCAACCAGCCCAGCAGCCGAAGCCCAAACATGCGCGATAGATGCGTAATCGTGGTTGGGAGCCGGGGTGCCCAGGCGTAACGGGGTTCGCGGTCAGATTCGGGCACACGGTCCGGTAGACACGCGCAACCACCCCCGCTGCAGCCCAGCCGCACAGCCCCCGCACACCACCCCTAAACTGCACACCAAAAAACGTGCCTCCTTCGGGAGGGGGAACAGGGCCGAAGGAGGCACGCGGCCGAAATGCCGGGCACTCCAAAGGGCCCCCGGAGATGGGGCCCAAAAGGGAGGCGCGGCGAAAGGGCTAGGAGTCGAACCCCATTCCCACGGCATCCATGAGCTTCAGCCACGGACCCCGTTTGCCCTGCCGGCGATCGGAGCGGACCATGGCAGCGGTTGTGATCTTCACGCCCAGCCAGGCAACCGGCTCCGGGGGGAAGGGCAGCGGAAGCTTCCGCACCAGTTCCAGGGAAGTGCGCCGGGTCTGGACACCGGAGAGCAGGTCCAGCAGTACATTGGCCGCGAACCGGCTGGCGCCAACACCCAGGCCGGTGAACCCGGCGGCATAGGCAACACGTCCGCCGTAGGCCTTCATGAAGAAGGAGAAGAACCGGCTGCAGGTGTCGATCGCCCCGCCCCACTTATGCGTGAAGCAGATGCCTTCCAGCTGGGGGAAGGTGGCCAGGAAATGCGCAGCCAGGCGGCGGAAGGACTCCTCGCTCTGGTCGTACTCGGGCTTCATGCTGCGCCCGTAGTGGTACGGCGCGTCATAGCCGCCAAAGAGGATCCGGTTGTCCTCCGTGAGGCGGTAGTAGTGGAAGCGGTTCGAGACGTCGTCGAGCCCCTGCCGCCGGGACCAGCCGATGGATTCCAGCTGCGCCTCGGTCAGCGGTTCGGTCATCAGCGCGTAGTCGTAGACGGGCACCGTGTGCAGACGCGCCCGGCGCAGCAGCGACGGAAAAACGTTCGTTGCCAGGGCGACCTTCGCCGCGGACACCGTGCCGCCGTCGGTCTCCACTTCGACGCCGTACCCGGACTTAGCCAGCGACCGCACGGGGGAGTGTTCGAAGATCTGCACGCCCAGTTCCAGGCAGGCACGCTTCAGTCCCCAGGCCAGCCGCGCCGGATCAACCAGTGCGCTGCCCTTCTTGTTCCACGCGCCGGCCAGATACAGCGGTGACTTCACCTCGGCCCGGACCTGCTCCTGATCGAAGAACTCGACGCCGTCGTGCCCGGCTTCCTCGCGCAGCCAGTCCACCTGGTGCGGATCGGTGGCCAGTGCCAGGGTGCCGTTCCACTGGAAGTCGCAGTCGATGCCGTAGCGCTGGATCGCCTGGGCGAACTCGGCCAGGTTCTCGGCCCCCATGTCCTTGAGCAGGTCCACCTCCTGGGGCAGGTGCTTGACCCCGTTGCTGTAGCCGTGGGTCAGGCTGGCGGAGACAAAACCGCCGTTGCGGCCCGACGCCGCCCAGCCCACTTCCTGTCCCTCGAGAAGCACCACGATGGTGGACGGGTTGCGTTCCTTGGCCAGCAAAGCGGTCCACAGCCCGGTGTACCCGCCGCCGACCACAACAAGGTCAGCGGAGATCCGGGATTCCAGCGGCGGAAGGGGAGCAGGCCGTTCGGGACGGTCCAGCCAGTAGGGAGCAGGAGCGGCGGAGGCAAGGGCAGCGGTGACGGCGGCGGCCGGGATGCGCTGCTCGGCTAGCTCATAGGTGGTTGGGGTGGTGCGGGGCACGGTATCTGCTTTCGATCGGTGGTGGTTCGCAGGTGTATGCAGGGCGCGGGTCAGGCCGGGCGGTAGCCCGTCGTTTCCGGCGGCACGGCGTGGCGGATCATGAGGTGGCGGGTCACGGAGTAGTCCAGCAGCGGTTCGATGCTCATGTCCTTGCCGAATCCCGAGCCTTTCACACCTCCGTGCGGAGCCTCGGACGCCAGCGGCAGATGGTCATTGATCCAGGTGACGCCCACTTCCAGCTGGTGGCTGACGCGGATGGCACGCCCGACGTCGGCGGTCCAGACGGAGGACGCCAGGCCGTAGGCGCTGTCATTGGCCAGCGCGACGGCGTCATCCTCCGAATCGAAGGGCAGGGCCACCAGCACCGGGCCGAAGATCTCGCCCTGCACCAGTTCGGAGGACTGCGCAGCGCCCACCACGAGGGTGGGCGGGAAGTAGAAGCCCGGGCCCGCCAGCGGGGAGCCGCCCTCCAGGGCCTGGGCTCCGCCGTCGACCGCCCGCTGGATGAAGCCGGCCACCTTCTCCCGGTGTGCGGCGGAGATCAGCGGACCGATGTGGGTGGCGGGATCGTGCGGATCACCGATGTTGATGCCCTTCAGCTCTGCACGCAGGGCGGCAATGGCGTCGTCGAAAATGCTCCGGTGGATGTAGACGCGGGTAGCGGCAGTGCAGTCCTGGCCGGTGTTGTAGGTTGCGCCCAGGGCGACGGCGCGGGCCATCTGGGGGATGTCGGCGTCGGCGAAGACCAGGGCCGGGGCCTTGCCGCCCAGCTCCAGGTGCACCCGCTTCACGTCCTTGACGGCACCCTGCATCACGGCGCGTCCGGTGGCAGTGGAACCAGTTACCGAGACCATGTCCACGCCGCGGTGCCCTGCCAGCGCGGAACCGATGTCCCCGCCGCCGGTGACCACGTTCAATACGCCCGCGGGCAGGCCCGCGCCGGCGGCAAGCTCAGCCAGCCGCAGGGTGGATCCCGGAGTCAGCGGGGCAGGCTTGAGGATCACGGTGTTGCCGGCCGCCAGCGCGGGGCCGGCCTTCCACAGGGCCATGATCAGCGGGAAGTTCCATGGAGTGATCCCGGCGACCACACCCACGGGCCGGCGGACCATCATGGAGGTGTAACCGTCGGAAAACACTCCCGCGCCGGTGCCGTCCACGGACCGGGCCGCTCCGGCGAAGAAGCGCAGGTTATCCGCCCCGAAGGGGATCTCCCCGTCCAGCACGGTGGTCCAGGGCTTGCCGCCCTCGGTGACTTCCAGTTCGGTGAGCGCTTCACCGTCGGCTTCGAGCGCATCGGCGAGTTTCAGCAGCACACGGGCACGCTGGCCCGGGGTCTGGGCTGCCCAGCCTGCCGCGGCGCCGCGGGCGGCGCTGACGGCGGAGTCGACGTCGTCCACGGTCGAGGCGGGGAGGGTGCCGGAGACTTCGCCGGTGGCTGGATTAATAAGTTCCTGCACTTCGCCGGCGGAGGCACGGTAGTCGTTGGAGATGAAAGTTCCGGAGGCCATGGTGGTTCCTTGCATTGGTGGTGATCTGGTGATGTGGTGCGGTCAGTGGAAAGCGGCGACGTTTTCCAGGGCGGTGGCCGCGGCGGAAAGGCCGTCCACGGCGCGGATCCGTTCCCCGGCTGCACGGCAGCGGGCCAGCAGCTCCGTGTCGCCGAGCAGGTCGGAGATCGTGCCCAGCAGTTCCTCCGGCGTGCAGGTGTAGGTGTCCAGCCGGCGGCCGTAACCGGATTCATGGACGCGCTGGGCGTTGTCGTACTGGTCCCAGAACAGGGGCAGCAGAATCATCGGCTTGCCGAAGTGCAGGGCCTCGGTGGTGGTGTTGTTGCCGCCGTGGGTGATGACCAGGTCCACGAGGGGAATGATGCGGGTCTGCGGCAGGAACTCCGCACCCCACATGTTCTCCGCGAGGGTGATCTCCTCATGCAGCGGACCCTTGGAGACAATGAAGTTGTACTCCCCGGCGGTGCCCAGGATGTCCACGGTGCGCTGCATGAGTTCGACGTCGGCGCCGCCCAGGGAGCCCAGGCTGAAGTAGACCAGCGGCTTGGTGCCGTCCAGGAAGTGCGGCGGAAGCTCTACAGCGGATTCGGTTTCCCGCACTGCGGAGTCCACTCGGGTCCAGTCCTCGCCGAGGGGACGGCTGCCGGTGTAGTCCAGCTCCTCGGGGTAAACGTAGATGTTGTGGACGCCGGAATGGATGAACTCAAGGCGGGGCAGCGCGGGTGCACCCTGCTCCTGGACCCAGGCATTGAAGTCTTCCCAAAGGTCCTTGTGGGTGCGCTCGTATTCGGCGCGGTATTCCTCCCAGGCGCTTTCGTCGTCCCGGCCCAGCCCGGAATAGGCAGGCGCAATCCCGGAACCGGTTACCTCCAGCGGGTTGCAGGAGACCATCCGGACGAACGGCTTCCCGGCGGTTACCAGCGCGGGAAAGGCAACCACGTTGTCTTCAATGATGACATCGGGATTTACTTCCGCAATGATGCGGCGCAATTCAGGCTCGCAGTACTTGGCGCCGTCAATTGCACCTTCCCAGATGGGCCGGATAACCGTTTCGGCCTGCTCCAGGGTTGATTTCCGGAATTCCGGGGAGATGGCTTTGATGTATTCCTTCCAGAAATCTCCCGCCCCGGCGTCCTCCGGCTCGTCCGCCGGCGGGGCGAAGTCCACCAGGGCCTCCTCGAACCCAAGCGCGACAAGCTTGCCGCGCCACGAAGACTCCGCCGCGAAGACAACACGGTGGCCGCGCTTGAGGAGCTCATTACCAATACCAATGCAATTATTCGTAGGGCCGTAAGCGCTTTCCGGCATGAAAAGAAAAGTCCGTGAATTTGTCAACGGGTGCCTCCTGGAAACAGTGGGTGATTGAAATTACTTTTGTGGAAGTTCGTGTTTCGCCGAATGTGCCCTATCGTGGTAAATCAGCAATCGAGGAAGGTTTCACATGGCACGCCCGAAGAACCAGACCGCACGCCGCAGCGAAATCGTGGCGGCCGCGCAGCGGGCGGTGGCCAAGCACGGCCCCGACGGTGCGCGGCTGAACCGCGTCGCGGAGGAAGCCGGGCTGACCAGCGGGGCGGTGCTGTACTACTACCCGAACCTCGAGGACCTGATGCTCGAGGCCAACCGGGAGGCCATGGAGCGCTTCTACGAACAGCGGGTGCAGATGCTCGCTTCGCTGCCGGATGACCCGGCTGCCCGGCTGCTGGCCCTGATCCGCTCCGGCCTGCCCTCCGGTCCGGACGACACGCAGGTCGCCATGCTCTGTGCCCTGGGCGGGTCTGCGGGCAACCATCCGGTGACGGCAACTCTTCTGACCTCGCTGTACGAGCGGCAGGTCGGCATGTACCTCGTGGTCCTCGAACAGGGCGCTGCCCGCGGCGTGTTCACCTTGGCCCAGGACCCGCTGACCGTGGCCCGCAACCTCGTGGCCCTGGAAGATGCCTACGGTTACCGGATCATTGCCCGCCACCCCAGCATCGATGCCGAAGCCGCCGCAGGCCTGATTGCCGACTATGCCCGTATTGCCACCGCTCATGAGCTGACGGTTTCCTGAGCGGCTGCCTCCAGCGGTCCTGCGCCGCGGTCATCGGCAACGGCAACCGTGCGGGCGGCGTCGACGATTAGCCCGACCTCCGAGCCGCGCTGCGGCACGTGGACGGAGCGAAGGGTGCAGATGAAGGGGGCGGGAACACCCGAGACCCGAACCGCCACGGTGGAGGTGCCTCCGAGGAAGTAGGTGTCCAGCACCGTTCCGTCCAGGATTCCGGCCCCGGGCGCGGTCAGGACCACATCCTCCGGGCGGATGACCGCCGTAGCGGCGCTCCCCGCGGAAAGCCCGTGGTCCGCCGCGAGTACCAGTCCGGATTCCAGCAGGATGCCCCCGGCCACTGCCGTGCCGTCGAGCAGGTTGGCGGAACCGATGAAGTCTGCGACGAAGCGGGACGCCGGTGCCGAATAGAGGCCGACGGGCGTATCGACCTGCTCCAGCCGGCCGCCGTTCAGCACTGCCACGCGGTCCGCCATGGACATGGCTTCTTCCTGGTCATGCGTGACCACCACGAACGTCATGCCTGCCTCATGCTGCAGCCGCTTGAGTTCCAGCTGCATTTCCGCCCTGACCTTGCGGTCCAGGGCCGAGAGCGGCTCATCGAGCAGCAGCAGTCGTGGACGCTTGACGATTGCCCGGGCCAGGGCAACCCGCTGGCGCTGGCCGCCGGAGAGCTGGCTGGGCCTGCGTTTGGCGAATTTTGTCAGTCCGATGGTCTCCAGTACCTCGCCGACCCGGCGGCGTACCTCTGCTTTGCCGGTGCCTTCCGCCTCCAGCCCGTAGGCCACGTTCTTCTCCACGCTCAGATGGGGGAAGAGTGCATAGGACTGGAACATCATGTTCACCGGGCGTCGGTGGGCCGGCAGCCGGGTCAGCGGACCGCCGTCGAGCAGGATCTCTCCTTCGGCGGGCGTCTCGAAGCCGGCGATGGAACGCAGCAGGGTGCTCTTGCCGCAGCCGGAAGGGCCCAGCAGGGCAAAGAACTCATTGTCGGCAATATCCAGGTCGATTCCGTGCAGGGCCTGGACGGAGCCGTAGCTGTGGCTGAGGCCGCGCAGCGCCAGCAGCGGCTGCGGTCCGGGAACGGGAGCAGGTCCGGTGGTCATAGAGAATCCGCAATCTTGGTCAGTCGCTGTGTGCCGAGGACCGCCAGGACGGTCAGGCCCAGCAGCATGGTGGCAAGGGCATTGATCTCGGGGGAGACGCCGAAGCGCACCATCGAGTAGATGTTGATGGGCAGGGTGGAGACAGTTGGGCTGGTAGTGAAGAAAGCGATGACGAATTCGTCCAGGGACAGGGTGAAGGCCAGCAGCCCGCCGGAAATGATCGCCGGGCCCAGCTGCGGAACGGTGACCCGCAGCAGCGTCCGTGCCGGGGAGGCACCCAGGTCACGGGAAGCCTCCTCCAGGCTGGGATCCACCTGGGCCAGCCGGGCCAGGACGATCGCGGTGACAAACGCCATGGCGAACACGGTGTGCGCCAGGATCACCGAGAGCAGGCCAAGCGTGAAGTTCAGCAGCGTGAACAGGCTCAGCAGCCCGATCGCCAGGAGCAGGTCCGGCAGCATGGCCGGCGCAATCGCGATCGCACGGATCAGCCCGCCCTTCGTGTAGCGGTGGATGCCGACGGCGGTCAGCGTGCCCAGCACGGTGGCCAGGACGGCAGCTGCGGCGGCCACCACCAGGGTGTTGCCCAGGGACGCGAGGATCTCCGGGGAGCGGAAGACCTCCGCGTACCACTTCAGCGAGAACCCGGACCAGGAAAACAGGTTGGAAGACGCGTTGAAGGACATGGCCGTGACTACAAGGATCGGCAGGTACAGGAACGCGATGGCGCCCCAGAACGGCACCCGCAGGTGCCAGCTGCGCCCGGGCCGTGCGCCGCGGCGTCGTAGCCTGTGCGCTGCCTGAGTTCCTGCGGCGGCTCCGGATGTGGCTGCGGTGGTGCTCATGCGTCCGCCTTCCGTGGGGTCTTGCCTTCGCTGACGGCGCGGGAGGCACGCTGCTGCAGCACCAGCAGGAGCACCAGGAACGCGGTCATGACCAGCGCCAGCGCCGCGCCGAAGGGCCAGTCGCGGGCCTTGAGGAACTGGTCGCGGATGAGGTTGCCGATCAGCACGGTCTTACCGCCGCCGATCAGCTCCGGAATGATGAAGTTGCCCATGGCCGGCACAAACACGAAGATGCAGCCGGTCAGTGCCCCGGGAGCGGAGAGCGGCAGGGTGATGGTGCGGAAGACCCGGAACGGGGAGGACCCCAGGTTGATGGCTGCTTCGGTCAGCTGCGGGTCCTGCGAGGACAGGGAGGCGTACAGGGGCAGGATCATCAGCGGCAGGTACATATAGACGAGCCCGACGACGACGGCCGGCTCGGTGTAGAGCATGGCCACCGGTTCGCTGGTGATGCCCAGCCACTGCAGTCCCTGGTTGATCCAGCCGGCATTGTTCAGCAGCAGGATCCACGCGTAGGTGCGGATCAGGAAATTGGTCCAGAACGGCAGCAGGACGGCGATCAGTGCCAGGGTGCGCCAGCGTTTGGGCAGCCGCGAGATGAACAGCGCCGCGGGGTAGCCGATGAGCAGGGCGATGCCCGTGGCAGCGCCGGCGATGAGGATGGATTTGAGCACCACGCCCAGGTAGAGCGGGTCCGCCAGCCGGACAAAGTTGTCCAGGGTGAAGTTGTATTCGACGCCGCCGAACCGGCCGCGCTCGAAAAAGGCGTAGACGGTGACCAGCGCTACCGGCAGGACCGCCAGCACAAACAGGACGATAACGCCGGGCCCCAGGATCGGAAGTCCGGCCAGCCTCCGGCGCCAGACGGCGCCGGAGGCCGGGGAACGGAAAGCAGGCACGGGAAGCTACTTCGCGGAGATTTCCGTGGCGAGGCGGGTGTACTCGGTGCTGTAGTCGCCCAGGTCAACAATGACTTCCTGCTCCGCCAGCTCAGCAGGGGTCATGGCCAGGTTCGGGTAGGTGGTCAGCAGTTCCGGATCCAGCGCCTCCATGGCGGCTTTGTTGGGCACCTTGTAGAGGATGTTCTCCGCGGCCCAGGAATGAACCTCCGGTTCCAGCACGTAGTTCAGGAACGCCATGGCAGCTTCCTTGTTCTGCGAAGACTTCAGCACGGTCATGGTGTCCACCCAGAGGTCGCTGCCCTCTTCGGGAACGGTGAACTTGATGTTCGGGTCCTCGGCGATGCCGTAGTTGCACCAGCCGTCCCAGGCTTCGGTCAGCACGGCTTCGCCGGTGACGAGCTTGGAGTAGAAGGTGGTGTCATCGAAGGAGAGCAGGGTGGGCTTGGTGGCGGTGAGCTGCTCCTTTACTGCTTCGAGCTCAGCGGGATCCTCGGAGTTCACCGAGTAGCCCAGCGCCTTCAGGGCAGGCAGGGCCATCCAGCGTTCGGTGGAGAGCATGGTGGTCTTCCCGGCTGCTTCCGCGGACGGTTCCAGGAGGTCGTTCCAGGACGTCGGCTCCGCCGGCAGCAGGTCCGAGCGGTAGCAGAGGCCGGTGGTGCCCCAGGCGTACGGCAGGGAGAAGGCGTTGCCGTCGTCGTATGCCATTTCCATGGCCTCCGGGTAGAGGTTCTCAATGTTGGGAATGAGGGAGTGGTCCAGTTCCTGGAGCATTCCGCCTTCATTGAGGGCCTGGGCGTACTGGCCGGAGACGAAGGCGACGTCGATCCCGGAGTCGCCGCCGGCGGTCAGCTTGGCCATGATTTCTTCATTCGTGGCGTGGTGGACGATTTGCACCGGCACACCGGTCTCAGCCTCGAAGGTCTCCGCGAGGTCCTCGGGGTAGTAGTCGGCCCAGATGCCGACCACGAGCTCCTGCTGGCTGATGTCGGCCTCGGGATCCAGGTCCGCTGGTTGGCTTCCGCCGCCGCAGGCAGACAGCGCCAGGACTGCTGTCACGGCGACAGCACTGCGCTTGATGTGCTCGAAACTCACGGTCACTCCTTCTGGACGTGAGTGGCACACGTCACCTCGGCTGTGGTTGGTGAACTGATCTTTGCATTAGAGTTCAAGGAATACAACGGTTGTTTTAGGCTGTAACAAGCATTTAACAAACGGTTCTTGAAACTTTTGTGTAAGGAATGTGAGGGTGGGGTTATGCATGAACTAAGGACCCCGCACGGCCGCATCCGGCTGGAAACCGACGGCGTGCTCACTCCTTTGGGGTCCGGCGGCGAGCCGGCTGCCGCGGGATCAGGGCTGGCCGCAGACCTGGTGGCAGCGGTTCTGTCCGGGGCGCCGGATGGCCTTGCATGCTCACCCGGGGAGCTTCGAATAGTGCGGACTCCGCTGCCCGCCGCCGCTGCTGCCACTGACGAATCCGCTGTCGCCGTGGACATGACCAACCTGTCCGTCGTCGTCGGCGGGGACAAGATCGTCAAGCTTGTCCGTTCCTGGGGCGGCGCGAACCGGTCGGCGCGGCTTCTGACCCGTCTCGCGGAAGCCGGTGTGGAGGCCGTTCCGGGATATTTCGGGTCCTTGGACTGGCATCACCCGACGCGGGGGCAGGGGACACTTGCCCTGGTCAGCGCCGTCGTTCCGGATGCAGCGGATGGCTGGAGCTGGGCAGTGGACGACGTCGTGTCCTGGTTCCAGGGCGGTGAGGCGCCGCGGTGGCCGGCGGAGCTGGGACGGCTTACTGCCGAAGTCCACACGGTGCTGCTGGAAGTGGGTGCGGCCGCGCCGCCGGCGGCCGCGCAGGTGCGGAAGCGGGCGTCGGACGTCCTGGATCGGGCACTGTCCGTGACCGACGGCGACCCGGGCCTCCGGCTTACCCGCCGTGCGTCAGCGCTGAAGGACATCCTGGATGCGATTCCGGAGACAGCAGCTCCGGCGTTCGACCTGCACGGTGACCTGCACGTGGGGCAGATCCTGCGCGCCGGCGGGAACTACTGGCTGCTTGATTTCGACGGCGATCCCCAGCTGTCAGCTGCTGAACGTGATCTGCCGGACACGGCTGCCCGCGACGTCGCGCATCTTGCGGCAAGCTTCGACATGGTTGCGTCTGTTGCTGCCAAGAGGATCCAGGCATCGGAGCCGCAAGCACTGCGGCGGCTGTACGGCTGGTCGCGGGATGCCACCGGGGAAATGGTGGCGTCCTACCGCGAGGCAGCACGGGAAGCCGGCGTTCCGGACCTTCTGGATGAGGCAATGCTCCCGGGGCTCATCGCTGAACAGCTGCTTCGGGAACTCATCTATGCGCACCGCTTCCTGCCTCGTTGGGGGTACGCCGCGGACGGCGCCATCACTCACCGATTTCCCCCAGACCAGACATCACAGCACAAGGAGCCCGCGTGGACACCGCCCGCTTTGCAGAGGACCTGAACACGGTCCCGGACTATCTCGAAGAACTCGCGCCGATGCTGGAGCGCGGATACCCCGGCCTGGCGCAGCTGCCGAAAGCGAACCGTCTGCTGGTTCTTGCGATGGGCTCCAGTGCGTACGCCGCTGCCACGGTGGCACGCCAGGCCAGGGCTGACGGCCTGAACGTCCAGGTCGAGCTGGCCAGCACCGCGCTCTTGCCCGCCCCTGCGCCAGACCTCCTGGTCATAGCAGTCTCTGCCACCGGCTCCAGCGTGGAAGTGCTGGCTGCCGCCCAGCGTTACCAGGGCGCCGGCAGGCTGGTGGCTGTAACGAACAATGCGGACTCGGGCCTCGCGGCCATGGCGGACTTCGTGTTGCCGCTGAATGTGGGGGAGGAGGTCTCGGGAATCTCCTGCCGGAACTTCCGGCATTCCGTCCTGGTCATGGCGGCCCTCCTGGAAAGCTTCGGCGCTTCGTTTGGGGAGCTGGGCGAGACGGCGCGCCTGGCCGCTGCAGGGAACCGGGAGCTGCTGGCCTCTGCGGGGGACTGGCTGCCCCAGGCCTCGGACGTGTTGCTGGGACCCGACGGTGTCTTCCTGCTCGCTCCGGCTGAGCGGCGGTCCAGTGCAGAGCAGGGTTCCCTGATGCTGCGCGAGGTTCCCCGGCGGCCGGCGTTCGGCAGCGAGACGGGAGACTGGTCACACGTCGATGTCTACTTGTCCAAGACGCTGGACTACCGTGCCCTGATGTTCGCAGGCTCCGCGTGGGACCAGCAGGCGCTGGATTGGATGGCCCCCCGCGGCGCAGCCATTGTCGCAGTGGGCGGAAGCTTCCCCGAAGCCAAGATGTCGGTGAAGTATCAGGGCCAGGAGCACTGGCTGACGGCGGTCCTGGTGGAGACCATGGTGCCGGAGCTTCTGGCGTGGGACTGGTATTCCAAGGATCCCCGTCACTCGTGGAGTTCCCGGGTCTGAGGCCCTCCCGGAGGGCCCGCCGGCTACTGGGTGACTGCGACGGCGAAAACAATCATCGCTGCCAGCACCAGGGCGCCGATCGCTGAATAGGAGATTCGGGTGAAGCGCTGCTGCCGGCTGCGTTCCCGGCGCCATTCCCTGCGGCTCAGTGTTGTGCTCATGCGCGCAACAATAGGAACGGGCGACGGTAGATACTAAGAGTACTTACTACTTGTTTCCTGCCGGATGTTACTCGCGCTGCGGGAGACGCTAAGTACCGGATTTCGTCCGGGAACGGCAAAGGCACGCTGGAACCAGCGTGCCTTTGCCGTTATCAGAAGCCTGAAAGACTACTCGTTGTGCGACTTGCCTTCAGCCAGTTCAGTCGTGGAGTCCGAGCGGCCCATCATGAACGGGATCAGGTAGACGAGCGTGCCGACGACGAGGCAGACCACCATCGGCCATACAACATCAAGGGTCAGCCAGTTCAGCGAGTAAATCGAGGCGAGGAACAGCCCGAAGAAGACGACGAACGTAACGAGGTTCTTGACCAGGTGTCCTTCGCCCGAGTGAGTGGGCTGCTTGGCCTTGGTTCCTGCCATGGGAGTTTCTCCGTTTCAAAAAGTTTTCAGCGGCGGACGGATCAGTAGCCGGACCCGCCGTTACCACCCTTAACAATAGCGATTCCGGAGCTCGCTCCAATTCGCGTGGCTCCGGCGTTGATCATGGCGAGGGCATCTTCGCGGCTGCGAACGCCGCCGGAAGCCTTAACGCCGAGGTCAGGGCCTACGGTCCGGCGCATCAATGCGACGTCTTCCACAGTCGCCCCGCCTCCGTTGAAGCCTGTCGACGTCTTCACGAAGTCAGCGCCGGCTTCGACCGAAGCCTCGCAGGCGAGGACTTTCTGCTCATCCGTCAGCAGCGCAGTCTCGATGATGACCTTCAGGATGGCACCCGTTTCGTGGACAGCATCGGCGACGGCGGCGATGTCGCGGACCAGAGCTTCCCGGTCACCCCGGCGAGCTGCGGCAATGTCGATAACCATGTCGATTTCGTCCGCGCCGTCCTGGAGTGCACCCTGGGCTTCGAAAACCTTGACCTCCGTGGTTGAGGCGCCAAGCGGAAAGCCGATGACGGAGCACGTATCCACGCCGCTGTCCTTCAAGGCCGTGTGAACGGTGCTCACCCAAAGCGGGTTCACACACACGGATTTGAAACCGTACTGGGCGGCTTCTTCACACACTCGGAGGATGTCTTCGCGGGACGCCTCCGGCTTGAGCAGGGTGTGGTCGATATACGAGGCGAGGTCTGCGGTCTGCGGGGTCTCGTCGGGCGCGGCGTTCGTGGGCATGGCGGTCCTTTCCAAACTGGGCTTCCAGTCTCCCATATGCAGGGAGGGGAGAAGGTGGGGATGGGAGTCAGACGGAAGGATGCCGTTCAGAAACGGAAAAAGGCCGGTTGCCGGTCCGGCGACCGACAACCAGCCCTTTAATAAAGGCTTAGTACGGCCACCAGCCGATGAGCGGCGAAACAACCGTTCCGCTGCCGAACGACGGAGCGGCATTAGCGGGTGCTGCTACGCCGACGGCCGTGATGGCTGCCGCGAGAAGAAGGGAGGCCCCCAGTTTCTTCATTTTATTCTCCTAGTGAGAGTGACGCTCAAGTTGCTGACGTAAGAAAACTATACCCACGCGGGTGAAGAAAAGTAGGCGCTATACAAAAATTCAGGATATCTTGCGTCTTGGTGTCCCGATTCCAACACCTGTACGTAATGTTGGACCATAGTCGCTTCTGTGGGGGGCACAATTGAACTCCGGTGTCTTGGAAATGCCGGGCAACATACCGAGAAAGTTCCGTGGCCTTGAATGATGGATGACTTCATACTGAACGAGTACAAGGCCCGCCAGCTATGGGAGCGTCGGGACTACGAAAGAGCGATGGTGTCTGCTCGTGCCGCTGCGGCGTCTGCCGCAGCTAAAGAGGACCATGCAGGTTGGTGGCGAATGACGTTCCTCTCCGGGGAATGCCAGATCGAGCTCGGCCAGCTGGATGCGTGCGCAGAGACTGCACGTGTCCTCACCGACCACGAAATGACTCAAGAAGATCCTGAGCTTGCCACCCGGGCCAAGGCGCTGCTTTCGGCAGTGTTGAGGAGCTCGGGACAATTGCACGAGGCTCTCGTCCTGGCTAGGTCAGCTTCTTTGACAGTGCCTGAAGCCGCGCATGACAGCAAAGAAAAGCTAGAGGCCCAACAAGTTCTCGTTGCCGTCCTGGCTGAGAGCGGCGACTTGGAAGACGCATGGTCAGAAGCGCAGCTCCTGGCTTCAATGATCGGCAGAGATACCTCGGCTGAAAAGGCGGGGAAAGCCTATTGGTCAATTGGGAACGTCGCCTTTCTCATGGGACGACACGAGGAGGCCACGCACTTTCACGGCCTAGCCGCGTCGTGCCTCTCACCCAGCAATGACCTCAACTTGTGGGCACTGTTCAATAAGGCCTCCGCGTTCATGCGGCTGTCCGCAAATTTGGTAGAGCCGGAAACCCTCCAGTGCATTGAGCGGGCCGAGTTGGCGCTGTCAATCGCCGGCGGCAACGAACAGGACGAGTTGGATGTCGCATTAATTCGTGCTTTCTGGCGTTACCTGACCGGCGATACTGTCGAGGCGCGCCAGCAGATGGAAGGTGTGCTCGAACATGCGGGAGGAATGGCGCCGCTTAGCCATGGAGACGCCGTCTTGCTATACGCCAGGATTGTTGCTGATGCGGGCGATTTGGTCGAAGCCGCCAGTCGGGGGCTGGAGAGCGCCGCGCTTTTTGATAAAGCCGGGGCTCCGGCGCGGGCCGTGCAGGCACGAAATTTTGTCGAGGAACTCAGCCAAGCTGCCGTTTCGGAACCTGTCGAATAAGAACCGCCGCGTGGGGCCTCTTATTCGCACGGCGCGTGAACAGAAAATTACGGAATGCCCGGACAATGGGGGCACGACTGAGGTACCTTAGGTTTTTGGGGGGAAACATGGGAAAGCATGAAGTTTTGGGTCTCGAACCGTGGAACGGCACTGAACCGGACCGCGCATGCAGAAAAGCCCGGGCTGGAGGGGCCGCATGACGGTCATCGACAGCGCAGCGCCGGTGCCTGAGGAAGCTGTTCCCGGTACCCGAGGGATCCGGCCGGGCGAAGAGGGCTACGCCGAGGTTTTTTCGGAGGATGGCTTTGCCACCATCATCCTGCCGCCGGGCGAGGTCATCACCGGCGGGATCGCCGCCCGCGCAGCGGAGGAATTCGACGAACTCGCCGGGCCTGGGTTTATTCCCCTGCTGCTGGAGATCACGGGCGTTGAATCCCTCACCCGCAGCGCCCGCAGCGTCTTCGGAGCGGCCCGCAAGGCATCCGCCGTCGCCGTCGTCGGCACCTCGCAGGTGGACCGTGTTATTGCAAACTTCCTGCTGGGCGGTGACCTCCCGCCGTGCCCCACCCGGTACTTCTCCTCAAAGAGCGAAGCTCTGACGTGGCTGGAGAGCCGGACGAAATGACGGAAGGGCAGCCAGCAGACACACGACTGCAGCAGGTAGTCGACGGTATAGTCCGGATCGCTGCTGGGGACCTGAGTACCAGGATCCGCACCTCGCCCAACCGGGACGACGTTGACGCCGTCATTACCGGGATCAACCTGCTGGCCGAAGAACTTAATTCGGTTTACCAGGAGTTCGAGGAACGGGTCGAGTCGCGGACCATCGAACTGCAGGCAGCACACCGGCAAATGCAGCGCATGGCCATGAGCGACGCACTGACCGGGATGGCAAACCGTACTGCGCTGATGCACGGAATCGAAGCAGCTCTCCTGTCATCCGAGGACGGCGCCAAGCGTCCCTCCGTCCTGATGATCGACCTTGACGCATTCAAGGACATTAACGACAGCTTCGGCCATCAGACCGGCGACCAGGTGCTCGTTGAAGTAGCACGAAGGATCCGCTGGGCGGTGCGCCGCGGGGATACCGTGGCCCGGCTCGGCGGCGACGAGTTCGCCGTCCTGCTTCCCGAAACGAGCCTCACAGCGGCCATGGGCGTGGCGGCAAGGGTCCAGGAAGCCCTCACCGAATGCATCAGGGTCGACGAGCTCGACGTCTGGCCCCGTGCCAGCATCGGAGCGCACGCCGGGCAGGCAGGGGAGAGCGCCGAAGACATCATGGTCCGGGCAGACACCGCAATGTACGCGGCGAAGGAAGCCGGGAGGGGGCAAAACAAGGCTTTCGAGCCGGTTATGCTCTACTCCCGCCAGCTCCGCCGTGACATGGCTGCCGAGCTGCGCCAGGGCGTGGGACGAGATGAGCTTTTCCTGGATTACCAGCCCGTCGTTGAGCTGGCCAGCGGCCGGATGATCGGCGTGGAAGCGCTGATCCGCTGGCAGCACCCGCAGCGCGGACTCGTTATGCCCGATGACTTCATTCCCATCGCCGAGGAGACCGGGATCATCCTGGATCTGGGGCGCTGGGTGCTGCGGGCTGCCCTGGAACAGGTGGCCCGCTGGGAAGGGGAACTGGCGCTGGAACCGGATTTCAAAGTCCGGGTCAACCTCTCCGCCATGGAACTGCAGCGGCTGGACCTGGTGGACCATGTCCGGCAGGCGCTTACCGAAACCGGGATCAGTCCGGGCCGCCTGATCATCGAAATCACTGAAAGCGCGTTCGTCAGCGGCGGTGACGTTGAAATGTACTCGCTCCGGTCACTCAGTGCCCTCGGCGTCGGGATTGAAATCGACGACTTCGGGACAGGCTATTCCTCCATCAGCTACCTGCGCCGGCTGCCTGTCCACACCGTGAAGGTGGACCGCAGCCTGATTCGTGACATCAGCGCTGATCCGGGTCAGCGGCACTTTGTGGATGCGGTCCACGGCCTGATCCAGGCGGCCGGCATGGAAGCGGTCTTCGAAGGGATCGAGACCCTGGACCAAGCCGCGGACCTCCTGGTCCTGGGCTGCCGAAGCGGCCAGGGGTACTACTTCAGCAGGCCGCTCGCCGCGCGGCAGGTTGCCGACATCCTGGAAACGGGAGCCGTGCTTCCATTGGTCCAGGCACCCGCGAATTCCAGCGGAGCAGGGTAGCGCGGCGGGTCAGGCCTCCAGCCCCAGTGCGGCAGCAATGTCTTCCTTGGCAGCGGCCAGCCGGTCCGCCGCGGCGGCACGCGCACGCGCCAGGCCGGCACGGCCGTCAACCGGCTCGATGACTTCCAGGTAACACTTGAGCTTGGGCTCGGTGCCCGACGGCCGGACGATGATCCGGGTGCCGTCCTCCGTCAGGTAGAGCAGGCCGTCGGTCGGAGGCAGCGCTTCGGAACCGGCTGAGAGGTCGACGGCGTTCACCACCGGGGACCCGGCGAGGGACGACGGCGGCTGTGCGCGCAGGCGCGTCATCATCTGCGGAATGAGGGAGAGGTTCTCCACCCGCACCGAGAGCTGGTCTGAAGCATGCAGCCCGTGTTCCAGCGCAAGGTCATCGAGCATATCGAACAAGGTGCGGCCGTCAGCTTTCAGGGCGGCCGCAAGTTCGGCGATCAGCAGGCCGGCGGAGATGCCGTCCTTGTCCCTGACCAGCGCCGGTGCCACGCAGTATCCCAGGGCTTCCTCATACCCGTACACAAGTCCGGGGACCCGCGATATCCACTTGAAGCCGGTCAGCGTTTCCTGGTGGGCGAATCCGGCCGAAGCGGCAATGCGGGCCAGCAAACGGGAGGAGACGATCGAATTTGCGAAGACGGGAGTATTGGAATCCGGGCGCAGCCTGTGGTGGCCGGACCGGATCCGGTCGGCAATGTGTGCACCCAGCAGCGCCCCCGTTTCATCCCCGCGCAGCATCCGCCACTGGCCGGTGGCAGGATCCTGGGCGGCGACGGCAGCACGGTCGGCATCCGGGTCGTTGGCCAGGACAATGTCCGCACCGGTTTCGGCTGCCATGCCCACTGCCAGGTCCAGCGCTCCGGGTTCCTCCGGGTTGGGGAAGGCCACGGTCGGGAAGTCGGGATCGGGCTCCGCCTGTGCAGCCACAAGCTTCACCGAGGAGAATCCGGCGTCGCGCAGGACCGCCGTCATGGTTTCCCCGCCGACACCGTGCATGGGGGTGAGGACGATCCTCAGGTCCCGGGCCGGGTAACCGTCGTGGTTCACCAGCGCGTCGACGGCGTTGATGTAGTCGGCCGCGATCGACTCGGAGACGTCGGTCCAGCCCTCCGGCGCAGTCTCGATGGAGGAGAGCGGCAGCGTGTAGTCGATGCGCGCGGCGATCTCGGCGTCGTAGGGCGGGACGATCTGCGCACCGCGTCCCGGCCCCTTCACCGTGCGCCCGCCCAGGTAGACCTTGTAACCGTTGTCCTGTGCCGGGTTGTGGCTGGCGGTGACCATCACTCCGGCGTCCGTATCAAGGGCACGGACCGCGTAGGCGAGCACCGGCGTCGGCAGCGTGCAGGGAAGCAGGAACGCCTCGATGCCTGCGGCGCTGAAGACCGCCGCTGTTTCCAGGGCGAACGCCTTCGAGTTGTGCCGCGCGTCGTAGCCGATCACTGCGCTGGGGATCCACCCCTCGGACCTGTCCTGCAGGAAGGAAGCGATTCCGGCCGCGGTGCGCCGGACGACGGCGCGGTTCATGCGCCGCGGGCCGGCACCGAGAGCGGCGCGCAGGCCGGCGGTGCCGAACTCCAGGGTGCCGGAGAACCGGTCCGCCAGTTCCTCCAGGGCCGCGGCTGTTCCGCTTTCCGCAGCGGCTTCTGCCTCGGCTGCCGCCAGCAGGGTCCGCAGCTCAGCGGCCGTGGCAGGGTCGGGGTCCGTATCGGCCCAGATCCGGGCTTCGTTGAACAGTTCTTCGCGTTCCATAGCAGTCAAGGTCATTGGGTGCCTCAGATCGGATACGGGCGGTGCTACAGGGCGCCGATGATGCCGGCGAGCAGCTTGGAAATGCGCGGGCCTGCTTCGGCGCCGGCTTCCAGCACTTCCTGGTGGCTCAGGGGTTCCGGGCTGATGCCTGCGGCCAGGTTGGTCACGAGGCTGATACCGAAGACCTCCATGCCGGCATGGCGGGCAGCAATGGCTTCAAGGGCGGTGGACATGCCCACCAGGTCCGCGCCGATGGTCTTGGCATAGCGGACTTCCGCGGGTGTTTCGTAGTGCGGGCCGGGGAACTGGGCGTAGACACCTTCGGCAAGGGTGGGATCAACGGTCCGGGCGAGGTCGCGCAGCCTGGGGGAGTAGAGGTCCGTCAGGTCGACGAACGTCGCGCCCTCCAGCGGGGAGGTGGCCGTCAGGTTGAGGTGGTCGCTGATCAGCACAGGGGTGCCGGGAGCCCAGTCCAGGTTCAGGCCGCCGCATCCGTTGGTGAGGACCATGACCTTCGCACCGGCAGCAGCGGCGGTCCGCACACCGTGGACGACGGCGCGGACACCCTTGCCCTCGTAGTAGTGCGTGCGGGCACCCAGGATGAGGGCGCGCTTGCCCCCGGGAGTCAGTACGGACCGGATGGTCCCCACATGCCCCTGGACAGCCGGGGCGGAAAAACCGGGAATGTCCGACGCCGGCAGCGTGGCAGTGGTCTCACCGATCAGGTCTGCTGCGTCCCCCCAGCCGCTGCCCAGGACCAGGGCAATGTCGTGGCTGGGTACACCGGTTTTCTCGGCGATGTACGCTGCGGCCTGCTGGGCAAGTTCAAAGGGATCGTCGTAGCTCACCCGTACAACTTACCGCTTGTTGGCGGCCGGCGCGGCCGGTCCCGGGCGCGGTTCGTTTGAGACGTTCCCCCCGATGGGACAGAATGGACCCTTGTGACGAGCCAACTAGATTTCACTGCCCGAAAAATTGCGATCCTCGGCGGCGGCCCCGGCGGCTACGAGGCAGCCATGGTGGCAGCGTCACTTGGCGCAGACGTAACCATCGTGGAGCGCAACGGGCTGGGCGGCTCCGCCGTCCTCACCGACGTCGTGCCTTCCAAGACCCTCATTGCCACCGCGGACGTGATGACCCGTTTCAGCTCCGCCTCCAATCTCGGCGTCGACTTTGGCAACGCTGCCAAGCCGGCCGAAGCGGACCTGAAGATGGTCAACCACCGCCTGCTGGCCTTGGCCAAGGAACAGTCCAACGACATCCGGCGGACGCTGGAACGCATGGGCGTGAAGGTGATTCTGGGTGAGGGCAGGCTGCTCGACAACCGCCGGATCGAGGTCGCCACGGATGAAGGCACCACCACGGTGGAAGCCGAAGCCCTCCTGATCTCAACGGGCGCCAACCCCCGCGAACTGGACACGTCCATGCCGGACGGCGAGCGGATCTTCACCTGGAAGCAGATCTACAACCTGACAGAGGTTCCCGAGCACCTAATCGTCATCGGGTCCGGCGTGACGGGCGCTGAGTTCGCGTCCGCCTACAACGGGCTCGGCGCACGCGTCACCCTCATCTCCAGCCGTGACCGCGTGCTGCCCGGCGAAGACGCTGACGCTGCCCGCGTCCTGGAGGACGTCTTCCAGGCCCGCGGCATGACCGTGCTCTCCCGTTCCCGTGCCGATTCGGTGAAGAACACCGGTGACGGGGTGCGGGTCACGCTCTCCGACGGGCGCACGGTTGAGGGCTCCCACTGCCTCGTCGCCGTCGGCGCTATTCCCAACACGCAGGGCATCGGCCTCGAGGAGGCAGGAGTCGCCCTGGATGAGCAGGGACAGATCAAGGTCGACGGCGTCTCCCGGACCACCGCGTCGAACGTCTACGCTGCCGGTGACTGCACGGGTGTCTTCAACCTGGCCTCGGTCGCTGCGATGCAGGGACGCATTGCGATCGCCCACCTGATGGGGGACAGCGTGAAGCCGCTGAAGCTCAAGCACGTCGCCTCGAACATCTTCACCTCCCCGGAGATCGCGTCAGTGGGTGTGTCTGAAGCGGACATTGCCGCCGGACGGTACCAGGGCGACGTCATCAAGCTCTCGCTGCACACCAACGCGCGGGCGAAGATGATGGATGTCAAGGAAGGGTTCGTGAAGATCATTGCCCGGAAGGGCTCCGGAACAGTGATCGGCGGCGTCGTCGTCGGTCCCCGTGCCTCCGAACTGATCTTCCCGATTGCGCTGGCGGTCACGCAGAAACTGCACGTCGACGACGTCGCCAACACCTTCACGGTCTACCCGTCGCTGACCGGCTCCATCTCCGAGGCAGCACGGCGCCTGCACGTGCACATCTAACTCCCGCCACGAAGGGATGGGTTAGCCCGCCTCCGGGCGGATCCACGTTCCAAGAGCGGCCTTTTTGCGCGGAAATTCAAGGTTTGTCCAACGTTACGTCCACATTGTGGACAAATGTCCGAATGGCGGACGCCGGGTTTTAGGATGATCGTACTTTCCAACCGCACCCGAAAGACTTGCCATGTCAACAAACACTTCCAGCGCCGAAGCTGAAAAGGCACCGGCCAACTCCCGCGGACGCGTGATCGTAGCGTCCCTGGTTGGCACTTCCATCGAGTTCTACGACTTCTATGTCTATGCGACCGCCGCAGTCCTCGTCTTCCCCATCCTCTTCTTCCCGAATGCCGAGGGCGTCACCGCACTGCTGTCCTCCTTCGCCGTCTTCGGCGTCGCCTTCATCGCCCGTCCCCTTGGATCGATCGTGTTTGGGCACTTCGGCGACAAGGTGGGCCGCAAGGGAACCCTGGTTGCGTCCCTGCTGACCATGGGCATCGCAACCTTCCTTATCGGCTGCCTGCCGACCGCGAACATGGACGGCTGGACCTTCTGGGCCCCGGCCCTGCTGGTCGTCATGCGCTTTGCCCAGGGCCTGGCCCTCGGCGGCGAATGGTCCGGTGCGGCCCTGCTGGCCACCGAGAACGCCCCCGCGAACAAGCGCGCCATCTACGGCACGTTCCCGCAGCTCGGCGCTCCGATCGGCTTCATCCTGGCCAACGGCCTGTTCCTGATCCTGAGCTTCAACCTGGCTGAAGAGCAGTTCATGTCCTGGGGCTGGCGCATTCCGTTCCTCGCCAGCGCCGTGATGGTCATCATTGGCCTCTACGTCCGCCTGAAGCTGGTCGAAACCCCCGCCTTCCAGAAGGTTGTCGATTCCGGTGAAGTGAGCAAGCTGCCGCTGGCCGCTGCGTTCAAGTTCTCCTGGCGCCCGATGATCGCCGGCACCTTCATCATGCTGGCCACCTATGTGCTCTTCTACCTGATGACCACCTTCACCCTCTCCTACGGCACCGCCGCCAAGTCGGAGGAAGAAGCTGCCGCCAAGGCGGAAGCATCCGGGAAGGCCTTCGACCCGGATACATTCGCGGCAGGCCTCGGCTACGCCCGCAACGACTTCCTGATCATGCTGATCGTCGGCGTCGTCTTCTTCGGCATCTTCACCATGGTGGCCGGCCCGCTGGCCGAAAAGTACGGACGCCGCAAGACCCTGCTCTGGGTCACCGCAGCAATCTTCGTCTTCGGCTTCACGTTCGACCCGCTGTTCGGCGGCGGCTTCGTTGGCACCATGGCGCTGCTGATCATCGGCTTCACTCTGATGGGCCTGACCTTCGGGCCGATGGGCGCCGTACTGCCGGAGCTGTTCCCGACCAATGTCCGCTACACCGGTTCAGCCATCGCCTACAACGTTTCCTCGATCCTCGGTGCAGCTGTTGCCCCGTTCATCGCAGTGGCGCTGTGGCAGGCCGCTGACGGCAGCCCGTGGCTGGTGGGAATCTACCTCTCATCGATGGCCATCCTGACGTTCATCGCGCTGTGGGTTACCCGCGAAACCAAGGACGTGGACTACGTAAACCACTCCAGCTAGGTCTTACTGCTGGTAAGCAAAAGGCCCGGATCCATGTGGATCCGGGCCTTTTGCTTTCTTGCGGGTGTGCTGTTCTAAACGCCGTCCTAGTCCACGATGGCAGCGATGACAGCACCCGCTGAGACGGTGGCTCCCGGCAGTGCCGTGAGACCGGTGACGGTGCCGGCCTTGTGGGCGGTGAGCGGCTGCTCCATCTTCATGGCTTCCAGCACCACCACCAGGTCCCCTTCCGCGACGACGGTCCCGTCTTGGACGGCGACCTTCACAATGGTTCCCTGCATTGGGGACGTGAGCTCATTGCCCGTTGCCGCCGCGGATGACGTCCGGACGCGGCCTTTGCGCTGCTTGCCGTTGACCGGGGCAGCGCTGCGTCCGTTCGACGGCGCCAGGCCGGCCGGCAGCACGACCTCAAGCCGTTTGCCGCCCACCTCCACGGTGTGGCGCTGGCGTGCGCCGTCGTCGTCGTTCCCGTTGGCCGGTTCCCCGGACCAGGGCTCAATGGTGTTGTTGAACTCAGTCTCGATCCAGCGGGTGTGAACACTGAACGGACCCTGCTCCGGTGCGAAGGCGGGATCGGCGACGACGGCGGCGTGGAACGGCAGCACGGTCGGCAGGCCGGTGATTTCCATTTCCTTCAGGGCGCGGCGCGCACGCTGGAGGGCCTGGGTGCGGGTGGCTCCGGTGACGATCAGCTTGGCAAGCATCGAATCGAAGTTCCCGCCCACCGTCTCGCCGGCTTCGATGCCGGAATCGACCCGCACGCCGGGGCCCGTGGGCAGGCGCAGGGTTTCCACTGTGCCGGGGGAGGGCATGAAGCCGCGCCCGGCGTCTTCGCCGTTGATCCGGAATTCGATGGAGTGGCCCCGGATTTCGGGGTCGGAGTAGCCCAGTTCTTCACCGCGGGCGATGCGGAACTGCTCGCGCACCAAGTCGATGCCGGTCACTTCCTCGGAGACCGGATGCTCAACCTGGAGACGGGTGTTGACCTCGAGGAAGGAAATGGTGCCGTCGGTGCCCACGAGGAATTCGCAGGTACCGGCACCCTGGTACCCGGCTTCGCGCAGCAGGGCCTTGGAAGAGTCATACAGGGCGCGGACCTGGTCCTCGCTGAGGAAGGGGGCCGGGGCTTCTTCCACCAGCTTCTGGTTGCGGCGCTGCAGGGAGCAGTCGCGGGTCGAAACGACGACGACGTTGCCGTGCGCGTCGGCCAGGCACTGTGTCTCGACGTGGCGCGGGGCATCGAGGAAACGTTCGATGAAGCACTCGCCGCGGCCGAAGGCAGCAGTGGCTTCGCGGACAGCGGAGTCGTACAGTTCGGGGATCTCTTCCAGGGTGCGGGCCACCTTGATGCCGCGTCCGCCGCCGCCGAAGGCCGCCTTGATGGCCACGGGCAGGCCGTACTCCTGCGCGAAGGCAAGGACTTCGTCCGCGCTGGATACGGGATCCGGTGTTCCCGGAACCAGGGGAGCGCCGACCTTAGCTGCAAGATGCCGGGCCTGGACCTTGTCTCCGAGCTGGTCGATGGCTTCGGGGGAAGGTCCGATCCAGGTCAGTCCGGCGTCGATGACCCGGCGGGCGAACGCGGCATTCTCAGACAGGAAGCCGTAGCCCGGGTGGATGGCGTCTGCCCCGGCGCGGACAGCCGCGGCCAGGATTTTGTCCATGTCCAGGTAGGACTCTGCGGCAGTGCTGCCGCCCAGGGCATACGCCTCATCGGCAAGGCGGACGTGCAAAGCGTCCAGGTCCGGGTCGGCGTAGACGGCTACAGTCGCGATGCCTTCGTCGCGTGCGGCCCGGATAATCCGGACGGCGATCTCTCCGCGGTTGGCAATCAGGACCTTCCCCAGCGGGGCGGCGGTATTCTGGCTCATGAAATGCACTGGCTCCTTTGATCTGTTCGGAGCCTAGCGCGATTTTGTCGTGTCCCGCCATAAACCGTGCTGTTTCTGCGTGGGGCGGCGGGTTTAGTTGTGGGGACCCTACAACGAGGGTTTCCGCTGGGTGGTTCGGAAGGATGGTTCAGCGGGGACGCCGAGTGGACGCGAACGGGACGTCCGCCTCACAAGACACCTTGCTCTCGGACCCATCCTCCAAGGCGCAGGCCCCGGGCGACTATTGGCGCCACCCACGCGGAGCCGCGGCGCATATCCACTGCCGAGACCTTGACCTGATGCCATCCGAGCTCACTGACGAGCAGGTCACGGTTGTGGTCCTTCATCTGCTGCTCGGGGGTCAGGTGATGCGCGCCGTCATACTCCACGCAGGTGCGGAATTCCGGACAACCCAGATCAGTCCACAGGACAGGCCTCCCGGCCGCGTCCAGCAGCGGCATGTTCGGACGGAACTCCGGCAGTCCGGCGTCGTGCAGCATGAGCCGGAGGTATGTCTCGGGCGGGGAGTCCACGCCAACGCGCACCAGATCAAGGGCTCGACGGGCAGTTCGTATGCCCGGAATCCACCTCAGGCCGTTGACGTAGCTGCGCAGTTCCTCCAGACCCAGAACGGCATGACGGACCTGGCCATAGCTGCGTCCATGCTCTGAGACGAGCCAGTCGCCGGCTGCGGTGAGATCGGGCAGATCCAGGATCCGGGCGAGGTCGGCAAAGGTGCGCGCTTCAGACGTGAGCCGGAGCCCCGGCGCGGGTTGGACGACGTCGAAGTCCTCCAGGCGTGACCGGTGGCTGCGGATGTGCCTGCGGGTGGTACTCGCGGCGTTCGGAGGGCGGGTGAGATGCAGGAATGATTCGTTCCGGTACGACGGCGGCAGCGGGATGCCGTGGAGCCTCGCCGCAGTCGTGTGGCTGAGGACGGCGTCGGGGAAAAGCTCAAGATAGGGTCGGCAGCTTGCAGCCAGCTCAGCAGGCGTCCCCGTGGTCTTCGTGTTCTTCGGTACCCGGATTCCACGACTGGGAGTGCGCAGATCTGAGCCGCGCAGCCGTCCGGGTGTGACACCAAGGCTCAGTGCCTGCTCAACCAGAAAGGGATCAGACAGTGGATGTGGAAGGGGCCGGGGTGTGCGCATTGCCCGTTTCTACCCTGTACCTGCATCTCCTGCTTGAGTTATCCACAGTCGCGGCGTTCTGCGGCAACCCGGCAGCGTCCTGCCGCCCGGAGCGCTGTGTGTCGAAAGGGGTCGCTGGGCCTGGTGTCGAGGTACATGAAGCTCCCGTACCCTGTGGCCCTGTCCGCCCATCCTTTGCTGCAATAACGCAGGTTTGAGGGCTCCCCGGGATCTGTTGCTGCACTAACGTCGCTTTCGCGTGCTCTGAGCGACGGCAGTGCAGCAACGGATGAGTCGAGGGCAGGCTAAGCAGCCGCAGTGCGGCAGAAGACTCGTGGAGCAGGGGCTAAGCGGCTGTAGTGCACCAATAGATGACGGAATGCCTTCTGGCGCGGAACCCCTGGCGTCGCCGGAAAGGACGTTATCTCCCCGAAGGTTGGCAGGAGAAGGCGCTAAGCGACGTTATCTCCCCGAAAGTTGCGGGGAGGGGGCGCCGCCGGGCAACGGCCCCCGCCACAAGGCACCAACCGCCACCCAGGGCTACTTCCAGAGTGACGTCACGCCGACGCCGGCGCTGGCCAGCAGGTGGCGCAGCGTGGACACAGACAGACCGACGACGGCATGCGGATCGCCGACGACCTTCTCGATGAACGCCCCGCCCAGGGAATCGATGGTGAAGGACCCCGCCACGGCAAGCGGCTCTCCGGTGGCAATGTAGGCCTCGATCTCGTCGTCGAGGAGCTTCGCAAAGTGCACCTCGGCTGAGCTGACCGCGCCGAGGGTCGCTCCGGAGCCGTCCTCGTCGGTGTCGCGGCAGTCCACCAGCCAGTGGCCCGTGTGGAGCACACCGACGTTCCCGCTCATCCGCCGGATGCGTTCGCGGGCAATCTCCGGTTCCCAGGGCTTTCCGTGGGCTTCGCCGTCGAACTCGAACACGGAGTCGCAGCCGAGGACAAGGGCGCCGTCGGCCTCAGGGAGGGAAGCGACAGCTTCAGCCTTGGCCCGGGCCAGCAGCAGTGCCGTGTCATGGGGATCGGTCAGCCCGTAGCGGGCCGTGACAGCGTCTTCATCGACATCGGACATGAGCACGCGGTGGGCGATGCCGGCATTGTCCAGGAGCTTGGTGCGGGCAGGGGAGGCGGAAGCAAGGATCAGCGTCAGGTCAGTCACGCATCCCAGCCTAATGTGCCGGGCTGGCAGGCACCGAAAAAAGGAATGGCCGCTCCGGCGTCGGAGCGGCCATTCCCAAAGGAAGTGCGAGTACCTGAACCTTACCTGCTGGCAGCCGCAGCGCCAGCACCTGATGTTGCAGGTGTATGTTCCTGTGCCGAAAGTTCAGCTTCTTCGGGATCGATTGCAGCTGAATCGTCAGCGAACGGGTCGCCGTTGCGCTTGGCGTTGTACAGCTCCGGCTGCAGCAGGCCGTTGCGCTTGGCCACGATGGTGGGCACGACCGTCTGGCCGGCCACGTTCACCGCGGTGCGTCCCATGTCCAGGATGGGGTCGACGGCGAGCAGCAGCGCCACGCCTTCCAGCGGCAGTCCCAGCGTGGACAGGGTCAGGGTCAGCATCACGACGGCGCCGGTGGTTCCGGCGGTTGCCGCGGAGCCCAGGACGGCGACGACAACGATGAGCAGGTACTGCCCGATGCTGAGGTCAATGCCGAAGAACTGGGCCACGAAGATAGCCGAGATCGCAGGGTAGATCGCGGCGCAGCCGTCCATCTTCGTCGTGGCGCCCAGCGGCACGGCGAAGGAAGCGTAGGCCCGGGGAACACCGAGGTTCCGCTCAGTGACGCGCTGGGTCAGCGGCAGCGTCCCCACGGAGGAACGGGACACAAAGGCAAGCTGGATGGCCGGCCAGGCTCCGGAGAACCACTGGCGCACGGAGAGTCCGTGCGCCTTGATCAGCACCGGGTAGACCACGAACAGGACGATCGCCAGACCCACGTAGATGGCCAGCGTGAAGGTGCCCAGTGAACCGATGGTGTCCCAGCCGTAGGTGGCCACGGCACGGCCGATCAGGCCAACGGTGCCCAGCGGGGCCAGCCGGATGATCCACCACAGGACCTTCTGGATGACGGCCAGGGCGGAGGCGTTCAGGGCCAGGAACGGTGCGGCGGGCTTGCCGACCTTCAGGGCGGCAATGCCGACGGCGATCGCGATCACGAGGACCTGCAGCACGTTGAAGTTCAGCGAGGTGGTGAGGGTTTCCGTGGTGGATGCGGTCAGGCCCAGGAAGTTGCCCGGGATGAGGCCGGTGAGGAACCCGATCCAGCTGCCGGTCCCGCCGTCGTAGCCGTCCGGTGCGGTGGCGTCAGCGTTGGCACCGGGCTGCATCAGCACACCCAGGGCAATGCCGATCGCAACGGCGATCAGGGCAGTGATGGCGAACCACAGCAGGGTCTGCCATGCCAGGCGCGCAGCGTTGGAAACCTCGCGGAGGTTTGCAATCGAGCTGACGACGGCGGTGAAGATCAGCGGGACGACGGCTGCCTTCAGCAGTGAGACGTAGCTCGAGCCGATGGTCGAAAGCGTGGTGGTGAGCCAGTTGGGCTCACCGTCGACGGCGCCCATGTTCTTGGCCAGCAGGCCCAGGCCGAGGCCGACCAGCAGGGCTGCGATGATCTGCGGGCCAAACGATGTGGCCCAGCGCGGAAGCCTGCGCCGGGTCTCGGCTGCGGCGGGGGACTGTGGGGAGGTCTGTGGTGATGTCACCGTTCGATGCTAGACGGCATCCTTTACCAGAGCGTTTTCGGTATTGCGAAATGTTACGCAGCGGCAGACGCCGGGGCCTTGGGAATGCTGGGTGGACAAGCGTTCTGTGGCGCCGGGCCGCGGAACAGAATTCCTATTCCCGCGCGCACTGTGACGATTGTCCCATCCGGGAGGGTTGGTGCAGGCAGCAAAAACGCCCGGCCGGAGTGCCCGGCCGGGCGTCAGAGTCCACGCTGGTTATCCAGAATGCAGGCTGGCTATCCAGAATGCAGGCTAGTTATCCAGCAGGGCAGGCTAGTTATTCAGCAGGGCGCGGCGCAGCGTGTCCAGGCCGACCGAGCCCAGGCGCAGTGCGCGTGTGTGGAAGGCCTTTGCATCGAAGGAGTCGCCCTCGCGGCTGCGGACTTCGTCGCGGATCTGCTCCCAGAGCCGCTGGCCCAGCTTGTACGCCGGTGCCTGTCCCGGCCAGCCCAGGTAGCGCGTGAACTCGAAGTTCAGCTGCCCTTCCGAGATGGCAATGTTCTGCTTCAGGAAGTCGTAGCCCTTCTCCGGGGTCCAGGTGCCCGAACCCCAGCGCTCGGGGACCTCCAGTTCCAGGTGGACGCCGATGTCGAAGACGACGCGGGCTGCACGCATGCGCTGCGCGTCCAGCATGCCCATCCGGTCTCCGGGATCGTTCAGGTAGCCGAGTTCCTCCATGAGGCGCTCGGCGTACAGTGCCCAGCCCTCGCCGTGGCCGGAGACCCAGCAGACGTTGCGGCGCCAGCTGTTCAAGGTGTCCCGGGCAGCGGTTGCGGTGGCAATCTGCAGGTGGTGGCCCGGAACGCCCTCGTGGTAGACCGTGGTGGTTTCCTTCCACGTGGTGAAGGTGTCTTCGCCTTCCGGTACGGACCACCACATGCGCCCGGGCCGGGAGAAGTCCTCGCTCGGACCCGTGTAGTAGATGCCGCCCTCATTGGTGGGGGCGATCATGCACTCGAGCTTGCGCATGGGACCGGTGATCTCGAAGTGGCTCTGCGACAGTTCCTCGACGGCCCGGTCGGAGAGTTCCTGCATCCAGGCCTGCAGTTCACGCGTGCCGTGCAGCTGGCGCTGGGGATCGGCGTCGAGCAGGTCCATTGCTTCGCGGACTGAAGCGCCTTCCTTGATCTGGTTGGCCACCTCTTCCTGTTCAGCGATGATGCGGTCCAGTTCCGCGACGCCCCAGGCGTAGGTCTCCTCCAGGTCGACGGCCGAGCCGAGGAACTGGCGGGAGAACAGCGCGTAGCGCTCAGCGCCGACGGCGTCCTTCTCCGGAGCCTGCGGGAGCAGCTCTCCGCCGAGGAAGTCAACGAGCGAGCGGTAGGCGGCACGGGCGCCGTCGGCGTTCTGGCGCAGCGAGGCCTTGAGTGCGTCGGGCAGTTCCGAGCCGTCCGGCAGCGATGCGTCGGCCGCGAACGAATCGAAGAAACCGCCTTCTTCGGCATACTTGCCGGCCTGCTCCATCACGATCGAGACCTGGCGGCGGGCGGCGACCAGGCCGCGCTCGGCCCCGCTGCGCAGGGAAACGATGTACCCGGCGACGGCGTCGGGAAGGTTGTGGAGGCGGCCGGAGATGTGCTCCCAGGCCTCGACGGTGTCGGTGGGCATCAGGTCGAAGACCGCGCGGATGTCCTGTGCCGGGGAAGCGATGTTGTTCAGGTCGGCCAGGTCCCAGCCGGATTCATGGATCTCCAGGGCGAGGCCCAGCCGCTCACGCATGGCGTCAAGGGTGACGGCATCAACGTCGTCAACGGGCTGCAGGTCCTCAAGCCGCTCAAGGGTTTCGCTGATTGCTTCGGCGGTGGATACGAGTCCTGCCGGCGAGTAGTCCGCGTATTCGGTCTCGTGCCCGGGGATGCCGAGCGAAGTGGCGAAGGACGGGTCCAGCCGCAGCAGGTTCTCGGTGAAAGCTTCGGCGACGGCGTCGATTGCAGTTGGCGTGCGCGAACCGGCGTTGGACAGGGAATCTGATGAAGTTGTCTGTTCAGTCACATGCCCGAGCCTAACGTGTCAGCGGTAGGTGCGCCGCCACGAGCCCGGCCCCGGAGCAGGCGTCAGGCTCAGCTGGCGGCGCCTTGTCCACGCCCTGCGGGTCGTTGCCGGATCGCGCAGCACAGGCGCCGCGGAGTCCGGTGCACCCGCGCCCAGGCCCAGCACGACGGCGGTCAGTGCCGCCAGTTCCTCGTCCGTGGGACTGCCTGTGAGAACCTGCAGCAGCGGCTGGACTGCCGGTTCGAAGTCCGGTTCACCGACGATGCTCACAGCGGGATGTTCCCGTGCTTCTTGTGCGGCAGTGAGGCACGCTTTTCGCGCAGCACGCGCAGCCCGCGGATCAGCTGGAGCCGGGTTTCCGACGGTGCGATCACGGCATCCACATACCCAAGCTCGGCCGACTGGTAGGGATTCAGCAGTTCTTCTTCGTAGGCGTTGATGTAGCCCTGGCGGACTTCATCGACGTCGCGCCCGTCCGCTGCGGCGGCGGCCAGCTGGCTGCGGTAGAGGATATTCACCGCACCCTGCGCGCCCATGACGCCGATCTGCGCGGTGGGCCAAGCCAGGTTCAGGTCTGCGCCGAGCTTTTTGGAGCCCATGACGATGTAGGCGCCGCCGTAGGCCTTGCGGGTGATGACGGTGAGCTTGGGAACGGTGGCTTCGGCGTAGGCATAGAGCAGCTTGGCGCCGCGGCGGATGATTCCGTTGAACTCCTGGTCCTTGCCCGGAAGGAAGCCGGGAACATCCACGAAGGTCAGGATGGGAATGTTGAAGGCATCGCAGTGGCGCACGAACCTGGCCGCCTTCTCCGAGGCTGCTATGTCCAGGGTGCCGGCGAACTGCAGCGGCTGGTTGGCGACGACGCCGACCGTGTGCCCTTCGAGCCGGCCGTAGCCGATGATGACGTTCGGTGCGTACAGGGACTGCATCTCCAGGAAATGGCCATCGTCCACGACCTGCTCGATCACGGTGCGGATGTCGTAGGGCTGGTTGGCTGAATCGGGAATCAGCTCGTCCAGGGCCAGGTCCCCGTCGTTAATCTCCTCGTCCTGCGCAAACGGCGTCAGGGGTGCCTCGGCGAGATTGTTGCTGGGCAGGAAGTCCAGCAGCTCGCGGACAAAGTCGATCGCATCCTCTTCGTCCGATGCCAAGTACGTCGAGGTGCCGGTGGTGGCATTGTGCTGCCGGGCGCCGCCGAGCGTTTCCATGTCCACGTCCTCACCCGTGACCGCTTTGATGACGTCCGGCCCGGTGATGAACATGTGGGACGTCTTGTCCACCATCACCACGAAGTCGGTCAGGGCGGGGGAGTACGCCGCTCCGCCGGCGGACGGGCCCATGATCAGGGAGATCTGGGGTACGACGCCGGAGGCATGGACATTGTTGCGGAAGATATCCGCGAACATCGCCAGGGAGGCAACGCCCTCCTGGATGCGGGCGCCGCCGCCGTCGAGGATGCCGATGACCGGGCAGCCGTTGCGCAGGGCAAACTCCTGGACCTTGACGATCTTTTCGCCGTTGACCTGGCTCAGCGATCCGCCGTACACCGCGAAGTCCTGGCTGTAGACCGCCACTGGGCGTCCGTCCACGGTGCCGTAGCCGGATACCAGTCCGTCACCCACCGGCTTCTTCTTCTCCATGCCGAACGCGGTGGAGCGGTGCACTGCCAGCGCATCGAATTCCACGAAGGAACCTTCGTCCAGGAGCAGGTCGATGCGCTCGCGGGCAGTGTGCTTGCCGCGGGCATGCTGTTTTTCGACCGCGGCTGCTCCCGAGGGCATTTCGGCCTGGGCCTGGCGGCGCCGGAAGTCGGCGATTTTCCCGGCGGTTGTCTGCAGATCGATGTCCTGGTCGATGCTCATTTACTCTCCGGTGCTGGATTCTGACGGATGGCGGGCGGATCGCCACCCCAACGCCCTGCGCAGCTGCTTCAGTAGGTTTCTTACAAGGGTGCGGGCGATTCACCCAGTCTAGTGAGCGCCAACACGCCCTGCGGGTGTAGGAAACCTACAATTTGTGTCCCTGTGCCTTGGCTGGCTGAAGAGCCAGCCTCCAGTCGACGTCGAGGGGCGGCCGTCTTCGGAGGCGGCGGATGTTACTGGTCAGTAACATTTTTCGCGCGGGTGCATTACCCTGTCCGTATGACCTCCACCACAGCATCTTCTTCTCCGCGTTCGCTGGCCGGACGCACCATCCTCATGTCCGGCGGCAGCCGGGGGATCGGCCTGGCCATCGCCCTTCGGGCCGCTGCCGACGGTGCCAACATTGCGATGGTCGCCAAGACCGCGCAGCCGCACCCCAAGCTGGAAGGCACCGTCTACACCGCGGCCGAGCAGCTGGAAGCCGCCGGCGGCAAGGCGCTGCCGATCATTGGTGACGTGCGCCGCGACGAAGACGTTGAGAATGCCGTCGCCGCCACAATGGAACAGTTCGGCGGAATCGACATTGTGCTGAACAACGCCTCCGCGATCGACCTGCGCAAGACGGACGACGTGAGCATGAAGAGCTATGACCTGATGCAGGACATCAATGCCCGCGGCACGTTCCTGCTCTCCAAGACGGCCCTGCCGGCGCTGCGGGACTCGGACAACGCCCACATCCTGACACTGTCCCCGCCGCTGAACCTGGACCCCAAATGGGCCGGCAGCTACCTCGCGTACACCATGGCCAAGTACGGCATGTCCCTGACCACCCTTGGCCTGTCGGAGGAGCTGAAGGAAGACGGAATCGGCGTCAACTCCCTGTGGCCGTGCACCTCAATCGACACCGCTGCCATCCGCAATATGCCCGGCGGCTCGGAACTGGCACGCGTGTCCCGCAGTGCGGACATCATGGCCGACGCCGCGCACGCCATCCTCACGCGCCCCGGGCGCGTTGCCACCGGCAACTTCTACACGGACGAGCAGGTCCTGCGCGAGGAAGGCATCACGGACTTCACCAAGTACAGCCTCGGCGCACCTGAGGACAAGCTGATGGCCGACTTCTTCCTCTAGGACAGGTGCGCGGCAGGGAAGGGCCGGGCACGGCAGGCGCCGCCCCGGGATGGGGGAGGGGGCGCGTAATATCGGAAACATGGATCTGCGCTACTCCAGCATGGAGCGACCACCGTTGGAGCCGGAGCGGCTGCGGGCCAGCCTTGTGGGCCCCGCAGGCCCGCTGTCCCGGCTCGATGTCGTGCAGGAAACAGGCTCAACCAACACCGACCTTGCTGACAGTGCGCGGTTATCGCCGCGTGAATATCCGGACTTTTCCGTCCTGACCGCCGAGCTGCAAACCGCCGGCCGGGGCCGCCTGGGCCGCGTGTGGCAGGCACCGGAACGCTCTTCGCTGTTTGTAAGCGTGCTGCTGCGCCCTGTTAATGCACAGGGGCGGCCGTTGCCGACCCAGTCCTACGGGTGGCTCTCCCTGCTGGCAGCACTGTCGCTGTCCAAGGCTGTGGGTGGCCGGACGGGAGTGGAACCGCGGCTGAAATGGCCCAACGACGTCATGGTCGACGGGCGCAAGCTGGCCGGTGTCCTGGCACAGCTGGTGCCGGACAGCACAGGCAACCCTCCTGCCGTAGTGGTGGGGGTGGGACTCAACGTTTCCCTCACTGACGAAGACCAGCCGGTCAGCACGGGCACCAGCCTGCTGATGGAGTACGCGTCCACCACGGACAGGAACATCCTGCTGGAGGACTTCCTGCTGCGGTTCAACCTGGACTACCGGGCGTTCTGCGCCGTCGATGGGAATGCCTCGGCGCCCTGGTCCCTTGGCGGATGCCTGCTGGACAACGTCGCCGGGCGGATGGCGACCCTCGGGCAGGAAGTCCGTGCGCACCTGCCCGGAGGAGCGGAGCTGACGGGCCGCGCCGTCGGCCTCGACGCGCATGGCGCGCTCCTGATCATCGATGGCGACGGCGTACGGCAGACAGTCACCGCTGCCGACGTCGTGCACCTGAGGCCCGCAGGCGCATGAGCGGCGCGCACACCATCGGATTCCGGTGCGGATGAGGCTGGAGCCGGGGGAGCAGGTCATTGTTTCAGCGCGCCCCCATGCCGGGCCGCTGGTCAAGCAGGTCCTGCTCGCCGTTCTGGCATGTGCGGCAGGCGGGTTCGCCCTGGGGTTCCTGGGCCGTGACACCGTTCCGGCTGCGCTTGCCGACTGGACGCCCGTGCTGGCTCCCACCGTCGCCGTGCTGGTGGTCCTGGTCCTGGTCCGTTTCTGCCTGCCGGCCGTGCTCCGCTGGAACGCCGCCCGCTACGTGCTGACCAACCGGCGCCTGATCCAGCGCCGGGGAGTGCTTCGAAGGCAGGAACACGATCTTCCGCTGGCCTCCGTCTACCAACTGGAAGCACGGCAGGGGATACTGCAGCGGATGCAGCGTTCCGGAACCCTTCGGATCGATCTGGGGCGCGGGCGGGTCATCGACTACCCCGCGGTGCCGGAAGTCCACAGATTCAAGTCGATTGTGTTGGCCACCATAGAAGACCTGCCCATGACCGTGATGTTCGATGGTGTAGATATTGAAGGAAGCACGGGTTACGACGAATGGAGCGGCAATGAGTGATCAGGGCCAGGACGTGCCTGAGTCCGCCGCCGAGCCGGAACCGCTGACACTCTCGATGAATGCGGTCCCGATGCCGCAGAAGCCGGTGCTGCCGGGTACCTCCGGAGGGATCGACCGGGAAGACGTCCGGCGGCTGGAAGCCCAGCTGATTGGCGGTCCGCGAACCCTCAAACGCCGTGAAGCGGCAGCGGGAGCGGGAGTCTCACTGCTCTCGGCACGCAAGCTGTGGCGCGCCATGGGCTTCCCGAACCTCGACGACGACGCCGTGTTTTTCACCGAGGCTGACCAGGAAGCCCTCAGCACCGTGATCCAGCTGGTCCGCGAGGAACGGCTCACCGAAGAGGCCGCGATTTCCATCATGCGTTCGATCGGCCAAATGACGGACCGGATGGTTGTCTGGCAGATCGAGGCGCTCGTTGAAGAGATGGTGGTCCAGCGCGGGATCACTGACGCCGAGGCCCGGAAAAAGCTGGTGGCCGCGCTGCCGGACCTGATCGAGCCGCTCGAGAAAACCCTGGTCTACGCGTGGAAACGGCAGCTGAACGCCGCGGTCCAGCGCCTGGCGCTGCGTGCCGAGGCAGGCTTGGCCAGCCATGATTCGAACGCCGATGACAACCCGCTCCCGCTGGCACGGGCCGTCGGGTTCGCCGACCTGGTCTCTTACACCAGTCTTTCCCGCCAGATGAACGAAAAGACCCTGGCGCAGATGGTCCAGCGGTTTGAGCACAAATGCTCGGAGATCATTTCGGTTGGCGGCGGCCGGCTCGTGAAGACCATAGGCGACGAAGTCCTCTTCAACGCTGAGACCCCCGAGGCAGGTGCCGAAATCTCCCTGGCCCTGGCGAAGGCCTTCACCGAGGACGAACTGCTTCCGTCCGCGCGCGTAGCCATGGTGTGGGGCAGGGTGCTCTCCCGCCTGGGCGACATCTATGGGCCGACTGTGAACCTTGCCTCACGGCTCACCTCGCTGGCAGAACCTGGAACAGTCCTCACCGACGCGTCCACGGCAGCGGCGCTGCGCAATAATGAGCGTTTTATCCTCATACCCCATTCCCCGCGCGCGGTTCGCGGTTTCGGCGAGATCCACCCGGTCACCCTTGCCCGGGGCACCGGACAGGGACTGGTACTGGACTAAATCCCCTGGCGACAAGCCGCTTTTGCGAAGCAGGCTTGTCACTTTCAGGAAAGCCACTTGGAATGTGCGACACTTGTCGCGACTATCTGCCGAATTGCGGCCCGCCCGTGCGCCTGGACGCGGCACGCCGACGGCGGGGAATCGCAGGATTATTTGGGGTTTGTAACGGGGGGAAGCAAGTGCAGTTCTTCAGGGGGGCTACGCCTGCGCAAAGCCGCGCCCGCCGCAGGGCCGCGTCGATCGGCTCGGCCGTTGCCGCCACGGGTGCCGTCGTGGCCGGCGCCATCCTGTATCCGGGATTTGCCAGCGCCGACGTCGATCTGAACGACGGCGGTGTCTGGGTTACCAACCAGACGCAGGGCATGGTGGGCCACCTGAACTACCCCGCCCGGCTGCTCGACGGCGCCTACGCCGCCAACAGCGACGGCTTCGACGTCACCCAGTATGAGGGCACCGTCTTCCATGCCAACACCGACCAGTCCAAGGTCTCGCCCGTGGACATCGCCAACGTGGCACGCGGCAGCGAGGTACAGCTGCCGGCGTCGGCCACCATCACCCAGGGCGGCTCCGCGATCGCGGTGACCGATCCTGCCGCCGGGGCCGTCTGGCTCATGGACTCCGCTTCACTGCCCTTCTTCAGCGACACCGAAGCCGAACCCGTGGTCCAGGACTCACCCGGCGTTGCGGCCGGGGTGTCACCGGACGGATACGCGGCTGTCGCGGCGCCGCGGGAGGGACGGCTCTACGGCTATAAAGTCGCCGGGGACGGCAGCTACGGCGAGCCGCAGGTCACCGAGTCGGAGGAACTCCGCGGTTTCGGGGACACCCAGGTCGCAGCCGTGGGGGAGGAAGCCGTCGCCTTCGACGCCGAAACAGGAACCCTTGTCCTGCCCGGCGGACGCACCGTCAGCCTTCCCGACACCAAGGGCGCACGGCTCCAGGACTCCGGCCCCGAAGCGGACTTTGTTGCCATAGCTTCGGCTTCGGCCCTGATCAAACAGCCGATGGACGGTTCAGAGGCGACGGTGACCCCGGTAGCCGGCGGTGGAGTTCCTGCGGCGCCGGTGCGGGTGGACTCGTGCGTGCACGCTGCCTGGGCCGGATCCGGCACGTACATCAGGGACTGCGACTCCGACGCTGATGACTCCGTCGAGGAGATTCCCGGGATCGGCGCCTCCTCGGAACTTGTCTTTCGGGTCAACCGGTCTGTCGTGGTGCTCAACGACATTAACGGCGGCAGCGTGTGGCTGGTGCTGGAAAACATGCAGCTGGTGGATAACTGGGGGGACGTCATCCCGCCCAAGCAGGATTCCAGTGATGACGAAGAAGAATCTGCCAGCGAGAACCCGGTGAACACCCTTCCGGACCGGACCGGCGAGAACCGGCCGCCCGTCGCTTCACAGGACAGGTTCGGGGTCCGGGCCGGGCGCACCACCATCCTTAACGTCCTGGACAACGACACGGACCCTGACGGTGACCTGCTGACTGTCCGGCTCTCCGGCAGCCAGCCTTCCGCGGGGGAAATCCAGCAGATCTACAACGGTGCCGGACTGCAGTTGGTCGTTCCGCCGGGTGCCTCCGGGACCAGCACGTTCGAGTACGAGGTCAGCGACGGCCGCGGAGGCAGCGCAGCCGCCAGTGCGACAGTGCAGGTCCGCGGTTCCAGCGAGAACACCCCGCCCGAACCGCGCAGGTCCACGAAGATCCTGGTCGAACAGGGCCAGTCCGTCAGCCAGAACATCCTCAACGACTGGATGGACCCGGACGGCGATGACCTGGTTCTGGTGGCCGCGGAACCAACGGCTGACGGGGACCAGGTGCGGACCAGGTCCGACGGACTGCTGACGTTCCGGGACATCGGAAAGACACAGGGCGTCAAGGACGTTGCCATCACTGTCTCGGACGGCACCGAAACTGCCACCGGCACTGTCACCTTCGATGTCCGGCCCGCGGGCGTCCTGCCCCCGGTCACCAACTTCGACCACTTCACCGCCACCGCGGGTGAACCCGTCACGCTGTATCCCCTGCAGAACGACCTTGATCCCGCCGGCGGCCAGCTCAGCCTCGCCAAGGCCGATGCGGAGGACGGCTCGGAACTCCTGCCGGACTACGAGACAGGTTCCATCACGTTCACTCCCGCGGATCCGGCGACGTACTACATCGAGTACCTCGTCACCAACGGACCGCAGAGCGCCAGCGGGCTCATCCGGGTGGATGCAGCCGAGTCCGGCCGCCAGGGAGCTCCGATCGCTGTGCGCGACGTGGCCCTGCTTCCCCGCGGCGGCAACGTGCTGGTGGACGTGCTCGGCAACGACACCGACCCCACCGGCGGGGTGCTGGTGGTGCAGTCCGTCAGCACCGGCAGCAGTTCGCCGCTGGACGTCGCAGTGCTGAACCACAACATCCTCCAGATCCATGACGTGCGTGGACTCACCGGAGCCGCCAAGATCAGCTACATGGTTTCCAACGGCACCGCCAGCGCCAGCGGCGAAGTCAGCGTCCTGCCGGTGGACGGGCCGGGAACCCTGCTCCCGCCTTCGGCCTCCGCGGACACCGCTACCGTGCGGGTCGGTGACGTGGTGAACATTCCCGTCCTGGAGAACGATGTGTCGCCCACCGGCGACGAACTGACGCTCAACCCGGTTCCGGCCCAGGGGGTCGATCCAGCCGACGGGCAGCTGTTTGCTTCCGGGAACATGCTCCGTTTCGTTGCCGGAGATACAGCCAAGACGGTCTACGCGATTTACGAAGTACGCGACTCCACTGGGCAGAGCGACTCCGCCCAGGTGCGCATCAACATCCGGCCGCGCGACGACGAGAAAAACACCCCTCCGGTGCCCAGGAATTTGGAAGGACGGGCGATCGCCGGGAGCACGGTACGGATTCCAGTGCCTCTGGACGGCCTTGATGCCGACGGCGATTCGGTCTTCCTCAGCGGGATCAGTGAAGCACCCCGGCTCGGCGCAGCGGTTCCGGGACCCCATTACATCGACTACACAGCTTCAGCCACCGGTGCGGGCACTGACTCGTTCACCTATGAAGTACGGGACAGGCTGGGGCTGGTGAACACCGGCACGGTCCGCGTGGGAATCGCCCCGGTAGCGGAAGCCAACCAGAAACCCGTGGCCGTGAACGACGCCGTGACCGTGCGCCCGGGGCGTGAAGTCGCCGTGCCGGTGCTGCAGAACGATTCCGATCCCGATGGCGATCCAATCTCGCTCGACCCCGGCGGCGTCAGCTCACAGGAGAGCGGAACCGAAGCGCGGGCCGAGGACAACCGTGTCCGGTTCACGGCACCCGCCGAGGCCGGCACCTACAACATCCGCTACGCCGTGCGCGACAACCGCGGCGGAACAGCCTATGGAAACATCGCCGTCGTCTCCGATCCGAACGCGGAACTGCTGGCACCGCTGGCACAGGATGACCGGGTGAGCGTTGCTGAGATCCGCGGACGCACCGCCGTGGATGTCGCCGTGCTGGAGAATGACGAGGACCCCGACGGCGTGGCCGAAGACCTGGCAGTCTCCGTGGACCCGTCGCGGACCACCGCAGCGGTGACGGGAGACCGGGTGCGCGTGGAGCTGCTCGAAGAAGCGCAAATCATCCCGTACCAGGTCCAGGACATGGACGGGGGAACCGCGACGGCGGTGATCTGGGTTCCCGGTCTCAGCGCCCAGTATCCGACGCTTCGCAGTGCCGAGGTGCAGGAAATCGAAGCAACGGAGACCCTGGAACTCGATCTGGCCGAACTGGTCGAGGTCCGTGAGGGCCGTGCGCCGAGGATCACGGAAACTGCCAAGGTCAGCGCAATCGGCTCCTCCAACCGGGATACCTGGGTGGCTGACGAAGATACGCTTTCGTACACCGCGGACGAGGACTACGCCGGTCTGGGCTCCATCACTTTTGAAGTCACGGACGGTTCAGGCCCGGATGATCCGGAAGGCCTCAAAGCTACCCTGACCATCCTGGTCAACGTCATCCCGCTGCCGGAGCAGAACCTGCCGCCCGTCATGAGCCCGGGTTCGCTGGAAGCGGCCAAGGGCGAAGACGCGGTCACCCTGGACCTGGCGCCGCTGGCCTCGGACCCCAACCCGGCCGACGCCGGAAAACTCAGCTTCGCCCTGGCCGGTCCCGTACCCCAGGGTTTCGAGGCGAGCCTTTCCGGTTCGGTCCTGTCCGTCTCCGCCGGGGACAATGCCGCAGTCGGCACGCTGGGACAGCTCGCCGTGAGCGTCACGGACGGCCGCAGCGACCCTGTACCCGGACGCGTGGACCTGGCGGTGCTCGCCTCCACCCGGCCGCTGCCTGTCGCTGCGGACGATTCCGTGGACGATGCTGTCCAGGGCAAGCCGGCGAGCGTCAACGTGCTGGCCAATGACGACAACCCGTTCCCGGACACGCCGCTGGAAATCGTGGAAGCCACGGCGGACGGCAACGGCACCGCCAGCATCCAGGGCGATTCCGTGGTGGTGACCCCGGACGCCGACTTTGTGGGCAGCATGAGCGTCCAGTACCGGATCCAGGACAAGACCGGTCAGCCTGACCGCCAGGCTTCCGCGCAGATCCTGCTGACCGTGCAGGGCCGGCCCGATGCGCCCGCCACTCCGGTCGTGGAAAGTACACGCAGCCGAACCGTGGTCCTGGCCTGGGATCCGCCCGCTGCCAACGGTGCTGCGATCACCGGTTACACCGTCACCGGGTCCGCCGGGTTCAGCCAGGAGTGTGCTGCAACAACCTGCACGCTGACCGGACTGACCAACAACGTCGAGTACACCTTTGCGGTGACGGCCACCAACGCCAACGGAACCTCCGATCCGTCCCCGTCCTCCGCTCCCGCACGCCCGGACACCCAGCCTGCCCAGCCGGCACCTCCCGTCCTGGCGTTCGGCGACAAGCAACTGGATATTGCCTGGACCGCGCCGGCCAACGACGGTTCGCCGATCGAGTCCTATGACCTGCAGATTTCTCCGGCACCTCCCGGCGGGACAGCCCAAAAAACCGTCCCGGCGTCGGTGACCCGGACCACGTGGACGGGACTGGCCAACGGTGCCAGCTACCGGGTGCGCGTCCAGGCCCGCAACGCGGCACCTGAGCCCTCCGGATTCAGTGACTACTCGGTACCTGAAATCCCCGCCGGACTCCCGGGCGTCCCGCCGGCACCCACGACGGCGAAGGCCAACTCGGTGGGTACCCAGAGCCAGCTTGCGGTGGACTGGGCCGACTCAGATCCCAACGGCGCGCCCGTGACCGAATACCAGCTTCGCGAATACCAGGGCTCAACGCTTGTCCGCACAGAGAACGCCGGAGCAACCTCCAAGCTCACGGTGCGTGTGCCGAACTCGGAGCAGAATTACAGCTACTCCGTGCGGGCCTACAACAAAGCCGGCTGGAGCGAGTGGGGGCCCGCCTCGGCACCGCGCCGCGCCGTCGGCGTGCCCGACGCTCCGGCAGCGCCGGTCCTGGCAGCTTCCCGCACCGGAGCCGAGGGGCGGGCCGTAACCGTCACCTTCAACCCGCTCAGCGCCAGCGCCCGCAACGGTGCGCGCGCCGAGGAAGTCAGTTACCGGGCAGCCTTCAGTGACGGGCGGTCGATGATCGTCAGCAGCGGCCAAGAGATCACAGGCTTCGGCAACGGTGCCAGCATCACCGCGACGCTGACCGCCGTGGTTAACTCCGACGGCTCGTCCTACGACAGCCCTGCCTCTCCGGCGTCGGGCGCGGTGCAGGTACACGGCAGTCCAGGGCAGCCGTCGGCCTCCGGTTCCAACGGCGGACAGGGCAGCAAGACCGCTGCGCTGTCCTGGTCACCGCCGAACCAGAATGCGCACGACGTCGCGCAGGTCCAGATCTCGGTCAACGGCGGCGGGGGTTGGTCCGGATGGGAAAACGTTTCCGTCTCCGGCAACCGCGACGTAGGGAACGGCTATGACCAGACGGTCAGCATCCGCGTCCGCGTGCTGAACTCGCAGGGGACGGCTGGTCCGGTGGCTGAAGCGTCCGCCCGGACCGGCTCCGAGCCCCCTCCAGCCACGTGGACCCTTACCGTCGGCAACCAGCTCAACGAATCCGATCGCCGGACCTGCATGGACCCGGTAGGCAGCACCAACTACACCTCAGACGGCCGCTGCCTCGGAAACCACTGGGCCTACCTCGGGGAGCGCATCGACACCCGCTGCTACATCGTCCGCGGTGGTGGAGACAGATGGTACCGGCAGTTCTCCGGCCCGAACCGCGATGCCGACAATAACGGCCTCCACATCAAGGGGATCCACACCAGCTTCGGCAACAACCCGCCCAGCGGGATGGGCCAATGCTGACGCCCGCTCTTTCACCAACCACGCACTACTTGGGGGAAACACCACCATGTCCATGACCGAAGAACAGGCATCCTGGTTTGCCGAGACGTTCGCCCAGATCCTGACGAACGTTGGCCGGGCCGTCCTCGGCAAGCCGGAGGCCGTGCGCCTGATCATCATCTCGATGCTCGCCGAAGGGCATGTGCTGCTGGAGGACGCGCCCGGAACGGGCAAGACCATGCTGGCGCGCGCGCTGGCGGCCACAGTGCAGGGAACCACGTCCCGGATCCAGTTCACCCCCGACCTGCTGCCCTCCGACGTCACGGGCATCACGATCTATGACCAAAAGACCCAGGCATTCGAGTTCCACCGCGGACCGATCTTCGCCAATGTGGTGCTGGCCGACGAAATCAACCGTGCTTCGCCCAAGACGCAGTCCGCACTGCTGGAGGTCATGGAGGAATCCCGGGTCACCGTGGACGGAACGACGTACACGCAGGAACGCCCGTTCATGGTGATCGCCACGCAGAACCCGATCGAGCAGGCCGGCACCTACCGGCTCCCCGAAGCCCAGCTGGACCGCTTCCTGGTCAAGACCTCCATGGGCTACCCGGACCACGCCGCGACCGTTGAACTGCTTGCCGGTGCGGCCACCCGGGACCGGTCCGCGGCGCTGTCCGCCGTGATCACCTCCGAAGCCGTGCGGGACATGGCCGACCTCGCCGCCACCGTGCACACCGACACCTCGGTGCTGGAATACATCGCGCGCCTTACTGCGGCCACGCGGGAAGCTCCCGAAACCCGGCTGGGCGTCAGCGTCCGCGGCGCCCTGGCCATGGTCCGCGCGGCAAAGGTCCGGGCGGCCTCCGAGGGCCGGAACTTCGTGCTGCCGGACGACGTCATCGCGCTGGCCCCGAGTGTCTTCACCCACCGCCTGGTCATGGACCCGGAGGCTGAGTTCGCCGGTGCCACCGCTTCGGCGGTGCTGGAACAGGTGCTTGCCTCCATTGCAGCTCCGCAGCAGCGCGTTGCCGTCTAGGGCATCCGCGGTGCACCTCCTGGACACAGCCCGCCGGCGGTGGTGGCCCCGCGCAGCCGCCGCGGCAGGCAGCATGACACCGCTGGGATGGTCAGCTGCGGCACTGGCCGCAGGCTTCTGGGCAGCGGGCGGAATGCTCGGCTGGCGGGAACTGCTCATTGCCGCTGCCTTCCTGACCCTTGTCCTGGTTGCGGCAGTGGGCTTCATCGTCGGGCGACAGTCCTATGCGGTGCGGCTGGATCTGGCCCGCACCCGCGTCGCGGTGGGGGACGACGCCGTCGGCTCGCTGACCGTTGGCAACCCGGGAGCGCGCATGCTGCTCCCCGCGACGCTGGAACTGCCCGTCGGTGCGGCAACCGCCGTCTTTGAACTGCCGCGCATGGCCCCCGGCGATGAGCACGAAGAGCTGTTCCGGATCCCCACCCAGCGGCGGGCCATGATCGTGGTGGGTCCGGTGGAATCCGTCCGCCGGGATCCTTTTGGGCTGATGGGCCGGCGCCTGGCCTGGACCGACCCGGTAGACCTGTTCGTCCATCCCCGCACCGTGGGCCTCCAGGGATCCGCCACCGGCTTCATCAAGGACCTGGAAGGCCTGCCGACCCGGGAGCTTTCCACCGCAGACGTCGCTTTCCATGCCCTGCGCGAGTACGTACCCGGCGATGACCGCCGCCACATCCACTGGAAAACCACCGCACGGACCGGGACCCTGATGGTCCGGCAGTTCGAGGAAACCCGCAGATCCCACCTGGCCGTTGCACTGTCCGGCAATACCGCTGACTACGGCAGCGAAGCGGACCTGGAACTGGCGGTCTCCGTCGCCGGATCCCTGGGGCTGCAGGCCATCCGTGAGCAGCGCGACCTGACAGTGCTCAGCCAAGACGGACAGATCCGCAGCGGCAGCGGCCGGATCCTGCTGGACGGGCTGACCCGGTTCGAAGGCCGCGAACGCCGGGAGGGCACCCGCGAACTGGCGGCCCTCACCTCGGACAGCGTTCCCAACGCTTCGGTGGTCATTCTCGTGACCGGTACCGCCGTGAGCGCGTCGGTGCTGCGGTCAGCAGCTGCCGCCATTTCCCCGGGCATCCGCTGCCTGGCCGTGCGCTGCGGAGAAGGGGAAGCCCCCGGGCGCCGGGAAATTGCAGACCTCACCGTCCTCACCTGCGGCGCTTTGGACGACCTGCCCGCCCTGATCCGGAAGGGCACCGCATGAGCGTCGACGCCGACCTCCGGCCGAGGCGCCGGCAGGGAACTGCGCCGGCCCGGAAAACGGTCCCGCTCCGGCCCGTCCTCGAAGCCTGTGCCCTGGTCCTGCTGCTCATTGCGGGTGTCACGGGACTGGGTCCCACGTTCGGCTCGAGTCCCCGGTACCTCGTCGCCGGCATCGGCGGGATCGTGCTGGGGCTGCTGCTGGCCGGGGCTTCCACGCTGCGCCGCTGGGGACCCTGGACTACTGCCGGGGCCACCGCCGGCACGTACCTGGTGCTCGGGAGTGCGCTGGCTGCACCGGTCGAAGCTGCCGCCGGAGTACTGCCCACACTTGACTCACTCAGGGTGCTGGTGTCCGGTGTTGTCTTCGCCTGGAAGGACCTGCTGACTGTCGCGGCACCGGTGGGAAGCGCCGGCGGAATGCTGGTGGTTCCGTTCCTCCTGGGACTGCTGTCCGCGCTGGCCGCCGGATTGCTGTCCTGGCGGGTCCGGGGCCCCTACTGGCTGGCCCTGCCCGTGCTGGTGCTTTTTGCTGCGGGCATCGCGTTTGGCACTCCGGATGCACCGTTTCCCGTATGGCGGGCCCTGATCCTCGGGGGCGGGCTGCTGGCCCTCCTTTCGTACCGGCGCGCCGCCCAGGCCAGGGACGGGTCCCGGACAGCTGCCCTGGATTCCGCGCCCGCCCGCGCGGCCCGGCTCCGGCGTACCGCGTACGGCGCCGCCGTCCTGGCCGGTGCCGCCGCCGTGTCCCTGGCACTCTCCCCGCTGCTCGGGGCCGATGCTGAGCGCAAGGTGCTCCGCGACGTCGTCGAACCGCCGGTTGAACTGTTCGATTTTCCGAGCCCTCTCACGGATTTCCGCCGCTACGTCAAGGACAACGCGGATTCCACGCTTTTCACCGTGGAAGGCCTGCCGCAGGGCCAGCGGGTCCGGCTGGCGGTCATGGACGCGTACGACGGCGTCGTCTACAACGTGAGTCCGCAGGCCGCCGGCGGGTACGCACGGGTGGGTGACGCCGGGACCCTCGCCGGCGACGCCGGAACGGATGCCCGCGGAACCGAGGCCACGCTGAAGTTCTCCATTGAGGACTACGCCGGCGTCTGGGTACCGGGAGCAGGCGAGATCAAGGCACTGCACACCGAAGGGGAGAGGAGCAGGCAGATCGCCGGCGGCCTCTTTTACGATGCAGGCTCGCAAACACTTCTGACGACAGCCGGTGTACGTGCCGGGGACAGCTATGAGACCGGCGTCTTCTTCCCGGAAGAGTACGACGACGCTCAGCTGGCCCAGTACGGCTTCGCCAACTCGGTGCTTCCGCGGGTCCAGGAGGATCCTCCGATCGTCGCGGCGAAGGCCGCTGAATACGCAGGGGAGGAAAGCACCCCGATTGAACGGGTCAGGCGGCTGCAGCAGATCCTCGCCACCGAGGGGTACTTCAGCAACGGCAAGGACGGACAGACGCCGTCGCTGCCGGGGCACGGCGCCGCGCGGATGACGGGTCTGCTTGATGCGGAACAGATGGTGGGCGACGACGAGCAGTACGCGGTGGCCATGGCGCTGATGGCGCGCAAGCTGGGGATCCCGGCCAGGGTCGTGATGGGGTTCTACCCGGACTGGGAGGAGCTGGATTCGCCGCCTGCCAAGATCGGCATCACCGGCGACGACGTACATGCCTGGGTGGAAGTGGAATTCGAACGCGTCGGCTGGGTGCCCTTCTTCCCGACACCGGATGAGGACAACGAACCGGTGCCGCCGCAGCAGCAGCCGAAGTCCACGCCCAAACCCCAGGTGCTGCAGCCGCCGCCACCGCCGCAGGAACCCGCGGAGCTGCCCCTGGATGCAGCAGCCGATCCCCAGGACGCCGAGCAGAAGGACGAGGACCTGTGGGAGACCGTTTCCGGGGTGCTCCGCATCGTGGCACTGGCATCGGTGCCCCTGGTGCTGCTCTTCGGGCCCCTCTTGCTGATCCTTGCCCTCAAAAGCCGCAGGGCCAGGCGCCGGCGTACCCGGGGAGCCACGCCTGCGCGGTTGGCCGGAGGGTGGCGGGAAGTGCTCAGTTCCGCCGCCGATCTCGGAGTGTTGATCACCGGGCGGCGTACCCGCAGGCAGGACGCAGCCGTCCTGGAGGAGGCTTTTCCAGCGGCCGCCCTTAGCGCGGCTGCGCTGGCACGGAGGGCAGATGCCGGTATCTTCGGGCCCGGGAACCCTTCCGAGGCCGAAGTGGAAGGCTACTGGCAGGACGTGGACAGCCTGCGACGCGAGCTCACCGCGGGACTGGGGTTCTGGCAGCGCCAGCGCGCCAGGTTCTCGCTGCGTTCGCTGCGCCTGGACCGCAGCCTCGAAGGGCGTACCCCGCTGCGCACGCGGTTGCGGGGAGCGGCCGCTGCCGCGACCCGCCGACGGAGCGGTGCTCAAGGTCCGCGGGGTCCGTTAGGGTAATGGAGTGGACAGGCAGGACAGATCACTGCAGTAACACCAAGACAAGCAGCTTCCGGATAGGGCATGAATGAATTCCGACGAAACGACCTCTGAGGCCCTGGAACTCCAAGCAGTGTTCGGCTACGCCTCAGACCGCGGCCTGCGGCGTGAACTCAATGAGGACTCCCTGATCGCAGCGGATCCCATTTTCGCTGTGGCCGACGGTATGGGCGGACATGAAGCGGGGGAGGTGGCCAGCAGCATCTGCGTGCGGACGCTCGGAGACTCACGGATCGTGGGTGAGCACCTGCCCCAGGTTTCGGCCACCGAGGTCGAAGAACTCCTTGCCAAGGCAGACCGCCAGATCCGGGAAGCCACCGGAGGCCGCGCGGGAACCACGCTGACCGGCGCCGTCCTGGTCCAGGAAGAGTCCCAGCCGTATTGGCTGGTGTTCAACGTGGGCGACTCCCGAACCTACCGGGTGTCCAGGGGCGTGCTGGAACAGATCACCGTGGATCACAGCGAGGTCCAGGAACTGGTCGACCTGGGACAGATCACCCCCGATGAGGCGCTGGTCCATCCGCGGCGGCATGTTGTCACCCGGGCACTTGGAACAGGCAACGACACCGAGGCCGACTTCTGGCTGATCCCGGTCGAGCCGGGGGACAGGCTCATGGTCTGTTCGGACGGCCTGACGGGTGAGGTCAGCGACGGCCACATCTTCCAGATCCTTTCCTCGGTCAGCAATCCCCAGGACGCCTGCGCCGCACTGGTGCAGGCTGCGCTGCGGGCCGGCGGCCGGGATAACGTGACGGTCCTGGTGGTCGACGCCGAATCGAGCACCGGAAACCCGGACTCAGGGGCCATCACCCTTCCGGGGATCACCCGGGAGACGTTCCCTGCACCGGGTGTTGCCCCCGGGGAACGCCCGGGCCAGCCGGAGCAGCACATGCCGGAAACGACTGAAAACGGTCAGTGATGGATGGGCTGCGGTACCGTCCCGGTGCCTGGATCGCACTGGTCCGTGACTCCCGCCTGGTCCTGCTTCCGCCGCAGACCAGCCAGGAACGCGTCGATGAGCTGTGGTCGGCACTGTCCTCCGGGCCTTCCCTGGACGGCGTCTTCCAGGCAGTCACCGGCGCACTCGCTGACAGTCCGCTCAGCCAGCTGCCGCCCTTTGCGCTGCTCTCCGTGGACGGCCAGGTCAATGTACTGCTGCGCGGACCGCTTGAACTGAGCATCGCCGGCCAGGACGGACCGGCAGCAACAGGAGCCCACCTGCGCACCTGGAGCGAACAGGTACTGCCGGCGGCAGGACTGGCTGTGCTCACGCCGGTCCCGCAGGACGACGCCGCCAATGCCCGCCTGCCCCTGCTCACCCTGCGTGAGGGCATGGCCGCCGTATCCCGGATTGAACTCGATCTCGACGCAGCTGCCGCGGAATCCCCTGCAGCAAGCACCGGCGTGGGTGTTCCGGCGCCTCCGGCTCCCGGAGTCACTCCGGCGCCCGCAGTCACTCCGGTGCCCGCAGTCACTCCGGCACCCGTAGCCGCTCCGACGCTTGCATCCCCTCCGGCACCCCCGGTTCCTCCCACACCGGCGGAACCGGCGGAACCGGCATCCGGCGGGCCGGATCTCAGCTCGGCCGTTCCCTGGCTGAAACTCACGCCGCCGCCCCTTGCCGCTGAAGCACCCGAACGGGCCGCGCCCCAGGAACCCCCTGTCCAGACACCGGCCCCACAGGCAGAAGAAGACGCACCAACGGAAACGCTGCCCCCCGTCCTTGAAGACCATGACGGAGAGACCATCATGGGATTCAGCCCCCAGCCCGGGACAGCCGTCCCCGGGACACCGCGGCTGGATCAACTTCACGATGAAGCGGCCGAGGACGGAGAGACGATCCGTTCAGCACCAGCCGCTTCCGGCGGCCAACCCTCCGCCGCAGCCAAAGAGAGCGGCCCCACGGTCCTGGCCCGAACCTGTCCCCAGGGACACGTGAATCCTCCGACGGCCGGCCACTGCCAGGCCTGCGGCCGTGAACTCTCCGGGGAACCGGCACCGGCTCCCCGGCCGAGCCTGGGCGTGATGCGCCTCTCCACGGGGGCTGTCTTTGAGCTGGACCGGAACTTCGTCATCGGCAGGCAGCCGTCAGCGTCCCGCGTGCAGGGAGCAGTCCTGCCCAAGATGGTGCAGGTGCCCAGCGACAGCGGGGATATCTCCCGCTCCCATGCGGAGATCAGGCTGGAAGGCTGGCATGTCATGCTCCGGGACCTGTTTTCGACCAACGGCACCGTGCTGGTCAGGGAAGGGCAGCTTCCGCGCCGCCTGGCTCAGGGCGAAGCAGCCATCTTGCTCGACGGCGACGTGGCCGAGCTCGGTGACAACGTCTCCATCCGCTTCGAGGGACTGGCATGACCAAACGGCCGCCCGCGCCGCCTCCCGGCATCCCGGGGTTCCGTTTCCTGGAACACCTGGGCTCGGGTGGGTTTGCCGACGTGTACCTCTACGAGCAGGACCGCCCGCGCCGCCGCGTCGCCGTCAAAGTGCTGCTTTCGGACCTGCGCGAAGACACGTCCCGGGCCAGCTTCGAAGCGGAAGCAAACCTCATGGCGCAGCTGTCCAGCCATCCGTATATCGTCACGATCTACGAAGCGGACACCACGGCGGATGGCCGCTCGTACCTGGCCATGGAGTACTGCTCCCGCCCCAGCCTCGACGCGCGGTACCGGCAGGGCGGGCTGCCGCTGGCTGAGGTCCTCGCCGTCGGCATCCAGGTAGCCTCCGCCGTCGAGACGGCCCACCGGGCAGGGATTGCGCACCGGGATATTAAACCCGGCAACATCCTGACCACTGATTACAACCGTCCGGCCCTCACCGACTTCGGCATCTCGGGAACCATGGACGCCGAGGACGAAGGGCACGTGGGGATGTCCATCCCGTGGTCACCGCCCGAGGCCCTCGCCGGTGCCAGAGTGGACGGGATCCGCGCCGACATCTACGCACTGGGCGCCACGCTGTACACGCTGCTGGCAGGACGCTCGCCCTTTGTGCGGCCCGGCCACGGCAATACCCAGCGGGACCTGGTGGACCGCATCATTTCCGAACCGCTGCGTCCCACCGGACGTGCGGATGTACCGGAGTCTCTCGAGCTTGCCCTCGCGACGGCCATGGCCAAGTCTCCGGAGTCGCGGTACTCCTCCGCGTATGCCTTTGCGCTGGCCCTGCAGCGGACCCAGGCTGAGCTCAATCTTGCGGTGACTGAATTCGCCGTACTTGAGGATGCGGGACGGCAAAAGGCAGACGAAGAGGACGACGGCGAGCGGACCCGGGTACGCCAGATCGTGTCCATCGACCCCTCGGCAACCACCTTTCCGCCGACCCTCCGTGCAGGCCATCGCCTGCTACCGCGCGGGCCGCACGGCGGTCCGGATTCGGATACCGGGCAAGATACTGGACAAGAAGGTACGGTTCTGCGCGAGCGCCGGCCGGCGCCGGCCGCAGCGGCTGAAGCTCCTGCTCCGGGCGAGTTCCCCGCAACACCGGTCGGTGTGAAGGAAAGCCTCCACCACACCGACAGCGGTAAGGGCAATGAACCCGGAGCCGTTCCGGACGGCACCCCGGCGAGGCGCCGCCTGCTCACCGGCATTGGCGCCGCCGTCGTGCTGGCCGTTGTCCTGCTGGCGCTGCTCCTGCCCCCGGACTCGCCGCGGCGGGAAGCTGCGCCGGCGCCGACCCAGCCGCCGTCGAACGCCCTTGGAGGTTTGGACGGTGCCGTTGCTCCTCCCGCGGCGCTGAGCGGAACCCAGGAAGCCGGAGAAGCGGTGTTTACCTGGACCAATCCCGAACCGCAGGACGGGGACATTTATCTCTGGCGCACTGTGACCGCCACCAGCCGGGGCGAACTGGTCCGGACGGCGGAAACCGAGGCAGTGCTTCCCTCCGGCGGAGTGCAGACCTGCATCGAAGTCCAGGTGGCCAGGGCCAACGGCCGTGCCTCTGAACCGGCCGCGGCCTGTACCCAATAAGGCCCGCAGTCTCGCACCGGGCTGGGGACCGCCATGCCGTGGGCCGTAGCCGGGAAGATTATGCGACATAATGAGCTTTTGGGGGAGCATCTGCGTGCGTTGCTCCAAGCTGGTCCGCTGAATCGGACCGGGGACGGCGTCGTAAGAAGGAGATGGATCTTGGGGGATCTGGCGATTGACTTCAGCGGGGAATGGTACGAACCCGAGGACGGTACGGTGTTCCGCATCGGGCGCGAGGGAGACCTTGCGATCGACGACAATCCGTACCTTCACCGGCAGTTCCTGACCATCGCGCAGGAGAATTCCATCTGGTGGCTGACCAACATCGGCAGCCGCATCTCCGCGACCATTTCCGACTCCACCGGCGGAATGCAGGCGTGGGTCGCTCCCGGGGCCAGGATCCCGCTGGTTTTCGAACAGACCCGGGTGATATTCACCGCCGGACCCACCACCTACGAGTTCGACGTCCATCTGAAGACCCCGGCGTTCCGGCACGACCCCCTGGACGGGTCGGGATCGGGAGAAACCACCATTGGACCGGTGGTCTTCACTCCGTCGCAGCGCGCCGTGATTGTGGCACTGGCCGAACCGCTGCTCCGGCGGGACGGGACGGGGTACAGCTCGCTGCCTTCCTCCGCCGATGCTGCGGCGAGGCTGGGATGGTCGCAGACCAGGTTCAACCGGAAGCTGGACAACGTCTGTGACAAACTCGACCGGGTGGGCGTTGCCGGGCTTCGCGGCGGACCGGGAAAACTGGCCGTGAACCGGCGTGCCAGGCTGGTGGAGCATGCCGTGACGTCCCAGTTGGTGACCGCAGCAGACCTGGGCCTGCTCGATCAGATGAGCGAAGAAACCGACGGCTAGCGGCAAGGCCGCGCTCCGGCGCGGCTCAGAGTGCGGCAAGCGACAAAGCTGGAAATCTGGAACTGGAAGGTCATGGCAACAAACCCAAATCTCGTGAACGCTACTGCCGGGCAGCGGCTCGCCGCCCGGGCGGTGGACAGCGTTCCCCTTCTGGTGCTCGTCCTGCTGGCCTTGATGATCCCCGGACATCTGGCGTTAGCGGTGTGCGCTGCTGCGGCCGCGGCCTACCTCCTGTGGATCCTGCTGTGGGAAGCAGGCAGCGGGCAGACTCCCGGGAACCGGCTGCTGGGCCTGCGCACCGTGGGCGAGGACGGCCATGCGCCGGGCCTCGCAGCCGTACTTGTGCGCAACCTGATACTGCTGGCCTCGGGGGTAACCGTGGCGGGTCCCTGGATCCTCACGGTGTCCAACCTGTGGGACTACCCGCACCGCAGGCAGGGCTGGCACGACAAAGCTGCACACACACTCATGGTGGATATCCGGGCCGGGCGCGATCCGCTGCTCACCGGGGGCCGGTGGACCAACGGGACGTCCGTCGCGCCACCGCAAAAACTGGCAGTCCCCGGAACGAAGCAGGCACCATTCGCGGACCGGGAGCCGTTCCCTGAGCCTTCCGCTGCATCCGCGGCGGCTCCGGCGGCTCAGGGCGCCGGCTTGGCGGGGCGCATTGGCGCCAGCCTCCCGTCCCCTCCCGCACCCGGCACAGCCGGTCCCGCACCCGTGCGGACCGGCTGGGTGCCGCAGGCCGAGGACGCTCCCGGGCCCATCAGCCAGGTGCCCGGAGTATCTGCCCGCCGCGCAGCGGCACCAGTTCCAGCACCAGCGCCTGCTCCTGCTCCGTATCCTGCTCCTGCTCCGGCGCCTGCTCCGGCGGACGACGAGCTGGATGTCGAAATGACCCGCGTCGTCTCCCGTCCGAAGGGCGGCGCGGCGCTTCTGCTCATCTTCGACGACGGCGCCGCGGTACGCATTACGGGAACTGCACTGCTGGGACGCAATCCCGCGGCGGCGATCGGTGAGAGCGTCGATAAGCTGATTGACTTCGCGGACATGGGACGTTCGGTCTCCAAGACCCACCTGCACCTGCAGGCAGACGCCGCGTCCGGTCTCTGGGTCACGGACCGGAACTCGACCAACGGCAGCTCCGTCGTGGCACCGGACGGGCGGCATACGGCCCTGCAGGCACACAGCCCCGTGCTGGCCCCTGCGGGAAGCACCGTCTACTTCGGGGACCGGCACTTCAAAGTCGGCTAGGCGGAGGACCCGGGGGACCCGCCCAGCTCAAGGAGCAACTGCCCGTAGGCTTCGAGCGGATGGGGTTCGCCCGCAACGGGTTCGGGGGCATAGCGCACCCCGAGGGACTGTGCCGGAGCGGTGCCCAATAGCCCCGCGCGTGAGCCGGCCAGCGCCAGCGCGGACTGTGCAGACCTGCCCGCCAGGGCTTCGGGGCCGAACAGGGCGCAACCGGGCACGGCGGTCCCGGTGAAGCGGGCAGGCCGGGCCAGATCGCGGTATCCCAGCCCGTAGGCCAGCACGGCGGTTCGTGACCGGGCACCGTGCATGGCCTCCAGGAACGCATCGAGTCCGGCGTCGGTCAAGGGCGCCTCTGCCTCAGCGAGGAGCTCCACAGTTTCCACCACACCCGAACGGGTGCGCTCGACGGTCACGACGGCGACACTTCCGGCCGCCGTCGCCGGACCGCCTGCCCGGCCCGGCGCGGAACCTGTGACCACCGCCCGGGTGGTGCCAGGCGAGCGGCGGTAGCAGTGCTCGGAGAAGGCTGCCGCGTCCCAGAGCTCGCTGACCGGTTCATACAGGCCCCAGCCGACGGGCGCTGATCCGGTGGCAGCTTCAAAGACGCGGGCCGTAAAAGCGCCTGCCTGTGTGGCGAGGGATGCGGGGTGGAACACGCTGGCCCGGATATGGAAGTACGCGCTTTCGACGCGTTCTGCGGACAGGAACTCGGCAGCAACGCCGTCGCCGGGGCGCAGCTCGGCACCGTCCCATACCTGTCTCCGCCCGGTCACGGCGTCATAGAACCCGCCGTCTGGCGACGTCGCCAGCCAGGCCGCCGACTGCCCGTCCAGCATGGCCGAGAGCGGCAGCGTGATCGAGGACGCGGACGGAGTCAGGACCACGAAGCGGCGCCCGGAGCGCACCGCTCCGGTGTGGGCACGGGCAAGCCAGGGGCTCAGGCTTACCACCGGCTGGTCACAGAAAACCATGGCGGTCGCCGGTGTCAGGAAATCATAGGCTGACTCGTGCATCAGCTTCCGGTTCCTTCCGGGAGCAGGACAACACCGGCGGTGCGCCGCGCAACTGCGTGGCAGAGGGCATCGGCCAGGGCACCGCCGTCGTGCGCCCCGCCGGTCGCGTACACATCGAGCCACCACAGCGGCTGCGCGGACCCGGATCCTTCGGCGGTGAAGAACGCCGGGACGCCGGAGCCGGCCGGGGCGCTGACGTTTGCTCCTTTGCCCAGCCGCAGGACTTCGCCCGGAACCCGGATCAGCCGGGGGAGTTCGACGGCAACGGGGACCCGCTCGCCGTCGACGATTTCGATGACCTGGCCTTCGGCGGCCTCACGCATGCTTTTGTCCGGCATCGTTTCCAGCAGGGACTCCACGATCACCCTGCGGCTGGGTTCTTCCGTGCTGAGGACCGTCCACCGGTAACTCACCGGACGCTCCCCACAGACGCTTCGGCATCGGCGTCATTGAGGAAGAGCTGCAGCATCTGCACCGGCCGTCCGGGCTGGATGAGCTGCGCACGGCCCGGCGGAAGGGACCGCGCGCGGACGCCGTTAATCAGTCCGCCCTCGGTCCGGTCACCGGAGAGGATCAGCGCGGCGCTGCCGGAGTCCCGCAGGGCGGTGAAGAACGGTTCGTACATGCCGCGGCTGGCACCGCGTACCCGCCGGGAGAGGACAGTGTGCAGCCCAATTTCCGGCGCCAGGGGCAGGTACGGGGTGAGCCGTGCCAGCGGTGAGGACCCGCCGGCGGTCAGGACGTCGTAATCGTCCACAACCAGGACCACGCGCGGGGATGCGGCTACTTCTTCGGGAGACGCGCCGACGCGTTTCTCCAGTTCCGACGCAACGGCGGCTGCCAGCTTCTCGGCGAGTGCCGCGCTGGTCGCGTATCCGCCCAGGTAATCCTCCTGCACTTCGCCGGCCAGGGCCCTGCGCGGATCAAAAACGGCGAACACAATCTCATCGGCGCTGTGCTGGGCGGCCAGGGTACGGATCATGGTTTTCAGCACGTTGGACTTGCCCGAAGCGTCATCGCCCATGACCACCAGGTGGTGCTCGCGGCCCTGCAGGTCCAGGTTCTCCGTCCCCAGGTCTGTCTCGCGCAGGCCCAGCGGAACCAGGCCCTGCACGGTGGGAACGGTTGAGGGATCAGCCGGTGCGGTGGCAGGCAGGACCCGCACTGCCATGGCACGCCCGTCAGTGGAGGCGGCGACGGCGGCAACCAGGTTGCGTGTTCCCTGGATGGCTGAGCCCTCGTCCGGGTCCCCGTCGATCCGGGGGAGCGCAAAGTGTCCCTGCAGTTTCCGGTCCGTCAGGGCACGGCCGGGCGTGCCGGGGCTGAGCGCCTCTGCGAGCTTGCGGCCGTGCGATGACTCACCCGGGTCGGCGAGCCGCAGCTCGATCCGGTTGCCAAAGAAACTCTGCTGGGCAATGCGGATCTCGTTCATGCGCGAGCAGGTGACCACCACGTGGATGCCGTAGCCGCCGCCGCGTGAGATCAGGGAATGGACAGACTTTTCAATGTCCTCGAACTCATCCGGAAGCTGCCCGTAGCCGTCCAGGACCAGCACGATGTCCGCGCTGGGAAGTTCCGGGATGCGGCCCTGGGCAGAGAGCGAGCGGAGCGTGGACAGCGAGTCGATCTGGTATTTCTCGAAGATCCGCTCGCGGAGGGTCAGCATGGCGAGGATTTCATCCACCGTCCGGCGGACCACTTCGCGGTTGGTGCGGACCGCCACCCCGCCCACATGCGGCAGGCCCTCCAGCGGCAGCAGCGAGCTGCCGAGCAGGTCCACGGCATAGATGCCCACTTCCGAGGGAGTGTGGGTCAGCGCCAGCGAAGCGACGATGGTGCGCAGCGCGGTGCTCTTGCCGGTTGACGGGCCGCCGACGATCGCGGCGTTGCCTCCGTTGGCGGAAAGGTCGAGGTTCCAGATTCCCTGCCACTGCTTGGCGGGGTCGTCCAGGAGTCCCACCGGGATGGAGAGGTTACCCCCGGCATTCAGCCGCAGGCCTTGACTGGTCGTCAGCACCCCGCCGGCTGCAGTGTCCAGCGCCAGGCCGCGCGGCAGCGGCGGCAGCCAGATCGGGTCCACGGCGCGGGGGAACCGGGAGAGGGTTTCCATCAGGGTGGAGAGCACCGTGGGCCCGGTGGTGCGTTTGGCGGAGGACGTCGACGCCGCCGCGGCGCCCTGGGCGTTGGCAGCGGGCTCGAGGGCGGCCGCATAACGCGGGACTTCGAGCACGGGCAGTGATTCGTCTGCCGCCTCCGGCTCCGGCGGTGCAGCGTCTTCCAGCGGACCGGAGACATAGCCGGCCTTGAACCGCGTGTAGGTGGTGGTGTCCACCTTGAGGTAGCCGAAGCCGGGAACCGGGGGCAGGTGGAAGGCATCCGGGGTGTCCAGCACGGTGCGCGACTCGGATTCGGAGAGGGTGCGCAGGCCGATCCGGTAGGAGAGGTAGGTATCCAGGCCGCGCAGCTTTCCGCCTTCGATGCGCTGGCTGGAGAGCAGCAGGTGGACGCCGATTGAACGGCCGATCCGGCCGATGGAGAGGAACAGCTCGATGAAGTCGGGCCGTGCAGTGAGCAGTTCACCGAACTCGTCGATGATGACCACCAGGTGCGGCAGGGGTGCAACGTCCTGGCCCTGGGCCATGCGGTGCTGCCGGTGCAGCTGGTAGTCGGTGATGTTGGCCAGGTTGCCTGCGTCCTTGAGGACTTCCTGCCGGCGCTGGATTTCGCCGGACAGGCTGGCGTAGACCCGCTCGATGAGGCTGACGTCGTCGGAGAGGTTGGTGATGACGCCGGTGACCTGCGGGGCATCGGCGAAGGGAGCGAACGTGGCGCCGCCCTTGTAGTCCACCAGCACCATTGCGAGGAGCTCAGGAGGATGGGTGGCCAGCAGCCCGACCACGAGGGAGCGCAGCATCTCGGACTTGCCGGAGCCGGTGGCGCCGACACAGAGCCCGTGCGGGCCGTGGCCGAACTGGGCGGATTCCTTCAAATCGAGCAGCGCCGGACGCCCGCGGTCGTCCGCGCCGAGCGGAATCCGCAGGAAATCCACGTCGCTGCGCGGCTGCCAGAGGCGGCGGATATCAGCCTCATCCAGGGCCGGGGAAAGGCCAAGCATGTCCAGGAACCCCTCGGAGCTGCCGGAGGTCTCGTGTTCCAGGGAATCCGGTGAGAGCCGCAGGGGGGCCATGGACCGGGCCAGGGACTCCGCCAATGCCACCGGAAGTGTGTCGAGGACACCGGAATCGACCCGCGGTTCCACCGGGTCCGCCCGGAAGTTCTCCAGCAGGAAACCGGTCTCGGTTTCGGAGATGCGCACGGAAACTTCGCCGGGTTCCTGTCCCCGGTCCTCGACCAGGTGGACCGTGGTGATGCCCAGCTGGCCGGGAGATGCCTGCCGGTCCGGCAGCGGCAGCTCTGCCGGCAGCCGGCCGTAGCTGTCCGAGACCATCAGCAGCCGGGGCAGGGCGGAACCGATGCCGCCGCGCAGGAAGTTCTTGCGGGCTTCGGCTGCCATGTTCGACCGCCGGACCAGGTCGTCCTGGACCAGGTCCGCCATCGATTCCATGTCCGGGGCCACGCGGCGAACCGGTCCGGTGCGGTGGGTTTTGTCCTGGTCTGCCAGGTGCGGCAGCCAGGTGGCCCACTCCCAGTCGCTGCGGGATTCTTCCCCGGACACCAGGGCCAGGTGCAGGTCTTCGGGGGAGGAAAAGGCTGCGGACTGCAGCAGCAGGAGGCGGGAGACCTGAAGCACGAACGGCCGGGAACCGACCACGCTGACGGTTCCGGCGCCGTCGAGCGGCACGGTGACGGGCAAATCCGGACTCGCCTCGTAGCGGCGCTTGAGGATCTGCAGTTCGGTGGCCATGAACGTGTCTTCCCGGGCCAGGGCGGAGCCTGAATCGAGGATGGTGATTTCCCGGTTGCGCCGCGTGCCGGTGCCGATCCGGGTGTGCAGGAAATCCTCGTTGTGGCGGCGGCGTTCCCAGAGCCGGCGATGGTTCCGGATGATATCGAAAAGGGCGTCCGGCGGCGGGCTGGCTGCGCGGGCGACGGCAGCGGCGCTCTGTTCCTCAGCCCGCAGGGTCCGCCGGCAGCGCTCCAGGTACTCGAGGTAATTCTCCCGCTGCTCCCGGCGTGCCCTGCCCTGCTTTCCGCGCTGGCTGACCATCATCACGATCGAGGCCAGGATGGTCACGATCATCATCAGCGCACCCACCGCGGCGAGCGGCGAACCGCGGAACAGCATCATGACCGTCATGGAAACCCCGGCGCCGAGGAGCGGCACCAGGGACATCATGTTCATGCCGCCCTTGCCGCCCTCGATCTGCGGCGGGGCATCCAGGGTGAAGGCTTCCATGCTGCGGGCGGGAGGGGTGGTCCGGGCGGGCCGGTGGAGCAGCCTGATGCTCATACCCGTGCCCTTCGCCCGGTCCCGCTTTCGGCCTGCCGCGATGCCGCCCGCCTGGCAGGCATGCCGGGAGCTGCGGATGCAGCGGAAAGCACGCGGGCAGAGAGCTCCGCGGCCTGCAGCCGGGCAGCCCGGGAGAGCAGACGGGGCTGGATCTCGACGCCGGCAGCCAAATGGGCGTCGTAGTCCAGTACGGCCGTTTCCACCCCGGCGCGGTGCAGACGCCGGGCTTCCGCGGCGGGACGCAGGGCGCTGCGCGCCGCGGTCCTGGTCAGCAGCACGAGCAGGGGAACCTGTGCCAGGGCCGGGTTGCCACGCCACAGCTCAGCCGCGCGTGCTGCATCGTCCAGCCCCGCGACGCTCGCCGGCGTCACGAAGAGGGCCAGATGGGACTCTGCAAGAGCCCAGCGCACAGCCTCCGGGCCCAAACCGGGCGGGCAGTCGAACACGGTGACCGGGCAATAGCGGGAGAGCACCCGGGAAAGGTGAAGGACGTCGTCGTCGGTGGCTTTCTGCGCGGCGGCGGGGGACCGCCTCCCGGTGACCAGCAGGTTCTCCGGGCCGGGGGAGGCGACATAGCCGCGCACCTCTGCCAGCGACCCGGGGATGGTGCGGCCGAGGCGCGCTGCGATGTCGTCCAGCGGAGGCGCGGACGGCGCAGCGAGCCGAAGGGCCAGCGTCCCTGCCTCCGCGAGGTCCACGGCCGCCGCGGCGTCAGCGCGCAGCGAGGCGCAGGTGCGTGCAAGCAGGGCCGCTGCAGTGGTCCGGCCGGCACCGCCGCGGAAACCGACGACGGCGATCCGCCGGCCGGTGGTAACCGGCTGCTGCACGCCGGCAGCGGCTTCGGCCAGTGACTGGGGATAGTCATCGCCCCGGAACATATCGGCGGCCTGGGCCAGGAACCGGCGTGCGGGCCCTTCCGCCGGCCGGGTGCGCAGGGTGCGCCGCAGGCGCTGCGGTGTGGACTCGAAACCGTCGTCGGAGACCGGACCAGGTGCGCCGAAGCCTCCGCTGGGATCCATGGATGTCATCTAGAAGCTCTCCAGCAGTTGGGCGAAGATACCGAACATGCCTGCCGCGAGGGGAACGGAGGCGAGGATCGCCAGGGTTTCCAGCCGCTTGGCGGCCAGGCGGAACCTCGCCTGGGTGTGGTCCGGCAGGTTTAGGGACAGGGCAATCCATACGGCTGCCGCCAAGGCCAGGACCAGTGCTCCGGTAACCCAGGGCTGCCCGGCGAACCAGCGGCTGCTGCCTGCCATCAGGGCAGCGAGTCCGACGGCGGTGGCGGCGTACAGTGCCAGCCGTTCCGGTGCCAGCGGGAAAGCCCGGGCACGCAGGAACACTGCCAGTGTGAGGACGGCGAGGAGCGGAAGCGACCAGGCCTGCTGTTCGCTGTCCGTGCCCAGCAGCCAGAACGCCAGGGCAGCGGAGGTAGCGGTGACAGCTGCGCCCACAGCGAGCCCGGTGTGTGCGGAGGCGACGGACTCCAGGGCATCGGGACGGCCCACCTGGCCGCCCTTGGCACGCTGGTCATCAAGTGCAGCGAGGCCGGAGGCTGCCAGCGCCAGGCCCGGAAGCAGCCCAAGCAGCAGCACACTGGCGATCCCGGCTAAAGCGGAGGCCTGGACCGCGCTGCCGGTGGCGGCGACGGCCGCGCTCCAGCCGGCCGCGGCCAACACGCTCACAAGCGCGCCGGTATACATGGCTTTGGGCTGGCGGTTTGCTGCTCCCAGGGCCATCAATGCCACGACGGTTGTCCCGGCGAGGATCAGGCCGGCACGCCTGTAGTCCTCAGCCCCTTCTCCGCCGAGGATCCCCGCGGCGTGAAGGGATGATCCAAGGCCGATGAGCCATGCCGCACCCAGCGCAGCCGGCCCCACGGGCGAGACTGGGCTCCGCCGCGCCAGGAGAACCCCGGCGCCGCTGGTCAGGAGGGAAAGGGCGGCAAGGAGCCACCAGGCTGAGCCCGGAGCAAGCGCCTCAAGCAGCAGTTCGGCCCCGGTCCAGAGACCCACGGCGGCGAATACTCCTGCACAGGCGTTCTTCCAGTGCTGGTTCCACCGTCCGCGCACTGCTTCGGTTTCGGCGACTACCAGGTCCGTAACGTCGTAGACAATCGGGGCCGGGGGAGCCTCGGAAGCGTTGCAGAGCTGCAGGGAGGTCCCATCCAGGACGTCGGCTCCGGCCAGGGTGTCGCCGGGAGTGAGCTCTGTGCCGTCGGGGGCGACCAGGACCTTGGCGGCCACATCCTCGGAGGGCTCGTCGCCCAGCAGTTCCAGGACCTGGGGCATGAGGGCTGCCACCGGCTGGTCAGAGGGCAGCAGTAAATCCAGATGGCGCTGCCGGCCAACCAGTGTCACCCGTGTATAGGCATGCGCCATGGCTGCCAGGCTCCTGTCTCGATGCTTAGGAAGGGGATTGAGGCAGAGGCCGTACCGCCGTCGTGCACTCCGCCGAGTGCCCCTGCGCTGCTTTGCTGCTGCTGCTGTTCCTGCTTGGCCCGGTTCTGCTCCAGCAGGTTCGTGACGAAGGAGTAGCCGACGCAGACCGCTGCGATCAGGGCCGCAACGGCAATGCTGAACAGGAAGAGCTTCACGGTGTCCGCCCAGCGGCGTTCGTTGGGGTTGTTGCCGTAGAGCAAGGCAGTGAGCAGCCGGTTCCGGCGGACCGCCACAGACTCGATGAGCTGGTTGTCGTAGTCGTTTGCGATGATGTGCCTCCCCCCAACTACAGATACGCTACATATCCTGCCAGATGACGGGCCGCAGCCCGCGCCGGCGCGAGGCTTATCCACATGGGTAGTTCTCCCCATTGCGTCAGATTCCGTATACGGCTTGGATGGTGGGGTACCGCTCAGCGGAACGGCTTGGCACTCGCCGGCCCGGACGGCAGCGGGGGGAATGACCGGACGAGGGCACGCAGGTGCCGAAGGTGGTTTGACATGAAATTCGATATGGGGTCCTCGACCCTTGGAACACTGACGCAGCAGACGGGGCACTCCAACGAGGACCTGGGCCAGCTGGTCCGGAACCTGATGGAGGCGGTCACACCGCTGCAGGGCAAGTTCAACGGCCAGGGGCGGGTGCGCTTCGATGAATTCAAGGCCCGCACTGATGAGATCGCCAATGAGCTGAACAGTTCGCTCTCGGCAATCCTCATGGGCCAGTCCGAAATGGACCGCTCCTTCCAGATGGGCGACCAGGAATCGGCGGACAACGCGGCCCAGCAGCAGGGTGCGGCAAGCTTCGACGCCGCCCGCTTCGGTTCTTCGCGCTAAGCCCCTTCCCACCCGTTCTTCGAAAGGAACTGCCATGTCCCAGGATCGTTTGAGCTATGACACCGACACCTCTGCCGCCGTGCAGGGGGACATCCAGAGCATTGTTGCCCGGCTTGAGTCGCTGATTGGCGAGCGTGAAAAGGCCGTCAACGCGGCCATGTCCGATTTCCAGGCCGACGGTGTCTCCGAGGAGTACCAGGCAGTGGAAAACCGCTTCCGCAACGCCGCCAACGAGACCCGCAACATCATTGCCCTGGTCAAGCAGACGCTGAACCTCAACGACCAGACCGCCACCAGCGCCGGGTCGCGTGCCAGGAGCGCTGTCCAGAACATTGGCTAGCCGGTGAGCTACAACGTCAACCCCGGTGCAGTGTCCGGAGTCCTCCAGCAGGTAGCACCGCTGCTGGAGGAATACCAGGCGGAATTCACCGCGGTGGGGGAGAAGATCAGCGAGCTGGCCACGGCCTGCATGGCAGAGCCGGTGGCTGCGGAACTGGGCGCTCTGACAGAGAAGCTGATCAACCCCGCCTTCACCAACATTGCCGGCCGGTCCTCAAATGCCGTGAACGCTGTCAACAATGTTCTGACCATCCTGCTCGAATCCGATGCGCAGATGGCCGACGATGCCCGTGAAGCGTCGATGCGTGCAGCCCAGGGGGCCGCGGATAATCCGCCACAGGCGCCTGAACCCGCCGTTCATTCAGGACCTGGGCCACAGGCCGTTTAGGCCAGGCGCAGTCGCGTCGGCATTCGTATCCAGCTAAACCCGGGGGAAACCATTGAGTATCGACATCGCAGCGTTCGAGGCTGTGCTGCCGGATCCGGAAGCGATCCGCGCGGCAGCCGCAGCGCTGGTCAGCGCCGTCGGCGACGTTGTGGACACGGCCGAGGAATCATCTGCAGCGTGGTCGCACCTGCAGTCACCGGACGTTTATGACATCGCCGGTTCCGAGGTGGTGTTCAACGCCTTCCGTCCGGTCACAACTTCCGCCGGGGATCTCGATTCCGACGTTGGCACTGTCGATAAAGCTGTGCTGGCCTACGCGGATACGGTGGACGCCCTCAAGGTGCGGCTGGACGCGGTGAAGGCCGACGCTGCCAACTTCTTCTCCCGGACCCGTGGACGCAGCCAGGACGACTGGGATGACGACGAAGGCCTGATCCAGGCCGAACAGAACATCATCGGCGACCTGAACCTGCTGTACGCGGATCTCCAGGAAGCCCAGCGCGTCTGCGCCAACGCGATCAGCGCTATCTACGGCGGCCCGTCCTACGTCCTGACCACTGAAGAGGGCGCCGGCACCGGCGAAGTGGAGTTCGGCTTCAGCGGGGAGCAGCTCGACGCAGCCGCAGTGGAGGGCAATGTTCCCTGGGGGCAGCCCACCGAATGGGACAAACCCTGGTACCGGGATGCATGGGACGGTGTTGCCTCCTTCGGCAAGGGTGTCTGGAGCGGTATTACGGGCACGGTCACCGGCCTGGGCAACATGGTGGGGCTCGGCGGCGGCGAGGCCTTCGCACAGACCTGGAAAGGCCTGGGGGCTCTGGCGACCAACCTGGCCATCATGACCAGCCCCGTCGTCCAGGTGGCTCTGCTAGCCAGCGGCAACGGCGACCGGGTTCGGCAGGCCGGCGACGAACTGCTGGCCGTAGGCAAGGCCGCTATCCACTGGGACGAATGGCAGACCGATCCTGCCTATGCTGCCGGCGCGACGTCGTTCGACCTGGCTTCGATCCTGCTCACGGCAGGCGCTGGAGCCACGGCGAAGGTCGGCTCGGTAGCGGGGAAGATCGGCGACATAGCCAACGCCTCAGGCAAGGTCTCTGCGGTGGTGAATGCCTCCGGCATCGGCAAAGTGGGGGCTGTAACGGTGAAGATCACGGACGCAGCGCAGGCTTTCAAGATCAACGCCATCACCACCGTGGTGGACACCTCCCGGGTGACCGTCGGCAAGGTCGGCGCCGCGTGGCAGGCGGCGGATCAGTTCGTGATCGATTCGAGCAAGTCAGCGCTGGACTCAGGCCGGGCGGCACTGAACTCGGCCCTGAACAAGGTTGATACCGTGCTGGCCAACGCCGGCCACGGCCGGTTCGGCACTCCCGCGCTGGCCGGTGCCGGCGGGGCGGGGCCCCGGGTCGTGGCGTTCACTCCGGACACTCCGCCTACCCGCACCGGCGGCGGATCAGGCTCCGGGGCCACGGTCCCGCATTCTACGGCGACGCCGGATGCTCCGGTGCGCACGAACGTTCCTGAGTCCTCCGGCGGCCGGTCGTCCACACCGGATGCCCCGGTGCGCAGCAACGGTACTGGTGCTGAACCGCCGTCGGGTAAGCCCGGGCATGCCGTTCCGGAGGACCGCACGCCGTCAGGCAGGACCACGGAGACGTCTGCTCCAGCGGGCCACTTGGACGTTGACGATGCCCGTCCGGGTGTAAAGGGCGACGCCGACGATGTGCGCCCTGGTGCTGTTGACGATGCTGCCGGCGGCCAGCGGAACGGTGACGCTGATTCGTCCGCGTCAGCTGAGGCGCCGGATGCCATGGATGCAATGGATGCGCCTGCGCCCAAGCCGGTTGTGCACTACGACGCTGAGGGCCGGGTGGAGAAGGTTGAGTTCGGGGACCGCACTCATACTGTCTCGACCCGCCACGACCAGATTGCGCAGCTGCAGCGCTCCCTGGATCCTGCGACGTGGAAGAACACTGACGATTTCCTTGCTGCCCATCTTCCGCCGTCTGAGTTTCAGGCCCTGGATGGGCTGCGCGGCCCGGACGGTAAGCTGCCGCCGGATGTGGTGGAAACACAGGTTGCTGATCTGCTGGAGAAGGCTTTCGACGGCGAGGCCCGTGGACCGGTTCGCCCCGGTGGCAGCCCGCTGGAGAACGCCCTGCGCGGAATCCCGACCCGCTACTACTACGACCTGACCGATGCGCAGGCGGTCCTGGTCCACGACGTCCGGCATCTGCTGGGCAGCGGGGACATCAGCCAGCCGTTCCAGAAGATCCTGGGCGCTGATGATGCTCGCACCGTTCTGGACAATGCCGACACCTACAAGGGCAGCATGGGTGGATTCATCACCCAAGCCGCGGATACGGCCTCACTGCGGACAGTGGACGAGATCATTCTTGGCCTAAGGCTGGATTACGTTCTTCCCGACGGCAGCATGCCGTACAAGGTCGGAGAAACCGAAGCTGTGTATGCGGTGCGTTTTCACGCGCAGAAAGCAGACCCCATCCACATCCCGGACTACTCCAACGATGCCCGGGTGGAAGAGCTGCGGCGCGACCGCTCCGCTGAGCAGCTCCGGGCCGCAAACGGCACACAGACCACGGAAGACCTGCGGCTCAAGGAACAGGACATGGCTGCCTACCGTGAACATGCCAATACGGAAGCCGGCGCATGGACGCTCGAAGACCCCGCTGGATGGCCGAACACCGGGCACGGTCTCACAAGCAGCCGGGTTGATGATCTGCCCATTGTTCCGGAGCTAAAGGTGAAGTATGGAGTGGATATGGAGGACGGCGCCGAGATGTGGCGGATAGACAGGGACAGGAACGAGGTCCTGGTGGGAGTTTACGATTTGGACTCCAGAATGTGGATTAGTCTCTGAGTATGTGGCGTCAAGATGGAACCAAGCTCACCGGCAGATACTGCACATGGCAGGGACAGGAGTATGAAGTCCGGAGCCTGCGTCCCAGAAACGGCACCTTCACGCTGGTGGTGGAAGGCGGACCCGCGCCGGGACCGGACTGGCGGACTATTCGACAGCCGAACCAGTTCGCGTACCCGGATACGGCCTATGTTCGGCGTGTCCCGGCTGCGGAGGTCAGCAACCTTCACGAAGTAACGGCTACCGGATCGATGGGGCCGGGACGTGAGCTGAGAATCCTTGCCGAGGACCGGGACGGAAACCTGGCAGTCCAGAGCATTGATCCCATGGCAGCTCTCTATAAGCGGCAGCTCATCAATAATCACGGCTTCGAACCGTTCAGTAGGAATGAGCCGCTGGAGCACGTGCCGGTTTCCGGCTGGCTTCCTGCTGGGCGTATTCGGGATATCAACGTAGAAACCGTTCCGTTCGACATTGGCTGATTGATCTACCGAAGGGTAGTAATGAATTATTTTCAGAAGGCTTTGAGTCCGGCGCAGGTTGAGTTCCTGGTGGGTGGTAACCGGGATACGGTTTCGGGGTTTGTGGTCAATGCCGGGGATGCGGTGAATGCGCGGACCCCGGAGGACTTGTTTGCGGTTCATGGCCTGGATTTCCCGGGGTCCCCGTGGGACCGGAGTGCCGGGTACGTTGATGTGCTGCGGTTCCAGGTGCCGCTGTCCGTTTATGTGCACGATGCTGCGGGCCCGGAGTTCGTGGACCGTCCGCCGTTTACGGGGACGGGTTTCGCGGCGTGGTCCGGTGGTGTGGTGCCGGTGTATTTCCTGGATGAATGTGCCATTCCGCCGGGAGCTGAGCTGTGGCGTATCCGGGCCGGGCAGCCTGAGGAACTGATTGCGGTTTATTTTGAGGTAGCGACCGGCTGGGGTGTGGCCGATGGCTCGGGGATTTCCAGGCCTGGTGCACATACTCCGTCGCACATTATGGGCTGGTCGGCGGTCTGGCAGGGGCAGGTGTTCCGTGCTGATCTGGTGGACGAGGGCCGCTCCGTTGAGGTGGCGGCCGCGTCGGATCCCGGGGTGGAGGGTTTTGAGCGGACCCCGAAGGGGGTTTGGCGCCGGACGGTGGGACTGGGGGAGATCCAGGACTTCTATGAGCTGCTGGCGACGTGTTCGTGGCAGGGGAAGCCGTTCCGGATCACCGACGTTGCCCAGGGTGAGGACGGGCAGGTCTACCGGTTGTTCTATACGGGGCATAACGCGGACCGGGCTGAGGCATTGGGGCTGAACAAGGCTGATGCCGGGGTGTATTGGGCGGTGGTGCCGGCGTCGCAGGTGCAGGATGTTCAGGTGATCCAGAACCGGTTGCCGTCCCTGGCGTTCCGGGGATAACTGCGGTTCCTCACTAGGCGAAAGGGCCCAACCTATCCTGCATCCCACTGGCGCCGATGCGTCGGCGATCGCGAAAGGTTATGAATTCCGTTGACTAGATTACGGTTGGTACCCCCTATCCCCGATATAGAAGACGCGGATGCCAGGGCCCTTCCCGCCCCCAGGAGATTCGAACTTTTCATGCCCAACGGGATGCGGGTCCCGGGTATGTATGGTGTCTTACACGGTGAGTGGTTTCGGGCCAACCCACTGGGTCATGGACGAGTTCTTCTTTACACGCCTGCCGAAGATTCCCCGGGGGATCGATGGCTTCCCTCAGCTAATTCAGATGACAGGGGCAGGCCCCTGTCCTGGTCCCGGGAAGTCACTGAAAGCGACTTAGACCGGTTGGTGCGCGTTCTCGTGTCCGCTAAATGGCGCAGCCTCAGCATAGGCATCCAAAAATACATCGATGGAACGGTATTTGCCTTTGTCGATGGCGGTCCGAAGGAGGAACAGATTCGCCGCGGAGAAATCCCGAAGATCACGATTGCCGGACGTAGTGAATATCATGGAAAGCTGCGCTGGGAGGACATCACCGACCTCGTTACGTCAGAGCGGGAGTTGTTGAAGTAGCTAAGCCCTGCATGAAGATTCCGTCTCGTTGAAAGAAGAGGGCATGATTTTCCAGAAGCCGTTGAGCCCCGCACACGTGCGGAGTCTCGTGGACCGGTCCGCCCCGGTGCCGGCCCGCTGGAGAATGCACTGTGCCGGAACTCAAGGTCGACAGGGGTGTGATAATGGAATCAGGTGCGGAAATGTGGCGGATCGACAGGGACGGAAACGAAGTATTAGTGGGAGTCTTTAATCAAAAAACTGGATGGATGAGCCTGTAATTATGTGGAGAAAAGACGGGACAAAGCTCACCGGAAATTACGGGACATGGAAGGGGCGAGAATTTGAGCTTTGGTCCCTGAAGCCATATGAAGGGTATTTGACCCTGGTGCAGAACGGCGGCGATTCGCCAGGCCCGGAATGGCACACCGCAACCTTTCCGGACCGATTTGCAAAAACGCCCCTTGCCCACAGCCTGGATGTCCCGGCAGACGAAGTTACCAACCGCCACAGCATTGAGGTCACCGGCAACATGGGCCCGGGACGTAACTTCATGGTCATCGCGGAAGACCATGAAGGGAAGCTGGCCGTGGAAAGCATCGACCCGATGGCTGCGCAGTACAAGCGCCAACTTATCAACAACCACAACTTCAAGCCGTTTAGCGAGAACGAACCGTTGGAACACGTATTCGTTGCCGGCTGGCTTCCTGCTGACCGTATTCGGGATATCAACGTAGAAACTATTCCATTTGGCAGTGACTGATTGATCTACCGAAGGGTAGTAATGAATTTTTTGCAGAAGGCTTTGAGTCCGTCGCAGGTTGAGTTCCTGGTGGGTGGTAACCGGGATACGGTTTCGGGGTTTGTGGTGAATGCGGGGGATGCGGTGCATGCGCAGACCCCGGAGGACTTGTTTGCGGTTCATGGCCTGGATTTCCCGAGTACGCCGTGGGACCGGGCTGCCGGGTACGTTGATGTGCTGCGGTTCCAGGTGCCCCTGTCCATCTATGTGCACGATGCTGCGGGCCCGGAGTTCGTGGACCGTCCGCCGTTTACGGGGACAGGTTTCGCGGCGTGGTCCGGTGGTGTGGTGCCGGTGTATTTCCTGGATGAGTGTGCCATTCCGCCGGGAGCTGAGCTGTGGCGTATCCGGGCCGGACAGCCTGAGGAACTGATGGCGGTCTATTTTGAGGTAGCTACCGGTTGGGGTGTGTCCGATGCCTCGGGGATTTCCCGGCCTGGTGCGCATACCCCGTCGCACATTATGGGCTGGTCCGCTGTGTGGCAGGGGCAGGTGTTCCGTGCTGATTTGGTGGACGAAGGCCGGTCTGTTGAAGTGGCGGCCCCGTCGGATCCCGGGGTGGAGGGTTTTGAGCGGACCCCGAAGGGGGTTTGGCGCCGGACGGTGGGACTGGGGGAGATCCAGGACTTCTATGAGCTGCTGGCGACGTGTTCGTGGCAGGGGGAGCCGTTCCGGATCACCGACGTTGCCCAGGGTGAGGACGGGCAGGTCTACCGGTTGTTCTATACGGGGCATAACGCGGACCGGGCTGAGGCGTTGGGGCTGAACAAGGCTGATGCCGGGGTGTATTGGACGGTGGTGCCGGCGTCGCAGGTGCAGGATGTTCAGGTGAGCCAGAACCGGTTGCCGTCCCTGGCGTTCCGGGGATAGCCCGATGACTGGATTGCGGCTGGTACCCCCTCTTCCCAATAGCGGAGACGAGGAGGACATGGCCGAGCCTGATTACCCGCGGGGGCAGGAGTACCTGCCCAACGGGATGCGGGTCCCCGGAATGTACGGTGTGCTGCAGGGAGAGTGGTTACGGGCCAACTCGTTGGGTCATGGACGCTTGTTTCTTTATACGCCTGCCGAAGAATCCCCGGGGGAACAGTGGCAGCCTTCTGATGATGCGGATGATAGAGGCAGGCCCCTGTCTTGGACCCGGATAATCTCGGAGAGAGACTTGGACCGGTTAGTGGACGTCTCAGTGCTGGCTACTTGGCAAGGGCTCGGGGTAGGCATTCTCAAATACCGCGAGGGAAGGGTGTATGCCTTTGTTGATGGCGGTCCGAAAGAGGACCAGATTCGCCGCGGAGAAATCCCGGAGATCACTATTGCCGGGCCGGGTGAGTATCACGGAAAGTTTCGTTGGGAAGACCTCTCCGACGTCGTTCTGACCGAGCATGACCTACTGAAAGTGGATTAGCCTCTAACCATGTGGATGGCTGACGGGACTAAGCTCTCTGGAAAATACGGCACCTGGAATGGGCATGAGTATGAGCTTCGCTCCACGGACCCCATACGCGGGCTCATCTATTTGGTCCAGGAGGGTGGTGAATCGCCCGGTCCGGAATGGAAACGGCATGACTACGGGGAAAGATTCCCAGGACCGGCCGTTGCGTACACGCTGGGTGTACCACCGGAGGACGTAACAGATATCCATGCCGTCGCGGCTACGGGAGAGCTAAGGCCCTGGCGGGTTATGGAGATTCACGCCGAGGACGCGGAAGGAAATTTGGCGGTAGTCGTCGGTAATGACTTCTCGGCGGAGGAGAGAATGGACCTTGTTGAAGACCACGGTTTTCACACGTTCCATAACGAACCGGTTCAAAGAAGCGCGGTTTTTGGTTGGCTGCCTGCCAGCATGATCCACAACATCAAATCCAAGGTGCGTTGGCGGAAGGACGCCAACTAATCCGCAGTGCATTCACTGCCCTGCAGCGCGGCGCTCCAGGACCTCCCGCTCCCGGTCATTGTGCGCCAGAGAGGCGGCAACACTGAATTCGGTCCGTGCCTCTTTCATCCGGCCGAGCCGGGACAGCAGTTCAGCCCGCACGCTGGGCAGGAGATGCGAGCCACGGAGCGCGCCCGTGGCAGCAAGCCGGTCCACCATCTCCAGCGCCGTCGCCGGACCGGTGGCCATGGATACCGCTACGGCACGGTTTAGCTCCACCACGGGAGAAGGCGCCAGCCGGCCCAAAGCCTCATACAGCAGTACGATCCGGTGCCAGTCAGTTCCCTCGACACTCGGAGCAACCGTGTGGCACTGGGCGATCGCGGCCTGCAGGGCATAGTTTCCCCGGCCCCGCCCCAGCGCGTCAGCTTGGGCCAGGGCAGCCCGCCCGCGCTCAATCTGGGTGCGGTCCCACAGCGTGCGGTCCTGGTCGGCAAGCAGAATGGGGGACCCGTCCGCACGGGTCCGGGTACGGAACCGGGATGCCTGGAATTCCATCAGGGCCACCAATGCGAGCGCCTCCGGCTCCCGCGGAACAAGCCTGGACAGCAGCCGGCCCAGCCGCAGGGACTCTGATGCCAGGTCCTGGCGCATCCACGACGTCCCGGCGGACGCAGCGTACCCCTCCGTGAACAGGAGGTAGATCACGGCGAGAACCCCGCCGAGCCGGTCGTGCCATTCATTGGGTTCCGGAACATCGAACGGCACCTTGGCCGCGGCCAGCGTCTTCTTTGCCCGGACGATCCGCTGCTGCACCGCGGCCACCGGAAGCAGGAACAGCCGCGCGATCTCCCCGGTGGAGAGTCCGCCCACAATCCGCAGGGTCAACGCCACCTGCGCTTCACGGGACAGCACTGGATGACAGGCCACAAAAACCAGTTTCAGGACGTCGTCCGGCAGGGGATCCCACTCCGGCTCGGCAACGTCCTCCAGGCTCCTGCCCAGATCCGCGTAACGGTCCTGAAGGCGTTCCGCCCGCCGCCATGCATCAATGGCCTTGCGCTTGGCGACGGCGGTGAGCCAGGCCGCCGGATTCCGCGGCACTCCCTCGGCCGGCCACTGGGCCAGGGCCTCAGCCACCGCTTCCTGGGCAACATCCTCCGCCAGCCCGACATCCCCGGTGGCACGGGCCAGCGCCGCGACAATCCCGGCACCGTCAATCCGCCACATGGCGTCTATCCGGCGACGGACCGCCGCGGCGGTGTCCTCACCAGCCCAGTCCATGGAGGCCATGACCTTAGGGGTTCTCCGCGCGCAGCTTCTCTTCCTGCTCGCGCCAGCCTTCTTCCTTCTGGATGTACTCGTTGTTGGAGAAATCCTCGAAGTCGGAGGCATCGGTCACCCGCCGGACTTCAAGCTTCGATCCGGGGCCGAGCGGGCACCTGCCGGCCCACTCCGCTGCTTCTTCCTTGGAGGAAGCCTGGATGATCCAGAACCCGTTGAAGAGTTCGTGGGTCTCGCCGTACGGGCCGTCTGTGACCAGCGGCGGCTCCTGGGAGAAGTCGACCACGAAGTTATTGTCCTCCGTGACCTCGGCGAGCCCTTCACCCGCCAGCAGGACCCCGGCATTGATCATCGATTCGTTGTAGGCGCCCATCCGGTTGATCACCTCTTCAAACGGCACATCTTTATACGCTTCGACGCCGGCATCAGTGGAACGCATAATCATCATGTACTTCATGGCATTCTCCTGCTCTGTTTGAGGAGGGCTCCGTGCGCCTCCTACTATGCCGTCGAACGGCGCGCCTGGATATCGACAGCGGCAGAGAATTTTTCTGCCCTGACCGGGGACCCGCGTTGCCGAGCGTCCCCGCACAGCTCCCGCCGCCGTCGTACATACGGCAAGATTGGGTAGGTGAGCACAGCTAAGACCTCCCCTGAAGAAGCCGTCGACGCCGTCAGCACGGACACGCCGCCCAGCGACAGCCTGCGGGAAGAGTATGAGACTCTTTCCGACCAGGTGCGAAAGTACCGTTTCGCGTACTACAACGAGGACGCCCCGCTGGTTTCCGACGCCGAGTTCGATGAGCTGTACCGCCGGCTCGAGAAGCTCGAGGCTCTCCATCCCGAACTGGTGACCAACGATTCCCCTACCCAGGAAGTCGGGGGAGAGGTGTCCGCGGCGTTCGCCCCGGTGGAACACCTGTCCCGCATGTACAGCCTGGAAGACGTGTTCTCGCTGGATGAACTCGATGCCTGGGTGAAGCGGGCCGAAGCGTCGATCGCGTCCATCGCGCCGGGTTCGAAGGTCCGGTGGCTGACCGAACTGAAGATCGACGGCCTGGCAGTGAACCTGCTGTACCGCAACGGGGAACTGGTCCGCGCGGCAACCCGCGGCGACGGCACCACCGGTGAGGACATCACCCACAACGTGCTCACGATTGCCTCCATTCCGCGCCGGCTCAAGGGCGAGAACCTTCCCTCCGAGGTGGAAATCCGCGGCGAAGTCTTTATCCCGTCCAAGGAGTTCGCCCGCCTCAACGAGAAAATGGTCGACGCCGGGAAGGCGCCCTTCGCGAATCCGCGCAACGCGGCCGCCGGGTCGCTGCGGCAAAAGGACCCGAAGGTCACCGCGGAGCGCCCGCTGAGCATGTATGTGCACGGCATCGGCGCCCGGGAAGGGCTCGGAGCCGGCAGCCAGTCCGAAACTTACGAGCTGCTCAAGGCCTGGGGCCTGCCCACCTCGCCGTATTACAAGGTGCTGGACACCTATGCCGAGGTCCTGGAGTTCATTGCGACCAACGGCGAACACCGGCATGACCTGGCCCATGAGATTGACGGCATCGTGGTCAAGGTGGACGACTTCGCCCTGCAGCGCGCGCTCGGCCACACCTCCCGGGTGCCGCGCTGGTCCGTGGCGTACAAGTACCCGCCGGAGGAAGTGAACACCAAGCTGCTGGACATCCGGGTCAACGTGGGCCGCACCGGCCGCGTCACCCCCTACGGCATCATGGAGCCGGTCAAGGTCGCCGGGTCCACCGTGGAGATGGCCACGCTGCACAACCAGGACGTGGTGAAGGCCAAGGGCGTCAAGATCGGCGACACCGTGGTGCTGCGCAAGGCCGGCGACGTCATTCCCGAAATCGTGGGACCCGTCGCCGCCCTCCGCGACGGTTCCGAGCGCGACTTCGTGATGCCCACCCACTGCCCCTCCTGCGGCACGGAGCTGAAGCCGGCCAAGGAGGGCGACGTGGACATCCGCTGCCCCAATGCCCGCTCCTGCCCGTCCCAGCTGCGCGAGCGCGTTTTCCATCTGGCAGGCCGCGGCGCGTTCGATATCGAGGCACTGGGCTGGGAAGCAGCCATCGCGCTGACCTCACCCGCTGAACCGGAGAACCCGCCGCTGACCAGCGAGGCCGGCCTGTTCGATCTCAAGGCAGAAGACCTGGCCGATGTCCGGATCGAACGGCCCAAACGCTCCAAGGGCGTAGTGGTGGGTACCGAACTGGTGCCGTACTTCTACACCAAGGGCACCGCGAAGAAGCCCTCCGAGCCTTCGGCCAACACCCGCAAGCTCTTCGAAGAACTCGAAAAGGCCAAGTCGCAGCCGCTCTGGCGCGTGCTGGTGGCACTGTCCATCCGGCACGTAGGCCCGACGGCGGCACGCGCCCTCGCCACGGCGTTCGGCTCCATGGAGAACATCCGCGCTGCCACCGAAGAGCAGCTCGCGCACGTGGACGGCGTGGGCCCGACGATCGGGGCAGCGCTGGAGGAATGGTTCGCCGAAGACTGGCACGTTGAAATCGTCGACTCCTGGGCACGCGCCGGCGTCCGGATGGCCGACGAACGGGACGAATCCCAGCCGCGCACGCTGGAAGGCCTCACCATCGTCGTCACCGGAACGCTCCCGAACTTCAGCCGCGACGAGGCCAAGGAAGCGATCATCACCCGCGGCGGCAAGGCCTCGGGCTCCGTGTCGAAAAAGACCGACTACCTGGTGGCCGGGGAAAACGCCGGCACCAAGCTGGACAAGGCAGAGTCGCTGGGGGTTCCCGTGCTGGACGAGGACGGGTTTCGCGAGCTGCTGGAAAACGGACCGCTGAAGAGCGCAGAAGCTGAGGAAGCCACGCCATGACCGAAGCACCCGCCCCCGATCCGCTGGAACTGCTCGATGTCGCCCGGCAGGCTGCTGCCGCCGGAGCCGCTGTGCTGGCCAAACGCTCGGAGGCGGGGCTGCACGTCGAGAACAAGGGAGCCTCCGGTGACTGGGTCACCGCCTATGACACCGAGGCCGAGTACGCGGTCCGCGAGGTCATCAACCGGCTGCGGCCCTTTGACACAGTGACCGGGGAGGAACTGGAAGCCAGCGTTCCCGAGGATCCCTCCGGTATCCGCTGGTCGGTGGATCCGCTGGACGGGACCACCAACTTCATCCGCAACATCCCCTTCTACGCCACCTCGGTGGCCGCGGTAAACGCCGACGGCGACTGGCTGGCCGGAGCGGTCCACGCCCCGGCGCTGGTACGGGTCTACTGGGCCGCGCGGGGCCACGGCGCCTGGCTGGCCGAGCACGGCAGCCTGCGCCGGCTCCACGGGCCGGATCCCGAGCGCTCGGGCAAGCTGCTCGGCACGGGATTCTCCTATGAACCGGAGGTCCGCACCGAGCAGTACGCCGGGCTCGCGGTGCTGATGGAGGGCTATGCCGACCTGCGGAGGCTGGGCTCGGCCGCACTGGACCTGTGCATGGTGGCTGACGGCACGCTGGATGCCTATGCGGAACGCGGCCTGAACGAGCACGACTTCGCTGCCGGTGCGCTCATCGCGGAGGAAGCGGGCCTGACGGTCGGCCGTCCCGGCTCGCCGCAACGACGGATGGGCGACGCCGAGCGGCTGGCCGCGGTGACCACGGCCTGGCTGGTGCCGCCTTCCTAGGAAGGTTCAGGCGGGCCCGGACCCGTTGGAATGCTGTGCACTCTTCTCGGAGTGCGGAGCTCCAATGACGTGGAGGAGCCGGTGCAGGGACTCGTCCACGATCCGGTAGCGGTGCTCCCGGCCTACCTTTGCGGCCTCCACCCATTCGCGGTCCCGCAGCCTGCGCAGTGATTGGCTGACCACGGTCTGGCTGACTCCCGACGCAGCTGCCAGCCGCGTCACAGTAATGCCGGGGCTGAAATGAAGGCAAAGCAGAAGCTGCAGCCGGGTAGGATTGGAAATCAGCTCAAACCGGGTACACCACGCTGCAACGTCCACGGCGCCGAGTGCGTGCGCCGCAGGGTCTGGGGATGCGCTGCCGGTCGAGGATCCCATGAGCGCATCCCTTCTGGTTGCGGCCGCGGACGGATTTCGGTTCGAAACGTCCCTTCGATGCCTGAACCCTAGCTGGGCTAAGGGCAGGGGTCGAGAATTGATCCACCAATTGCTGCACACGTATGCATACGTTGAGGAGTTCCCCTATGCCAGCAGGAAACCACCGGAACAGGGTTTTGGCGGTTGGGGCCGTGACAATCCTCGCGGCGGTGGCGGGCTGCAGCGGCTCTCCGGGGGAGACCAACGGAATCATCCTGGCGGACGCAAACGAACCCGGACAGTTCAACCCCATAGGCGGTCACGGAGACAGCGGCCAGTCACAGATCTACGACGGGCTGCTGCGGCTGTCCCCCCAGGACGGGTCATCATCCCTGCCGGAGCTGGTTCCCTGGCTGGCAACGGAAATGCCGGAGAGCAATCCCGAGGGTACCGAATGGTCTGTCCAGGTCCGCTCCGGCGTGAAGTTCACCGACGGTACGGAGCTGGACGCCGGTGATGTCGCAGCCACGTACCGCGCCGTGATCGATCCCGCCTCAGCCTCCGAACTGGCAACGTCCTATGACATGCTGCAGGACGTCGAAGCCGGTCCGGACGGTACGGTCACCTTCACGCTGAAATACCCCTACGCCGGGTTTCCCAGCCGGCTGCTGCTGGGCATCGCTCCGTCCGAACGGCTGACTAAGGGCCTGGCGGCAGAATCCTCCCTGAACACAGACCCCGTGGGAACCGGCCCTTACAAAGTGGCCTCGCTGCGCCCGGGCGAAGCTGTTCTTACGGCCAACGCGGACCACTGGAACGGCGCTCCCGAAGTGGAAACCGTCACCATCATCCACGTGCCGGATGACAACTCGCGGGCCCAGCGGCTCCAGGCCGGGGAAATCGACGGAACAGTCCTGCCGCCGCTCCTGGCCGCCCGGTATGAGGGCAAGTCCGGATACTTCTACGAGGCCGTCAAGACGGCCGACTGGCGCGGGCTTTCGCTGCCTGCAGACAGTGCCTTTGCCACTGACCCGGCCGCAGTTATGGCCATGAACATGGCTGCTGACCGCCAGGGCATGGTTGACCACGTCCTGGGCGGGCGCGGCAAACCCGCGCATACTCCGGTCGCTGACATTTACGGCGAAGCCTTCGACCCCGGAGCCGTTTTCCCTTACGATCCCCAGGGTGCCGGGGAGCTGCTGGACGACGCCGGCTGGCTGCGCGGCGAAGACGGCATCCGGACCAGGGACGGACAGCGCGCCGGGTTTGAGGTTGCCTACAACGCCACGGATACGCTCCGCCGGGACCTGGCGCTCGCGTTTGCCTCTGACATGTCCGAACTCGGCGTGGATGTCACCCTCCTGGGCACGGACTGGAACGTCATCGAGGAACGCCGCAGAGAAGTGGGGATCCTGCTGGGCGGTGGTGACAAACCCTACGACCTGGACACACAGCTCTTCGAAACCCTCCACACCCCCCTCCCGGGAGGGTCACCCTTTGCGAACCCAGGCGGAACCGGAAGCGCGGAAATGGACTCGCACCTCCAGGCCGCCCGCAGCAGCCTGGATGCCGAGGAACGCACGGAGCACTATCTGGCCGTCCAGGACCTGTACATCCAGGACCCCGGCTACGTCATGCTCGCTTTTGTCGATCACAACTATGTCCAGGAGGACCAGGGCTGGAACAACGTCCAGACCGTACTGGAACCGCACGCCCACGACGTCGGCTGGGGTTTCTGGTGGAGCCTCCGCGACTGGACCCGGGACTGACCCGGTGCCGGGCTTCGAGGCAGTGTCCCGGCCGGTACGGCGGCGCAGACGGCTGCATGAGGTGCGCCTGATCGTCCTGCGGCGTCTGGGCCTGGGCGTACCGGTGGCGGTGGGCGTTTCCCTTCTCGTGTTCCTGCTCGCCAGCGTCTCACCCTTCGATCCGCTCGCCGCGTACCTGGGGGACCGCTTCGCGCAAACCTCCGCGGAGCAGCGCGAGGTGCTCTCGGAATCCCTTGGGCTGGGCGCCTCCTGGATCCAGGCGTGGTGGCACTGGTTGACCTCAGCACTGTCCGGGGACTTGGGCTATTCCCGGGTGTTCCGGCAGCCGGTCGCGTCCGTGATCGCCGAACGGCTGCCGTGGACGCTGCTGGTGGCGGGAACGGGGCTGGTCCTGGCAGCCCTGGGTTCGCTGTTGATCGCTTCCCGCTGCGCCCGCCGCCCCGGGGGCGTCCTGGACCGGACTGCTGCCGCCGCGGCAACACTGCTGCAAGGACTGCCGCCGTTTGTGATCTCACTGGGACTGCTCGCGGTGTTCGCCCTGGGCCTGGGGCTCCTGCCCGGGGGAGGACTGAGCGATCCAGGCACGGAGCCGACTGCGGGGCAGGTGCTGCGCCACATGATCCTCCCCGTTGCGGCTACGGCACTTTCACAGCTTCCGTGGCTGGTGCTTTCCCTGCGGGCCTCCACCAACGAGGCGCTCGCTTCCGACGCCGTGCGGGGCGCCAGGCTGCGCGGACTGAGCGAAAAGACCGTCATCCGCAAGCATGTGATGCCCTCTGCCCTGGTTCCCTTCATAGCCGTCCTTGGTTCCCGCCTTCCGGAGGTCATAGTGGGAGCCGTGCTGGTGGAGACGGTCTTTTCCTGGCCGGGACTGGCTGCAGCGGTGGTTTCCTCGGCGCAGGCCCTGGACTTTGCGCTGCTGGCGGCCTTGACGGTGCTGACGACGGTGACCGTGCTCGCCGGTTCGCTGATCGCAGACCTGCTGTATGTCTGCATTGATCCGAGGGTGTCCGCCGATGTCTAGCGCCGTGGAAGCCGCCGGAGCAGCAGGTCTCCGCCTCACCGGTCCCGCCGTCCGGAAACGGGGCTTCCGCGCCGCCGGCACGATCCTCGGGGTTGCCGGCCTGGTGCTGATCGCGGCCTACGCCGTCTTCGTTCCGCTGCTTGCCGGCACGGACCAAAAACTGACCGATTTCAGCTCCGCCCGGCTTCCGCCGTCGGCCGCCCACCTCTTCGGAACCGACCACGCGGGCCGTGACCTGTTTATCCGGCTTGCCTCCGGGCTGCGTGTCTCACTGCTTATCGCAGTTGTCTGCGCGCTTGCCTCGATGGGGCTCGGGATGCTGATCGGGGCTGCCTCGGCGACGATCGGCGGCCGGACGGACCGAATAGTCATGCGGGTCATCGACGGCATCAACGCTGTGCCCCACCTGCTGCTGGGGGTGGTGATCGTTGCGATGTTCCGGGGATCGGTGACAGCCATCATCGCCTCCATTGCGCTCACGCACTGGACACAGGTCGCGAGGATTGTCCGCGCCGAGGTCCTGTCCCTGCGCAGCCGCGAATACGTGGAGGCTGCCTACCTCCTTGGCTCGACCCGGGGAGAGGTGCTGCGGCGGCATTTCCTTCCGGGAACGCTGGCACAGGGGGTGGTGGCCACAGTGATGCTCCTGCCGCACGCCATCTGGCACGAGTCCACACTCTCTTTCCTGGGGCTGGGCCTGTCTCCGGACCAGGCATCCTTGGGAACGCTCCTGAAGGAAGCGCAGTCGGAGGTGATGCTCGGCGGATGGTGGGCGCTGGTTTTCCCGGCACTGCTCCTGCTGGTTACCACCCTGGCCGTGGCCGCCTGCGGGAACGGAATCCTCTCCCGGACGGAAGGAAGACAATGAACAGCATCGCCATCCGGGCCGAAGGGCACACCGTACGCATTCCCAGCCGCAGACGGCGGGGCACAGCCTGGGTCCACGCGGCCACAGACATGACCTTCAGCGCGCACCGGGGCCGGGTGCATGCCATCGTCGGTGAATCCGGCTGCGGGAAGACCACTTTTGCCTCCGCCATCCTCGGTATGCTCCCTGCGGGCACGGTGGCCGGCGGCCGGCTGGACTATGTGGACGCCTCCGGTGCCCGGACGCCCCTGACTGCGGGCCTGGACGGAGCAGCCCGGGCCGCCGCGCTGCGCGGGCGGGTGATCGGCTATGTACCCCAGTCGCCGGCAACCTACCTGACGGCGGTGCGGACCGTTGGGTCCCAGCTGCAGGAAACGGTCCGCGAGCTTGGCGGCGCGGCCAGCCCGCAGGAACTGCTGGCACAGGTGAGCCTGGAGCCTGGGGCACTGGACGCATTTCCGCATGAGCTCAGCGGCGGAATGCTGCAGCGGGCGGCGATTGCGTTCGCCCTGGCCGGCGGGCCGGACGTCCTGCTGGCTGATGAACCGGTCTCCGGGCTGGACCCTGACCTGGCACGGCTGACCCTGGGGATGCTGCGAAGCGTTGCCGACTCGGGGACCGCCGTCATCCTCATCACGCACGATCTGCAGCGCCTCATGGATTCCGGCACCGCAGACGAGGTTTCGGTCATGTATGCCGGGCGGATTGTGGAGGCCGGCCCAGCGGCCGAGGTCCTGGGGCTGCCGGCTCATCCGTACACACGGGACCTGCTCGCAGCCCTGCCCGCCAATGGTCTTCAGGCCATGCCCGGCACCTCCCCTGAACTGACGGACCTCCCCGAGGAGTACAGCTATGCCGACCGGCTGATGGCCGCCGAGCAGCCGGAGGGAAACTATGCCTGCTGAACTCCGCGCCCTGAACGCAGGGTTCTCCTATGGTGCTGCTCCGGTCCTGAGCAACGTCACCATCAGTGTGCCCGCGGGGTATCAGCTGGGCCTTACGGGTCCTTCCGGGACGGGCAAGACAACGCTTGCCCGGCTGCTGGCCGGTCTGATTCCGGCTGCTGCCGGAACGGTGACATGCAACGGCCAACCCGTGCCCCTTCCAGGCAAGGGCCGCGCAGGCGACGTCGCGATGCTCTTCCAGTCGCCCCGAGCCTCCTGCAGCCCGCGTCTGTCGCTGCGCCAGGTGATAGCCGAAGGGGTGCGTCGAGCAAACAGGAGAGACACGGAGCTCCGCGTCATGGAACTCGCCGCGGAGGTCCAGCTGACCCCCGACCTGTTGGACAGGTTCCCCCGCGAGGTCTCTGACGGCCAGCTGCAGCGGGCATGCCTGGCGCGGGCGCTGGCTGCAGAGCCCCTGTATCTGATCTGCGACGAAGCTACCGCCATGCTGGACGCCGCTACCACCGCGTCGCTTGTACGGGTCATCAGCAGTGAGGTCGCTGCCCGCGGCATGGGAGTCCTGGCCCTGAGCCATGACCGCACACTCCTGGAGGCGTGGTGCGACTCGGTTACCGGGATGGAAGCACTATCCGATGCAGGTCCCGGTGTGAGCAACCGGGCATCGAGCCTGGTGGCTCACACCGGACTGGATTAGTACGCGCCGGTCCAGGACGGTACGGCGGTTTTGGAGTCCACCGAAATCTTGTCGCGGTCCATCACGATCACGTGGCCCTTCCAATAGTGGAAGTTATCCACCACGGCGTCCTCCATGACCTGGACAATGACGCCCATCTTGCTGCAGCCGTCGCAGCGGCTCGCCCCCATGACGCGGAGCTTCACGGAGCTGATGCCCTTTTGGCAGCTGACGATCATGCCCGGTGCAAGCCGGATTTCCTGCTTCATGTCTACCCCCAGTGTCAGACCTGCGTTCCGAGACCAATCAGGAACGGTGAGGTGAGACTAGCCCGTCCGCAACCGGAAACGGAGAGTTCCGGAGTACCTGTTTTCCGCAGAACACCAGAATTGTGGATTGCCTGCGCCTGTCTTGAGGCAATCTTGAGCTTCCACCCCAGGAAGCACACACGGGACCAACTGCCACACGTTCGGGGCTGAAGTATTACGCCCTGAGGAAAGCACAGGCTCAGGGGCGGGTATTCCGTACCCTCACGCGGATAATTGAGGGGACTCAGCGAGATCCATGGACCCGGGAGGATGCACCATGCCACGTAAAGTCACAGCGGCATCGCGCAAGTTGGCACCAGCAGTCACCACGCGTGTCCAGGAACCCAAGCCCCGAACGCCCGGCAACCTGGACAGTGCCCGCTTTGCCGGCATCATTGATGAGCACATCAACGATGCCCGGGGGAAGATCGACACAGTCCTGGCTGATATCCGTGAAGTCACTGCAGCAGCCAAGGACACCCCGGCGGATGACGAACACGACCCGGAAGGCACCACGGTTTCGGTGGAGCGGGCCAACGAAGTGTCCATGCTGGCCGCGCTCGAAGCGTCCCTGATCGAATTGCTCGAAGCGAGGGTAAGGCTCGACGACGGCGCCTACGGAATCTGCGAGCGCTGCGGGGAGCCGATCCCCGAAGCCCGGCTGGAAATCCGGCCCGAAGCCCGGTTCTGCGTGGCGTGTGCCGCCGCTGCCCGGCGCCGCTGACCCGCACACCCCACCCGCCTGTGCCGGGCGTCACCAGCGGCAGGAATGAGCCGCTGCGGCCGATAGAATCTACCGTGGAAATCAACCCCCACGTAAGGATTCGTAACACCAATGAGCATCACCGTCCGGCGGGCAACACCGGCTGATTATGAAGACATCCGCCGGATCACCCGGGACGCGTACCTCAAGGCCGGGTTCATTGAGGCTGACAATCCTTACGTCCAGGAACTTGAAAACGTAGAACACCGCGACGAGCACGCCGAACTCTGGGTTGCCGAGAAAGACGGGGTCGTCGCGGGTTCCGCAGCGGTCACCTTCGCCGGCCAGCCGTACACCGACGTCGCTGTCGAAGGTGAGCTGGAGTTCCGTATGCTGGCCGTCGATCCTGCCGTGCAGCGCGGGGGAGTGGGCCGCGCCCTGGTCAGCGCGATTGTCGAGCACGCCCGCAGCCTTGACGGAATCCATGCCGTCTCACTGACCAGCATGACCAGCATGCTCAGCGCGCACAGCATGTATCTGTCCCTGGGTTTCAAACGGGTGCCGGAACGCGACTGGACCGTTCCCGGCGAGGACTACATCCTCTGGGTCTTCCGGCTGGAACTCTAGCGGGCCGCAGCTCCCGGAGGACCGGCGTCGCAGGCTGCTTTCCGGCTTATCCGGTGCAGTACTGCCGCCGCGCCCCCGGCCCACCCGAACCGAAGGCACAAACGCCGTAGACTGGTACGGATACCGGCGTAAGGCCGAAAATACTGCATAAGACGCATGGGAGACTCATGTCTGAGATCAATCGTGAGGCTGTAGCGCATCTGGCGCGGCTGGCCCACATTGAGATGACCGATGACGAGCTGGACAAAATGGCCGGCGAGCTTGACGTCATCGTGGATTCGATCAAATCCGTAAGCGAAGTTGCCGGCGAGGACATCCCGGCCACCTCCCACCCGATCCCGCTGACGAACGTGTTCCGCGAGGATGTTGTGGGGCAGACGCTGACCAATGAGCAGGCCCTGTCCGGTGCCCCGGACAACGCCGAAGGCCGCTTCAAGGTCCCTGCCATCCTGGATGAGGAGTAAAGACTTCCATGAGTGAACTGATTACCTCTCCCGCTGCCGTCCTGGCGGAGAAGCTTGCCGCACGCGAGGTCTCCGCCGTCGAGGTCACCCAGGCCCACCTGGACCGGATCGCCGACGTGGACGGCGAGATCAACGCCTTCCTGCACGTCAACACCGACGAGGCGCTTGAAGTCGCCGCCGGTGTGGACAAGGCCCGTGCCGCCGGCGAAGAACTGCACACCCTGGCCGGCGTGCCCATCGCCATCAAGGACCTGATCGTCACGGTGGGCCAGCCCACCACGGCCGGATCCAAGATGCTCGAGGGCTGGATGAGCCCGTACGACGCCACGGTGATTTCCCGGATCCGCGCTGCACGCATGCCGATGCTCGGCAAGACCAACCTGGATGAGTTCGCCATGGGCTCCTCCACGGAACACTCCGCCTACGGCCCGACCCGCAACCCGTGGGACCTGGACCGGATTCCGGGCGGTTCCGGCGGCGGTTCCGCTGCTGCTGTCGCTGCCTTCGAAGCGCCGCTGGCCCTCGGTACGGACACCGGCGGTTCCATCCGCCAGCCCGCATCAGTCACCGGTTCCGTGGGCGTGAAGCCCACCTACGGCGGCGTCTCGCGCTACGGCGCGATCGCCATGGCCTCCTCGCTGGACCAGATCGGCCCGGTCTCACGGACCGTCCTTGATGCCGCCCTGCTGCAGGAAGTCATCGGCGGCCACGACCCCCGCGACTCCACCTCCCTGACCGATCCGGTCGGCAACCTGGTGGAAGCAGCCCGCAACGGCAGCGTCGCCGGCATGCGCATCGGCGTCATTCGGGAGCTGCAGGGCGAGGGCTACCAGCCCGGTGTCCAGGCCCGCTTTGACGAGTCGCTGGAACTGCTCAAGGACGCCGGCGCGGAAATCGTTGAGGTCTCCTGCCCGAACTTCAAGTACGCCCTGGGCGCCTACTACCTGATCATGCCCTCGGAGGCATCGTCGAACCTGGCGAAGTACGACGGCGTCCGGTACGGCATGCGCCGCCTGCCCTCCGATCCGCCGCTCACCATCGAGCGCGTCATGGGCGCGACCCGTGCCGCGGGCTTCGGCGACGAGGTCAAGCGCCGGATCATCCTGGGCACCTATGCCCTGTCCGCCGGCTACTACGACGCGTACTACGGCTCGGCACAGAAGGTCCGCACGCTGATCCAGCGCGATTTCAACGCCGCGTTCGCGCAGGCCGACGTGCTGATCTCCCCGACGTCGCCGAACACCGCCTTCAAGCTCGGCGAAAAGCTGGACGATCCGCTGGCGATGTACCTCAACGACGTCGCCACGATTCCGGCCAACATGGCCGGCGTTCCCGGTATTTCCATTCCCGGCGGTCTGGCCGACGGGCTGCCGGTGGGCATCCAGTTCCTGGCACCGGCCCGTGAAGATGTGCGCCTCTACCGTGCCGGCGCGGCACTTGAAGGCCTGCTGGAGCAGAAGTGGGGCGGCCCGCTGCTGGCCTCGGCACCCGTACTCGGAGGAGTGAAGTAATGTCCGTGCACACCCAGGAAGAAACCCTTCCCTTCGACGAGGCCATGGAGAAGTACGATCCGGTGCTCGGCTTTGAGGTCCACGTGGAGCTCAACACCAAGACCAAGATGTTCTCCGACGCCCCGAACGTCTTCGGCGATGAGCCGAACACCAACGTCACACCCGTGGACCTGGGCATGCCCGGTGTCCTTCCGGTGGTGAACAAGACCGCCGTGGAGTACTCGATCCTGATCGGCCTGGCACTGAACTGCAAGATCGCCGAATCCTGCACCTTCGCCCGGAAGCAGTACTTCTACCCGGACACCCCGAAGAACTTCCAGACCTCCCAGTACGAAGATCCGATTGCGTACGACGGATGGCTCGACATCGAGCTGGAAGACGGCACCGTGTTCCGCGTGGAGATCGAACGCGCCCACATGGAAGAGGACGCCGGAAAGCTCACCCACATGGGCGGCTCCGCAGGCCGCATCCAGGGCGCCGACTTCTCCCTGGTGGATTACAACCGTGCCGGTGTTCCGCTGGTGGAAATCGTCACCAAGCCGATCGAAGGCGCCGGTTCACGTGCTCCCGAGCTCGCCAAGGCCTACGTGGCAGCGATCCGCGAAATCGTGAAGAACCTCGGCGTCTCCGATGCCAAGATGGAACGCGGCAACGTCCGCTGCGATGCCAACGTCTCCCTGCGCCCGCACGGCCAGGAGAAGTTCGGCACGCGGTCGGAGACCAAGAACGTGAACTCGCTGCGCGCCGTCGAACGCGCCGTCCGCTTCGAAATCCAGCGGCACGCCGCCGTGCTGGACTCCGGCGAGAAGATCGTCCAGGAGACCCGCCACTGGCACGAGGACACCCGCTCCACGACGTCGGGCCGGCCGAAGTCAGACGCCGACGACTACCGGTACTTCCCGGAGCCGGATCTGCTTCCCGTGGTCACCACGGAAGAGTGGATCGAGGAGCTGCGTTCACGCCTGCCCGAGCCTCCGGCCGAGCGCCGCAAGCGGCTGAAGACCGACTGGGGATACTCGGATGCCGAGTTCCGCGACGTCGTCAACGCCGGTGTCATGGAAGCCATCGAGGAGACCATCGCCGCCGGTGCCTCCGCGCAGGTGGCCCGCAAATGGTGGATGGGCGAAGTGGCCCGCCGTGCCAAGGAAGCCGAAGTGGACCCGGTGGATACCGGCGTCACTCCGGAGCTGATCGTGGAGCTGGACCGCCTGGTCCAGGCCGGCAAGATCAATGACAAGCTGGCCCGCCAGGTCCTGGACGGCGTCCTCGCCGGCGAAGGCACCCCGGAAGAAGTCATCGAAAAGCGCGGCCTGGCCGTGGTTTCCGACGACGGCGCCCTGCTCGAAGCCATCGACGCTGCCCTGGCCGCAGCACCTGACGTTGCGGACAAGATCCGCGGCGGCAAGGTCCAGGCTGTCGGCGCGATCGTCGGCGGCGTTATGAAGGCAACCCGCGGACAGGCCGACGCCGGCCGCGTCCGCGAGCTGATCCTGGAACGCCTGGGCGTCTCCGCCTAAACGCAGCAAAATCCCCGTACCGGCCCCGGCCCCGGTGCTGACGGTCAAATGACCTGATGCGCCGGATCCGGGGCCGTCCGGCATTAAGCGCCCTGCCCGAACGCCTGCGTGCGGGGTAGGGTGCTTGGCATGCCAACTTCCCAGCTCAGGGTGGATGCCGAGCTGGTACGCGGCCTGCTGCAGGCCCAGCAGCCGCAGCTGGCAGACCAGCCGCTGGTGGAAGTGGGGGAGGGCTGGGCCAACCACCTCTTCCGGCTTGGCAGTGAGTTTGCCGTCCGGCTGCCACGGCGGGAGGAAGCTGCCGCCCTGATGGCCAAGGAACAGCAGTGGCTGCCCATGCTCACGGCAGGGCTGCCCACGGCCACGTCTGTTCCCGTGTACTGCGGGGCGCCCCAGGAACCCTATCCATATCCCTGGAGCATCAGCGCCTGGTATGACGGGCTCGACGTCTCCCTGCAGCCCAGGGGCCGGAACCTGGGCCTGGCCGCTCCGCTGGCAGAGTTCCTCAACGCCTTCCACACTCCCGCGCCGCCGGACTACCCGCGCAACCCTGTGGTAGGCGGTCCGCTGGCGTCCCGCGATGCGGCTGTCCAAGAACGCCTTCATGCGGGCATGGTGCCGCGCGCCGCCCGGGTGGGTGAACTCTGGGCGGAGGCGCTGGTGGTCCCCGGCTGGAACTCGGACCCGGTATGGCTGCATGGGGATCTGCACCCCGCCAACCTCATCGCCGGGAACGGAACGCTCCAGGCCGTCATCGATTTCGGGGACCTTACGGCAGGGGATCCCGCCGCTGACCTCGCCGCAGCATGGCTGGTGTTCGAACCAGCCGGACGGCGTGCCTTCCGCAGTGCGCTGGGTGCCCGGTACGACGCCGATCCTTATCTCTGGCTGCGGGCACGGGGCTGGGCGCTGTGCATGGCTTCGAACCTGCTGGCAGGCGCGCAGCGCCACCCCGGACTCTACCTGGTGGGCTCGGAGACTCTCATGGAGATCCTCACCGATGACCTCTCCTGGCTTTAGCCCGCTTTATCCACCGTGCTGACGCGATGAGAAGCGGAAGCTGGGTCAGCAGGTACAGGAAGTGGAAGGCATAGTGCCTGAGAGTCTGTGCCGGGTCGAAGGGCAGCACGGGAAGCGGCAGAACGGTGAACACAGCCCCGGCGGTATTGAGCACGGCCCACACCAGCATCCCTCAGGCCGCTGCTGCCCGCAGGGGAGTGAACCACAGGGCGATGAGCGCCGCGGCCAGCAGAAGGGGCAGGCCGGATTCGGCACTCAGGATGCTTTGGCCAGGAAGGTCTGCGACATTGTGGAGAAAAAGCCCGGTCCAGCTCAGAACAGTGAATGCTGGCAGCCAGAGGTTGCTGGATGAGGCCATGTCCCCCGGCTCCTTTGCAAAAGAACTACCGACCGGATAGACGGGTTTCGGGATGAATCTGAGTATCCCACCTGCGGATGCCGCGGCACAGTGTCGAATGGTGCATCGGGCGAGGCCGGCGCCGCGGGTGCGTGCCAGAATGGGCTATGCCCAACTCCTGGAGACACTCCGTCCGCGTCCAGACTGAGGGCGACGGGCACGTCACCGAGGACACCTGCGGGTTTACCGGCGCCAGCGCCTGGGTGATTGACGGCGCCACCTCGCTGCTGCCCGAACTGGACCTTCCCGGTGCCTCAAATCCCTCCTGGTACGCCCGCACGCTGGATCTGCTGCTGTCTGAAAGCAGCGGAGCCCTTGGCCGCACAGAGGCTACAGGCTCAGAGGCCGGGAGCGTCCTGGATCAGGCCCTGCGCCGGGTGGATACGGTGGCGGAAGAACGGGCAGCGGGGGAGCGGACCCGTTTCCCGAGCGCCGCGCTGGCCCTGGCGCAGCTGACCGCCGACGGCGTGGAAGTCCTGGTGCTCGCCGACTGCCATGCCGCTGTGGAATTGGAGGACGGATCCGTGATCCATGTAACCAGCGAGCCGGCCGATCTGCGGGTGCACCGGGAACATCCGGCCGACCCGGAGCAGGCACGTGAACTGCTGCGCCGGGACCGCGAACTGCGGAACACCCCCGGGAGGCTGTGGGTCGCGCGCCGCGAGCCTGAGGCAGTACAGCACGCCCACCTGGTCCGGCTTCCGCGCCCTGAACGCGTGGTGCTGGCGTCCGACGGCGCCTGGCGCGCCGTCGACCTGGGCCTGGTGGACGGGCCGTGCGGATTCCTGCGTGCCGCGTCCACTCCCATCGGCGCCCAGAAGCTGCTGTTGGACCTGCGCGAGCAGCAGGCCGCCACCGGTGAGAAGGCCGACGACGCTACTATCCTCACGGTGGTGCCCGGTGAATGACGCCCAGACCGACGCACCCGTCCTTGTCATTGGCGGAGGCATTGCCGGCCTGTCGCTGGCTTCGAAGCTTGCCCGGGACACCGCCGTCGTACTCCTTGAAGCGGAGAGCGTGCTGGCCTACCACACGTCCTCCCGGTCCGCCCGCCAGCTGATCCCGAGCTACGGACCGCCGGCAGTGCAGGACCTCACGATCCGGACCCTTGCGCTGATCAGGGAACTTGAAGCAAGCCTGCCGCAGCCGATCCTCGCCCCGCGCAGCTTTATGCTCGTGGGCACCGAAGAGGACGTCCGCGACCGGGCCAGCGGCCACATGCATCCGATCACCGTGGCCGAGGCTGTGGGACTCGCCCCGGAACTGGTGTCCGGTGCCTTCGAATCCGCGGGCCTGGACACCACCTCGGTCTCCTGCAACACGGATATCCTGCTCGACTGGCACCGGCGCCGGATTGAAGCTGCCGGCGGGAAGGTGCTGACGGGGCGGCGGGTGGACAGCGCGGAGCGTACCGCAGCAGGCCAGTGGCTCGTGTCCGCGGGAGGAGAAGTGTTCCGGGCGTCGCTGGTCGTGAACGCCGCCGGGGCCTGGGCCGACGCCGTCGCCGCTCTCTTTGGGGTCAGGGAGCGGGGGCTGCAGCCGCTGCGGCGGACAGCGGCCATCGTGGAAGCTGCCAACCCTCCTGCGGCGAATGGACCCATGGTCGCCAGCGCAGCCGATACCTTCTATTACCGGCCGGACCTGGAAGGCGTGCTGATCTCTCCGGCGGAGAGTGTGCCCAGTCCAGCGGAGGACGCCCGGCATGTGCCGCAGGACATCGCAGCACTCATCGAGCTGGTCAATTCCGAGACGTCCCTGGGCCTCGGGAACATCGTCCGGGCGTGGACAGGACTGCGGACGGAAGCCCCGGATGGCCTGCCTGTGGTGGGGTTCGACGACGCCGTTCCGGGGTTCTTCTGGCTGGCCGGTCAGGGCGGCTACGGCTTCCAAACCTCGTCCGGAATAGCCGAAATGGCGGCCGCTCAGATCCTTGGCCGTGACCTTGTTGTGGACGTTGCCGGGGACCTCTCGCCGGCCCGTCCGGGACTGTGACCAACATCTCATCTGCGGCCGGTAACGAATCGGCCAAAAGGCGTGTGAATGGTCAAGCGCAGCCACCGCTGTCCCTAGAGTTGTAGTGCAGGCCGGCTCCGGCCAAACTTCCACTTTTTTGCCTGCGATTGCGTTTTGAGAGGTCTCGTCAGTGCCAGATATCTTGCCGCCGCAGCTTGCCGGCGTGCAGCAGCGTCCCTTCTACGTCAAAGCCCGTACCGTCCTGACTGCGGTGAGTACAGCCTGGTTGATTCTGGCGATTGCAGGGTACGGCTCCTTCTCAGGCGGCACGACATCCCTGGCGCTGTCCCTGAGCCTGATGTACGGCACCGGAATCGCCATCCTGGTGGTGGCGTCGGCTCTTTACCGGCTGCTCAAGCGCTCAGCAGTGCGGCGCAGCGAGAGCGTGCCGGAGGACTCCGCGGCCGCTGTTTTCCTCGACGCCACACGCTCAGCCACCGAGGAACTCCTTGATGCGCTGGCGCCGTCCCGTGCCCAGCGGCTTCCGTCGTCGGTACTGCCCGCCGCCGTATCCCGGGACGCCGGGGCCCCGGCCGCCGCCGCGTCCCCTGCCGCTGCTGCCGAAGCAGGCCGGCCGGGCGAAACCAAAAAGAAGGCTCAGCCGGCGGCCGCGAATGCGAAGAAGCCTGGACAGCAGGGTACGGCTGGGGCAGCTCCGCGTGCCAAGAACGCCGGGCCCCAGCCCAAGCAGTCCAGTGTGAAATCCCCGGTGAACAAAAAAGCCCCGGCCAAGAAAAAGTCCAAGTCCTCGACGGCAGCAAAGGCTGCGGCGAGGAATGCTGCCGGCGGCGAAGCCGGACTCAAGAAGGCCGCCTGAGAGCCGGAACCGCACTCTCAGGGAGTTGCCAGCTTGCTGACAGGAGCTTTCCAGACCCGTGTCTTAACGTAGTTAATACCTCATAAGGGTGCGAGTGATGAATGGATAGCGTAGTGAACTATCCGGCGCCGGCAGACTAGGGTTGTTCCCCCCAACCAGCCCCAAGTCTGCCGGCGTTTTTCATGCCCGGAAACTTTCTCGAGAGGGCCCGCGCCTGCTGCTTCTGCCTACTGTTTCGCAGGGCACGGGGTCCTCAACCGGCGTCGTCCTAACCGGCGTCGAACCCGCTGAACTCGCCCGTGGCAGGGGAATGGTGCTCGTCCACGTTCTCCACAGCACCGGGCGCCGCGGGTGAACGTACCCATTCCATGAGTCCGTCCAGCGCAGACGGCAGCCCTTCCGCGGTTATCACCACGGACCCGTCCGCCTGGTTGATGACTGTTCCGGCCAGGTCGAGCTTTAGCGCCTGGCGCATGACCCGGTAGCGAAAACCAACTCCCTGCACCATGCCGCGCACAACGGCCGTGAGGCGGACGTGGTCCCCGGCACCGGCGGGGCTATTCGGCGAATCCATGTCCAGAAGCCTAGTTCAGCGGCTCGGCCAGCACACCGTTCGCCGCGTCCAGCAGCCTCCCGCTGGAGACAAGCAGGTAAGCTGCTTCGATCTCGGGGGCGAGGTAACGGTCAGGGCCCGGTGCCTGGACCACCTCGCGGATGGTGCGGCGAACCTCCGTCGACACCGGAGCGCTCTTCGAGGTGCCGATGCCGCCGTCGCGCATGTCCAATGCCCGGGCAGAGGTGAGCAGTTCGATGGCCAGGACCCGCGCCAGTCCGTCCAAAGCACGCCGCAGCTTTAGTCCCGCCGCCCAGCCCATGGACACGTGGTCCTCCTGCATAGCCGAGGATGGAATTGAATCCACGGAGGCCGGTACGGCGAGGCGCTTGAGCTCCGACACGATCCCCGCCTGGGTGTACTGGGCAATCATGTGGCCGGAATCGACACCCGGATCATCCGCGAGGAAGGCATTCAGCCCGTGGCTGCGGTTGCTGTCCAGGAAACGGTCGGTGCGCCGTTCGCTCATGGAGGCCACGTCCGCGGCGGCAATCGCGAGAAAATCCAGCACATACCCGACCGGGGCTCCATGGAAGTTTCCATTGGACTCAACCCGGCCGTCGACGGTTACCACCGGGTTGTCGATCGCAGAAGCACGCTCACAGGCGGCGACGTGTTCAGCGTGGGCGAGGGTGGAGCGCGCGGCACCGTGTACCTGCGGTGCGCAGCGAAGCGAGTAGGCATCCTGGACGCGGGTGAATGCCCCGCTCTTCTGCTCCCGGATCAAGGCAGATCCCGCCAAGATATTCCGGATATTCGCGGCGGACTCGGCCTGCCCCGGCTGGGGCCGGAGGGCCTGCAGGTCGGCAGCGAACACGGCATCGGTGCCCAACAGGCCTTCCACGCTCAAGGCCGCCGCCAGGTCTGCCGTTGTCAGCAGGCGGTGCAGGTCGGCGATCGCCAGCGTCAGCATTCCGAGCATCCCGTCGGTGCCGTTGATGAGCGCCAGGCCTTCCTTCTCGCGAAGCTCCAGTGGTTCCAGCCCTGCCGCTGCCAGTGCCTCGCCCGCCCCCATGGCAGTTCCGGCGGCGTCGCGCACCCTGCCTTCACCCATCAGAGCCAGTGCACAGTGGGACAACGGCGCCAGGTCTCCCGAGCAGCCCAGCGAACCGTATTCCCCGATGACCGGGGTGATACCGGCGTTCAGCAGGGCGGCATAGGCTTCGGCGACGGCGGTCCGCACTCCGGTCCGCCCGGTGGCCAGGGTGGAGAGCCGGTTGAGCATCAGGGCGCGGACCACCTCGCGGTCAACTTCCGCGCCGGTGGAGGCCGCGTGGCTGCGGATCAGGGAACGCTGCAGTGCCGTCCGCTGCTCCGGAAGGATCTGCTTGGTCGCCAGGGCTCCGAAGCCCGTTGAGACACCGTAGTGCGGCCGGGTATCCGCTGCGAGTGCCTCGATGACCGTGCGTGAGGCTTCCATTGCCTTTACTGCCTCGCGAGCGAGCTGGACCTGTGCCCCGTCCCGGGCAACCGCCACGATTTCGGCCGGTTCCAGTGCACCGGTGCCGAGTTCCACCATGACTGCCGTGCTCTCCTGAATAATCACAAAACCCCGCTCGCGGAAGACGATTGCCACTGTGTGGCATAGACATTTCAATCAGTGAAATGCATTTCCGTTCTGTCCGCAAGCATTCTGTCCGCCGGGGCGATCCGGTATCAGGCAGAATAGGCACATGAGCGCCCCTGTTCCCGTCTCGGCCCCTGTCCTGGAACCCCGGGCGCGGCGGCGGATTGTCGCTGAGATACTAATTGTCCTGGGATTGTCCCTGGGGCAGTCAGGTGTTTACGCGATCGTCCGCCTGGCCGACAAGATGACGCAGGCACCCTTGGCCGGGCAGACGACGACCTTGAACCAGTCCCTGGCCCCCAACCCGGTGTTTGACCTGGTGTACCAGCTGCTGGGCATTTTCTTTTCGCTGATGCCGGTGGCCCTGGTGCTTTTCCTGCTGACCGAGCCGGGACGTTCGGCGTTCAGGCGCATCGGGTTTACCTTTGCACGGCCGCTGCGCGACTTCGCCCTTGGTTTCGTGCTGGCCGCAGTTATTGGTGCCGGGACGTTGGGCGTCTATGCCGCGGGGAGGGCACTGGGCATCACCACGGCACTGGTACCGGCGGCACTGGATACCTATTGGTGGACCCTGCCGGTGCTGATCCTCTCCGCCCTGCGGCACGCCGTGCTGGAAGAGGTCATTGTGGTGGGTTACTTATTCACCAGGCTTCGGGCGCTGGGCTGGTCGGTTCCGGCGATGATCCTCACCAGCGCGCTGATCCGAGCCAGCTACCACCTCTACCAGGGGATTGGTCCGGGAATCGGAAACTTCCTGATGGGGCTGCTGTTTGGGTACGCCTATTACAAGACCAAGCGCGTGATGCCGCTGGTGATTGCGCACGCCCTTGTCGACATAGCCGGATTCGTGGGCTTTGCCCTGTTCGGTTCCGCCATTGGAATTGGAGATTAGCGCCGTATGGCATTGAGCACCGTCTGGGGCGAAGCCCTGGATCCTGAGAATGTCCTGCCCGAGTATCCCCGCCCACAGCTGGTGCGGAGCAGCTGGATAAACCTCAACGGCCGCTGGGACTACGCGTTTACGCCGAAGAGTTTTCCGGAGGAGTCGGGTGCGGGGGCGCGTCCCGGTGTGGGGGAGCACCCGGGCGTGGGGAGGCGACCCGCCGCGTGGGAAGGGAAAATCCTGGTGCCCTTTTCGCCCGAAGCGCCGCTTTCCGGCGTCGGCCGCCAACTGCTGCCCGGCCAGGCTCTCTGGTACCGCCGCACCTTCGCCCTGCCGCAGCCCGGGCACGGCGAGCATGTGCTGCTGCATTTCGGCGCCGTAGACCAGTCCTGCACCGTGACGGTCAACGGCCGCGAAGCCGGCGGGCACGACGGCGGCTACCTGCCGTTCACCCTCGACATCACCGACTGCCTCCTTCCCGGGGAGGCGGAGCAGGAACTCGTGGTCCGGGTGCTGGACGCCTCGGATACCAACGGTGCGTCCCGCGGCAAGCAGAAACTCGAGCGCGGCGGGATCTGGTACACCGCCCAGTCCGGAATCTGGCAGACGGTCTGGCTGGAAACCGTTCCGGCACGGTGGATTCAGGACGTCGTCATCACGCCGCTGGCTACCTTGGACGGGGTGGAGCTGACGGTGCTGGGCGGCGGTACCGGGGCCGGCGGTTCGGGCCCCGGGGACAGGGCGGAAATTACCGTGACGGCTGCAGGCACCGAGGTTGCCCGAGGGTCTGCCGCTCCCGGAGAGCCGCTTCAGCTGGCGATCCCGGAGCCGAGGCCCTGGAGCCCTGAGGATCCCTTCCTTTATTCGGTGGGCGTGACGCTGGGGGACGACGCCGTCGAGAGCTACTTCGGCCTGCGCACCTTTGGCCGCGGAGTCGGCCCGGACGGACACCAGCGCCTGCTGCTCAACGGGCGGCCGTATTTCCACGCCGGACTGCTGGACCAGGGGTACTGGCCCGACGGGCTGTACACGGCGCCGTCGGACGCGGCCATGGTCCACGACATCCAGACAGCCAAAGACCTGGGCTTCACCATGCTGCGCAAACACATCAAGATCGAACCGCTGCGCTGGTACCACCACTGCGACCGCCTGGGGATGCTCGTCTGGCAGGACCTGGTCAACGGCGGGGAAGGGGACGGCAGGGCGCAGGAATGGGTTCCGCTGCCCGGCCGGGGGAGCCGGAGCGACCGGCGGTATGCGAAGTTCGGCCGCAGTGATGCCGCGGGGCGGGAATCGTTCCGGCGAGAAATGCGGGAGACGGTTGACCTGCTTCGCAGCGTGCCCAGCATCGCGCTCTGGGTCCCGTTCAATGAAGGCTGGGGACAGTTCGACGCCGCTGCGATCGCCGCCGAGCTGCGCGCACTGGACCCTACCCGCTGCATCGACCACGCCAGCGGCTGGCACGACCAGGGTGCGGGAGACGCCAAGAGCCTCCACGTCTATGCCGTGCCGTTCCACATCCGGAAGCGCTGGCAGCGAGACCCCAGGGCGATCGTGCTTTCCGAGTACGGCGGCTTCAGCCTTCCGCTGGACGGGCACACCTGGAACAGCAAGGTCTTCGGCTATGGCAAGACCCTCCGCACGTCCGAAGAGCTCGCCCATGCCTACTCCAACCTGCACCGGACCCAGATCCTTCCCGCCGTCAGCCAAGGCCTCGCTGCCAGCGTCTACACCCAGCTCACCGACGTCGAGGATGAGGTCAACGGCCTGCTCACCTACGACCGCCGGGTGCTGAAGGTGGATCCGGCCGTCGTCCGTGAACTGAACTCTGAGCTTTGCCGTGCCTTTGCGGGCTAATCGGTTCCGGATCCGGATTGTGTTGGTTGCACCGGGGTTGTTCCGCGTTGTTCAATTCCGGTGCGTGGCGTTGCTGGCCCGGCACGGAAGTTCTCAGGACGCCTTGCGCGCGGCAGGCGGCAGGGTGCTCGCCCTGTTCGTGACGGCTCGGCGTGAGCGAGGGAGTCCGGCTCGAGCCAGCAACGCCACCAATCCATCGGGGTGCATGGATGGTCTGCTGGCCTCGGCCCACGTCCAGCGCACGAATCGGACACCCGTAGCCCGAATAGCGTCCTCTCGCCGTTTCTCGCGGATGAGTGCCTGTTGGGCCTGAAGTTCCCCGCCGTTGAGCGATGAACCGTACTTAATGGCGCCGTCAAACTCCCCAACCAGATTCTGCTCCTCCCAGAAGAAATCCGTTCGGCCCAACAGCTGGCCACCGGTGGAGCGAAATTGGTGCTGCAGGTCTGGGGCCGGAAAGCCGTAGCGATACAGCAGGGCCCGGGAATAGGATTCCCCCGGAGATTCGGAGCGGGGGTCAGCGAAGTCGATGACGCGCAGGGCACGGGCGCGTTTGGTATGGGCCCGCAGCCCTTGCGCCAGATCCCTGAGCTCTTCCTTCGCCATCGGAGGAAGCGCACGGCGGACATCCGGACGGAGGACGTGGTCCATTGCGGGGACGGAGCGTTCAAAGGGCAGATTAGCGGCCATGTCCAGCACGGTCTGGGCTCTGCCGGTGACGGCTAGTCCGTCCACGGACGTGACCGGTTCCAGCAACCGGCGTTCAGCCCAGCGAAGGTCTCCTCGGCTGCGTCCGTGCGTATCGCCGGGCGCGAGGAACATGATCTGCGGAGATGAGCCGATGGTCGGAATTCCCCAGATGGCCGCTGCGGACTGCTGGATGAGTACCCGCTGGGATTGTCCGCCCTGAACGGCTGCGGCTAGCCGGGTGCGTTCACGTTCCCACGGAGCGAGGTTCCGCCACTCGTATGCCTTGACATAAATACCTTGCCGCAGGCGAATCAATTCCCCGGAGGTGCACCTGCGTGCGAGTGAACGGCGGCACTGTCCGTCCAGGTCGGCCTCTGCTGAAAACAAGAAGTTCATCGACATGTGCCAACCGTGCTCCGCCATTACCTGGTTTGGTCATGGAAGAGGCTGTCTGTGGAAAACCCATGTGGTGGGGAGTCCCTGTGCAGAGCTGTCCTTCGCAGGGGTGCAGTCCTTAATTGGAGTGCAGCCGCAGTGAAAACCCTGCAGTCTGGGACGGGCCTGCCGGTTTGGGACTTTCCGGCCGCGGTGCCGCGCAGGATTGTCCCAAACTGGCAGGGCAGTCCCGAAGCGGAGGAACATCCCCACCCAATGGGTGTCCCGAGCCGGCGGGCGTCCAAATGTGCAGGGGTACTTCCATCGCCGGAGGGGACCGCAGCGCCTGGGGGCCAAAGACGGCGCCGCGGGGCCAATCCGGACCTGTGAAGATCGCTCCGGTTTGGGGACGTGCGTGTGTCGCAAACCGGTGCATGTGTCGCAAACCGGTGCGAATGCAGAACTAGATCTCGACGAGTCCCTTGTCAGTCCCGAACGTCACAGACATGATGCCGGGGGTTCCCTTGGGGGAGACCCAGGTGACGTCAAGGCCGTCGAGCGGCTTCTCCACCGGCTGGCCGAGCCACTCGGTGACGCGCTGGGCGGAGCCGGCAATGGTGAGGGATTCCAGGGAGACCGTGCCGGCAAAGGCACGGGAGGGGTGCAGGTCCGCCTTGTCCTCATCCCAGCGGAGCATGTACGGGACCTGCGGGTCGGCGATCAGGCCGTTGATGCCGATCTGCTGCCAGGTCAGTTCCTGGCCGTCGGGGAACTTACGGTTTCCGGGGACGGCGGAGCGGCCGAGCCGTTCTTCGAAGGGTGCGAGGTCCTCCACGGCGACGCACCATCCCATCCAGCCGCCGCCTGCCTCGGAGCGTGCACGGACGGCCTGGCCGAAGGGTGCCTTGTCGGAAGCGGGATGGTTCAGGACCTCAACCACTTCCAGATACTGGTGGTTGGCCAGCGGAATGATCATGTTCCGGGTGCCAAAGCGGGGGTGCACCCCGCCCTTGACGAAGTCGGTTCCAAGGGCAGAAGCAATACGTTCCGTGGTGGCCAGCAGGCCGTCGGATTCGCAGGCATAAGAAACATGATCCAGGCGCATGCGAACATCTTGGCACGTTGTGACCTGTGTCTCGACCAAGGCAAGCCTTAGCTCCGCAAAAGGTATCTGGATCAGCGGATTTTTCCCGGATTCACGCTGCGTCATATGGGTTGCGCAACTCCGGCTCCGTTGGTTCTATAGGTACAGGTCATGAGTGCCAGCAGATAGCCCCGGCTTGCTGGCCGGCAACCCTCCAACCGCGGTGGGGTGCCCCGGGTGAAGACCTGGCTGGACACCACAAAGGGTGTCCGGCAAGCGCGGGCCACACGTCTGGTACCGGAGTTCTTCCGGCATCGGTACCTGTGGGGCCCCTGGTCATTAAGGGAGCAACATGTCTGCCAACTGGTCATTCGAAACCCGCCAGATCCATGCAGGACAGGAGCCCGACGCCACCACCGGCGCCCGTGCCCTTCCCATCTACCAAACGACGTCCTTCGTTTTCCCCAGCGCGGAAGCTGCAGCGAACCGTTTTGCGCTCGCAGAGCTGGCTCCGATCTACACCCGGATCGGCAACCCCACGCAGGAAGCAGTGGAGAACCGCATCGCCTCCCTGGAAGGAGGTGTTGGGGCCTTGCTGCTTGCCTCCGGGCAGGCCGCGGAAACCTACGCGATCCTCAACCTGGCCCAGGCAGGGGACCACATTGTGGCCAGCCCCAGCCTGTACGGCGGAACCTATAACCTCTTCAAGCACACGCTGAAGAAGTTCGGCATCGACGTCACCTTCGTCGCCGACCCGGACAACCTGGACCAGTGGCGCGAAGCCGTACAGCCCAACACCAAAGCCTTCTTCGGCGAAGTTGTCTCCAATCCGCGCCAGGACGTCCTGGACCTGGAAGGACTCTCCGCTGTCGCGCATGAGGCGGGCATTCCCCTGATCGTGGACAACACCCTGTCCACCCCGTATCTCATCCGTCCCATCGAATGGGGAGCGGACATCGTGGTGCACTCCGCCACCAAGTATCTCGGCGGGCACGGCACCGCGATGGCGGGCGTGATCGTGGACTCCGGCAACTTCGACTTTGCAGCCGATCCGGAAAAGTTCCCCGGCTTTAACACCCCTGATGAGAGCTACAACGGCCTGGTGTATGCCCGGGACCTCGGGGTCAACGGTGCACTTGGCGCCAACCTGGCGTTCATCCTCAAGGCACGGGTCCAGCTGCTGCGCGACCTCGGCTCGGCAGTATCTCCGTTCAACGCTTTCCTGATCGGCCAGGGCCTGGAAACCCTCAGCCTCCGGCTGGAGCGGCACGTGGAGAACGCAGTCGCCGTCGCGGAATGGCTGGAGGCGCACGACGACGTCCTTTCCGTCGCGTACGCAGGCCTGGAGTCCAGCCCGTGGTACGAACGCGGGCGCAAGTACGGGCCGCGCGGCACCGGTGCGATCGTGTCCTTTGAAATCGACGGCGGCGTTGAAGCGGGCAAGCGCTTCGTCGATGCGCTCCAGCTGCACTCGCACGTGGCGAACGTCGGCGACGTCCGCTCGCTGGTGATCCATCCGGCGTCGACCACCCACAGCCAGCTGGGGGCGGAGGCCCAAGCGGCAGCGGGAGTCAGTCCGGGCCTGGTGCGGCTCTCGGTCGGGCTGGAGCACGTGGATGACATCATCGCGGACCTCGATGCCGGATTCCGCGCCGCCAAGGGAGCATGAAGTACAGCGTGACAACGTATCCACCCGCAGCGCAGCACCCCGTCCACACTCTCGACGGGGTGCTGCAGTACGCCTCGATCGGTGAACTCGAACTGGAGACCGGAGGGCGCCTGCCCGACGTCGTCCTGGGCTACGAAACCTGGGGCCGCCTGAACGGTGACGCCTCCAACGCCGTCCTGATTCCGCATGCCCTCACCGGCAGTACCCACGTGGCGCAGGGCAGCACCGAGGAACCGGGCTGGTGGGACGGCCTCGTGGGGCCGGGGCGGACCGTGGACACCGATCGTTTCTTCGTGGTCTCCATCAACATGGTTGGCGGCTGCTACGGCTCCACCGGCCCGGCGTCGGCGGATCCCCACGGACTGCCCTGGGGATCCCGTTTCCCGTTCGTCACCATCCGGGACTCGGTTCGGGCCGAGGCGCGGCTGGCGGACCAGCTGGGCATCCGCCGCTGGCACACTGTGCTGGGCGGATCGCTGGGCGGCGCACGCGCGCTGGAGTGGGCAGTGACTGAACCTGCCCGGGTGGCACGGTGCGCGGTGATAGCGGCGACGGCGGCGAGCACGGGGGAGCAGATTGCCTTCGCCCAGGCCCAGATCGAAGCCATCCGGCTGGACCCGGACTACAACGGCGGGGACTACTACAACGGATGCGCTCCGCTCGCCGGACTCGGACTGGCGCGCAGGATCGCGCACATCACCTACCGGTCAGAGGCTGAACTTCAATATCGGTTCGGCAGGACGCCGCAGCCGGGAGAGGACCCGCTGGGTGCTGCGCTTCCAGCCGGCCGCGGCCGCTACCAGGTGGAGAGCTATCTGGACCACCAGGGCCGGAAACTGGCTGACCGGTTCGACGCCAACAGCTACGTCATCCTCACCGAGGCGCTGATGAGCCACGACGTCGCCCGCGGCCGCGGCAGCCTCGTCGAAGCACTCGCGGCCACTCAGGCACAGTTCCTCGTGGCGGCCGTGGATTCGGACCGGCTGTACTTCCCGGAACAGTCCTATGAACTGGCAGCAGCGCTGCCCGGAGACAACAGAGTGCACGTTATCAGTGCTCCGATAGGCCACGACGGGTTCCTGACTGACATCCTGCAGCTCAAGGACGTCCTGGAGCAGGACTTCTTCGCCTAAGCAGCGATGCCGGCGCGGCATGCTGGCACCATAAAAGGATGCGCAGAAGCATCTCGCAGCGCCGGCACCGGACCCGGCCCGCCCGGGGCCGGTTCTTCCTCTGGCCTGCCTGCGCCCTCGGCCTGATCCATGCCGGGTTCAGCCTGTATTGGGCGCTCGGCGGGCGCTGGCTGCTCGCCACGGTGGGACAGTTCGCCGTGCAGGCCGCAAAGGACGTGCCGCTGCAAGCAGCACTGCTGCTCGCCGGGACGGCGCTGCTGAAGGCTGCGGCAGCCGTGATACCGCTGGCAGCAGCCTATGGCCGGTTTCCGTTCCCCGGCGTGATCCGGGTCCTCAGCTGGATAGGAGGCGCCGGTCTGGTGGTTTACGGAGGCGTCAATACGGCCGCTGCAGCGGCGGTCCTGGCCGGCTGGATTCCGGCGGACCCCGAAGCTGACAGCCAGGGCCTGCTGGGACATGCCCTGCTGTGGGACCCGTTGTTCCTGGGCTGGGGAGCGTGCCTCCTGGCCTACCTCTTCGCGTCACGGCCGGCACGGACCGAGCCCGGAGCCTAAGCCTTAGGCCCGGCCCAGTCCGAGCCCGGACCTGCGCCTCAGACCGGAGCCCTAGACCGGCCCGGTGCCGGCGGCTTCGGAGGAACCCGGCGGCATGCGTGTGCCGAAGTAAGGGCCGGCATCAGGACGCTTGGGCGAGATGCCGTCCCCCGAGGAGCGCCCGCGCACCCGGCGCACCACCCACGGCACCAGGTATTCACGAGCCCAGACCAGGTCTTCCGTGCGGGCAGTCCGCCAGTTCTTGGCCGGCAGCTCCTTGACCTTGGCCGGCTCCAGCGTGTGCGGCACCCCAAGCGTTTCGAGCACCATCGCCGCGATGGTTTGGTGTCCGAGCGGTGAAAAGTGCAGCCGGTCCGGTGCCCACATCTGCGGGTTGCTCAGCTCGCGCAGTGCCCACATGTCGGCAATCACGGCGTCGTGCCATCCCGCCACAGTCCGCAGGTTTTCGTTGTAGGTCGCCACCCGTCCGCGGACGCTGCCCAGCACCGGCGTCGCACCGATGTCCGGTCCGGTAAAGAGCACCACCGTTGCGCCGGTTTCCCGGAGGCGGGCCATGGTGGCGTCCATTGTCTCGGCCAGGCGGTCCGGATCGCCGCCGGGGCGGATGACGTCGTTGCCGCCGGCACAGATGGTCACCAGGTCCGGCTTGAGGTCGATCGCAGGCTGGAGCTGTTCGTCGACGATCTGGTTCAGCAGCCGGCCGCGGATGGCCAGATTGGCGTAGGCGAAGTCCTCGTGTCCGACGGCGAGTTCCTCAGCCAGCCGGTCCGCCCAGCCGCGGTTGCCCCCGGGGCTTTCAGGGCTCGGGTCACCGATGCCTTCAGTGAAGGAATCACCCAGTGCCACGTAGCGGCTGAAAGGGTGGCCCGGACGGGGCGGGGCGGGCTGCGGAGCGGTGCCGGTCTGCCGGCCGGGAGGTACGGGGGACTGCTGAGCGTTTTCGTTCACCGGACCATGATGGCTTGGCCGGGCCCGGCTACGCGACCGTAGGTTCCTACCCCCGCCATGCCAGAATGAAAGTCATGACTGAAAACGCTCCGTGGAATCCCGTCGTCCTCTTTTCCAAGCCCGAGGAGGAACGCGCCGGAACGCCGCTGCTGGTGCTCTTCCACGGCTATCTTGCCAATGAAGAAGACCTGATGGGTCTGGCGGCCTACCTGCCGCAGGAGTTCACCATCGCCTCAGTGCGTGCACCCCTGGCGCTGGGCCCGGGTTTCTCCTGGTTCCCGCTGATGCACGAGCCCGATTACTCAGTGGACCGGGTGGTGAACGCGGTCCAGGATGTCTCCGACTGGCTGGACGGGATCAAGGAAGCACACAGCAGCGTGACGCTGCTCGGATTCTCGATGGGCATGGCAGTGGCCAGCACCTTGATGCGGCACCGGCCCGAGGAGTTTGCCGCCGTCGTCGGGCTCTCAGGTTTTGTTGTCCCGGCCGAAGGCAACGGATTCTTCCATGACGAGGAACTCGCCGAACTGAAGGTTCCGTTCTTCTGGGGCCGGGACCAGGCCGACCCCGTCATCGACGCACCGCGGATCGAGTACACCCACGCCTGGCTCAACGGACACACCAAACTGACCAAGGTGCTCTACGCCGGCATGGGCCACAGCATCAACATGCAGGAACTCGGCCATGTGAAAGAGTTCCTGGCCCACACCGTGCTGGGATCCCGCTAGGGAGCGGAAGCGATCCGGACTGCCTGACCGTTGACCTCCAAAGTGTCGCCCGCGTGAAGCTGGCGGCCGCGGCGCTCTTCGATCTCTCCGTTGACCTTCACGAGTCCGTTTTCGATCAGTTCCTTGGCCTCGATGCCGTCCTCGGCAAGGTTGGCAAGCTTCAGTGCCTGGCCAAGGCGGATCATGTCGTCACGGATGGGAAGGTCCTGGGGATCAGTTGAACTCATAGGTCCATTCTGCCGGAAACGGACGACGGCGTTTTCCGCCTAAGGTACTTCCGCGCACCGGCGCGGTCCTGACGGCGGCGGGCCCGGCCGGGAGTACTGTGTAACGGTGCCACAGCCTGCCCGCCTTCCTGCCGCCGTCGGCCTTCCCCTGGCGCTCGCCGCCGGTATGGCGATCCCTGCCCAGGCGCGGGTCAACGGCGAACTCGGGGTGGCCCTGGACGATTCCCTTGCGGCGGCCCTGGTGAGTTTCGGCGTGGGGCTTGCCGTGATGATCGTGGTCAGCGCCATCCTGCCGCGCGGACGCGCGGGCGTCGCCCAGATCCTGCCGTCCCTGAGGGAACGGCGCTTTCCGCGGATCTATATCCTGGCCGGTGTGATCGGTGCCTGGTTCGTGCTGACCCAGACCCTGACCATCGCGGTCCTGGGGGTAGCGGTTTTCACCGTGGCCACGGTCGCGGGGCAGACCCTCACCGGGCTGGTGGTGGACCGGATGGGCATCGGCCCCGGCGGGAAGAAGGCCCTGACCATCATGCGCGTGGTGGGAGCGGTCCTGACCATCGCCGCCGTCGCCTGGGCCGTGAGCCCCAAGCTCGCCGGCACCGGCGGGACAGGGGACTGGCTTTTGGCGGTTCTGCTGCCGCTCAGTGCAGGCATGGCCATGAGTTTCCAGCAGGCCATGAACGGCACCACCGGCATGCACTACGGCTCACCGATCACCGCGACCCTGCTGAACTTTGTCTCCGGCTTTGCAGCGCTGCTGGCCGTGTGGCTGGTCAAGGTTGCCCTGTCCGGAACGGGCAACCCGCCTCCGGACACCTGGTGGTACTACCTGGGCGGTCCGCTGGGCTGCATCTTTATTGGCGTCGGGGCGATGCTGGTCAAAACGCTCGGTGTCCTGCTGACCAGTCTGGGACTCATCGGAGGGCAGCTGATCGGCTCGCTGCTGCTGGATGTCTTCTTCCCGGCGCCGGGCTCAGTGGTGGTGGCAGCAACGGTGCTGGGGACCGCGCTGACCCTGGCCGCCATCGTTGTCGCCACCCTGCCGTGGAATATGCCAGGGGTGCGGCTTCCGGGATCGCGGCGGCGCCCGTAGAGCCACGGTGCACCCGGGGCCACCGCAACCCCCGAAAACCGACGTCCTGCCGCCCCATCGACATAAATATGTAACTAAGCCAAGCCTAAGCTAATCTCTAATAGCGCACAGTTCCGTTGCGTAATTATTCGCCTGCGCACGGCCGTCAAAGACCAGGGCGCGGCCCGGACCAAGGCGCGTTATGACTGGTAATTTCCTCATCGGGCTCCGCGAGGGACTCGAGGCTGTACTGATAGTGGTCCTTCTCCTCGCTTATCTAAAGAAAAGCGGGCGGACTGCACTGATTCCCCGGATATATGCGGGGATAGCTGTGGCGGTGCTGGTATCCCTCGGATTTGGTGCCCTTTTGACTTTCGGCCCCCGCGGTCTGACTTTCGAAGCGCAGGAAATCATTGGCGGTTCCCTCTCGATTGTCGCCGTGGGCTTCGTGACGTGGATGGTTTTCTGGATGGCCACGGCCTCCCGCTCACTTGGAACCGACCTGCAGAACCAGGTGGACCGCGCTTCGGACCAGAAGGCCTGGGGTCTGGTGCTGGTGGCTGCCCTGGCTGTTGGCCGTGAAGGCCTGGAAACCGCACTGTTCATCTGGTCCGCAGCCCGCGCAACCGGCCAGACCTGGGAACCGATACTGGGAGCGGGCCTCGGACTCCTTCTGGCAGTTCTCCTGGGCGCACTGATCCACAAGGGCGCCCTGAAGATTAACCTGAGCCGGTTCTTCACCTGGACCGGAGCGGCCCTGATCATCGTCGCCGGCGGCGTCCTGGCCTACGGCATCCATGACCTCCAGGAAGCCCGCGTGCTTCCTGGACTGTATTCGCTCGCCTTTGACGTTTCCCACATCATTTCCCCAAGCAGCTGGCTGGCCGCGGTGCTCAAGGGCGTATTCAACTTCTCACCCGCCACCACCTGGCTCGAAGCAGCGGCCTGGGTTCTTTACGTGATCCCGGTGATGTGGTTCTACTTCCGCAGCGTCCGACGCCGCGGCCCACGCCGGGATGCAAACGCGCCCCGGCCCGTGACAGCGGCATCCTAGCCCCGCTGTCGAAAGCAACTAAGGAAAGACCATGAAGGCAAAACCCACACTCGCCCCTGCCGTTCTCCTGGCCGTCACTGCGCTGACGCTGAGCGGCTGCACTGACAACAACGCCGTTGCAGACGGTGCCATTACCGTTACCAGCACAGCGCAGGAGTGCTCGGTTTCCACCGGAACCACCCCGGGCGGAACCATCCGCTTCGACGTCACCAATGAGGGGAGCGAAGTCACCGAGTTCTACCTCTTGGCAGAGGACGGCCTGCGGATCGTAGGCGAAGTTGAGAACATCGGCCCCGGCCTCACCCGCGATCTGGTGGTCATGGCTCCTGAAGGCGAGTACTTCACGGCGTGCAAGCCCGGGATGGTGGGCGAGGGCATCCGCGCGGCTTTCACCGTCACGGAAGCCCCTGAAGGCCAGGAAATCAGCGCTGACCGTGCTGAGCTGCAGGAAAACGCCGTCAACCTTTACGCCGCCTACGTCAAGGACCAGGCAGCGCAGCTGTTGGAAGGCACCCGTGAGTTCGCTGCGGCCTTCACCGCGGGGGACGAAGAGACCGCGCGGGCACTGTACCCGCAGGTGCGCATGCACTGGGAACGGATCGAGCCTGTCGCAGAATCCTTTGGCGACCTTGACCCGATCCTGGACGCCCGGGAAGCCGACCTCGAAGAGGGCGACGAGTTCACAGGCTGGCACCGGGCGGAAAAGGACCTGTGGGCTCCGGCGGACTACACCAAGATGACGGCGGAGGAACGCGCCTACATTGCGGAGAAAATGGTCGCGGACACCGAGGAACTGTTCAGCCGGACCCAGGAGCTGACCTACACCGCGGACAAGCTGGCCAACGGTGCCAAGGAGCTCCTCGACGAAGTCGCCACGGGCAAGGTTACGGGTGAGGAGGAATTCTTCTCCCACACCGACCTCTGGGATTTCCAGGCCAACGTGGACGGTGCCCGGATTGCCTATGAAGACCTCAAGCCGCTGCTGGCGGAGAACGACGGCGAACTCGACGCAGCGCTCGAGGAGAACTTCGCAGCGCTCCAGGAACTCCTGGACCAGTACCGGGTAGGCGAAGGTTTCAAGCTCTACACGGAACTCACTGACGAGCAGATCCAGGAACTCAGTGCCGCCGTCGATTCGCTGAGCGAACCTTTGTCGAAGCTGACCGCAGCGGTCGTGAAGTAGGAGAAGCACCCGGTGAGTCCCGAAAAGGAACGTGGGAGTAAAGGCCTCAGCCGCCGTGGCCTGTTCACGGCGGCTGGGGCCGGGGGCCTCGGCTTGGCTGCCGGTGCCGCCGGAGCCTTTGCCGTGGACAGGGAACGCGGACGAAGCACGGACGACGTCGTGCCGTTCCATGGAACCCACCAGGCCGGTATCACCACCGAGGCCCAGGACCGCATGCATACAGCGGCCTTCGATGTGACGGCGTCTACGCGTGCCTCCCTGGTTTCGCTGCTGAGGGATTGGACCCGGGCGGCGGAGGCCATGACGGCCGGCCTGGAGATCGGAGAGACCGGCGCGGCGGACGGAGCCTACGACTCTCCTCCCGAGGACACCGGCGAAGCCCAGGACCTCCACGCGTCCCATCTGAGCGTGACGTTCGGATTCGGCAGGACCCTCTTCGAGAAAGACGGAACGGACAGGTTCGGAATTGCGGACAAACTCCCGGAGGCACTAATTGACCTGCCGCTGTTTTCCGGAGATGCCCTCGAGGAGAACCGCAGCGGTGGCGACCTCATCGTCCAGGCATGTGCCGATGACCCCCAAGTGGCGGTCCACGCAGTACGGAATCTCGCCCGGATTGCCTTCGGCCGTGCCCGGGTCCGCTGGTCCCAGACCGGTTTCGGCAGGACCGCCTCGACCTCGACGGCGCAGGTGACCCCGCGGAATCTCTTTGGCTTCAAGGACGGCACATCCAACCTGAAGCTGCAGGACGGTGCGCAGCTGGAGGAACATGTCTGGGTCAGCGGGAGTCCGGCGCCTGAATCATGGCTCGACGGCGGCACATACCTGGTCTTCAGGCGAATCCGGATGCATATTGAAACCTGGGACCGCACAACGCTGCGGGAACAGGAAGCCGTGACCGGCAGGACCAAGCGGGAGGGAGCTCCGCTTTCCGGGGGAGAAGAATTTTCCGCGCCCGACTTTGGCCTGCAGGGACGAAGCGGACCGCTAATCGATCCCGCTTCCCATCTGGCGCTGGCCCACCCCGACCACAACAACGGCGTCCGGATGCTCCGCCGGGGCTACAACTACGTCGACGGTTCAGACGGCCTCGGGCGCCTGGACGCGGGACAGGCCTTCATCGCGTTCGTGGTGGATCCGAGGACTCACTACGTGCCGATGCAGTCGGCGATGTCCAAGAGTGACCTGCTGGCCGAGTATCTCCGCCATACCGGCAGCGGCCTTTTTGCTGTGCCGCCCGGAATCGAAGCAGGCGGCTACATTGGCGACACCCTGTTTGGTCCTGAGCAGCAACCCGCGAACAACGGAGGTCTTAGGTCCCTTTAGCAGGACGGCGGTCTCATCAAGACTGCTCTGAAGCATAAAACGAATGCCCGGTGGGAATTCCCACCGGGCATTCGTTCCGTTATTCGCTCAGCTGAGACGTTTCGCCGGCTATCTGGCTAGAGCAAGCGCCGCCGCCAGATAAACCAGCTGCCGGCACCCAGCAGGAGAACGGCTCCGCCTGCGACGTACGGCGCGCTGCCTGCCAGCCACGACGCGGACTCGTTTTGAGCGTCCAGGGCTGTGGCGCTTCCCGTCCCGGCGGCACGGCTTTCCGCAGACCCGGCCGGCTTGGCTGCGCCTTCCTCCTCAGACCGGTCTGCCTGCTGATCCGGGTCTGTCTCCCGGGAGTCAGCCGGAAGCCCGTCCGCCGGCGCAGAAGCGGGATCCGAGGCCACGGCCGGAGCCTGCGAAGAAACCTCGCCCGGGACAGTACCTGTTGCTGCCCCGTCTCGGACTGCCGGGTTCGTCAGTTCAGCCAGTGGCCGTTCCGGGGCGCTCCCACCCGATGTCGCGGTGGAGCCGCTGGTTGGTTCCGGGGAGCTGGTTGGCTCGGGTTTGACCGGCGTCGTGGGGGAGCTGGTTGGTTCGGACGTGCTGGTCGGCTCCGGGGTGCTGCTTGGTCCCGGGCTGGCCGGTGTAGTCGGGGCCGGTGGAGCCGCCGTTGCAGCGGAGAGCATAAACAGGGAAACACTGTTGGCGCCGCCTGACACAACGTCCGGAGAGCGGTCGGCGTTGAGGTCGCCCGCGTACCCGATCGAACTGCCGCCGCCAGTGCCGAGGAGCACGCCGGTTTCCGGAGTCAGCGAGCCAAGCGAAACGGTTCCGGTTGAGCCGGCGTCACCGTAGACAGCCCAGACTTCACCGCCGCCTGCTGCCCCAACAAGAATCTCCGGAGTGCCGTCTGCGTTGAGGTCCGGGATTCCGGCCACCGAGGAACCGGCACGGCCGCCGTCCGCCGCGCCCTCGATCCAATAGCCCCGCTCCTGGCGCTCGCCGCCGCTGCAGGTGAGATCCGCATCGCCGGTGCTGCAGGAGTACACGGTGGTGCTGCCGGAGCCGGGGTTGGTCAGCACAGGGGCCGCTGACCCGGATCCCAGTACGACGGCGACGCCGCCGGGCCGGGGAGCGCCGTCCCGGGAGACTCCGTCGGCACCAACGGCAATATCCGCATGGCCATCGGCGTTGATGTCGCCGATGCCTGCGATCGAGGCCCCGAGCCGGTCGCGCTGCCGGTCCGGTCCGTAGATCATGAAGCCGTTGCCGTCCAGGGCGGCCAGGTCCAGCGTTCCGGTGCCCCAGATGGCGTACGCCGCACCGGACGCAGCGATGTCCGTTCCCCACGGGGTCGCAGTGAAGGCCGAGACGAGGATGTCTGATCGGCGGTCGCCGTTGATGTCTCCCGCGGCGCTGACTGACCCCATGCGGTCCTGCGCGGCGGCGCCGTCGACGGTGCGGATCACCTTTCCTGTATCGCGCTGAACGTTCACGTTCTTCACGGACGTCTGGCCCTTGATGACCCAGACACGTCCGCTGTTGGTCCGGCTGTTGTAATCGGCGAGGATGTCGCCCACGGCAATGTCGCCCAGCCCGTCGCCGTCGACGTCTCCGACATTGGCAACTGCGAAACCGAAGTTGTCGGTGGACTTATCGCCGCCAGCCTTGTCTGCCGCCCCGGGATCTTCGATCACGAATCCGCGGGTACCCAGGAAGTCGAGGTCGACGGGGGTGAAATCCCGTTGCCCGAAAATCACGGTGGCCTGCTGGTAGTTGCGGCTGCCTGCGCCGAGGACGAAGTCGTCGAGTCCATCACCGTTGACGTCGTCGAGGCAGGAGACGGACCAGCCTACCCAGGCGCCGCCGGGAACAGTGACGGAGGGGCCATCGATCCGGATGGTGCCGGAGACATCCGGATCCGCGACGTCACCGCTCTTGTCCGCAACGGATCCGAGGACAACGTAGGCTGCGCCGGTGTTGGGGTAGCCGGGGCGGTCCCATCCCCAGTCGCCCAGCACGCTGTCTTCAAAACCGTCGCCGTTGATGTCGCAGGAAGTGGAGCTGACGGCGAAGCCGAGGGTACCGTTCGGTTCCCCCTGCAACTTGCTTTGGCCAAGCACCGGAGTGCCTTCGTCGGCAGTGGCCGCCGGCAGTCCGGGTGCAGCCAGGGCGCCTGCACTGATCAGGGCGGCTGCTGCTCCCACCGTAAGGTGTCTGCGCGGGAGGGAGAATGTGGAATTCTTCATGGTTCTTCTTTGCTCGTTCCGGCCTAGTTGGGGGCGTGGACGCCGTTGTTTTTGCCGAAATCGGCAGCGGTGTCGAACTTCTGCGTGGCCAGGGTGGCTGCCGTGGCGGTTCCGTGTACCAGGTGCTGCCGAATGCTGCCGGTGAACTCTGTCAGCTGCCCGTTCGTGCCGTAGGGGTCGGTGAAGAGGGTTCCGGTGGAGAGTGCGCTCACCGAGTTCTGGTTCAGGTAGAAGTCACGCTGTGCGCCGTCAAACGGCGACGCCGGATCCTGCCAGTCCAGCCCTGCGGCGTCCTTCACTGTGGTCCAGGGGAAGGCCGCAGCGGGATTGTTCCCCCAGGCCAGGTCCACAGGACGGGAAATGCCGTTGGAGGTTCCGGTGCTTTTGGCGGCGTCGTAGTAGCGGCTGGGGTTGCGGATGCCGAACCACGGATCAAAGTGGGCCAGGACGTTGCCGGCGGTGTCCGTGATCTTGTTCTCACCCTTCCAGAGTTCGTACATGCCCCAGAGCGAAGCCTCGGTGCCGGTCGCATGCTGCTGGACGCAGCTGGCATCCGGGATCAGCCGGGATCCGCCGTAGCCGGCCGGGAGTTTGCTGCCCAGGGTGCCGACCCTTTCGTTCACGCCGCAGTTCTTGTGGAACTCGTTGGAATTGCCGAACTTGCTCAGGGTCGTGGAGATAATCTCGGTTCCGTCTGAACATCTGCTGGCGTAAATGGCCTCATGCGCGTTGTTGGACGTTGCGTCGGGGGACCAGCTGCCCTGGTGCTGCTTGATGAGGAAATCGCAGGTGACCACCGCGCCTGCCGTGTCGAGGACCCAGTCACGGTTGACGTCCAGAAGTTGGACGTTGTTGGCCACGAAGATTTTGTGGCCCGCGTTGTCTTCATGGCGCATGGCCATACCCTCATGTGCCGCACCGTACGTCATGAGCGCTTCGCTGGCGTAACCGAAGGGAATGCCGGTTTTGCCGTCGGCGTCTTCCGGGGTGAGGTAGTCGACAACCCAGCCGTAGATATTCGAGGTGCGCGGATCAGTGCCGTGCTCATGCCCGAAAGTGCAGAGCTCGCCGGTGGCCGGGTCGGTGACCTGCGCGGGATGCCACGTGGGGTAGATCTTGCCGTCCGGGCCGAGCGCAGTGAAGGAAGCATGCAGTTCGGCCGTGCAGGTGTCGTACTTGGTCGGCTTCCAGTTCCGTTCCAGGTAGGCCGTGGAATACGGCGAATCCGGCGCGGAAACGTGATCGTGTCCGGTGCCGGCAGAAGGGGTGGCGGCCGGTGTTGCAGCGGGGGAGGATGCTTCGGGGGAGCTCTCTGCGGTGTCGGACGGCGTTGGGGTTGGCTCCGGTGTGGGCTCCGCGGGGGATGACGGGGAGCCATGGTCGTGCTCCTGCAGGAGAAGGGGTGTGGGCTCCGCTGTAGCCAGGGATTCGGGCTCCGCGAGGTCCATTGCCGAGGCCGCCGTGGCGGTGATGCCTGCCAGGCCGGAGCCGACAAGTGCAGCCGCCGCGACCGCCACGGCGAAAGGCCGCCAGCCGCGCGGTTTATCTGTCCGGGATTCTTGGGGAATCATGTTTTCGGGGTTCAAATTCGACCTAATCCGACCGCGGCAAAGCCCGGCCTAGGTGGGGGGTGGAAACGACAAAAAGGTGCTCGACTAAGGTAAGGAATACCTAACTTGGCCTAGGAGACTCTATAGATTTCCGACTTACGCAACAAAACCATGTCCTATTTTTACGCCCGGAGTAGTCACACGTTTTCCGGCGCTGGAACTTCGGGGAACATGCCGGGCGTCCGTCCGTGGCGAGAGGGGAGCGCGCCGGTAACAGGCTTTCGCCCGCATGACCTTAAGCTGGTAGTTATAGGTTTTGCCCTCCGCCGCCTTCCCGCGCACCTCCGCGCCGGAAGCGGGGCCGGTAAGGGATCAGAAGCGGACCGCACCCAGCGGCCTGCGCGAGCAGAAAGAACGGCGGTACCATTCACATGGCTTCGACCAAATCCAAACTGGATCCGATCATCTCCCTGGCCAAGCGCAGGGGCTTCGTCTTCCAGTCGGGTGAGATCTACGGTGGTTCCCGTTCCGCCTGGGATTACGGACCCCTCGGCGTTGAACTCAAGGAAAACATCAAGAAGCAGTGGTGGCAGAACATGGTCCGCGGCCGCGACGACGTCGTAGGCCTGGATTCCGCCGTCATCCTCCCGCGCGCAGTGTGGGAAGCCTCCGGCCACGTTGAGGTCTTCTCCGACCCGCTGGTTGAGTGCCTGAGCTGCCACAAGCGCTACCGCGCCGACCACCTCGAGGAAGAGTACGAGGAAAAGAAGGGCCGCGCCCCGGAAAACGGCCTGGCCGACATTGCCTGCGCCAACTGCGGCACCAAGGGCCAGTGGACCGAACCGCAGGAATTCTCCGGCCTGCTCAAGACCTTCCTTGGCCCGGTCGCCAATGAAGAGGGGATGCACTACCTGCGCCCGGAAACCGCGCAGGGCATCTTCGTGAACTTCAACAACGTGCTCACCACCTCGCGCAAGAAGCCGCCGTTCGGCATCGGCCAGATCGGCAAGAGCTTCCGCAACGAGATCACCCCGGGCAACTTCATCTTCCGCACGCGTGAATTCGAGCAGATGGAAATGGAGTTCTTCGTCGAGCCAGGCACGGACGAGGAATGGCACAAGTACTGGATTGAAGCCCGGAAGAACTGGTACACGGACCTCGGCATCGACCCGGACAACCTGCGCCTGTTCGAGCACCCGCTGGAGAAGCTCAGCCACTACTCCAAGGGCACCACGGACATCGAATACCGCTTCGGCTTCCAGGGTTCCGAGTGGGGCGAGCTCGAGGGCATCGCCAACCGCACCGACTTCGACCTCGGCACCCACTCCAAGCACTCCGGCACGGAGCTCAGCTACTTCAACCAGGCCACCAACGAACGCTTCACGCCGTACGTTATTGAACCGGCCGCCGGTCTGACCCGTTCCTTCATGGCCTTCCTGGTGGACGCCTACACCGAGGACGAGGCCCCCAACGCCAAGGGCGGCGTGGATAAGCGCACCGTGCTGCGACTGGATCCGCGCCTGGCTCCGGTCAAGGCTGCCGTCCTTCCGCTGAGCCGCAACGAGGACCTGTCCCCGAAGGCCAAGGACCTGGCTGCCCAGCTGCGCCGGAACTGGAACATCGACTTTGACGACGCCGGCGCCATTGGCCGCCGTTACCGCCGCCAGGACGAAATCGGTACCCCGTTCTGCATCACCGTGGACTTTGACACCCTGGAAGACCAGGCCGTGACCGTACGCGAGCGCGATTCCATGGCGCAGGAGCGCGTCAGCCTGGACAAGGTCGAGGGCTACCTCGCCGAGCGGCTGATCGGCGCGTAATGGCTGTTCAGTTCCGTGAATGGCGCGAGGACGATGACCTAACGCTGCTCCAGCTTTGGGGTGACCCGGAGACCGGCGAAGCCGGGCACTTCCGGGCCGTGCTGCGGCCGTCGTCGAACGAGCCGTGGAGCCGCTGCATCGTGGCGGAGGACGACGGCGTGCCGGTGGCAGCGGGCGTGGTTTACGAGACCAGCCTGCACCCGGACCGGCTGTGGGTGTACATCGAGGTGGCACGGGAGAACCGGCGTGCGGGCCTCGGGTCCACTCTGCTGGGCATGCTGCGCAAGGAAGCCGAGAACGCGCCGTCGGGCGTTGCAAAGCTGCGCGCGAAGGTTGAACCGGATACCCCCGGCGCGGCCTTCGCGGCGGCAGCCGGGCTGGAGCCAATCCAGCGCTCCCGGGTTGTGGTTGTGGAGCCGGGCAAGCTGAAGCTGCCCGTGTTCGAAGACCACGGGCCCCAGCTGGACGAGGCGGCCACCGGATCGGTGGAACTGACCCGCGTTGTCGCCGATTTCTACAACGCAGTCCACGACTGGGACCGGGCAGACATGAGCGTGGGCCGTGCGCAGCAGATGCTGCTCAACGATGCCACCGGAGCTTCCGGTGCCGTGGTGCTCCGGGACAAGCCCAAGAACGAAGGCGGGAAGATCGCTGCCTTCGCTGTGAGCTACACCTCTGAGCGCACCGATACTCCGGCGGACGTGCTGCTGGGCTGGGACACCTCCCTGGCGGAAACCGAAGCAGAAGCTGCGGTGGCGTCATTGCTGGCGATGGTGGCCTACCAGTATCCGGTCCAGCTTGAGGTTGACGAGTCCATGACTGCCCTGGTCCGGGTCCTGGAGCCGCTGCTGGCTTCCGGAGCCGCCCGCCAGGACGGTCCCGAGACCCTGATCGTCAGCAGCTAGTTCCGCCGCTGGCGTCGAGGCCCTCTCAACGATCTAAGGACGCCCCGCATGGGACACAGCCACCTGCCCTCCCCGGGCGCGCCAACGCGTGCAGCGCTGGCCGCCCGGCGGCGGGCCAACCGTTTGCTGGCCTGGATCCTGGTTCCCCTGGGACTGCTGGCCTTCGCCGGCATGGTGGCGCTGTGGCCGAGCGGTGAGCCAGGGGACATCACCGTTGCCGATCCGTATGCAACGGCCGACGGCGTCAGCATCGACACCGGCGCTGTCCAGAGAGTCGTGGAAGAGGACTGCCCGTCCTCCGTTGCGCTGACGGAGGCCGGGGCGCAGGCGCCGCAGTGCCAGGTGGCCTACACCCTGCCGCCCGGCGGGGGAGAGTCGCTGCCGGTCGAAGTTCCTCCGGAAGTCGCCAAGACCAACGCTGTGGAGCCCGGCGACACTATCCGCTACCTGAACCTTCAAAACGTCATGGTGGACAACGGGGCGCCGCCGTACATCTTCATGGACTTCGTCCGGAGTGTTCCGATCGCGGCACTCGCCGTGCTCTACGCCGGCGTGGTCATCGCTGTCGCGCGCTGGCGCGGCCTGCGTGCGCTCATCGGACTGGGCGGAGCCTATGCCGTGCTCGCCGGGTTCATCCTGCCGGGCCTGGTCGAGGGAAAACCCCCGCTGCTGCTGGGGCTGGTCGGATCCAGCGTGATCATGATCGGGGTCCTGTACTTCGCGCACGGCTTCTCCGCCAGAACCTCGACGGCGCTGCTGGGTACGCTCTTTGGCCTGGCCATAACGGCTGGGCTGGCGGCCTGGGCCACGGACGCTGCGCACCTGATCGGCGTCGACAATGAGAACGCGTACACGCTGATCAATGCCTCGGACCAGCTGTCAATCTCCGGAATTATCCTCTGCGGACTCATTATTTCCGGACTTGGTGTGCTGAACGACGTGACAATCACCCAGTCCTCCGCCGTCTGGGAAATGTACGAGCTGGCCCCCGGCGCTTCCGCCAAACGCCTCTTCGCCGGAGCCATGCGGGTGGGCCGCGACCACATTGCCTCCACCGTGTACACCATTGCGTTCGCCTACGCCGGCGCGGCGCTGCCGGTGCTGATCCTGGTTTCGCTGTACGACCGCACGCTGATGGAAACCCTGACCAGCGGCGAGCTGGCCGAGGAAGTCATCCGCACCCTCGTCGGTTCCATCGGCCTGGTGCTGGCCATTCCGGTGACCACCGCCGTCGCCGTCCTGGTGGTCAAGGCTGTGGGCCTGTCCGGTGCCCGGCGGGGCTCGGGGGACGAAGGCGCAGGGGACGGCTACGGAGCAGCCGGCTCCGGAATGACCGGCGGCTCAAACGTAAACGTCATGCCCAGCAGCCAGACCAGCAGCAGGACCACTGGCAGGTGAATGATGAACTGCAGGAACGTGAATCCCACCAGGTCGCGGGCCCGCAGTTTCAGCACCGCCAGCAGGGGCAGCATAAAGAACGGGTTGATCAAGTTCGGCAGGGCCTCGGAGATGTTGTAGATCTGCACCGTCCAGCCCAGGTTCATTTCCACGTCCGTGGCGGACTGCATGACGTAGGGCGCTTCGACGAGCCACTTGCCGCCGCCGGAGGGGACAAAGATCCCCAGGATCACCGTGTAGATCGCAATGACCACTGCAAAGGCGCCGCCGGAACCGATTTCGGTGAAGAAGCCCGCCAGATGCTCGGAAAGTGTCGTGCCGCCGGAGCCTTCGGCCTCGGTGAGGATGGCGGCCATGGCTGCGTAGAGCGGGAACTGGACCAGGATTCCGGCTGTGGCCGGAACTGCTTTGGTAACTGCCTGCAGGAAATTCCGGGGAGTGCGGTGCAGGACCAGCCCGAGCACCAGGAAGACCAGCAGGTAGGCATTCAGGCTGGAGATGACACTGAGGAACGGTTTGGTCAGGAAGGAAGAGACCAGCCAGCCCGCGGTCAGCAGGCCGATCAGCGCCGGAAGGATGGCACTGTACTCGAGCCACTCGCCGGGCCGCTCACGCTTTGATGCCGGCTCCGGCTGGTCATTGAGGTCCACACCGAGGTCTTCTGCGGTGCGGATGGCGCCTCCGCGCGGTGCGGAGAGGTGGGCGATCAGCGTGGTCAGGGCAATCAGGATCAGGCAGGTCAGCATGGACTGCCAGGTGAAGATGGTCTTGCCGAAGTCCAGTACACCGGTGATCTGCAGGAGTGCCGGGGGCAGGGACGCCGCAGTGGCCTGCAGCTGCGCAGCGGAGGAGGAGAGCCCCAGTGCCCAGACGGCCCCGAGTCCCATAAAGGCTGCGGCCCCCAGCGCCCGGTAGTCGACCTGCAGGTCCCGGCGGCGGGCGATCGCCCTGGCCAGCAGTCCGCCGAAGACAATGCTCAGCCCCCAGTTCAGGACGGAGACTGACATCGAAAGGAACGCCACGAAGCTGACGGCGGTGGCCGGGGCCTGTGGTACCCGGCCAAGCCGTGCAATCAGCCGGGCGACCGGGGGAGAAGTGGCCACTACATAGCCCGTGAGGACCACCATGGACATCTGCAGGGTGAACGCGGTCAGGTCCCAGAAACCGTCGCCAAAGGAATCGACCACTGCCTGCGGAGATGAACCGTTGAGGAATGCCGCGAGGGCAACGAGCACCACGCCGCCGAGAGCGAAGATATAGGCGTCCGGAAACCACTTCTCCGTCCATCGGGCCAGCGCCTGGGCAACCCGGGCGAGCCCTCTCTCGGAACCGGCAGACCGCTGCGTGGCCGTTGACATGGTGAGACTCCATCTTCTCGGTACTTCCCGGCTGCGGCGTTGAAGCCGGGAGGCCTGCTGCCCCAAGGGGCCGGCAGGCATCCTGCACGATAAAAAGTGTTTCGGCAGGCAGTCAATACCCCGCGTCCGAACTGGTGGCAGCAAGCCCGAGAGCCAACACCCGGCACCAAAAGTGCGCAGGATTTGCACCCGCTTGCGAGAATAGGACAGTGAGCGTTGCGACCCAGAAGACCAGGCTTGAGCTGCCGCCCCTGAAACTCGGCGGGCTGACCGTGGATACGCCAGTGATCCTGGCCCCCATGGCCGGCATTACCAACAAGGCGTTCCGCCGGCTGTGCCGCGAGTACGGCGGCGGGCTGTACGTGACGGAGATGGTGACGTCGCGGGCCCTGGTTGAGCGTTCCCCGGAGTCGATGCGCATCATCGAGCACGACGACGACGAAGCCATCCGCTCCGTCCAGCTCTACGGCGTGGATCCCGTGACAGTGGGAGCCGCTATCCGGATCCTCGTCGACGAGGACCGGGCCGACCACATTGACCTGAACTTCGGCTGCCCGGTCCCCAAGGTCACCCGCAAGGGCGGCGGTTCTGCCCTGCCCTGGAAGCTTGACCTGTTTACCGCGATCGTCCAGACCGCTGTCCGGGAAGCCTCCAAGGGCGGCATCCCGCTGACCATCAAAATGCGCAAAGGCATCGACGAGGACCACCTCACCTTCCGCGAAGCCGGCAAGATCGCACGGGACGCCGGAGTTGCGGCCGTAACCCTGCACGGCCGGACCGCTTCCCAGTTCTACTCCGGCAAAGCCGACTGGAATGCCATTGCCGAACTGCGTGAAGCCCTTCCGGACGTGCCGGTGCTGGGCAACGGTGACATCTGGTCCGCCGAGGACGCGATCGCCATGGTCGAGCAGACGGGGGTGGACGGGGTCGTCATTGGCCGCGGATGCCAGGGCCGGCCCTGGCTCTTCGCCGACCTGCAGGCAGCTTTCGAAGGCAGCGATGAGCGCCACCGCCCCGGATTGCAGGAAGTCGCCGACAGCGTTTACCGGCACGCCGAACTTCTGGTGGAGACCTTCGGCAACGAGATGATCGCCCTGCGGGACATCCGCAAGCACATGGCCTGGTACTTCAAGGGCTACGTGGTGGGGGGAGACCTGCGGGCTAAGCTGGCAACAGTGCCTTCCCTGGAGGTTCTCCGCGAACTTTTGGCCCAGCTGGACCCCACCGCTCCCTATCCGGGCGCGGATGCCGAAGGTCCCCGCGGCCGGGCAGGCACACCCAAGAAGACAGCCCTGCCGGAAGGCTGGCTGGACGGCCGGGAACTGAACCCCGCCCAGAAAGCCATCATTGCGGCAGCCGAACTCGATGTATCAGGTGGCTAAGAATCCATGACCCTCCCGCAGGTTTTCCGCATTGCCGGCTACACCGACGTCGACCTGGCCCGCTGGGTAGCCGAACCGGCCAAGAGCACCCACCGCACCCAGTTCGGGCGCGACCGTGCCCGGGTGCTGCATTCATCGGCGCTGCGGAGGCTGGGGGCCAAGACACAGGTGGTCGCTCCGGACACGGACGACTTCGTGCGCACCCGGCTGACCCATAGCCTGGAGGTGGCCCAGGTGGGCCGTGAACTCGGAAATGCGCTGGGCTGCGATCCCGACGTCGTCGACGCCGCCTGCCTGTCCCACGATCTGGGGCACCCGCCCTTCGGGCACAACGGCGAAACGGCCCTGAATGACATCGCCCATGCCATCGGAGGCTTCGAAGGCAACGCCCAGACGCTGCGGCTCCTGACCCGGCTGGAACCCAAAATCATTGCCGCGGACGGATCGCCGGCCGGGCTCAACCTGACCCGCGCCAGCCTGGACGCGGCCTGCAAGTACCCGTGGTCCGCCGTCGACGCCCCCTTGGTCAACGGACACCGCACCACCAAATTCGGCGTCTACGAGGACGACCTCCCGGTCTTCACCTGGCTGCGTGACGGCGCTCCGGCCGGCCGCTCCTGCTTGGAAGCCCAGGTCATGGACCTGGCCGATGATATTTCGTACTCCGTGCACGACGTCGAGGACGCCATCGTGGCCGGCCACGTTCAGCTGAAGTGGCTGGACAACCCCGACCAGCGGGCCCGCGTGATCGGATACACGCAGCAGTGGTACGTGCCCACGGCTGAAGCCGCGGCTGTCGACGAGGCGCTGGCACGGCTTGAAGCGGAAGCTGTCTGGGTCCGGGAAGCCGACGGCAGCCGCCGGTCCATGGCGGCCCTGAAGGACATGACCAGCCAGCTGATCGGCCGGTTCTGTTCCAGTGCCATGGACGCGACCCGGGAGATCTACGGGCCGGACCCGCTCACCCGGTACAACGCCGCAATGGTGGTTCCGGAGGAAACCCAGCTTGAGATCGCCGTGATGAAGGGCCTGGCCACGACGTTCGTGATGACCACGGACCAGCGCCAGCCGCTCTACGAACGCCAGCGTGAGGTCCTGACGAACCTGGTGGCCCAGCTTTCGGCCACGGGTGACCGCCACCTGGAGCCGATGTTCGCCGCCGATTGGCGCGAAGCGCCCGACGACGGCGCCCGGCTGCGCGTGGTCATTGACCAGGTCGCTTCGCTCACCGACGGCTCGGCACTGGCACTCCACGAACGCCTGGTCGGTCCCGTTCCCGCGCTCTGGTAGGAATCCGGGTTTGGTCCCGGGGAATAAGGTAGAACCATGGCCGGCCTGATTAAACGCGAAGACATTGATGAAGTACGTTCCCGGACCGACATCAAGGCGGTTGTGGACGGGTATGTCACGCTTAAGTCCGCCGGAATTGGCTCCTTCAAGGGTCTGTGCCCCTTCCACGACGAACGCTCGCCGTCCTTCCATGTCCGCCCCCAGGTAGGCACCTACCACTGCTTCGGCTGCGGCGAGAGCGGCGACGTGATCTCCTTCGTGCAGAAGATGGAACACGGATCCTTCTCCGAAACCGTGGAAAAACTGGCCGCCCGCCTGGGCTACGAGCTGCACTACGAAGACGGCGGCACCGGCCCCCGCCGGGAAGACGTCGGCAAGCGCCAGCGCCTCCTGGACGCCCACAAGGTTGCCGCGGAGTTCTTCCGCGCCCAGCTCATCACCTCCGGGGCGGCCGCCGCCCGGGGTTTCCTGGCCGAGCGGGGCTTTGACCCGGCAGCCGCCGAACACTTTGGTGTGGGCTACGCCCCGCAGGGCTGGGACTCCCTGCTCAAGCACCTCACCGGCAAGGGCTTCACGCGTGAAGAACTGGCGCAGACCGGGATGTTCTCCACCGGCTCCGACGCCTCCCGCTTCTACGACCGGTTCCGCGGCCGGCTCATCTGGCCCATCCGCGACCTGACCGGCGCCGTGATCGGTTTCGGCGCACGCAAGCTGTACGAGGACGACCAGGGCCCCAAATACCTCAACACCCCCGAAACCCCGCTCTACAAGAAATCCCAGGTCCTGTACGGCATCGACCTCGCCAAGCGGTCCATCGCCAAGGACCGCCAGCTCGTGGTCGTGGAAGGCTATACAGACGTCATGGCGTGCCACCTTGCCGGCATCACCACCGCCGTCGCTACCTGCGGCACCGCCTTCGGCACCGACCACATCAAGATCGCGCGCAGGCTGCTCTCCGACGACGGCACCGGGGGAGAGGTCATCTTTACCTTCGACGGTGATGCGGCGGGGCAGAAGGCCGCACTCCGGGCGTTCGAGGAGGACCAGCGCTTCACGGCACAGACCTTCGTGGCGGTGGATCCGAACGGCATGGACCCCTGCGACATCCGGCAGCAGAAGGGTGACGCAGCTGTTGCGGAACTTATCCGGTCCCGGCGCCCCCTGTTCGAGTTCGCGATCCGGTCCACGCTGGCGAAGTTCGACCTCAACACTGTGGAAGGGCGGATCTCGGCGCTGCGGGCCGCTGCGCCGGTAGTCGCGGAAATCCGTGACCCAGCCATGCGCCCCGCCTACGCCCGTGAACTCGCCGGCTGGCTGGGCAGTGAAGTCGATGATGTCCTGCGGGCGGTCAACGCGGCCGCCAAACGCCTGCGCGAGGGGGCGCGGACCGGTGCGCCCGGTAACCAGGGCGGCGGGAACGACGGAGCGAACGAGCGCACGCAGCACCGCCCCGGCCCCCAGCAGTACGGCCACGGCCAGGACGACGGGCAGGGAGCCCCGCAGCCGCAGCCCGCCTTCGCCCGCCCAGACCCCAACGATCCTGCGGCCAGGATGGAACGCCAGTCGCTGGAAGTTGTCCTTCAGCAGCCCGGCATGCTCGACGAGGGCCAGTGGGAACGGTTCAAAGCGGCTCGGTTCACTGTCCCGGCCTATCTCGCCGTGCACAATGCAATTCGCGCGGCCGGGGTCGTCCCGGCCTCCGCTGCCGCCTGGGTGGAGCAGGTGCGCCAGGAGCTGCCAGACGCTCTGCGCGGGTTTGTCAGCGAACTTGCCGTGACCCCGATCCCCGCACGGGATGCGGACGCGCTGGCCCTGTACTGCCGGGACATCCTCAACCGCCTGTTCGAGCTCCAGGTGACGCACCTGAAAGCGGAGAAACTGGGCCAGCTCCAGCGGCTGGATCCCAATGCTGATCCGGCCCTCTTCCAGCAGCTCAACCGTGAACTGATGGAACTGGAGATGCAGCGCCGGGCCTTGCGCGAAATCCAATAACCGGGTCTGTCCGCCGGTGTCCGGGCTGCGTTCAGGCAGGCTCCGGGCCCAGCCGCACCGGGGACGAAACGGATTTCGTTTCTCGGCGGATCGTCTGTAGAGTAATAGTCGCGCTTTCCCCCGTAGCTCAATTGGCAGAGCATTCGACTGTTAATCGAAGGGTTACTGGTTCGAGTCCAGTCGGGGGAGCAAATGGGCTCCTGACCTGTAGAAATGCAGGTTAGGAGCCTTCTTCCTGTCCGTCGGACGGCGCCGGGAAGGCAGGATGAGCGGTTCGGTGACAGCCGCAACATCCTGTAGACTGAATGTCGCCGCTTTCCCCCGTAGCTCAATTGGCAGAGCATTCGACTGTTAATCGAAGGGTTACTGGTTCGAGTCCAGTCGGGGGAGCCACCTGAAGAACCCCGCCGGGCCGTGTGCCCTGCGGGGTTCTTCTCTTTTCCCGTGTTCCATTACGGATTTCCTCCCGGCCGTGGCTACACTGGTTCTCTGCCGCTTCAAAGTGCACTGGACCCATCCGCAGTCCGGTGCCGCAGCGGCAAGGGCGCAACTATCCTGATGCCCGCACCGGAACCCTACTGTTCCGTTCCCTCCGCATACGCTGCGGCCGCTGATCCAGCCGGCGCAGACGCGGCCTTTTTCGGTCCTTCATCAGGAGCTCTCCCATGACGTCCACTTTTGCCCCAGCCACAGCCATTTCCAGCGAAGAAATCTTTGCCGCACACGATGGCGGAAAGCTCTCCGTCGAGACGAAGCAGCCGCTGGATTCTACCCGTGCCCTGTCCATCGCCTACACACCGGGCGTCGCCCAGGTCAGCCGCGGGATCGCCGCTGATGCCGGCATGGCTGCCACCCACACGTGGGCCTCGCGGCTGGTCGCAGTGGTCAGCGACGGCACGGCCGTCCTGGGCCTGGGGAACATCGGCGCCGCTGCTTCCCTTCCGGTCATGGAAGGAAAATCCGCTCTCTTCAAGACATTCGCCGGGCTGAACTCCATTCCCCTGGTCCTGGACACCACCGACGTGGACGAGATCATCGAGACCCTGGTCCGCCTGCGTCCCAGCTTCGGGGCGGTCAACCTGGAAGACATCTCTGCTCCCCGGTGCTTCGAACTGGAGAAGCGGCTGATCGAGGCGCTGGACTGCCCCGTGATGCATGACGACCAGCACGGCACCGCCATCGTGGTCCTGGCTGCCCTGACCAACGCCGCTCGGGTTACCGGCCGTGACATGGGCGGACTCCGGGTTGTCATCTCCGGCGCCGGCGCTGCGGGAGTAGCCTGCGCCAACATCCTGCTGGAGGCCGGTGTCACCGACGTCGTGGTCTTGGACTCCAAGGGAATCCTGACCGCTGGACGGAACCTCGAAGGAGCCAAGGGGGACCTCGCCTCGCGGACCAACCCGCGGAACGTGGAAGGCGGCGCCGCAGAAGCCCTCACCGGCGCGGACGTTTTCATTGGAGTGTCCTCGGGAACCGTGCCGGAAGAGATCCTGGCAACGATGGCTCCGGAAGCTGTGATCTTCGCCCTGTCCAACCCGGACCCCGAAGTGCACCCTGACGTCGCCGCCCGGTACGCGTCGGTAGTGGCGACCGGACGCAGTGACTTCCCGAACCAGATCAACAACGTCCTGGCCTTCCCAGGTGTCTTCCGCGGAGCACTGGACAGCGGTGCGCGGCGCATCACCTCCGCCATGAAGGTCGCGGCAGCCAAAGCCATCGCGGACCTGGTGGGGGACGAGCTCGCAGCAGACCACATCGTTCCGAGCCCGCTGGACCCCCGCGTTGCGCCGGCCGTGGCAGCCGCGGTTGCGTCGGCGGCCGGCTAAGACTCACTCGACACAGGCGGACGTGGCCCCGGGATACCGGGGCCCGCCCCGGTTTTATTAAAAAGGGCAAACCCACCCGCTAAAACA
>NZ_JAJJOD010000005.1:0-135760 GCF_020907385.1 Arthrobacter sp. zg-Y916 | reverse complement strand
GGGGGCGGCGCCGCCCGCAAACCCCACACCCCCCCCCGGGGGCCGCCCCCCGGCACGCGGGGCCACGTCCGCTTTCTTATTCCACAGGCATCTCCACCTGATTCATCCGGCCTGCACCCGCCGGCCCGAAAGCGGCGCCGCAGTTCCCAGCAACACAAAGCATGCTTACTGTTGGAGTAAGCTTTATTGGTTATTTCCGCGCACTAGGAGAGCCGAGGGATCCAATGGGTGCAAGTCAGGCAGGGCCCAGCCAAGGAAGCGCAGGGGATGTGTCGCACCCTGCCAAAGTCATAGCGGTTACCGTGGCTGCCGCAGTTGGCGGCCTGCTGTTCGGCTTTGACACCGCTGTCATCAACGGGGCCGTCGATGCGATCGGCGGGGACTTCAATCTCAGCGCGGGAGTGCTGGGCTTTACTGTTGCCATCACCTTGCTGGGCTGCGCTATCGGTGCCTGGTTCGCCGGCCAGCTGGCGGACCGCATTGGCCGTAAGACCGTGATGGTGTCCGCCGCGGTCCTTTTCGCCGCCAACTCCATCGGCTCGGCCTGGGCCTTCAGCGTCTGGGACCTGATGCTGTGGCGGCTGATCGGTGGCCTGGCCATCGGGACCGCCTCCGTCATCGCGCCGGGGTACATTGCGGAGGTCGCACCGGCCAAGTGGCGCGGAGCCTTGGGGTCGGTGCAGCAGCTCGCCATTACGCTGGGCATTTTCGCGGCCCTGCTGTCAGACGCCTTCCTGGCCAACACTGCGGGCAGCGCGTTCAACGAGCTGTGGTGGGGGATGGCAGCCTGGCGCTGGATGCTGCTGGTCGGTGTCTTTCCGGCGATCGTTTATGGGCTTCTCGCTTTGACGATCCCCGAATCTCCCCAGTATCTGGTGCGCAAAAACCGTGACCCGGAAGCAGCAAGGGTGCTGCGGGACATCACCGGCGTCCGGGACACAGACAAAAAGATCGCTGAAATCCGGGCCAGTTTTGAGCATGAGGAACGTGCGACCTACGCCGACCTGCGCGGGAGCATGCTGGGCCTGAAGCCGATTCTCTGGGTGGGCATGGCCATTGCCGCACTGCAGCAGCTGGTCGGCATCAATGCGATCTTCTACTACTCGACGACGCTGTGGCAGTCGGTGGGCTTCAGCGAATCCGATTCCTTCACGACGTCGGTGATCACCTCGGTCGTCAACGTGCTGATGACGATCGTGGCCATCGCATTCGTCGACAGGGTAGGCCGCCGCAAGCTGCTGATGGTCGGTTCGGTTGGCATGTTCATCGGTTTGCTGGCCGCAACAGTCTCCTTCTTCCAAGCCGATGACAGCAGCGGAGAAATCTTGCTGCCCCAGCCGTGGGGCGCTATTGCCCTGATCGGTGCCAACCTTTTCGTGGTCTTCTTCGCGGCGACGTGGGGTCCGGTCATGTGGGTGACCCTGGGCGAGATTTTCCCGAATAGCATCAGGTCACTGGCCCTTGGGCTGAGCACCATGGTGAACTGGATCTTCAATTTCATTGTGACCCTTTCCTTCCCGTGGGTCAGCGAAAACTTCGGGTTGTGGATTATGTACGCCATCTTTACGATCTTTGCCGTTGTCTCGTTCTGGTTCGTGAAGACAAAACTTCCCGAGCTGTCCGGACGCGAACTTGAGGAAGACCGCGACAAGTTGTGACTGGAGTGTCTGGACGGCACATACGGAAACCCGTGAAATCTGAGGAGAATGGTAATTTTGGGTAATGGCAACGGCGAACAGTAACGAGCAGACGGAGGCAGGGCCGATGAACAGCTCCGCAAGCACCAGGACCCAACGGGCAAACGGAAGCTCATCGCTGGTTGGACTCTCCAAGGTCATGGCACGCCTGCTTCCGCGGCAAATCAGCGACGAACTGGCCCTTGCGCTGGCGGAAATGAAGCAGAAGGGCATCAAAGCCGGGATCGCAGCCGGTTTTATGGTTGCGGCTCTCCTGTGCCTGGCCGCGCTTGGCGTTGCCCTGATCGCCGCAGCCATTCTGGGGCTGGCAACAGTGATGCCCGCCTGGCTGGCCGCCCTCCTGGTCGCCGCGCTTTTCCTGGTGATCGCCGGGGTTGCCGCGCTGGTAGGTATTTCGCGTTTCAAGAAGACCATGCCGCTGCTGCCCGAAGATGCTCTTCGCGGAGTCCGCTATGACCTTGGCGTCCTGAAGGAGGGCCGCAGCTTCGATCCGGCCACCCTGGACGCACCGAAGCAGCCCAAACCCAAGGACGAAGGCAAGGGCAAGCAGGAGAAACCCGAGGACGCCGTCCACAAGCCCACTCCCGAAGAGCTGCGCATCCGGCTGCGCCAGCGCCGCGAGCACATGGCTGCCGTGCGTGACGGGCTCGGCGAAAAGGCCGACGTCAAAAAGCAGATGTCTGACCTCAAGGCCCGCCGCTCGGCCTCGCGCCGCCGGCCTGGCAGCACATCCGCGGACGGAACGGCTTCACCCGACGGAACGAGGGGCACCGCCGACGAGATCGGCACCATGCTGCGCGAGCGCAAGCAGCCGCTTGCGGTGCTCGGCGCGTCACTGGTCGCCATGGGAATCCTCCTCCGCAGGCTGATGCGTAAATAGCGCGTTTTGTACAGAAAGGCAGAGGAAGCCACACCGTGATCAAGCTCATCGGCGCCGGTTCCCGTCCGGGCCGGGGGGAAAGGGTCCTTGATACGTTCTGGACCCTTCCAAACCTGATCACCATCCTCCGCTTCCTTGGCGTACCACTTTTTGTCTGGTTTATCGCCAGGGACAGCTACGGTCCGGCCTTTGTCACACTGGTCATTATCGGTTCCACGGACTGGGTAGACGGCTACCTCGCACGGAGGCTGGACCAGGTGTCACGGACGGGCAAATGGCTCGACCCCGTTGCTGACCGGCTGGCCCTGATCATCGTGGCGATCGTATTCGTCGTCGACCAGATTGCTCCGTCCTGGCTCGTCTGGACGATTGTCATCCCGGATCTGATCCTCATTGCGAACTCCCTCATACTCTTCGGCGGGAGCCCGAACCTTCCGGTGAGCAACATCGGGAAGATCAGGACCGCGCTGCTGCTCATCGGCGCTCCGATGCTCCTGCTCCAAAGAGTCCCGGGCTTCGGGTACGAGTGGCTGATCATCGTCGGGAACATCGTGCTTGCCACTGGTTGTGCCGGACACATCGCAGCCTTTGCCGGCTACATGCGGGCCTCCTGGCGGAAATACAGGCTGCAAAACGCCGTGCCCGTCAGGACACCGCATGCGTCCTGACGGCGGCAGCACACTTCCCAGCGACCCGGGCCGGGTTCCATGACCGGCATCGCCATCGCCTGCGCCCTGGCCAGCGCCTTCTTCCTGGCCTTCGGCGCCCAGCGCCAGGGCAGCGCGGTCAGCGCCGACACCGGCGGGCTGGACCTTAATTCCTCAGGCTTCGTGAGGCTGCTCCGGAACCCGCGCTGGCTGTTCGGCCTGCTCCTGCTGGGGATCGGCATGGGACTGAACGTCGCCGCGCTGGCAATGGCGCCCCTGACAGTCGTGCAGCCCATTGGCTCGCTGGCACTGGTCATCACCACCATCGTGAACTCACGGGACCAGGGTCTTCGGCTGAACCGGGTCACTGTCGTTTCGATCATCGCCTGTGTCGCCGGGAGCATGCTGTTCGTGACCCTTGCCGTCGGCGCGACGAGAACCGACCAAGTTGTCGAACCCCGGCAGGAAATCACGATCGTGATGATTCTCGCCGTCGTGGTTTCCTTCTTCGCCCTCCTGAACCTGCTGTTCGGCAAGCGGCTCGGCGCGATCGCTCACATCCTCGGAGCCGGCATCCTCTTCGGTTTCGTTGCCGTTCTCACCAAAACGATCGCGGCCGACCTGCTGGACCCCAACGGACGCTTCCTGCTCAACGTGCCGTGGTACACGGTCGCCGGGATCGTGGTGGCGGGGGGACTCGGTGCCTGGTTCGTGCAAAGTGCCTATTCCAGCGGTCCTCCGGACCTGGTGATCGCCGGACTGACGGTGATCGACCCAATGGTGGGGATCGCGATCGGCATTGGGGTCCTGAATGAACTCCGTCCCGATGTTCCCGCCGTGCTGGCCGTGGGGATGGGAGTCTGCGCCCTGGTTGCTATTGTTGGGGTGGTCGCCCTGTCCCGGTACCATCCGGACGTCATCAAACGCAGGGCAGCCCAGAAGCGGCGCCAAAGACCTTCGGCATCGAAGCCGGCCGGCAACCGCAAGCCCTGACGCGCACCCAAACCGTTAGACCGAACCCAATAGAGGAATACTTTCGTGACCGAGGAACCGGCAGAAAAACCGCTGACTATCCTGATCGCCTGTGACACCTACCCACCGCACCTGAACGGTGCGGCCCAGTTCGGCTTCCGCCTGGCCCAGGGCATGCACGGCCGCGGCCACGACGTCCACGTCCTGGCACCAAGCCCCGGCAGCGGCCCGAGCCATTCGGAAACGGACGGCCCCTGGGCAGTGCACCGGCTTCGTTCCCACGGAGTGCCCACGCACGAGTACTGGCGGATTTGCCTGCCGTGGGAAATCAAGAAGCACATATCCCTGCTGCTTGACCGCATCAAGCCGGACGTCGTCCACGTCCAGTGCCACTACATGGTCGGCGAGTACACCCTCTACGAGGCCCGCAAACGTGGAATCCGCGTTGTTGCGACGAACCACTTCATGCCCGAAAACCTGGATCCGTTCCTGCCGTTCCCGACGTGGTTCAAGCAGATCGTGGCCCGGAACTCGTGGCGCGACATGGGCAAGGTCATGGGCCGCGCGCACGTCGTCACCACTCCCACCCCGCTCGCTGCCAAGGCCATGACGGAATATGCGTCCCTGCCTGACGTACTGCCGCTTTCCAATGGCATCGATGCCTCGGCCTACGAGCTGCAGGACGGCGAAGAAATCCAGCGGCCGGATCACCCGACCATCCTGTTCGTCGGACGCCTCGCTGAAGAAAAACATGTCGACGTGCTGATCGACGCCGTCGCCAAGACTCCCCGCGAGCTGAACCTGCACGCCGAGATCGTCGGCGGCGGAGAAGTGAAGCAGGCGCTGATCGCCCAGGCAACACGGCTGGGGCTCCAGGACAGGGTTGTCTTCCGCGGCCTGGTGGACGACGAGGAGCTGCGCCAGGCCTACCTGCGCGCGGACCTTTTCTGCATGCCGGGAACCGCCGAACTGCAGTCCCTGGTCACGCTGGAAGCGATGTCTGCCTCCACTCCGGTGCTGCTGGCTGACGCCATGGCGCTGCCGCACCTGGTCGAACACGGCCGGAACGGCTATCTCTTCCAGCCGGGGGACAGCTCGGAACTGGCCGGCCGGATCACGGAGATCCTTTCGCTTCCGGACAGTGAGCGGGAGCAGATGGGACGGCACAGCCGGGCCATGGTCGAGCCGCACAGCCTCGAAGGGACCCTTGCGACATTTGAGAAGCTCTACCGGGGCGAAGGCGACACCGCCTTCCCCGGCTAGGTTCCCGGGGCCGGAAGCCAATTCGGCCACCGGGCCTGCCGCCCCTTAGGATGGCAGTACTTCCTGTCCCGGACAGGAGCACGCGGGGCTGTAGCTCAGCCGGTCAGAGCAGCGGACTCATAATCCGTGGGTCGTGGGTTCAAGCCCCACCAGCCCTACCCGTGTCAGCAGATGAAGCACCCCGGCCCCGTGCCGGGGTGCTTCGCTGTTAAAGCAGTCCCCAAGGGGGATTGTGCTTCGATGTTACTGGTGGGTAACATAAGGGTCAGCCGGCTTCATCGCCCGGACGCCCGAAGACCAGCGAAGGACATTTCATGGCAACTATCGACGTCGATAACCTCCCGTACGCGGACGGCGACTTCTATGCATTCGAAGACCTGCTCAGCGACAAGGAGCGCGACCGCCTGCATGAGGTTCGGAGCTGGCTCAGCGCCGAAGTGAAGCCGTACGCCAACGACTGGTGGAATGCCGGGGAGTTCCCCTTCCACATGATTCCGAAGCTGGCTGAACTGGATGTGGTGTCCCCGGTCTACCGGCAGGGCTATTCCAACCTCTTCGCCGGGCTGTGCCATGCGGAGTTCACCCGCGCAGACACCTCGTTCGCCACCTTCATGGGCGTGCACGACGGACTGTTCACCGGTTCCATAGAAGCGCTGGCTTCTCAGGAGCAGAAGGATGCCTGGCTTCCGGACATCTACTCGATGAAGAAAATTGGCGCTTTCGGCCTGACCGAGCCGCTGGGCGGCTCCGACGTTGCCGGCGGAACCCGCACCACGGCCCGTAGGGAAGGCGGGAACTGGGTGCTCAACGGTGCGAAGCGCTGGATCGGCAACGCCACGTTCTCCGACTGGGTTGTGATCTACGCACGCGACGAAGCCGACAACCAGGTCAAGGGCTTCCTGGTCGACACCAAGACCGAAGGCTATTCGGCAACCAAGATCGAGAACAAGATCGCCCTGCGCACCGTCCAGAACGCCGATATTGTCCTCGACAACGTCGTCGTCAGCGACGACTTCCACCTCAAGGGCGCCAACAGCTTCCGGGACACGAACAAGGTCCTGAAGGTCACACGCCTGGCCGTTGCCTGGCAGGCCGTTGGCCAGCAGATGGCCGCGTTCGACGTCGCACGCCGCTACGCCGTGCAGCGCGAGCAGTTCGGCAAGCCGCTGGCATCGTTCCAGCTTGTGCAGGAGCAGCTGGTGCAGATCCTGGGCAACACGGTCAGCTCGATGGGCATGATGGTCCGCCTGGCGCAGCTCGAGGACGAGGGCCGCGCCAAGGATGAGCAGTCAGCCCTTGCCAAGGCCTTTACCACCGCCCGGATGCGTGAATCCGTGGCACTGGGCCGCAGTATCCTCGGCGGCAACGGAATCGTCACTGACTACGGCATGGCCAAGGTCTTCGCAGACGCCGAAGCCATCTACTCCTACGAGGGAACGTACGAAATCAACACCCTCGTCACCGGGCGCGCCATCACCGGAATCGCAGCGTTCGTCTAGGATCCGGGACCGGCGGGCAGCGGAAGCAGGATGCTCGGCCGCCGGTCCAGGATAAAGCGCAGGGGGTCCACATACTCCCCGTCCAGCCGCACTCCCCAATGCAGACAGCTGCCGGGGCAGTGCGGCTGCTTCGTTCCGGGCGGGTCCAGGGCAGGGGGCCGGACGTCCAGCAGCCCCACGGTCTGCCCGGCCGCCACAGCTTCACCCGGAGACAGCGTCGAGGCCACGGGCTCGAAGCTGCTGACCAGGCCGCCCCCGTGATCGACAGTCAGCACTGGCCGGTCCACGACGTGTCCGGCAAAGCGGACCGTGCCGCCGGCCGGACTGCGGACAGCAGTTCCGCCGGCCGCGGCGAGGTCCACGCCGCGGTGCCCGGCCAGCCAGCGCTGGGCAGGTTTGTCGAAGCCGCGGACGACGTCGGGCTGCGGTGTAACGGGCCACTGCCACGCGGGCAGGGCCCCCGGCGCTGGAACTGCCGCTCCCGGCCAAGGGGCAGCGGCCAGTGCCGCGACCATGAGCAGGAGCAGGACGGCGGCACGCAGGGGGGTTGCCCTTCGGAGTCTGGTCATGGTCCCGAGTCTCGCGGAAGCTGCGGTGCCGGAGCCTGCGAGACCTGCCGTTGTGGACAGATTCCGCCCCCGCCAGCGGCAGGAACGGGCGGGGGAGGAGCGGCAGTCGGGGCCCCTTCGCTGTAGTACACTTGACGAAGCAGTTTGCTGCGCGCTGATCCTTCCTGCCCGCACAGGCCATCCCACCCCCGCTCCAGCAGCGGATCACGGATGATCTGGTGTGCCGATAGGGACCAGGCTTACGTTCAGCACGCTGACTACGCGTGCCCCAACTATCCACGCTCCCCGAAACAGGGAAAATGGGTGCGTTCCTTCGGTCCGGCCAAACACCGGAACGGGACGCACGCCGCCGGAGAACAATCCTGCAGCTGATGGGCACCAGGAGCAGCACCCGCCGGGTGCTTCTATCAACCGTCAATAGGCAGCTTTCCGTGCGCGCTTCGTCGCCGCACGCTGCCGGAAGGAGTGACGACATGCCCGTCGTTACCATGCGCCAGCTGCTCGACAGCGGCGTTCACTTTGGTCACCAGACCCGCCGTTGGAACCCGAAGATGAAGCGCTTCATCTTCACCGAGCGCAACGGCATCTACATCATTGACCTGCAGCAGTCGCTGTCCTACATCGACCGCGCTTACGAGTTCGTCAAGGCCACTGTTGCCCACGGCGGAACCGTGCTGTTCGTCGGCACGAAGAAGCAGGCTCAGGAGGCCATCGCAGAGCAGGCCACCCGCGTTGGCCAGCCCTACGTGAACCAGCGCTGGCTCGGCGGCATGCTCACCAACTTCCAGACCGTCGCCAAGCGGATCCAGCGCATGAAGGAACTCGAAGAGATCAACTTCGACGACGTCGCTGCGTCCGGCCACACCAAGAAGGAGCTCCTGCTCCTCAAGCGTGAGCTGACCAAGCTGGAATCCAACCTGGGCGGCATCCGCAACCTGACCAAGGCTCCGTCCGTGGTCTGGATCGTGGACACCCAGAAGGAACACCTCGCCGTTGACGAGGCCAAGAAGCTGAACATCCCGGTTGTCGCCATCCTCGACAGCAACTGCGATCCGGACGACGTCGACTTCCCGATCCCGGGCAACGACGACGCCATCCGCTCCGTCAACCTGCTGACCCGCGTTATCGCCGACGCCGTTGCTGAGGGCCTGATCGTCCGCCACAACAAGTCCGGCAACACCGAAGCCCCGGCTGAGCCGCTGGCTGAGTGGGAGCGCGAACTGCTCGAAGGCGCAGCTGCTCCGGCCGCTGAAGAGGCTCCGGCCGCTGAAGCCGCTGCTGAAGCTCCGGCCGCTGAGGCTGCTCCGGAGGCTCCCGCCGCCGAAGCTCCCGCTGAAGAAGCAAAGTAACTCGATTTCCCTGTGACGGCAGTGGCCCTGGTGCTGCTGCCGTCTTAGGACCTTCGCCTGTACGGCGGGCCGGATACCCGGCCCGCCGTACAGGTGGAAATGCACCAATACTTTTATTACGGGAGGACTGGAGTCCAAATGGCGAACTACACCGCTGCTGATATCAAGGCTCTGCGCGAGCGCACCGGCGCCGGCATGATGGATGTGAAGAAGGCTCTCGACGAGGCTAACGGCGATGCCGACAAGGCCATGGAGCTCATCCGCATCAAGGGCCTGAAGGGCGCTACCAAGCGCGAAGGCCGTTCCACCGCCGAGGGCCTGGTTGCTGCCAAGGTCATCGACGGAACCGTCGGCGTCATGGTCGAACTGAACTGCGAGACTGACTTCGTTGCCAAGTCCGCCAAGTTCATCGAACTGGCTGACCGCGTCCTCGCCGCAGCCGTGGAGTCCGGCGCAGCTGACGCCGAGTCCCTGCTGGCCTTCGAGGTCGACGGCAAGCCGCTGTCCGAGGTCGTCGTTGAAGAAGGCGCGATCCTGGGCGAAAAGGTTGTTGTCCGCCGCGTGGCACGCATCGAAGGCAAGACCGTCGACGCGTACCTGCACAAGACTTCCAAGGACCTTCCGGCACAGGTCGGCGTGCTCTTCGCTGTTGACGGCGAAGGTGACGACGCCTTCACTGCGGCCCACGACGTCGCAGTCCACACTGCTGCTTACGCTCCGACCTACCTGACCCGGGACGAAGTTCCCTCGGACATCGTAGAGAACGAACGCCGCATCGCTGACGAGTCCGCACGCGCCGAGGGCAAGCCCGAGGCCGCGCTGCCGAAGATCGTTGAAGGACGCCTCACCGGCTTCTTCAAGGAGATCGTGCTTCTGGACCAGCCCTTCGCGAAGGACTCCAAGAAGACCGTTGCAGCCGTGCTTGAAGAGGCCGGCGTCAAGCCGACCGCCTTCGCCCGGTTCCGCGTCGGCGCCTAAGCATTAATCCGGCGCAGGCTCTGAGCTGACTAATGATGCACAGAGGGGGTGGCCACCGAAAGGTGGCCGCCCCTTTTGCCTGTCCGAAACCCCTCACTAATCTTGAAAACAGCTGACACGTTTACTTCGTTTCACCAGTCTGCCCCGGGAGGCACCATGGACCACGCCCTGACAGAAACCGAAGCTCCGCGCCGCCGCGTGCTGCTCAAGCTCTCCGGCGAGGTGTTCGGCGGAGGCAAGCTGGGCGTGGACCCGGAAACGGTACGCTCCGTCGCCAAACAGATTGCGGCCACCGTAGGCGAAGTCGAGACTGCCATCGTGGTCGGGGGAGGCAACTTCTTCCGAGGCGCTGAGCTGTCCCAGAGCGGTATGGACCGTTCCCGCGCTGACTACATGGGCATGCTGGGAACCGTCATGAACTGCCTGGCGCTCCAGGACTTCCTCGAGCAGGCAGGCGTGGAGACCCGCGTCCAGAGTGCCATCACCATGGGTCAGGTGGCAGAGGCCTACATTCCGCGGCGTGCCATCAGGCACCTGGAGAAGGGCCGCGTCGTCATCTTTGGCGCCGGTGCCGGCCTGCCGTACTTCTCCACTGACACAGTTGCCGCCCAGAGGGCCCTTGAAGTGCACGCAGACGAAGTCCTCATGGCAAAGTCGGGTGTAGACGGCGTCTACACCGCCGACCCCAACAAGGATCCCAGCGCCAAGCGCCTGGATACCCTCACCTATGACGATGCCCTGCGCCAGGACATCCGCGTCATGGACCAGACCGCCATGACCATGTGCAAGGACAATAACCTTTCCATGGTTGTCTTCGGCATGGAGGGCGAAGGCAACGTGACCCGCGCCATCCGCGGCGAGAACATCGGGACGGTCGTTTCCAACTAGGACGGCTTCCACCCCGGCTCCCGGCACGGCCCTTGGGTGCATCCGCGCAGGTGCGCGGGCCGGGAGCCGCCCGGGTTAGGATGGTACTAGAGCCCAACCGCGCCATTTGCGCGGACTTTTCCGTATTGAGGAGACACCGTGATCGAAGAGACCTTGAAAGAGGCAGCCGACAAGATGGACAAGGCTGTGGAGGTTGCCAAGGAGGACTTCTCGACCATCCGCACCGGGCGTGCCAATCCGGCGCTCTTCTCCCGGGTGCTTGTGGATTACTACGGTTCCCCGACACAGCTCCAGCAGCTCGCCTCCTTTGCGACGCCGGACGCCCGTACCCTTCTCATCACGCCCTATGACGTAACCGCCCTGCGGGCCATCGAGCGTGCCCTGAGCGACTCCGAGGTTGGCGCCAATCCGTCCAACGACGGCAAGGTCATCCGCGTCGTGATGCCCGAACTCACGCAGGACCGCCGCAAGGAGTACGTCAAGATCGTCCGGAGCAAGGGTGAGGACGCCAAGGTGTCGATCCGCAACATCCGCCGCAAGGCCAAGGATGCACTTGACCGGCTGGTCAAGGACGGAGAGATCGGCGAAGACGACGGTGCCCGCGCCGAAAAGGATCTTGACGCCATGACGAAGGCTCACACTGAGTCAATCGATGAGCTGCTTAAGCGCAAGGAAGCCGAGCTGCTAGAGGTCTGATGAGCCACTCCCAGCCTTCAACCCAGGCTGGCGGTTCCGCGTCCCTTGAGGCCGGCCCGGCAGCGAAGGGCGCGGACATGAATGATCCAGGCAGCCGGAGGGCCCTCAGACAGGGCGCCAAGCCGGCGAAAAAACCGTCCAGGGCGGGGCGCAACCTGCCCGCTGCCATCGGCGTCGGCGTCGTACTGCTTGGCGGTTTGCTGGTAGGCCTGCTGTACAGCCCCCTGGCCATCGCGGCCATCGCGGCGGTGTTTTCGGCCGTGGGTGTGTGGGAAGTATCCCGCGCGCTGGAAGTACGCGGGATCAAGGTGCCGCAGGTGCCGGTGCTCGTTGGTTCCATCGCCGTGCCGCTGGCTGCCTATTTCGGCGGGACGGAGGCGCTTGCCTTCGCGCTTGCCGGAACCGGCATCGCCATCCTGCTCTGGCGCACGATCGATACTGCCCAGGACGCGCTTCGCAGCATCCTGGCCGGTATCTTCGTGATCCTGTGGGTGCCGTTCCTGCTCAGTTTTGCACTGCTGCTTTTCCGCGAGCCTGAGGGATACATCCGCGTGGCGGTTCTGCTGCTGCTGGTGGTGGCTAACGACACCTGCGGTTATCTGGTGGGTGCCCTTGCGGGCAAGCATCCGATGGCTCCGAAGATCAGTCCAAAGAAATCCTGGGAGGGCTTCGCTGGTTCTGTGGCCGGCGCCACCGTCGTGGGCATCCTGACCTCCGTGTTCCTCCTGGACCAGCCGTGGTGGTTCGGACTGGTACTTGCCGTGGCCACCGTCGCTGCGGCGACAGCCGGCGATTTCTCCGAGTCCATGATCAAGCGCGAGCTCGGTGTGAAGGACATGTCCAACCTGCTGCCCGGCCACGGCGGCGTCATGGACCGGCTCGACTCGGTTGTTTTCGCCTCTCCGGTGGTTTTCCTGCTCTCGGTACTCCTTGTCCCGGTAGCAATGTAGCCGTTCCCGGGGAGTCCTGGCGGTTCCAGGCACTGCCTCCACGTAAGATGTTTCCGACGGTCCCGCATCCCGCGGCGGAATGAAGACTTGACACCAAAGGATGAGTTGAACATGAACGATGTGAGGCAGGCCAGTGCCCCCTTTGAGCGTGTGAGCCGCAGGGAGTACGGCTACAACGTCCGCCAGGTCGACGAATTCCTGACCAAAGCCCGCAATTACTACAATGCCGAGACCCCGGGAGCAAAGGTCATTACCAGCCGCCACGTCCGTTCCATGGCCTTCGATCCCGCCAAGGGAGGCTACGAAGCCCAGGCCGTCGACGCCGCCCTGGACCGGCTCGAAGATGTCTTCGCCCAGCGTGAGCGAGACCGCCTCATCCAGGAGAAGGGCGAGGAGGCCTGGCTGATCCAGATTGGCCGGACCTCAGCGGTGCTGCGGGCGCGCCTGCACCGCAAGCCGGGGGAGCGGTTCCGCCGTCCCTCCAAGAAGCGGGCCCCCAGCTACAACGTGCGCGACGTCGACGCCCTCTGCAACGAGCTGCTCGGCTATTTTGAACACGACAAGCCGCTGAGCGTGGACGTGGTGCGCCGCGCGGTGTTCCGCGAGGCCAAGGGCGAGGCAGGTTACGAGGAGACGCAGGTGGATGCGTTCCTGGACCGTGTCGTCGAACTCATGGCCGCGATCGACTAGGAACCCTTTCCTCCCGCCAAGCGAGATAGCAGAAACTGCTATCTCGAATTGTGTGGGAGAGGGATCAGGAGCGGAAGATTCGCTCCGGGGTGTGGATCCTGGCCAGGAACCGCGACGTTCCACCGGGCACCGCCCCGGCAGTCCGCACCGAGACGCCGACCATCACGGCGAACGCTGCCGGCACGGTCCACGCCGCCGGCTGCTCCAGCCACACGGGCACAGCCGTACCCGAGACCGAAAACAGGCCGCCCGCAATAATCGCCCCGCCGCAGAGCAAGGCTCCGGTGAGCATTCCCGCAACAGCACCGGGCGCGGTGAGGCGCCGCCACCAGATTCCCAGCAGCAACAGTGGGCACAGGGTCGACGCCGTGAACGCAAACACCATCCCGACACTGCCCGCCAGCGCCTGTGTATTGGTCAGCAGCGCGATCCCCAGCGGGACCGCTGCTGCCATCAGGGTTGCGGTCCGGAAGCCGCTGATGCTCCCGCGAAAGAACTCCTGGCTGATGACTCCGGCCAGGGACACAATCAGCCCGCTGCTTGTGGAGAGGAACGCTGCGAAAGCGCCTGCTGTCACGAATGCCGCCAGCAGGTCGCCGAGGGCTCCGTCAAAAATCCGTGCCGGGAGCAGCAGCACCGTCGCATCGGCCGAGCCCTCCGAGGCCAGTTCGGGCAGGTAGATCCGGCCCAGGACCCCGTAAAGCGTGGGGAAGAGATAAAAGACCGACAGCAGTCCCAGCACGATCAGGGTGGTCCGGCGGGCCGAAACACCGTCTGGGTTGGTATAGAACCGCACCAGCACGTGCGGCAGGCCCAGTGTTCCGCACAGCAGCGCAATGCTCAGGGAAATATTGCGGTACACCGAATCGGCCATTTCCGTGGCGGTGACGGCGCCGGCGTCAAAGGCAGCGCCGTCCCCGGTCCAGGAGACGCCGTCGGCCCCCAGCCGGAACAGGATGAACAGCACCGGCACCGCCAGTGCCACGAGCTTCAGCCAGTACTGGAAAGCCTGCACGAAGGTGATGGAGCGCATCCCGCCGCTCAGCACGCTGAGGCACACGATCACCACGACAGCCACGGAACCGGCCCAGCCCGGCAGCCCGGTCGTCAGCCCGACGGTGAGGGCGGCGCCGTGCAGCTGGGGGACGATGTACAGCCAGCCCACTGCCACGACCAGCAGGCTGGTGACCCGGCGGACCGCCACGGAATCCAGCCGGGCCCGGGCGAAATCCGGCACGGTATAGGCGCCTGAGCGGCGCAGCGGTGCGGCAACGAACAGGAGCAGCATCAGGTATCCGGCGGTGTAGCCGATGGGGAACCAGAGCGCGTCCGCGCCGGAAACCAGCACCAGGCCCGCGACACCCAGGAAGCTTGCGGCGGAGAGGTACTCCCCGCCGATGGCCGAAGCGTTCCACCAGGGCTTGACCGTCCGGGACGCCACGTAGAAGTCGCCGGTGGTGCGGGAAATGCGGAGACCATAGGCGCCGATCAGCAGGGTTGCTGCCGTCACCGCAGCTAAGGCGGCATAGCCAACGCCGGGACTTACCTCCCAGCTCACGCCGTCCTAGCCTTCATCGAGCAGGTCCTGGAAACGTTTTTCGTTCCGGTTGGCGCTTCGGACATAAAGGGCGCCGCTGACGATTACGAGCGGATAGACGCCCAAGCCCAGCAGCAGCCACGGGACAGGGATGTCGAATATTTCGACGGCGCTGAGCTGGGGTACTGCTGCCAGCAGCAGGGGTACGCCCACCATGATCAGGCCGAAACCGCCGGCCACCACCAGTGCCAGCCTCAGCTGGGACCGGATCAGGGATGACAGGAATACCTCGCCGACCTCGGACTGCTCGTCGAGTTCCCGGGCCACCGGGAAAACGGCCGGAGCCGCGCCCGGGGCGCGCGGAGCCGTGACCCGTACCCGCTGCGGAAGGTTCGCGCTGTTCATGCAGACGGCCTGACCCGGCCGGAGGCCAGGGTGCTTCGGACGGTGGGCAGGTGCCGCCGGCTCACCGGCAGTTCTTCGGAACCGATCCGGATGCTCGCCCGCCCGGCGGACAGCCTGACCTGGCGGATCTGGTGCCGGGCCACCAAATAGGAGCGGTGGATGCGCAGGAACCCGGCGTCCGCCCACTGGGTCTCCAGCTCGGCCAGGGGAATCCGCACCAAGTAGCTGGCATCGGCTGTGTGGAGGCGGGCGTAGTCGCCCTGGGCCTGCACATAGCGGATGTCCTCGCGCCGGATCATTCGGGTCGTGGCGCCCTGCACCACGGTGACGACGTCGCCGTCGTCGGCCTCCGTCCCGGCCAGCGTCTCGCAGATGCGCCGCACCGACTCGGTGAGCCGCTCCGGACGGACCGGCTTCAGGAGGTAATCCAGGGCGGCGAGTTCGAAGGCATCCAGGGCGTGGTCTTCATCGGCGGTGACAAAGACGACGGCCGGCGGCCGCTCCTTGCGGGACAGTGCCCGTGCGATGTCCAGCCCGGACAGGGCAGGCATGTGGATGTCCAGAAAGACAGCGTCGATGTCAGCGGTCTCGATCGCGTGCAGTGCCTGGGCTCCGCTGGACGCCCGGTGCACCGTGCCGATGCGGGCGTCCCGGCCCAGCAGGAAGGCCAGCTCTTCTACGGCCGGCGCTTCGTCGTCGGCCACCACCACGTTCAGCAGCTTTGCGGATTTCGGCATGGAAGACAGACTACTTTGTTCAGGTCCGGTGTTCGGGCTGCGACTTGGGGATTCTCATGGTGATAAGGGTTCCGGCCCCGACGGCTGTATCGATCACCAGACCGTGCGCGTCGCCGTACAGCTGGCGCAGGCGGACATCGACGTTGCGCAGGCCTACGTGGTCACCGTCGGCATGCCCGGCCAGCAGGGTGCGCAGTTTCTGCGGATCCATGCCCACGCCGTTGTCTTCGACGGTGATTTCGGCCATCGCGCCGGCGTCCCGGGCGGAGATGGTGATGTGGCCGTCGCTTTCCAGGGCTTCCAGTCCGTGCCGGACCGAATTCTCCACCAGCGGCTGCAGGGACAGGAACGGAATGACAGTGCCCAGGACTTCAGGGCTGATCTGCAGGGAAACCTTCAGCCGGTCGCCGAAGCGTGCCCGTTCCAGCAGCAGGTAGCGGTCGATCGACGTCAGTTCTTCTGCAAGGGTGGTGAAATCCCCGTGCCGCCGGAAGGAGTACCGGGTGAAATCGGCAAACTCGACCACCAGTTCCCGGGCACGCGCCGGGTCGGTGTTGATGTAGGAAGCAATCGCGTTGAGCGAGTTGTAAATGAAGTGCGGGCTGATCTGCGCACGCAGGGCCTTCACCTCCGCTTCCATGAGCAGGGCGCGGGAGGTGTCCAGTTCGGCCAGCTCCACCTGGGCAGCCACCCAGTCGGCTACGTCATTCGTGGCCCGGATCAGTCCGGCGCTGATCGTCGGGGCGAAGATCCCCAGGGTTCCCGCGGCGGCACCGTTGACCCGCAGCGGGCAGATCAGCAGCTGGCCGCCGTCGTCCAGCCCCAGAGCCCGCAGCGCCGGACCGCGGAAGACCTTCGTGCGGCCGCTGTCCTGCACGGAGCGGGCCGCGAGCAGCACACACTCACGGCGCTGGGGTGTGTCCGCCAGCGATCCCTCCCACGCCAGCACGGCAGCGGTGTCGGTCATGAGCAGCGTTTCGCAGCGCAGCAGCCCGCGCAGGTGCCGGCTGGCCCGCGACGCCCCGGCCGGAGTGAGCCCGGACCGCAGGTGGCGGGAGGCGAGCGACGCCGTGTGCAGCGTCGCATACGCGGCACGTTCGGCGTCGGACCCGAGGTCCCGCTGGGAACGGCTCAGGCGGTACCCCAAAGCGGCCACAGCGGCGAGGGTCAGCACGGCAATGGCGCAGACCAGGGCGACGTCGACGGCTGCAGGCATGCCCACCAGACTACCCACTGAAGGGGAGCGCCGGAGGCACCCGGCATGCCGTTGGGCGCACGGATTGCTCCGTTCACCGACGCAGGTGCGGCGAAAGTGGCCCCAGGGACCCGCGGCTTGGAAAAGTGATCCCCATCACAACCGGCGCGTTGGTGTCCGGGGTCCCCGATGGATTCCAGGCTGCGATGCCGTACCGCCGTACGTGCCCTACCCAAGGAGGAGAGATGGCTGAACCCCAGCCACAATCACACCCCGGAAGCGCGGCACCAGTCGACTTCCAGGAAGTCCAGCGGTCGCCGCAGTTCCAGGAGCTGCGCAAACGCCAGCGCAGCTTCATTTTCCCCATGGCCGTAGTGTTCCTGGTCTGGTACTTCGCCTACGTCCTGCTGGCCGATTATGCGCATGACTTCATGTCCACGCCCGTTATCGGCAACATCAACATCGGCCTGATCCTCGGGTTGCTGCAGTTCGTCAGCACCTTCGGCATCACCATGTGGTACGTCAGCTACGCCAACCGCCGCCTTGATCCGATCGCCTCCGACCTGCGCGGCGAGCTGGAAGCCAAGGGCGTTTCCCTTCCGGAGGACACCAAATGAGCACCCTCTACATCCCCGCCGTCGTCACCGCTGACGCCGTCCGGGAAACCGGCTGGCTGAATATGCTGATCTTCGGCCTGTTCGTTGCCGTCACCCTTGTGGTGGTGCTGCGCGCCAGCCGCAACAACAAGACCGCAGCGGACTACTACGCAGCCGGCCGCTCCTTCACCGGACCGCAGAACGGCACCGCAATCGCCGGGGACTACCTCTCGGCCGCGTCGTTCCTGGGCATCGTCGGAGCCATCGCCATCAACGGCTACGACGGCTTCCTGTACTCCATTGGCTTCCTGGTGGCCTGGCTCGTAGCCCTGCTGCTGGTCGCTGAAATGCTCCGCAATACCGGCAAGTTCACCATGGCGGACGTGCTTTCCTTCCGCCTGAAGCAGCGTCCGGTGCGCATTGCCGCGGCCACGACCACGCTGGCTGTCTGCTTCTTCTACCTCCTGGCCCAAATGGCCGGTGCCGGCGGACTGGTAGCCCTGCTGATGGGCATCGATACCAAGCTGGGCCAGTCCCTGGTCATCACCGTCGTCGGCGGCCTCATGATCATCTACGTACTGGTGGGCGGCATGAAGGGCACCACCTGGGTGCAGATCATCAAGGCCTGCCTCCTGATCGCCGGAGCCGGCATCATGACCATCTGGGTCCTTGCGCTCAACGGCTTCAACCTTTCCGAGCTGCTCGGTTCCGCCGTCGAGATGTCCGGCAACGCCGCGATCCTGGATCCGGGACTGCAGTACGGCAAGTCCGAAACCTCCAAGCTGGACTTCATCTCGCTGGGCCTGGCCCTGGTGCTTGGCACCGCAGCCCTGCCCCACGTGCTGATGCGTTTCTACACGGTTCCCACAGCCAAGGAAGCCCGCCGCTCCGTGGTCTGGGCCATCTGGCTGATCGGCCTGTTCTACCTGTTCACCCTGGTGCTCGGCTACGGCGCAGCTGCCCTGATCGACCGCGAAACCATCCTCTCGGCTCCCGGCGGCGTAAACTCCGCGGCACCGATGCTGGCCTTCGCACTCGGCGGACCGGTGCTGCTGGGCGTCATCGCAGCCGTCGCGTTCGCCACGATCCTGGCCGTGGTGGCCGGCCTGACCATCACCGCAGCCGCGTCCTTCGCCCACGACATCTACGCCAACGTGGTCCGCAAGGGCAAGGTCGATGTTGACGGCGAAGTGAAGGTCGCCCGCCGCACCGTTGTGGTGATCGGCGTCGTCTCCATCCTGGGCGGCATCGGCGCCCAGGGGCAGAACGTGGCGTTCCTCGTCGCCCTGGCGTTCGCCGTGGCTGCCAGCGCCAACCTGCCCACGATCATCTACTCGCTCTACTGGCGCCGATTCAACACCCGCGGTGCTGTCTGGAGCATGTACGGCGGCCTCGGATCAGCGATCGTGCTGATCATCTTCTCGCCGGTGGTCTCCGGCGCGGAAACCTCGATGATCACCGGAATGGATTTCTCGATCTTCCCGCTGAACAACCCGGGCCTGGTCTCCATCCCGCTGGCCTTCTTCCTGGGCTGGCTGGGAACGGTCACCAGCAAGGATAACGAGTCGCCCGAGAAGCAGGCGGAAATGGAAGTCCGCTCGCTCACTGGCGTCGGCGCGGAAAAGGCTGTGGACCACTAGCCCAATACCGCACAGAAAAGGTGCCCTCCCGGCCTTCCGGGAGGGCACCTTTTGCGTGTCTGCGAACCTATTCGGCGCCGGCCGCCGGACCGCGGTCAAGCAGCGGCGCCACCCGGTAGGGGATCAGTTCACCCATGGCCAGGGTGGTGTCAGAACGTTCGACGCCGGGCACGGCAAGAATCGCCTTGTTCACCCGGAACAGGTCCTCGGCATCCAGGGCCACGATCCGCAGCAGGATGTCCGCGGCTCCGGTGAGACCATGGGCCTCCACCACTTCAGGGATGGCGGAAAGGTCGGCAGTGATGTCTGACAGACGCTGCTGCTGGACGTGCACGTGCACGAACGCCATCAGCGGATAGCCCAGGGCCACGGGGTTGATGCGCCGTTCAAAGGAGAGGAACGCACCCTTCTTTTCCATCCGCGAGAGCCTGGCCTGGACGGTGTTCCGCGAGATGCCCAGGCGCGACGCGAGCGCGACGACGGTGCGCCGCGGGTCGGTTGCCATGGCCCGCAGGACACGGAAATCGGTAAGGTCCAGAATCTGCATAGTGCGCAACGGTAGCACGGTGAAAATCCTGTTGGCAGGGCAGGATGCCCAGTTTGCTGACGTGTGGTTGTGCCACCTGCGCGGTGTGAGTAGGGTCACACCTATCCGGGCAACGGCGCCCGGGCATCAGGTTCGGACCCCGCCACCCCAGGGGCCCCAACACGGAAGGATGCGTATCAAAGTGTCCCTGCATATCCCGGTAGACCATCCCGAAAACACCGGAATGGAACCCCGCAACCCGTTCGTCCAGCTCATCCGCCCTGACGGAACGCGCGTACCGGATGAGCTCTACGACCACTGGGTCGACGACGTTGACGCCGAGGTCCTGCGCGGACTGTACCGGGACATGGTCCTGGTACGGCGGATCGATACCGAAGCAACGTCGCTGCAGCGGCAGGGCGAACTGGGACTCTGGCCTCCGCTGCTGGGCCAGGAAGCAGCCCAGATCGGTTCCGCCCGGGCACTGCGCAGCTCCGACTTTGTCTTTAGCAGCTACCGCGAGAATGCGGTGGCCTACTGCCGCGGCGTCGGGTACGCCGACCTCATGCGTGTCTGGCGCGGCAATGCCGCCGGTGGCTGGGACCCGTATTCCGTCAATATGGCGCCCACCCAGGTGATTATCGGCGCCCAGGCCCTGCACGCCGCCGGTTACGCGATGGGCATCGCCCAGGATGGCATGGACGACGCCGCGATCAGCTACTTCGGTGACGGCGCCACGAGCCAGGGCGACGTCAACGAGGCCATGGTCTTTGCCGCCAGCTTCCAGGCCCCGGTGATCTTTTTCTGCCAGAACAACCAGTGGGCCATTTCCGAACCCGTAGGCCTGCAGGCACAGATCCCCGTCTCCAACCGGGCGCCCGGCTTTGGCATCCCGGCCATCCGGGTGGACGGCAACGACGTCCTGGCCACGCTCGCCGCAACACGCGTAGCGCTGGACCGGGCGCGCAGCGGGGGAGGGCCCACCTTCATCGAAGCCGTCACCTACCGGATGGGTCCGCACACCACCGCCGACGACCCCACGCGCTACCGGGACCAGGCCGAAGTGCTCGAATGGCAGGAGCGGGATCCGATCAGCAGGCTCTCCGCCTACCTGCAAGGACAGGGAGAGTTCGACGACGCCTTCCGCGCCTCGGTGGAACAAGATGCCAACACGCTCGCCGCCGAACTCCGGGCGGCCTGCCTGGACCTGCCGGACCCGGGCCCCGACGAGGTCTTCGCCCACGTGTACGCCGAACCCAACAGCTGGCTGGACCGCCAGGAGCAGCATTACCGCCAGTACCGCTCGATGATGGAGCCTGCCGCGGAAGGCGGAACACGATGAGCAGCATGGGTTTTGGCCGCGCGATTACCGCCGGCCTGCACGACGCCATGGCCGAGGACCCCAAGGTGCTCCTGATGGGGGAAGACATCGGCAAGCTCGGCGGGGTCTTCCGCATCACCGACGGGCTGCAGGCGGAGTTCGGCCCCAAGCGGGTGATGGACACACCGCTGGCCGAATCCGGGATCATGGGGACCGCCGTCGGGCTGGCGTTCAGGGGATACCGCCCCGTAGTGGAGATCCAGTTCGACGGGTTCATCTATCCGGCGTTCGACCAGATCGTTTCGCAGGTCGCCAAGATGCATTACCGCACGCGGGGCGCCGTTAAACTGCCGCTGACCATACGGGTGCCCTTCGGCGGCGGCATCGGGTCTCCGGAGCACCACTCGGAGTCCCCGGAAGCCTACTTCACCCACACCTCCGGCCTGCGGGTCATCAGCGTCTCCAATCCGCAGGACGCCTACACGATGATCCGGCAGGCCATCGCCAGCGATGATCCGGTGCTCTACTTCGAACCCAAGCGCCGCTACCACACGAAGGGTGAGGTCAGCCGGACGCTGGACGGCGCCTTGCCGATGGGTGCTGCGCGCGTGGCCGCGGCGGGAAATGATGTCACCCTGGTGGCCTACGGCCCCCTGGTGATGACGGCCCTTGACGCTGCCGTCGCAGCTTCCGACGAGGGCATCTCCGTTGAGGTGATCGATCTGCGCTCGCTCTCGCCGGTGGACTACGACGCCGTCGAAGCCTCAGTGCGGAAGACCGGCCGCCTGGTCATCACCCATGAGGCGGCCCAATCCGGCGGGCTGGGAGCAGAGATAGCCGCAAGTATTACCGAACGCTGCTTCGACTTCCTGGAGCACGCACCCGTGCGCGTGACCGGGTTCGACATTCCTTATCCGCCGGCCCGGCTGGAGAAGCACCACCTGCCGGACCTGGACCGGATCCTGGACGGCGTGGACCGGGTCATGCGCCGCCCGAACTCGCAGGACCGCCCCCGCGCGCTGGCAGGGGTGCAGGCATGATCCGCGAATTCCGGCTTCCGGACCTCGGGGAAGGACTGACCGAATCCGAGATCCTCTCCTGGCGCGTTGCCGAAGGGCAGTCCGTCACGCTGAACCAGGTCATCGCCGAGGTGGAGACAGCGAAGGCCGTCGTCGAGCTTCCGTCGCCTTTTGAAGGCGTGGTGGCCAGGCTGCACGAATCCGTTGGGTCCGTGGTGGAGGTCGGGTCTCCGATCATCAGCTTTGACGTTGCGGATCCGGCCGGAACGTCCGTGCCGGCAGGAACAGCGCCTGTGGAGGACGCTCCGCGCCGGCAGCCCACCCTGGTGGGCTACGGCGCGGAACCGGACAAAGCGGGCCGCCCGGCGCGCCGGCCGCGGCCAGGACTGTCCGCTCAGCCGGCCCCGGCACCGCCGATGCCCCCGGCCCCGGCCCCGGCACCGGCCCCCGTGCCCGTTGCGCCTGATGCCGTTGCGGCCGGCAACGTCGAGGTGCTGCCCGAGCGGCCGCGCTCCACCCCGCCGGTACGCAAGCTCGCCCGCGACTTGGGCATCGACTTGGCCGGCATCTCCGGCAGCGGACCGGAAGGACGGATCCTGCGTGCCGACGTCGAAGCGGCAATCGGCTCGAGAGATGACCTAGGCATGCAGGCCGGTGCACAGCCCGTTGTTGCGGACGCGCCGCACCTGGGCCAGGGCCGCGAGGAACGGGTGCCGATCGCAGGAATTCGGAAGCATACGGCGGCTGCCATGGTGGCCAGCGCGTTTACTGCGCCGCACGCTACCGTCTTCCTCACGGTGGACGTCACACCTTCCATGAACCTGCTGGAAAAGCTGAGGGCACGCAAGGAGTACGACGGCGTTCGGCTTACCCCGCTGGTCCTGGCTGCCAAGGCAGTCTGCCTGGCGCTCCGCCGCCACCCGGGGCTGAACGCCCGCTGGGATGAGGCGGCAGGGGAGATCATCCGGTACCGGTACGTGAACCTGGGCATTGCGGCGGCCACCCCCAGGGGACTGATGGTGCCCAATATCAAGGACGCCCAGGAGCTGGGATTTCGGGAACTGGCCCTGGCCATCTCGGACCTCGCACGGACGGCACGGGAAGGACGCACTCCGCCGGCCGCGCTCTCCGGAGGAACCGTGTCCATCTCCAACGTAGGTGTCTTTGGCGTAGATGCCGGGACCCCGATCCTCAATCCCGGTGAGGCAGTGATCCTGGCCCTCGGGGCAGTGCGGAACCAGCCCTGGGAGTACGAGGGCGGGATTGCACTCCGCCAAGTGACAACGCTGAGCCTCTCCTTCGACCACCGCCTGGTGGACGGAGCGGAAGGCGCAGCATTCCTCCGGGATATCGGGGACGTACTCGGCGAACCGGCGATGGTCCTGGCGATGGACTAAGGCCGGCCGGCCACCGGAGACGCTTAAGAGGAAAGGACCCCCTTCCACGCCGGAATACCGCGTGGGAAGGGGGTCCTTCCGAACAAGTGTGTGCCTCAGTGCTGCGCCAGTTCGAGTTCCAGTTCGCGCACCACGGCGCCCCGGGCATTGGCGAAGCTCTGTGCCTCGCCGATGACCTTGAAGCCGTAGCGCTCCAGGATGCGGATGGAGCTGACGTTGTCCGCCACGGCGCGTGCGCGGATGGGACGCTCCGGGAACTCCTCCAGGAACAGCCCGACCGCCGCCGTCGTAATTCCCTGTCCCCAGCGGGAACGGTCGATCCAGTAGCTGATCTCCGGGACGTCGCCCTCGCGGTAGGCGAGGATCGAGCCCACTACCTCCCCGTCGGCAACAATGGTGCGCACGGTGATCCCGGTGTCACTGAGGATTTGCTGCCAGTGGAGGTCAAAGACACCACGGTCGGACGGATTCTTGGCGGCAAAGGCAGCCATATGGTTGGCGCCCGGGTCCAGCTGGTGGCTGAAGAACTCATCCAGGTCCGCTGGTACTACGGCACGAAGCTCAATCACGGCAGGTCTTTCTGCTCGGGGTGTTTGCTCTCCAGCCTACTAGGCATTCAGTGCTGCCCATGCCATGCGCTCCAGCAGATCACGGAGCCGAACGGTCTCGCGCGCCGTGGTTTTGCTGGTCAGCGTGTGGGAGGTGGAGTTGATCAGACCGAAGACAGCCTGCGCGCGGTGGCGCAGCAGCGGCAGTCCCGAATCCGGGTGCAGGGCGGAGATTGCATCTACCCAGACCTCCACGTATTGGCGCTGGAGGGAACGGACCGTGCGCTCATCGTCTTCGGGCAGGCTGGCCAGGTCGCGGTCCTGGACGCGGATCACGTTCGACTGGCGCAGGGCGAAGTCCACCTGGAACTCAATCAGGCCGGTGAGCGCTTCTTCAGCCGTGCTGGATTCGGCGACGACGGCGATTCCGCCCTCCAGCAGGTCCTTGCTGACCCCCACCAGGAGGGCAGAGAGAACAGCAGGCTTGCCGCTGAAGTGCCGGTACACCGCCGGTCCGCTCACCCCGGCAGCGGCGCCAAGTTCCTCAATGGAAACCCCGTTGTACCCGCGTTCAGCGAACAGTGCTGCTGCGGCGTCGAGCATGGCGGCGCGGCGGGACGCCTTGGCCGCACTGCGCCCTGTGGTGGCGTGCGGTGTACTTTTCGTGACTTCCATGCCTGCCTTTCCCGGTCCTGAACGTGGGCAACGTCTTCCATTGTGGTGGACAGGTCAGTTAATAGCCACTAACCTGATTCGGGTTAGCGGACATTAACCGGCGCCGGTCTCGGCGCAGGTCCCCTTCCACCCCAATCTAAGGAAGTCGATGGAGACCCTTACCACCGGACTGGACACCGCGTCAGCGGCCTACGCCGCCAACGAGTCCGCCCAGCGCCTCCTCGCCGAAGAGCTGCACAAGCGCCTGGCCCAGGCAGCACAGGGCGGACCGGAACGCTCCCGTGAACGCCACACGGCCCGCGGCAAGCTGCTTCCGCGCGAACGGGTTGAGAAGCTTCTGGACGATGGCAGCCCCTTCCTGGAGATCGCTCCGCTCGCTGCCACCGGGATGTACGGGGACGAATGCCCTGCAGCCGGGGTGATCGCGGGCATCGGCCTGGTCCACGGGCGGCAGGTGATGGTGCTCTCCAACGATGCGACGGTCAAGGGCGGCACCTATTACCCCCTGACCGTGAAGAAGCACCTCCGGGCACAGGAGATCGCCCTGGAGAACCGGTTGCCCTGCATTTACCTGGTGGATTCCGGCGGCGCGTTCCTGCCCATGCAGGATGAGGTTTTCCCGGACCGTGAGCACTTTGGGCGGATCTTCTTCAACCAGGCGAAGATGTCAGCGGCCAAGATCCCGCAGATCGCCGCTGTCCTGGGCTCCTGTACCGCGGGCGGGGCCTACGTGCCGGCCATGAGCGATGAGACGGTGATCGTGCGCAACCAGGGCACGATCTTCCTCGGCGGGCCGCCGCTGGTGAAAGCCGCGATCGGTGAAGTGGTGACCGCCGAGGAACTGGGCGGCGGGGAACTGCACTCGCGCACCTCCGGAGTCACCGACCACCTGGCCGAGAACGACGAGCACGCACTGGAAATCGTCCGCGACATTGCCGAGACGTTTCCGGACCCGGTCCCGGCGTGGACACCCGCCCCCGCCGTCGAGCCGGCCGTCGATCCTGAGGAACTCTACGGAGCCGTTCCCACGGACCTGCAGACCCCCTACGACGTCCGCGAGATCATCGCCCGCATCACTGACGGCAGTTCCTTCCACGAGTTCAAGAAGGAGTACGGCACCACCCTGGTCACCGGATTCGCCCGCCTGCACGGGCACCGGGTCGGGATCATTGCCAACAACGGCGTGCTGTTCAGCGAATCGGCGCAGAAAGGCGCCCACTTCATCGAACTGTGCGACCAGCGCGGCATACCGCTGGTCTTCCTGCAGAACATCTCCGGCTTTATGGTCGGCCGTGACTATGAGGCCGGCGGAATCGCGAAGCACGGAGCCAAGATGGTCACCGCCGTCGCCACGGCACGGGTTCCGAAACTGACGGTGGTAGTGGGCGGCTCCTTTGGCGCCGGCAACTACTCCATGTGCGGCCGCGCCTATTCGCCGAGATTCCTCTGGATGTGGCCGGCAGCCCGGATCTCCGTGATGGGCGGGAACCAGGCGGCGTCGGTGCTGGCCACCGTCCGCCGTGACGGGCTGGAGGGCCGCGGGGAGGAATGGAGCTCCGAGGAAGAGGAAGCCTTCCGGGAACCGATCCGCCAGGACTACGAGGCACAGGGCAGCCCCTACTATTCCACCGCCCGCCTGTGGGATGACGGCATCATCGACCCCCGCGACACCCGCAGGGTCCTGGGCATGGCGCTGGACGTGTGCGCCAACGCTCCGCTGCCCGAAACCTCCTTCGGCCTTTTCCGGATGTGACGACATGACCTTTGACACCGTATTAGTTGCCAACCGCGGCGAAATCGCCTGCCGCGTGATCCGAACACTTAAGCGCATGGGCCTTCGCACCGTCGCGGTGTACAGCGACGACGACGCCGGCGCCCGGCACGTGCGCGAAGCCCACTGCGCCATCCGGCTGGGTCCCGCGGATCCGCGGCACAGCTACCTGGACGCCGAAGCAGTGCTCGCAGCGTGCCTGGCCAGCGGGGCCGGAGCCGTCCACCCCGGCTACGGCTTCCTGAGCGAGAACGCCTCCTTCGCCCGCCTGCTGCAGGACAACGGAATCGCCTTCATCGGCCCCGGGGTCAAGGCCCTGGAGCTGATGGGGGACAAGATCCGGTCCAAGAACCATGTCTCCGGCTACGGGGTTCCGGTGATTCCGGGCATCGCGGAACCCGGGCTCAGCGACGCCGAACTGATGGCCGCCGCAGACTCCGTCGGCTATCCGCTGCTGATCAAACCCTCGGCAGGCGGCGGCGGAAAAGGCATGCAGGCCGTGGCCCAGCCCGGTGAACTGCCCGCCGCCCTTGCCTCCGCCCGGCGGGTGGCGGAGTCGGCCTTCGGGGATGACACGCTGTTCCTGGAACGGCTGATCATGGCGCCGCGCCACATCGAGGTCCAGGTCCTGGCCGATATACACGGGAACGTCATTCATCTGGGTGAGCGCGAGTGCTCGCTGCAGCGCCGGCACCAGAAGGTCATTGAAGAGGCGCCCTCGGTCCTGCTGGACACCGCCACCCGGGAACGGATCGGCGAAGCGGCCTGCGAGGCGGCACGGTCGGTGGACTACACCGGTGCCGGAACAGTGGAGTTCCTGGTCTCCGGCCAGGCACCGGATGAGTTCTTCTTCATGGAAATGAACACGCGGCTGCAGGTGGAGCATCCGGTCACGGAAATGGTGACCGGGATCGACCTGGTCGAATGGCAGGTGCGGATTGCCGCCGGGGAGGTCCTGGATCTCTCCCAGCAGGACGTGCAGCTGACCGGCCACGCCGTGGAAGCGCGGGTGTACGCCGAAGACCCGGCCCAAGGCTTCCTTCCCACCGCCGGAACCGTGGAGCTCTTGGCGGAAGTCCAGGGGGAGGGGATCCGCACCGATTCCGGGCTGGTGCAGGGCCAGCGTGTCTCCTCCAGCTATGACCCGATGCTGGCCAAGGTCATCGCGTGGGGGCCCGACCGGCAGAGTGCGCTGGCGCGGCTGGATGCAGCGCTCGCGGACACGGCGATCCTGGGTATCGGAACCAACATCGAATACCTCCGCCTGCTGCTCGCCGATGACGACGTGCAGGCCGGGGAACTGGACACCACGCTGATCGAGCGGCGCCTGCCCGGACTGCGGTTCCGGAGCGCGGACGACGTTGAACTCGCCGCAGCCGGGCTCCTGCGGCTGGCAGCGCTGCAGGAAAAGGGGCAGCCCTCTCCGTCGGACGGTTCGCCCTGGCACGGTTCGCCCTGGTACCGGGCCGACGGCTGGCGGCTTGGCGGGACCCGTCCGCTGAGCGTCGCCGTCACTGCCGGCGGGACCGCACACACCGTGGAAATCACCGGTACGCCCCAGGCCGCCCGGGTACGGATCGACGGCGGGGCACCACGCACCGCGTCGCTGGAGAGTGAACCGGGCGCCGGGGCAGGACAGGCGCGGCTGGCGCTGGACGGCGTCGTGCATTCCCTGCGCTTTGCCCACACGCCGGGAAGCCCGGAAACCGGTGCCGAGCTGTGGACCTCCCGCGGGGGATACACCGCAGTCCTGGGCCTGCCTGACCGGAAACAGCGCCTGCGCGCCCGGCTGGCTGCTTCCGGACGGGTCGAGGGTGCCGCGGATCCGGTCCTCCGCTCGCCGATGCCGGGAACCGTCGTCACCGTTGCGGTCCAGGACGGAGATGCCGTAGACGCCGGACAGGTGCTGCTCAGCGTCGAAGCCATGAAAATGGAACACCAGCTCACCGCACCCCTCGCGGGAAGAGTGTCAATCTCGCTGCGCACCGGAGACCTCGTGAAGGCCGGCCAGGTCCTGGCGTCCGTCACGCCGGCTGAGGCAGCCCAAGACGGCAGCGATCCAGCCACCCCCGCACCGCCAACCGAAGGAGCAGGCCATGCCCGGATTTGAACTGAGTGAAGAGCACCAGGTGCTCTCCGATACCGTGCGCGAGTTCGCCGACGAAGTCGTCGCCCCCGTCTCTGCCCGGCACGACGAGGAGCACAGCTTCCCGTACAAGGTCGTCGCGCAGATGGGCGAGATGGGCCTCTTTGGGCTGCCGTTCCCGGAGGAATACGGCGGCATGGGCGGCGACTACTTCGCCCTGGCGCTGGCCCTGGAGCAGCTGGCCCGCGTGGACCAGTCCGTGGCCATCACGCTGGAGGCCGGCGTCTCGCTGGGAGCAATGCCGATCTACCGTTTCGGCACCGAGGAGCAGAAGCAGCGGTGGCTGCCGGCCCTGGCCGAGGGCTCCGCGCTCGCAGGTTTTGGGCTGACCGAACGAGAGGCGGGATCGGACGCCGGAGGCACCAGGACCACGGCGCAGCTCGACGGCGGGGAGTGGGTCATCAACGGCAGCAAGGAGTTCATCACCAACTCCGGCACCGACATTACCTCCCTGGTCACCGTCACCGCCGTCACCGGTATCTCGGAGAACCCCGACGGCTCGGTGCGCAAGCACATCTCCACCATCATGGTTCCTTCCGGCACCCCCGGGTTCACCGTAGAAAAGGCCTACAACAAGGTGGGCTGGAACGCCTCCGACACCCATCCGCTGACCCTGGACAACGTCCGGGTGCCCCAGGAGAACCTGCTGGGCTCCGAAGGCCGCGGTTTCGCCAACTTCCTGCAAATTCTGGACGAGGGGCGGATCGCGATCGCTGCCCTGGCTACCGGCGCGGCACAGGGCTGCGTGGACGAGGCGCTGCGCTACGCCTCCGAGCGGCAGGCGTTCGGCACCAGCATTGGCAGCAACCAGTCGATTGCCTTCAAGATCGCCCGCATGCAGACCCGGGCGCACACCGCCCGGCTGGCCTATTACGACGCCGCAGCGCGGATGCTCGCGGGCAAGCCGTTCAAGACCCAGGCCGCCATGGCCAAACTCGTGGCCGGGGAGGCAGCCATGGACAACGCCAGGGATGCGACCCAGGTCTTTGGCGGCTACGGTTTCATCAACGAGTTCCCGGTGGCACGGCACTACCGTGACTCGAAGATCCTCGAGATCGGTGAAGGTACCTCCGAGGTTCAGCTCATGCTTATTGCCCGCGAACTGGGGCTTTGAGCGCGTTACCGGTTGGTCAACGGCGATTAACGAACGGACGGCTCCATGATTGACAAGACAGTAGCCACGGCGGCGGAAGCCGTGGCAGACATCCCCAGCGGTGCTTCCCTGGCCGTGGGCGGGTTCGGTCTCTGCGGCATTCCCGCAGCCCTGATCGCCGCGCTGCATGCCCAGGGCGCTGAAGACCTGGAAACAGTCTCCAACAACTGCGGCGTGGACGATTGGGGGCTGGGACTGCTCCTTGCCGACCACCGGATCCGCCGCACGGTGAGTTCCTATGTGGGGGAGAACAAGGAGTTCGCCCGCCAGTTCCTCGCCGGTGAACTCGAGGTGGTCCTCACCCCGCAGGGCACCCTGGCCGAGAAGCTGCGCGCCGGAGGCGCCGGCATTCCCGCCTTCTACACCTCCGCCGGCGTCGGAACCCAGGTCAGCGACGGCGGCCTGCCGCAGAAGTACGACGCCGAGGGCGGCGTGGCGCAGGCATCGGAGGCGAAGGAAGTCCGCAGCTTCGGCGGCCGGGACTACGTCCTGGAAGAATCCCTGACCCCCGACTTTGCGCTCGTGCACGCCTGGAAGGGCGACCGCCACGGCAACCTGGTCTTCCACGCCTCCGCCATGAACTTCAACCCGCTCTGCGCGATGGCCGGAAAGATCACCATCGCCGAAGTGGAGGAACTGGTGGAACCCGGGCAGATCGACCCTGCCGAGGTCCATGTGCCGGGCATCTTCGTCCAGCGCGTCGTGCTGGCCGGTCCGGGCGAAAAACGAATCGAGAAGCGCACGGTGGCCGCAGCGAAAGCACCGGGAACCGCAGCGGCAGGGGAGGAGAAGTAATGGCTCTGACACGCAGTGAACTCGCGGCCCGGGTGGCGCAGGAGCTCGAAAACGGGCAGTACGTGAACCTGGGCATCGGCATGCCCACCCTGATTCCCAACTTCATCCCCGACGGAGTGGAAGTGGTGCTGCACTCTGAAAATGGAATTCTCGGCGTGGGGCCCTATCCCGAAGAAGACGCACTGGATCCGGACCTGATCAACGCCGGCAAGGAAACCGTGACGGTAAACCGCGGGGCGGCCTACTTCGACTCGGCGGCTTCATTCGGCATGATCCGCGGCGGGCACGTGGACGTTGCCGTGCTCGGAGCAATGGAAGTTGCCGCCAACGGTGACCTGGCGAACTGGATGATTCCCGGCAAGATGGTCAAAGGCATGGGCGGCGCCATGGACCTGGTCTTCGGCGCCAAGCGGGTGATCGTCATGATGGAGCACGTGGACCGCAACGGTGCCCCCAAGATCGTCCAGGAGTGCTCCCTGCCGCTCACCGGCCGGGGCTGCGTAAACCTGATTGTCACCGACCTGGCCGTGATCGAAGTGGGCCAGGAGTCCCTGGTGCTGCGTGAGACCGCCCCGGGAGTCAGCGTGGACGAGGTTGTCGCAGCCACCGGCGCCCCGCTGGAGGTGGCCCTTGGTGTCTGATGCCGGCAGCCCGGGCGGAACAGACGCCGGGACTGCCCGCGTCGTCGTGCAGCGCGGTCTGTTTTTCGAGGAGCTGGAACCCGGGACGGTCTACGACCACCGGCCGGGGCGGACCCTGACGGAGGCGGACAACGTGCTGTTCAGCACCTTGACCATGAACCCGCAGGCGCTCCATCTGGACGCCGCCTTCAGCGCGGAACAGCCATTCGGCCAGCGGCTCGTGAATTCAATGCTGACGCTGGCCGTGATGGTCGGACAATCCGTTGGCCAGGTCACGCAGGGAACCCTCGTTGCCCAGCTGGGCCTGACCGACGTCGCCTTTCCCCATCCGCTCTTCCACGGCGACACCCTGTACTCGCAGACCCGGGTAGCGGACAAGCGCCTTTCCGGGTCCCGGCCCGGGCAGGGAATCGTCACGCTGGAACACACCGGCCGCAATCAGGACGGCACCGTGGTGGCCACGTTCACCCGGACCGCGCTGATGTGGACCGGGGACGGATACGCGGCTGACCGGGCCAAGGGTGCGGCTCCCCGCTGACCGGCAGCCTCCGGCACGGTAGGTTGGTAAAGCCGCTGGACACCACGTAAGGAGCACCCCGACATGACCGCCTTCCCCATGGGCCCTGCCCTGTTGTTCTGCCCGGCGGACCGCGCAGACCGTTTCGCCAAAGCAGCCGAACGTGCCGATGCCGTGATCCTGGACCTGGAGGACGCAGTAGCGTTCGAGGACAAGGAGCAGGCCCGGAAGAACCTGGCTGCATCCGTGCTGGATCCGGAGCGGACCATCGTGCGCGTAAACCCCGTGGGCAGCCCGTCCTTCCGTGCCGACCTCGAAGCGCTCGCCGTCACCGGCTACCGGTACGTCATGGCGGCCAAGGCCGAGGACCCCAAGGCCATTGCGCATGCCCTGCGCAAATACCAGGTCGTAGCCCTGCTGGAGACAGCCCTGGGAGTCGTCCGGGCCCCGGAGATCGCCCAGGCCGAAAACGTGGCGGCGCTGATGTGGGGAGCCGAGGACCTGCTGGCGTCCCTCGGCGGCGAATCCAGCCGCAGGGCCGACGGCAGTTACCGCAGCGTCGCTGTCGCCGCGCGATCCGCCGTCCTGCTGGCCGCCGGAGCCTTCGGCAAAGGTGCGATCGATTCGATCTACGGGAACATTGCGGATACCGCTGGACTGGAAGAGGAAGCGCGCGACGGCGCCGCGTCCGGGTTCGCTGCCAAGGCCTGCATCCATCCGGGGCAGGTGGGGTCCGTGCGCGCCGCGTACGCCCCCTCCGAAGCGGAAAAGGACTATGCCAGGGAAGTGCTGGCCGCAGCCAAGGGCCGGGGCGGCGTCTTCAGTTTCCGCGGCGAGATGATCGACGGACCGCTGCTGCGCCAGGCAGAACAGACCCTGCGCCGGGCCGGCATCCTGGCCTGATCCCCGGTACCGCAGCAGGTTCCCGGAAAGCTGGAAGAACTTTCGCCGAACCGGGGAAATCTGTGCGGCGCCCGCCGATACTGGGGTTATGCGCATAGTCATAGCTGGAGCCCACGGGCAGATTGCACGCGAAACCGGCCGCCTCCTGGGGGCCGCCGGCAACGACGTAGCGCGCCTGATCCGTGATCCTGACCAGTCGGGGGACCTGGAACGCGATCTCGTGGCGCCCGTCGTCCTGGACTTGGAAAACAGCACCTTGGAAGACCTGACCCTGGTCTTGAGCGGAGCCGACGTTGCAGTCTTCGCCGCCGGAGCCGGCCCGGGCAGCAGCATTGAACGCAAGGACGCGGTGGACCGTGCCGGGGCCGTCCTCCTGGCCGAAGCCGCTGAGCAGGCCGGAGTGCAGCGCCTGATCCAGATTTCCTCAGCCGGAACGGAGACCGTCCGGGAAGGGCGCCCGGAAGGGACGTCCGATGCCATGTATGCCTATCTCACAGCGAAACTCGCGGCGGAAGAGGACCTGCGGTCACGGGAAAGCCTGGACTGGACAATCGTGAAGCCCGGGACATTGACCAACGGGGATCCGGTGGGGCTGGTGGAGCTGGGCCGGGATGTCGCCCCGAACACGATTCCGCGCCAGGACGTCGCCGCGGTGCTGGCTGAACTCGTCACCAGCGGCCGCGGCGGCGGGCAGGTCCTGGGCCTGGTCACCGGGACGGAGACGATTCCGGAGGCCGTTGCGGCGCTGCCTGTTGCTTTGTAGGCCGTGTGCGGCGTGCAGGGCGGGCCGGGTACGGGATACTGGGAACCATGCAGCTACCTGATGCCTCCGTGCCCCTGACCGCCGAGCATGCGCCGCGCCGGGTAATTCTCCTGGGCTCCACCGGTTCCATCGGAACGCAGGCAATCGACGTGGCGAACGCCGCGCCGGAACGCTTCGAGATCGTGGCCCTCGCCGCAGGCGGCAGCAACCTGGAACTGCTGGCCGAACAGGCGGTCCAGACGCGGGCTGCTGCCGTGGGCTGCGCCGCCGTGGACCTGCGGACCCTGGAAACAGCCATAGCGCGGGCGTGCGGGGCTGCGTCCGTCACCGGTTACGAGCCGGAGCTTTTTGTCGGTTCCAGTGCCGCGACGGCCATCGCCGCCTGGCCGGAAGCCGACGTCGTCCTGAACGGCATGACCGGCTCGATCGGCCTTGAACCAACCCTTGCCGCGCTGGCAGCAGGGCACCTGCTGGCGCTGGCGAACAAGGAATCCCTGATCGTCGGGGGAGCACTGGTGAAGCAGGCCGCACGGCCCGGGCAGCTGGTGCCGGTGGATTCGGAGCACTCGGCCCTGGCCCAGGCGCTGAGGTCCGGCACCCCCGACGAAGTCGACCGGCTGGTCGTCACCGCGTCGGGCGGGCCCTTCCGCGGGCGGAAGCGGGCGGAGCTTGCGGACGTGACACCGGAGCAGGCGCTGGCCCACCCGACGTGGAAGATGGGCCGGATGGTGACTACCAATTCCGCCACCATGGTGAACAAGGCCCTGGAAGTCATCGAAGCCCACCTGCTCTTCGATGTGCCGCTGGAACGGATCGACGTCGTCGTGCATCCGCAGTCGATCGTCCACTCCATGGTCCAGTTCATTGACGGCTCCACGATCGCCCAGGCATCCCCGCCTGACATGCGCCTGCCGATTGCCCTGGGCATGGGCTGGCCGCACCGCGTCCGCGGAGCCGCAGCGCCGTGTGACTGGAGCCGTGCGGCGCAGTGGACATTTGAACCGCTGGATGAGGAAGCCTTTCCTGCCGTACGGCTGGCCAAGGAAGCAGCGGCCTCCGGAGGGACCGGAATGGCCGTCTACAACGCTGCCAATGAGGAAGCCGTGGATGCCTTCCACGACGGTCTCATCGGATTCCCAGACATTGTTGATACGATCGCCGCCGTGCTGGCAGAGCACACGGAGACCGGGATACTCACGCTGGAGTCCGTGCTGGCAGCAGAACAATGGGCCCGCTCCGCTGCCCGTGCCCGCTGCGGCCGGCCAGCGTAGTCCGCCCTGATCCAAAGGAAGTCCGTTGAGCGTTTTACTCTTTGTCCTGGGCGTGCTGTTCGTGGCCGTCGGCATCGCCGTGTCGATTGCGCTGCACGAGGTTGGGCACCTGGTTCCGGCCAAGGCCTTCAAGGTCCGCGTCACGCAGTACATGATCGGTTTCGGCCCCACGGTGTTCTCCCGCAAGCGGGGTGAAACGGAATACGGCTTCAAGGCACTCCCGCTGGGCGGCTATGTCTCCATGGTCGGCATGTTCCCGCCGAACAAGGAAACGGCCGACGGCGATGTCCGCCGCTCCAGCACCGGCATGTTCCAGCAGCTCGCCGTGGATGCCCGGCAGGCGGAAACCGACCGCCTGGAACCCGGGGACGAGAACCGGGTGTTCTACAAACTGCCCGTCTGGAAGCGGATCATCATCATGCTCGGCGGGCCGTTTATGAACCTGCTCATCGGCGTCGTCCTTTTTGCCGTGCTGCTCATGGGCTTCGGCACCTCGCAAAGCACCACCACGCTGGCATCGGTCAGTGAATGCGTGGTGACCGGCAGCCAGGCAGCCGCGGGGCAGTCAGAGTGCACCGGCACCGACCCGGCCGCTCCGGCGCACGAAGCCGGGCTGCTGCCCGGGGACACCATTACCGCTTTTGACGGCAAGCCAGTTGCCAGCTGGGCCGAACTCTCCGAACTGATCCGTGAGGCTGCGGGCCGCAGCGTCACTGTCACCTACGAGCGGGACGGAGTGCAGGCGGAGGCCGGCATCACGCCCCTGCTGACCGAACGTCCCGTCACGGAGGAAGACGGCACGCCCGTGCTGGACGACGGCGGCAATCCGGTCACGCAGGAGGTCGGCTTCATAGGCGTCGGATCCCAGACGGCCCTGGTCCGTCAGCCGGCCACCGAGGTGCTGCCCATGGTGGGGGAGAACCTGCAGAGCATTGCCGGCGTTGTCATCAATCTTCCACAGCGGCTTGCCGATGTGGCCCAAGCTGCTTTCTCCACGGAGGAACGCGATCCCAACGGACCCATGAGCGTTGTGGGCGTCGGCCGGATCGCCGGAGAGATTTCCTCCATGGAGGAAGCACCGGTGCAGAACCGTGTGGCCACACTGATCGGGCTGGTGGGCAGCGTGAACCTGGCGCTGTTCGTGTTCAACCTGATTCCGCTGCTGCCGTTGGACGGCGGGCACGTTGCCGGGGCGCTCTGGGAGTCGCTGCGGCGCGGTTTCGCCAAACTCTTCAAGCGTCCCGATCCGGGGCCGTTCGACATGGCCAAGCTGCTCCCGGTGACCTACGCGGTGGCGGTGCTGCTCATGGGGATGGGTGCCCTGCTCATTTACGCTGACATCGTGAAGCCGGTTAGTCTCTTCTAGCTCGGGGTTTCAAGTTAAATTGAAACGTATTTTGATTGCAATATGACTTGCAAACGAATATGGTTTCGATATGTTCGTCATGACGATCGACCAAAAAGACAGCAGGAACAGTGCCGACCGGGTGCCGGAACTGCTGGACCTCCTCGGAACGCTGGATCTGGATCTCCCGTTTGAACGCACCGTGGGGGATGAGGTGCAGGGCGTCACCTCATCGGCCGGCACTGTGGTGGATGCCGCCCTGCTGGCCCTTCGCCAGGGCGGATGGTCCGTCGGGATCGGTGTGGGCGAGGTCAGCCTTCCGCTGCCCGCGTCATCCCGGGAAGCCGGGGGAGATGCCTTCGTCGCCGCGCGTGACGCCGTCGAACGTGCCAAAAAGACCGGCGACCGTCCGCCCCTGGCCGTCGCATCGGCGGGCACGGGGCCCGGCGCGGCCCCGGAAACCCTTGCCGCAGTGGCGCAGGCTGAAGCGGTCCTGGTCCTGATTGCCCGGCTGGTCTGCGGCCGGAGTCCGGCCGAGTGGCGCATCCTGGAACACGTCGAACCGCATAAATGGGGAGCCAAGACAGAAGCAGCACGTATGCTCGGGGTCAGTCCCCAGGCCGTCAGCAATGCCGTCCGGCGTTCCGGCTGGCAGGAAGAGTGGGCCGCCCGTCCCGCCGCAGCGGTGCTCCTGGAGCGCGCCGACCGGGCTGCCGGCGGAAACCAAAGCTGACCCGGGGTACCAAAGGGGGAGGAACGGAATGGACGTCTTGTGGATCGTGCTCGGACTGGCGGCCGCCGCCGCCGGGGGATGGCCCCTCACCTCGGGTGTCCTGAAACTGGCGCGGGCCGTCGAAGCGGGGCGCCCCGGCCTGGATCCGTCCAGCGACCCCGCTGCTGACCAGGTCCGGGACCCAGCAGGAGCCGCCGTGCATCCGCTGCCGCCCCTTCCGCCCCGGCCGCCCATGCCCGCGGGGCCGGTGATCCTGCGGGGCGGGCTGGTGATCGGTTTCCTGGAACGGCTTGCCGTCGCCGCTGCCGTCCTCGCTGACGAACCGGTCGCCATCGCGTACGTCGTGGCCGTCAAAGGCCTGGGCCGGTACGCCGAGCTGAAGGAAACACCGGCCGCGGCCGAACGCTTCATCATCGGCACGCTCACGTCCATGCTGTGGGCCGTGGGGGTTGCCGCAGCAGTCCGCGTGGCACTGCTGCAGGGCTGAATCCCTTAGGGTGGAATTCATGAGTATTTTTGCCGTTGAGTACGTGTACGACGCCGAGTCCGCAGAGCTGCGCGCGCAGCACCGTCCGGCCCACCGCGAGTGGCTTGCAGCCCTCGTGGAAGAAGGCAGGGTCCTGGCCAGCGGACCGTTTGCCGACGGCGCCGGCGCCCTGCTGATCTTCACGGCGGAGAGCGAAGAAGACCTGAACAACCTGCTGAAGCAGGATCCCCTGGCAGCCGGCGGGGGCATCTCGGGGCTGAAGACCACCGAATGGCAGCCCGTTACCGGCGCTTTCTCGCACCTGGCGTCCTAAGCCCAGAGTGATATTCGCTCCGCTGCCCGCGCACCGTGCGCGGGCAGGTGGATAATAGGGAAGGCGCCCCTGCGCGCCGTTCACAGACTAATACTTGCCCCTTGGGCACATGGAGGAAGCTTTGACCTCGGTCAACCTTGGAATGCCAGCAGCACCGCCGCCCGTCCTCGCTCCGAGGCGCAAGACCCGCCAGATCAAGGTGGGCTCCGTCGGCGTCGGGTCGGACTTTCCGGTCAGTGTCCAGTCGATGACCACGACTCCGACCACCGACATCAATGCGACGCTGCAGCAGATCGCTGAGCTGACGGCGTCGGGCTGCGATATCGTGCGGGTTGCCTGCCCCAGCGCCGACGACGCTGCCGCCCTGCCGATCATTGCCAAGAAGTCGCAGATCCCGGTCATCGCCGATATCCACTTCCAGCCCAAGTATGTTTATGCGGCGATCGAGGCCGGCTGTGCCGCGGTCCGCGTGAACCCGGGCAACATCCGGAAGTTCGATGACCAGGTCAAGCAGATCGCCAACGAGGCCAAGGCCGCAGGCGTCTCGATCCGGATCGGCGTCAATGCCGGTTCCCTGGATCCCCGCCTGATGGCGAAGTACGGCAAGGCCACTCCGGAAGCCCTGGTGGAATCCGCCGTGTGGGAAGCCTCGCTCTTCGAAGAGCACGACTTCCACGACTTCAAGATTTCCGTCAAGCACAACGACCCGGTGGTCATGGTCCGCGCGTATGAGCTGCTGGCCGAGCGCGGCGACTGGCCCCTGCACCTGGGCGTGACCGAAGCCGGGCCCGCCTTCCAGGGAACGATCAAGTCCGCCACCGCCTTTGGCGCACTGCTCTCCAAGGGCATCGGCGACACCATCCGCGTGTCCCTCTCCGCCCCTCCGGTGGAGGAAATCAAGGTCGGCAACCAGATCCTGCAGTCCCTGAACCTGCGTCCGCGCAAACTCGAAATCGTGTCCTGCCCCTCCTGCGGCCGTGCCCAGGTGGACGTCTACACGCTGGCCGAACAGGTCACCGCCGGACTCGAAGGCATGGAGGTCCCGCTGCGCGTCGCCGTCATGGGCTGTGTCGTCAACGGGCCGGGGGAAGCGCGCGAAGCTGATCTGGGTGTAGCCTCCGGTAACGGCAAGGGTCAGATTTTCGTCAAGGGCGAAGTCATCAAGACCGTTCCCGAAGACCAGATTGTGGAAACCCTTATCGAAGAAGCGATGAGGATCGCGGAGGATATGGGGGAGGCCGATGGCGAGGATGCTGGCACGGGTGGCCCCATGGTTACCGTCGGCTAAGGCCGGCTCTGAGATCCGCAGCGGGCACCAGACGGGCACGCTGCGGATCCTCTCTGCCGCGGACACCGCGGCCCTGACCGAACTCGCCGCAGCAGATGCCGTGGCGAACACGTTCCTGCTCTCCCATCTGGAGACCGCCGGCACGGCCGCGCCCACCGCCTCGGGCGGCCAGATCCTGGGAGTGTTCGATGGCGGCGAGCTGGTTGCTGCGTGCTGGGCCGGCGTCAACGTGGTCCCCACGGGCGTGAGTGCCGACGTCGGCCCCGAGATCGGCGCCTACCTCGCCCGCACCGGGCGCAGGTTTTCTTCCCTCTTCGGCCCCGCTGAAGCCGTGCTGTCCCTCTGGTCCGAGCTGCGGCACACCTCCCCGCGGCCCTTCGATGTCCGCGCCGACCAGCCGCTGCTGGAAATCTCCGCTGCCTCCGATGTTCCGCCGGCCCCCGGGCTGCGCAAGGCACGCCCCTCGGACCTGGACCGGCTGCTTCCGGCCTGCACCGCGATGTTCGAGGAGGAAGTGGGCTATTCCCCGGTAGCCGGAGGCAGCCGCCACTACCGGCAACGTGTGCTTTCACTTATCCAAAAAGGACACTCGCTGGTGGAGTTCGACCCGTCAGGCGACGTGATCTTCAAGGCAGAACTCGGAACGGTCTCCAGCAGCGCCGTCCAGGTGCAGGGCGTCTGGATGAACCCGGCCTACCGCGGGCAGGGCCTGAGCGCGGGCTACATGTCCGCCGTCGTCCGGTACGCACAGGAACTTGCGCCGGTCACCAGCCTGTACGTGAACCATTACAACGCCCCCGCCCGGGCCACGTACGAAAGCGTGGGCTTCAAGCAGGTGGGTACGTTCGCCACCATCCTGTTCTGAGTGCAGCCGTACCGGGTGGCCCGTCCTTACGCTGCCGGTAGCCGGACCGTAGGGTGGAACAACCATGACACCGCTTCGTGCCGCTGCCTGCCTGCTGGCCGGGAGCCTGCTGGCCGGCAGCCAGCTGCTCACCGGCTGCACCGGCACGTCCGGCCCGGGGGAGCAGGACCCCTCGCCTGCCGGGACGGTTTCTTCCGGCAGCCAGCGTGGAACGGTCCCGGCCAGTCCGGATGCCGGGACTCCGCGCAGCTCCACGGGTACCAGGACCGGACCCGCTGCCGGAACCGCCAGCCGGGAACCGGACTTTTCCCCGAACCGCCTGGAAGCCGCCGTTGCGTCGGTGAACGCGAACCTGGGACTCGGCGGCGAGGTCCTCACCGGGGAGTCCCTGCGGGCAGCGTTTCCCGCCGGCTCACAGGCCGCGGAGGGTGTGACCTTTGACCCGGCCGCCTGTGCCGGGATCGCAGGCACCGACTCCGTCGCAGCAGTCCAGGACGCCTCCCTGGCAGGCCTGGCCTACGGCACCGCAGGCGAAGCGCCGACGGTGCTCAACGTCGCCGCCTACGCTGATGATTCCCTTCTGGACAGGCTGGAGTACATCGACGAGGCCGTCCTGACCGGCTGCGCCGAAGTGAAGATGTCAAAGGACGGCCAGCAGGTCACCATCACCAACACGCAGCTGGACGCCTCCACGGCCGCGGAGCAGACCCTTGCCCTGAACACCACCGTCAGCGGCGCCGGCAGCCAGACCCAGCTGGTGGTGGTCAGCGCGCGGACCGGCAGCGTTCGGATTGTCGTGTCGATGCCCGCGCCTGCCGATCCCCGGGCCGCAGTGCAGGAAGCAGCAGCCGTGATCGACGCCGTGCTCGAAAACCTGGGCCTGATCCTCCGCTAGGGCGCCCCCGCCACACTGCGCGCGTGTCAGGGAGACCCGGAGCAAGCGGCTAGATTAGTACGTAGAACTTCTTCCTTAGCGTGCAGCCTGCGGCTGCAGAAACGGATTCGACGCGTGGTCCTTCGACTTTCCACCCTTTTCCTGCGCACCCTGCGCGAAGACCCGGCCGACGCCGACGTCGCCAGCCACCGCCTGCTCGTCCGCGCCGGCTACATCCGCCGTGCCGCTCCCGGCATCTATTCGTGGCTGCCGCTGGGCCTGCGGGTGCTGGGCAAGGTGGAGACCATTATCCGCGAGGAAATGGCCGCCATCGGAGCCCAGGAAGTCCACTTCCCGGCGCTGCTGCCGCGTGAACCCTATGAGGCCTCCAACCGGTGGACCGAGTACGGCGACAACCTCTTCCGCCTCCAGGACCGCAAGGGTGCGGACTACCTGCTGGCACCGACCCACGAGGAGATGTTCACCCTCCTGGTCAAGGACCTGTACAGCTCCTACAAGGACCTGCCCGTCTCCCTGTTCCAGATCCAGAACAAGTACCGCGACGAAGCCCGTCCGCGGGCCGGCCTGCTCCGCGGCCGCGAGTTCATCATGAAGGACTCGTACTCCTTCGATATCGATGACGAAGGCCTGGAAGCCAGCTACCAGGCGCACCGCGGCGCCTACCTGCGCATCTTCGAGCGCCTGGGACTCGACGTCGTTGTGGTCTCCGCTGTCTCCGGTGCCATGGGCGGGTCCAAGAGCGAGGAATTCCTGCACCCGACGCCGGTAGGCGAGGACACCTACGTCCGCTCGGCCGGCGGTTACGCAGCCAACGTCGAAGCGGTCACCACCGTGGCACCGGAACCGGTTGACTACACGGACGCGCCCGCCGCGCAGGTAGTGGACACCCCGGACACCCCCACCATCGAGACGCTGGTGGCGGACGTCAACGCCCGCTTCCCGAAGGACGACGGCGAGTGGACGGCGGCTGACACGCTGAAGAACGTGGTGCTTGCTGTGAGCCTGCCCACCGGAGAGCGGCAGATCGTCGTCGTCGGTGTTCCGGGCGACCGTGCCGTGGACCTCAAGCGGATCGAAGCCAACATCGGCGCGCACCTTGAGATCGGCGGCGAGCTGGGCATCGAAGCTGCCACCGAAGACGACCTGAAGAAGAACCCGGGACTGGTCAAGGGCTACATCGGCCCGGGGCTGTCCCTGGAAGAAGCCGTGCTGGGCACCGAATCGGCCACCGGCCTGCTGTACCTCGTGGACCCGCGCGTGGTTTCCGGAACCCGCTGGGTCACCGGCGCCAACGCGGCCGGAAAGCACGTGATCGGCCTGGTCGCCGGACGGGACTTCACCTGGGACGGCGTCATTGAGGCCGTCGAGGTCCGCGAAGGCGACGAAGCTCCGGACGGTTCCGGACCCCTTGAAGCCGCCCGCGGCATCGAGATGGGCCACATCTTCCAGCTGGGCCGCAAGTACGCCGAAGCCCTGGGCCTGAAGGTCCTGGACAAGAACGGCAAGCTCGCCACCGTGACCATGGGTTCCTACGGCGTGGGAGTCACCCGAGCCGTTGCAGCACTGGCCGAGTCCAACCGCGACGACAAGGGCATCATCTGGCCGCGCGCCGTCGCACCGGCAGACGTCCATGTAGTGGCAACCGGCCGCGGCGACGAGATTTTCGAGGCTGCAGCAAAGCTGTCCGAAGAGCTCGAAGCAGCCGGCCTGGAGGTCATCTACGATGACCGTCCCAAGGTTTCCCCGGGCGTGAAGTTCGGCGATGCGGAGCTGATCGGCGTTCCGACCATCCTGGTGGTTGGCCGCGGACTGGCCGACGGCGTCGTGGAGATCAAGGACCGCGCCACCGGCGAGGCAGAGAACGTCCCCGTTGCCGAAGCCGTGGAGTACGTGCTCCGCGCTGCCCGGTCCTGAGCACCTAAGTGGTCTCCGGGCTTGAGGAGATAACGCTCGCCACCATTCTTCTGGTAGTGGTGGCGGGCCTTGCAGCCGGGTGGGTCGACGCCGTTGTGGGCGGCGGCGGCCTGCTCCAGCTGCCCGCGCTTCTCCTCGTGCCCGGAATCACCCCGGTCGAGGCGCTGGCGACCAACAAGATGGGTTCCGTCTTCGGAACCACCACCAGCGCCGTGACGTACTACCGCCGCGCCCATCCGGACCTGAAGACGGCCCTGCCCATGGCCGGAGTCGCTCTGGCGGCCAGCTTTGGCGGAGCCGTCCTCGCGGCGTCACTGCCGGCGTCGGTGTTCAAACCCATCATTGTGGTGGCCCTGATCATGGTTGCCGTTTTCACCGCCACCAAGCCCACGGTGGGGGAGCTGACCAAGCTCCGGCATAGCGGGAACCGGCATTACTGGACCGCAGGGGCTATCGGCGCGGTGATCGGGTTCTATGACGGGCTGATCGGACCCGGCACGGGATCCTTCCTCATCATCGCGATGGTGACCCTCCTCGGGTACAACTTCCTGGCTGCCAGCGCGAAGGCCAAGATCGTGAACATGGCCACCAACATTGGCGCCCTGGCGTTCTTCCTGCCGCACGGTTCCCTGCTGTGGGGCCTGGGGTTGATCCTGGGACTGGCCAACATGACCGGCGGCTATATCGGCGCCCGCATGGCCGTGAAGCAAGGCAGCAAGTTCATCCGGATCGTGTTCCTGGTGGTGGTCGGCGCGCTGATCATCAAACTGGGAACGGACGTCTGGATGGAGAACTTCAGCGGCTAGGCCCGCTGCATCAGGCCGCGGGAAGATCCCAGACGGGCGGGAGCCCCGGGTGGCTGCGCCCCGCAAGCGCGGAGGCCACCCACACCGAGCGCTGCGCATCCCCATGCTGCCCCTCGCCCACGTAATCCACCGCGTTGACGACTTCTCGGAGGATGCTCCATTCCCTGGCAGCGTCCGGATCAAGGCCGCCCGCGTCGCAAAGAAGGCTGAGCCGGTCCTGCAGTGACTGTTCCGGCGCCTCCGGGTCCAGGTCCTGGAGCCGGTTCCACAGCATGGGTGCGACGGCGTACTCGGGTTCCCCGAGGACTGCCTGGGGATCGATCGCCGCCCAGCCGCTGTGGGGCGCGAGCCGATGCAGGACGTTTTCGCAGTGCAGGTCAGCGTGCACCAGGACGTCCCGGTTCCAGCGGCGGCCGACGACGCCGCGGGTCTGGCAGACCTGGAGCGCCTCCTCCAGCAGCCAGCGTTCAAACGGCCGGCCCAGTGCCTCCCAATCCGCCGGCAGCTGATCGGAAAGCTGTTCCGCGTGTTCAGCGACGGACGGAACGGCTGCCCACAGCGGGTCATCGCCGGAGGGCAGGGATAACATACGGATCAGTCCGCCCCATACCTCCGCGGCCTGCTGCACGGGTACCCCCGCCAGGGTGGTTCCGGGATCCAGCCGCTCGAGCAACAGTGCCGTGCCTGCTGGATCCTGGGCAAGCAGCCGGACAGCGCCGGTACCGTTCCACAGCTGCAGGGCAGCCGCTTCCGTTGCGGACTCCGGGTGCGGGTACGGGAACTTCAGTACGGCCGGGGTCCCTCCGGCGGCGGAGCGCACCGGAACCACCAGCGCACCGTGTCCGTGCCAGCTGTGTGAAGCTGCGCCGGGGTCGGTGACCATGCCAAAGTCCACCAACGCGGTTTCCACGAGTTCCGGAAGCCCATCAAGCCATTCCCTGCCCTGCCGTGTCCGCACATAGCGCAGGCGCAGCGCCTCGGGTACGGTGACGGCGGCTGCCATGATGCCTCCCGGATGGGGGATGGGGGATGGGGGATGGGGAAAGAAAACAAGGGCCGCATCAGCCGCGGCCATCAAACAAGAGTAGGGGCAGCAGCCCCGTGCGGCCAGTACACGGGTGTGCAGGTGCCGGGAGCCGGACGGTCAGCCGGCTGCCCAGGGCAGGCTGGCCGGGTCGGCCGTGATCCCCGGTGAAGCGGGAGGAAGGCGCGAATCGGAGTACGCAGCCAGGGAGGTCTGCACCAGTCTGTCGATGGCCCAGGACCGCAGGGCGCCGTCGCTGGAGCCGGCAAGGTCAGCGTAGATGCCGGGCAGTGCCGCTTCCATCGCGGACAGGCTTCCGGCCGGGTCGGCGAAAAAATCCGCAGTGAGTGAGTAGGCAGGCAGCGGGCTGACTGCCGGGAGGCAAAGCGAAGAAAGGTGCCGTACGCCATCCTCGCCCGCCTTGAGATGGGCGGCACGGTGTTCGGCGGCGGTTTGTCCCAGCACGGCGATCGACCTCCCGCCCTGGGCCTGCGCCACTTCGTAGGCATAAACGGCGCCGAACTCGGCGTCCAGCACTGCACGGAGTGACTCAGCTGCCCCGGGACGGTCACGCAGCTGGGTGCGGTCGGAAGCAGCGTCGCTGTTGGTGCACCGCGCAGCACTCTCCTCGAGGACCGGCGTCCAGCCGGATTCCTGCAGCGGTTCGCTGTTTTCGCCCAGGACGTCTGCTGCCCGCTGGGCCAGCAGCAATTGTCCGGCGCCAACGGAGGCCAGGAGCCGGGCGGTTCCGTAGTCGGCCCGTCCCGCCGCTTCCAGGTTGGTCCTCGCCGCTGCCTGCAGTGCCTGCACATACGTGACGGGCGATTCGCCGGAGCTCCCTGCGTCGGCGGGGGCGCCGGCCTGACGTGCGGTTCCACCGGGGCCGGACAGGAGCAGCGCCTGCTCCGTCAGTGTCTGGGCCTGCAGCTTCATCTCTGCGGCTGCCGGCGCGGGCACCGCCAAACCGGTGGCATCCGCGGCCAAAACCCGTGCAGTGGCGAACGCCTCATTGAGGGCCTGCTCTGAAAAGGTGCGCGGCCGGTCAGCTTCGGCACGGGTCCCTGCCGTGAGCCCGAAACTAGCAACGACGCAGGCCAGAAGGGCAAGCAGCACGGTACGCCGGAGAACACCGGCAGCTGCGGCAGCCCGGGAGGGGCGCGCTGCGGCGGTGTTCAGGGGCGAAGGGCGCTTATTCACAACAGTCGATCATGTCACGAACCGGGTCCCGGCTGCACCGGTGACTCGGGCACTTGGGAAAGTCGGTAGGCTAGGAGCTACAACAACATCTAGTGGGAGGCAGTAATGGCGGGTCGGACCAGCCCCAAAAAAGACACGTCGTCGGACTACCGCAAGAACGCACAGCGTGCAGAGATCGCGGCAGAGACGCAGCGGCTCACCGCATACCTTGCTCCCACTGTCGCCTCCGAGGGACTCTTCCTTGAGGAAATCGAGATTAGGCTGGCCGGCGCCCACCGTACCGTCCATGTCATCGTGGACCTTCCCGAAACGGAAACCGGAGGGGTCAGCCTCGACCGCATTGCGGACATTTCCCGCGTCCTCTCGGATGCCATGGATGAGGACCCGAACGACGACGGACGTCCGTACAGCCTGGAAGTTTCTTCCCCGGGAGTCTCGCGTCCGCTGACCGAGCCCCGGCACTGGCGGAGGAACACCGGCCGGATGGTGACCGTATTCCCGCTGCGCGGCGATGCCGTGACGGGCCGCCTGGTGGAGACCGATGCCGAGGGCATCACCCTGATTCCGGAACTGCCCGTGAAGAAGGGCATGAAAGCCAAACAGGGCGAGAAGACGCACCTGGCCTTTAGCGACATCGCCAAGGGGAGGGTCGAAATCGAATTCGCCCATCTCGAGGATGAACCGGCAGGCGAAGACGCCGATGAATTTGAAAGCACAGCCGAGGAGGCCTAAATGGATATTGATATGAGTGCGCTGAGGCTGCTGGAAGCGGAACGCGAGATCCCGCTGGACAAGCTGATTCCGACGATTGAGCAGGCGCTGCTTGTCGCCTATCACAAGACGACGGGATCGCAGGAGACCGCCCGCGCCGAACTCGACCGCAAGTCCGGCCACGTCACCATCTGGGCGACGGAGGTCGATGACGACGGCGAGGCAGTGGGAGAATTCGACGACACTCCCGCAGGCTTCGGCCGGATTGCGGCCAGCACCGCGCGCCAGATCATCCTGCAGCGCCTGCGCGACGTGGAGGATGACAACATTCTCGGTGAGTTCAAGGGCCGCGAAGGCGAGCTCGTCTCAGGCCAGATCCAGCAGGGCAACAATCCCCACATGATCCAGGTCAACCTTGGCTCGGTCGAGGCGCTCCTGCCTCCCACGGAGCAGGTCCCGGGCGAGAAGTACCTGCACGGCTCACGCCTGCGTGCGTTCGTCGTCGACGTCCGCCGGGGTTTCAAGGGCCCGTCGATCACGCTTTCGCGTTCCCACCCCGGCCTGGTGCGCAAGCTGTTCGAACTCGAGGTGCCGGAAATCGCCGACGGTTCGGTGGAGATCGTTGCCCTGGCCCGTGAGGCCGGACACCGGACCAAGATTGCGGTCCAGGCCAACGTGGCCGGCGTCAACGCCAAGGGTGCCTGCATCGGTGAGATGGGTTCCCGTGTCCGCGCCGTCATGACCGAACTGCACGACGAGAAAATCGACATCGTCGACTTCAGCGAGGACCCGGCGACGTTCATCGCCAACGCCCTCTCGCCGTCGCGCGTGAACTCCGTCACCATCACCGACGCCGACACCCGCTCGGCCCGCGTCGTCGTGCCGGACTACCAGCTGTCCCTGGCTATCGGCAAGGAAGGGCAGAATGCCCGCCTCGCCGCCAAGCTCACCGGGTGGCGGATCGACATTGTCTCCGACGCAAAGTCGGCCTGATACTCCCGCCCGGGAAACCGGATGCGGGCATGAGAAGAGAAAAGCGGTAGAATGTTCATGGCCGGGTCACCGTCCGCCTTCCAGCAACCGCAGCAGCCCGAGGAATCGGTGCGGCCTGCGGCAGGATCAGTGCATGTTCCCCAACGGACATGCATTGGTTGCCGGAAGAAAGATGACCAGGCTGCTTTGATGCGGCTGGCGCTTGAATCGAAGGAAGGCACACGTGCCGTCCAGGTCGATGAAAGCCGCCGTATGTCTGGCCGGGGTGCCTGGTTGCATCCCGAGGCAGCATGCCTCGCAACGGCTGTAAAACGCAGGGCCTTTGGCCGCGCCTTCCGGGCGCAGGTTGATATCTCGGCGCTGGAGCAGTGGTTCGAAGCTCAAGAGGCTGGTTCCGACCCGGAGCTACCTCGAAACCGTCCAACCTGAAAGCGGGTCAGAAATCTGATGGAAACCCGATGAGTACCCAGCGATGAGTACTTTGTTGTGCTCTGTGATGGGCCCTGCTGCACCCGCAGCGGAAGCCCGCAGCAAATAGACGGTTCGTGCCTGGCTCGGTGCGGACCGAGACAGGAGAAATGTGGCCAAGGTCCGCGTACACGAGCTCGCCAAAGAGCTCGGCATTACCTCGAAGGATGCAGTTGCAAAACTGCAGGAACTGGGCGAATTCGTCCGGTCGGCATCCTCGACAATCGAAGCACCCGTAGTTAAGAAGCTTCGCGGGGCATTCCCCGACGCCGCTGCCAAGCCGGCAGCATCCAAGCCCGCAGCACAGACCGGCTCTGCGCCGCGTCCGGCAGCTCCCGCAGCCCCGGCTGCGCCTGCTCCCGCGGCACCCAAGGCTGAGGCTCCGGCCGCTGCCGAAAAGCCGGCGGCTCCCGCTGCGGCCGAAAAGCCGGCAGCTCCGGCTCCGGCCGCTCCCGCCGCCCCCAAGCCGGCTGCAGAAACGCCTGCTGCGAAGCCTGCCTCGCCGGCTCCCGCAGCCGAAGAGAAGCCCGCAGCACCGGCTGAATCTTCCTCCGCCCCGCGTCCGGGTGCCCCGCGCCCCGGAGCTGGTGGACCCCGTCCGGGCAACAACCCCTTTGCTACTTCCCAGGGCATGCCCCGTCCCCGCGGCCGCGGCGACGGCGAGCGTGGCCAGGGCGGTGCTCCGCGTCCGGGCAACAATCCCTTCGCGCCTTCCCAGGGCATGCCCCGTCCGGGCCAGCGCCGTGACGACGCCGAACGCACCGGTGCTCCCGGCGCAGGCGGTCCCCGTCCGGCAGCCGGTGCAGGCGGTCCCCGTCCGGGCGCACCGCGTCCCGGCGGCGCGCCCCGTCCGGGTGCTCCCCGTCCCGGCGGCGCTCCGCGTCCGGCCGGTGCCGGCGGAAACCGTCCGACTCCGGGCATGATGCCCAACCGCACCGAGCGTCCCGCAGCCCCGGCCCGTCCGGGTGCAGGCGGACCGCGCCGCGGACCCGGCGGAGCGCCGGGTGCAGGCGGCGGCGCTCCCGTTGGCGGCGGTTTCGGCAAGGGCGGCCGCGGACGCGGCGGCACTGCCGGTGCCTTCGGCAAGGGTGGCGCAGGACGCGGCAAGCAGCGCAAGTCGAAGCGTGCAAAGCGGCAGGAACTGGAGCAGATGTCAGCTCCGTCGCTGGGTGGCGTTTCGGTACCCCGCGGCGACGGCAACACTGTTGTCCGGCTGCGCCGCGGCGCGTCCATCACGGACTTTGCCGACAAGATTGAGGCGAACCCCGCAGCACTGGTTACCGTGCTGTTCCACCTCGGCGAAATGGCGACTGCCACGCAGTCGCTCGACGAAGAAACGTTCGGCGTCCTGGGCGAGGAACTTGGTTACAAGATCCAGGTTGTCTCTCCGGAAGACGAAGAGCGCGAGCTGCTCAGCAGCTTCGATATCGACTTCGAGGCCGAGCTGGAAGCCGAAGGCGACGACGACCTCGAGGCACGTCCTCCGGTAGTCACCGTCATGGGTCACGTTGACCACGGTAAAACCCGCCTGCTGGACGCCATCCGTAACACGAAGGTTGTCGAAGGCGAAGCCGGCGGCATCACCCAGCACATCGGTGCCTACCAGATCGCTTTCGATCACGAGGGCACCGAGCGGGCCATCACCTTCATCGATACCCCGGGCCACGAGGCGTTCACCGCCATGCGTGCCCGTGGTGCGAAGGTCACCGACATTGCCGTACTGGTTGTGGCAGCGGACGACGGCGTGATGCCGCAGACCGTTGAAGCCCTCAACCACGCACAGGCAGCAAACGTGCCGATCGTGGTAGCCGTGAACAAGATCGACAAGGAAGGCGCCAACCCGGAGAAGGTCCGCGGCCAGCTGACCGAGTACGGCCTGGTTCCGGAAGAATACGGTGGCGACACCATGTTCGTTGAGGTCTCTGCACGCCAGAACCTGAACATCGACGCCCTGCTCGAGGCCGTGCTGCTCACCGCAGACGCTGCCCTGGACATGCGCGCCAACCCGGACAAGGACGCACGCGGCATCGCGATCGAAGCGAACCTGGACAAGGGCCGCGGCGCTGTTGCAACCGTGCTGGTCCAGTCCGGAACGCTGAAGGTCGGAGACACGATCGTGGCGGGAACGGCCCACGGCCGCGTCCGTGCCATGTTCGACGAGAACGGCGACAACGTCACCGAAGCCGGACCGTCGCGTCCGGTCCAGGTACTGGGCCTCTCGAACGTCCCGCGTGCAGGCGATACCTTCTTCGTGACCGACGATGAGCGTACTGCCCGCCAGATCGCCGAGAAGCGTGAAGCTGCAGACCGCAACGCAGCCCTGGCCAAGCGCCGCAAGCGCATCAGCCTTGAGGACTTCGACCAGGCTGTTGCCGATGGAAAGGTTGACACCCTCAACCTCATCCTCAAGGGCGACGTGTCCGGTGCTGTGGAAGCCCTGGAAGACTCCCTGCTCAAGATCGACGTCGGGGACGGCGTGCAGCTGCGCGTTATCCACCGCGGCGTTGGTGCCATCACGCAGAACGACGTCAACCTGGCGACCGTGGACAACGCGATCATCATCGGCTTCAACGTCAAGCCTGCCGAGCGCGTGGCCGACCTGGCCGAGCGTGAAGGCGTGGACATGCGCTTCTACTCCGTCATCTACGCAGCAATCGATGACATTGAGCTGGCCCTCAAGGGCATGCTCAAGCCGGAGTACGAGGAAGTTCAGCTCGGTACCGCCGAGGTCCGCGAAGTCTTCCGCTCCTCCAAGTTCGGCAACATTGCCGGCTCGATCGTGCGCTCCGGCATCATCCGCCGTAACGCCAAGGCACGGGTCACCCGCGACGGCAAGGTCATCGGTGAAAACCTCACCGTCGACTCGCTCAAGCGGTTCAAGGACGACGCCACCGAGGTCCGCACAGACTTCGAATGTGGTATCGGCCTGGGCTCGTTCAACGACGTCAAGGAAGGCGACATCATCGAGACCTTCGAGATGCGCGAGAAGCCGCGGGTCTAGTCCCACGGCCAGGGGCCGCCGGATTCCGGCGGCCCCTGCCCGGGGCAGTTTGCCCCGGTATTCCGCCGGAAGCCGCAGGGGAGACCCTGCGGTTTGCGGCATTCCAGCGCCCGACGGCGGTCCCTTCCGGCCGCAGTCCGGCGAACCCACGGTTTAATAAGGAGAGGTAATGGCAGATCCAGCACGCGCTGCGAAACTCGCTGACCGCATCAAAGTGGTAGTTGCACAGGCGCTCGAGCGGCGGATCAAGGATCCCCGGCTGGGATTCGTGACCATCACCGACGCACGGGTCACCAACGACCTGCAGCACGCTACCGTCTACTACACCGTCTTCGGCGATGAGGCCCAGCAGGCTGACACCAAGGCGGCCCTGGACTCTGCGCGCGGGATCCTGCGTGCGGAGGTAGGCAAGAACATCACGGTCCGCCTCACGCCGACCCTGGAGTTCGTTGCCGACGAAATCCCGGTCAACGCCAGCCACCTCGAAGAGCTGATCCGCGAAGCGAAGAAGCGCGACGAAGAGCTGGCAGCGCTGAAGCAGGGCGCCCAGTACGCCGGTGACCCCGATCCGTACCGCAAGGACGAAGAGGACGACGAAGAAGACCTGCAGGACGCGCCTGCCGAGGATTCGGACGCGCGCAGCTAGGCATCAGGACACACAGAAGGAGCGGCACCGCCACGGTGGCCGCTCCTTCTGCGTTCCCGGCACAGGACTAGTCGTTGTTCGGCTCTGCCGGTGCCCCGTCCGGCTCCGCCAGCCCGCGGGGGTCGCCGCCGCTGGTGAGCTGGATCCTTATCACCTTCCCGTCGAAGACTGGCGGCGGCGCATTCGGATCAGTGGGTTCGCCCGGCTCCGGGAAACCCCCGGGGGGAATGGCATCTGTACTCGCGTACAGCGCCGAGCCCCGCAGTTCAACGTCGGCCGGAGCAACAACCTCCAGGAATGGCTGGGCAGTAGTGGTCCCGCGTGGAATCACCGAGATCCGGTTCGCGAAAAGTTCTGCAACGTAGATGTCGCCGCGGGCGCTGACTGCGATCCCGGTGGGGGTCACCAGGCCCGTGGCGGCGAGTTCAACCGCACCTGTGCGAAGGTTCACGGTGTAAATGGAACCGGGTCCGCCGGGTCCGCCGGGAAGGGTTGCCACATAGAGCCTTCCATCGCGTCCCATGGCCATGTCAGTAGGGACCGGTTCTGCGAAGTACTCATGGCCCACGGTGCAGGCCGGCAGCCGGTTTTCGGTAGCTGACTGCGCAGTGATCGGCGACGCCGCCGGCGGGAGGACAGCGACAGTGGACGTCTCGCCGCTGCGCTCGGAGACCTTGAGGATCGCGTTCGCTCCGGCGTCGGCGACGAGGATGCCGCCGCGGATCCGCATGGTGTCATAGGGATGGGAGTCCTGAACGCCTGTGTAGCCGTTCGGAATCATCGGATCGATCTGGGCCAGGCACTCAGCATCGAGGTCCCGGAACCCGTAGGTATTGACCTGATCCGGGTTGGCGCTGCGTTCATACTCCGCCAGATCGGTGATGGTCCGGATATTTCCCCGCCGGTCCACCGAGCGGAGCAGTGCGACGTTGTTTTCCGGGACGCCAAGCCCTTCACCGGTGGTCAGCGTGTAGTAGGTAGTGCCGCGGGAGCGTGACACTGCGTCCGCAGCGTAGTCCTTGATCCCCGGGTCAAGCGTGGTGAGTCCGCCGCCCTGGCCGATGCGCACGACGCTCCCGGCCATGGACTGCGCGACGTCGACAGACCGGCCGCTTCCCAGTGCGATGCGCAGCGGGGTGATGAGGCCGGTGGCGACCGTGGTGACTTCGCCGGCCACCGGGGGCTGCGGAGAAGGATGATGCCCCCGGTAGCCGGCCGCGGCGGGTGGTGCCCCCGCCAGACCTGCCAGCAGTGCTGTTGCTGCCGTCAACGACAGCAGCGACGGTGTGCGTTTCTTCATGGCTTCCTCCGTGGAATAGGTGCTGCCGGGATGTGGCTCAATGCGAGACTCACCCGGCGCGGAACCCCTAAACCGTTCCCCCATGCCGAAGGAGTCACAGACTAGGCAGGGGGTGGTGGTGTGTAAACGCGAAGTTGGGAGGAAACTGTGCTTCAGCGGTGAAAAGGCTGGAACTCCCGGAGGCTAATCCCTGGCGGGGAGCCGGCCGAGGCCCTCCACCAGGTCGGCGCCCGGGCCGCAGAGGGCGATCCGGACCCAGCCTTCGCCAAACGATCCGAAAGCAGTTCCCGGAGCCAGGGCGACGCCGGATTCCGCCAGGAACCTGCGGGTCCACCCACGGATGTCCCCACTGGAAGCATGCGAAAGATCGGCCCAGAGATAGAAGGCGCCCTGTGCCGGCAGGAACGGTATCCCCTTCTCGATCAGTACCGCAGTCGCAGCGTCCCGGTTGCGGCGGTAATGCGCACCGGCCTCACGGACGTAGTCCTGCGGGCCGGTCAGGGCAGCGAGGGCCGCGTACTGGGACGGGGAAGCCACGCAGGAAACGATGGATTCCATGACGGTGCTCATCCGGGCTTCCAGTCCCGGGGGCGTCACCAAGGCGCCGATTCGAAGACCCGTCAGGCCGTAGGTCTTGGACAGGGTGTAGGAGGAAACGACCCGTTCTCCGCCCCCGTCAAAGGCCAGCGGGGACACATGGGGAACGTCGTAAGTGAAAGCCTCGTAGCACTCGTCCGAGATAATCCAGAGATCCCTCTGCCGGGCCAGTTCCACCAGGTCGCGGGTGAGGTCCGCACTGAAGACAGAGCCCAGCGGGTTGGACGGCGAATTCAGCAGCAGCACCCGGGAGCTGGGAGTGATCTTGGCCTCAATGTCCTCGATCCTGGGCTGGAAGCCGTTTTCCGGGTGCAGCGGATAGTCGACAGGCACGGCATGGAGCAGGCGGGCTGTCATTGCGAACGTAGGGTAGCCCGGATTCGGAATCAATATCTCGTCTCCGGCGTCGAGCAGCAGGCTCATCGCCAGGTGCAGGCCCTGCTGAGCGCCGGCCGTTACGAACACCCGGGACGGATCCACCACGGTCTCCGTCTGTGTGCCGACCTGCTCGGCGAAGGCCGTCCGCAGGGGAGCGATACCTGCGTTGGGTGTGTAGCCGGTCTCATCCCGGGCGAGGGTCTGCTGTGCGGCCTCAAGGATGTGGGGCGGAGTCGGGAACCCCGGCTCTCCGATGCTGAGGACAATCGAGTTCGGTGTTGCCCAGGCAGCCTGCGTGATTTCACGGATCTGGTTCGGGTCGACGGTACGCACGTGGGAGGCAAGCTGGGGCATATCCGCATGCTACCGCCGGTTGCCGCTTCCGGCGTGTTGGCGCGGCCGCAGGGAGCGCAGCCGGGGCGCAGGCGCCAGGCACGCCCTGACCGGCGCATATACTGGAAGGCGTGAATTCCGGGCAGGTCCGTTCAGGACTGATAATTGTGGACAAACCGCAGGGATGGACCAGCCATGACGTGGTGGGCCGCCTGCGCAGGCTGGCCGGCACCCGGAAGGTGGGCCACGCCGGAACCCTGGACCCCATGGCTACAGGAGTCCTGGTGGTCGGCATCAACAAGGCCACCCGGCTGCTGACCTACATCGTGGGCACGACCAAGACCTACGAAGCCACCATTCGGCTGGGCCAGTCCACTGTCACTGACGACGCCGAAGGCGAAGTGACCGCAGAGACGATTGCCGCGGCTGTCACCGACGAAGAAATCGAGGCTGCCGTCGCAGCCCTCACCGGCGACATCCAGCAGGTTCCCAGCAGCGTCAGCGCCATCAAGGTCAACGGTGAACGCTCCTACGCGCGGGTCCGCGCCGGCGGCGAGGTCAACCTCCCCGCCCGCCCGGTGACCGTTTCCCGCTTCGAGATTCACGGCATCCGGCGCGAACACGGCGGCAAACTGCGCGACGTCGATGTCACCGTTGAATGCTCTTCCGGAACCTATATCCGTGCCCTCGCCCGTGACCTCGGTGCCGCGCTGGGCGTCGGCGGGCACCTGACAGCGCTGCGGCGCACCGCCGTCGGCCCCTACTCCGCTGACCAGGCCTCCACGCTGGAGCAGCTGGCGGAAGACCTTCGGCTCCTTGAGCTCAATGATGCGGCCCGGGCGCTGTTCCCCGTGCGTGAGCTCAGCGCCGGAGAAGCGGAGGACATCTCGCATGGACGCAGGATCGATCCTTCCGGATTCCCGGCGGGTAACGGAGAGCCTGTCCCTGTCGCGGCGTTCGCACCGGACGGCGAACTCATCGGCCTGCTGGCGGACAAGGCCGACACAGCCCGGGCCCTGCTGGTCTTTGCCCCTGGAAATGAGAGGGCCTAAGTGCTCATCGACCCCCTGTTCCTTGTCGGCACGGTTGTCTGCCTGGTCTCCACGGTCCTCTGTGTCGGTGCGGCCATCCTGCGTCATGGACCCAACGACCTCACGATCCTCTCCGCGGCCGCCGTCGAACTGTTCCTGATTGTCTACGCGATTGCCGCCGTGATCCGCCAGACCGGCGGAGAGACCCTGAACGGACCCGCATGGGAATTCTGGGGGTACCTGCTGACGGCTGCCGTCATCCCGATCGGCGCCGTCTGGTGGTCGTTGATGGACCGGTCGCGATGGAGCAACCTGGTCCTGGGAGCAGTCGGAGTCACCGTGTTCGTCATGCTGTTCCGGATGGAGCAGATTTGGGATGGAGTCCAGCTCGGATGAAAAAACTGATTAAGCCCAAGCCCGCTGAAGACCCGGCAGCGCCGGCTGCGCGCAACACGGGGCCGGGGCGGCTCATCGTCGCCGTCTATGGCGTCTTCGCCCTGGCAGCATCGGCACGGGCGGCCTTCCAGATCGCCACCAAGTTCGACGAGGCCCCGGTGGCGTACCTGCTGTCCGCCTTCGCAGCAGCGGTCTACATCGTCGCAACCCTTTCACTGGCCCGGTCCGGGGAAACCTCCTACAAGGTCTCCGTCGCCGCCGTCGGGATCGAGATGGCTGGAGTTGTTGCTGTGGGACTTCTTGGCCTGCTTGACCCGGCCGCGCTCCCGGATGACACTGTCTGGTCCGGTTTTGGCCAGGGCTACGGATTTGTGCCGCTCGTGCTGCCCATTCTTGGACTGTGGTGGCTTTACCGGCACAGGAACCGCCAACACGCCTAGCTGCCGGGTCACCAGCAGGTCCGCCCCGGCCCGTGAGACGATGTGAAAAACCGTGCCGGCGCCTCAACGCGGGCACGGTGAACCGCGATCCCATCAGGGGGCAACCATGACAACGCCAACTCCGGGACCGGCTGAGCAGTCCCACGGCACCGGCGGCAGCCGGAAATCCACCCCGGGCGGGCAGTCCACCCCGGGTACCGGCAGGTTTTCCCGGCGAAGCAAAGGCAAAGCGGCCGCGTCCGATGCAGGCCGTCAGCCGGCTGCGAGGACCTGGAAGAGCTCAGATGACTGGGGCGTTTTCCGGACCGTTGTCATCGCCGTCGGCGTTCTGATCGCCGGAATCGGCATTTATTACCTGGTTACCGGAACGGCAGGAGTGGCTGAGACCAGCGGGGGAGCGGTCAACGCGTCGCTGGAGAGCCAGTTCCGCTTCTTTTCGGCCATGATGGTCGGTGTCGGAGCTGCCTTCGTGGCAATAGCCATCAAGTTCCAGTGGGCGAACATGCTTTGGCTGGTCTGCCTCATGGTCTTCCTCGGCGGAATCGGACGCGTTCTTTCCTGGGCCTTTTCCGGCACCCCGCACTTCACGCTGATCATCCTGATGATCCTGGAGCTGGCCTTCCCGCCGGCCCTGCTTGTCTGGCACCGCTTCATCGCCAAGACCAGCGCACTGAAGAGCGAGATCCACCGGGGCCGGGCCGGCGGAGAGGGCTCCGCGCCGGCCGGTGCGTGAAGGATGCTTGTTTTCCGCCATAATGGATGAAGCCTTCTGTGCAGCACCTGCTGCCCGAGGCGCATTCATGGCAGGCATTTGTCGCTGGTAAGGAGCTCGGGTGTATTACTGGAATGACCTTGCGGAGGTGCCGTCCGACCTTGGTCCGACAGTAGTGACGATCGGCAACTTCGATGGCGTCCACCTGGGCCACCAGCACGTCCTTGCCCGCCTCGTGAAGGCCGCCCGCGATCATGACGCGGCGGCCGTCGCCCTGTCCTTCGACCCCCATCCGGCTGCGGTCCACCGGCCGGAAAGCGCTCCCGAGCTCATTATGGGACCGGCTGACCGGACAGAGGCGCTGGCTGAAGCCGGCCTCGATGGACTCCTGATGGTGCACTACGACCTTGACCTGGCATCGCTGACCGCCGAGGAATTCGTGCGGAAGTTCCTGGCCGAAGGCCTGCATGCCGTTGCCGTGGTCCTGGGGCACGACGCCCGCTTCGGCCGCGGGAACACCGGTGACCTGGACACTATGCGGGAGCTGGGTGCAGAACTGGGGTTCGACGTCGTCGCTGTCGATGACCTCGATGCCCTTCCCGAAGGTCCCGAAGACACGCAGGGGCGCCGTTGCTCCTCAACCTGGATCCGCGAAGCCCTGGCGGCAGGGGATGTCCGGACGGCCGCACGGCTGCTGGGCCGGACACACCGCATGCGCGGCGTGGTGGTACACGGGGCGGCGCGCGGCCGCGAACTGGGTTTTCCCACCGCCAACCTGGCACCCGAGTCGACAGGCCTTATTCCGGCGGACGGCATCTACGCCGGCTGGCTGGTCGATTCCGCCGGAACGCGGTGGCCTGCAGCAATATCCGTCGGTTCGAACCCGACGTTCGACGGCGTGAGCCGGCAGGTCGAGGCGCATGTCATCGACCGGCCCCAGGAAGCCGTTGAGGATTTCGACCTCTACGGCCAGTGCGTGGGAGTGGAGTTCGTGGAACGCCTGCGCGGCATGGTTGCCTACACCGGTCCGGAGGCGCTGATCGCCCAGATGCGGCTCGACGTCGCCCGGACTAGGGACGTCCTTTCGACAGAAGGCCCCGTGGCCGGGTAAACTGAGGGAAAATTCGGCTGCGGTCCGTGGCGGCTGAATTTCTTTGTGTCCATCGCTTCCATGCAGCGGGCACAGGGTTCCCGGCAGCGAAGTGCTGATTCGGGCCTCACGGCACAAATTGTAGGAGTTACATTGGCACTCGATCCCGCCGTCAAGCAGGCGATCATCAAGGAATTCGCACTCACCGAAGGTGACACCGGATCCCCCGAGGTTCAGGTTGCTGTTCTGTCCCGTCGTATTTCCGACCTGACCGAGCACCTGAAGACCCACAAGCACGACCACCACACCCGCCGCGGCCTGATGGCCCTGGTTGGTCGCCGTCGTCGTATGCTGGGTTACCTGCGCGAGACCGACATCACCCGTTACCGTGCGCTCATCGAGCGTCTCGGCCTGCGTCGATAGTCATGCTTTGAGGGCGGTGCCTGCGTACGCGCAGGGCCGCCCTTTCCGCAGCCGCGTCCCTGGGGCAGATATGGACACCGGAACCACCGGAAGCGCACCTGCCCGGAGCGCAGCAACCGCGGATCCCGCAGTACAGCAGTAAACACAAACACATACAGGAGTCAGCCAGCATCGCAGCATTCGCGGTCCTCGGTAGTGGTTTACGGGAAGTTTGGCCCGTGGACCTCGATCGAAGACCGGGTGTTGAGCCACTGCAGCCGCAGGAGTTCATGGGACGATGCTGGGTGCCTCCGCAAAGAGAACGGAGGTGACTCTCTATGGAGGGTCCCGAAATCCAGTATTCAGAAGCCGTAATTGACAACGGCCGTTTCGGAAAGCGCGTTATCCGCTTCGAAACCGGCCGCCTGGCAGCCCAGGCTGCAGGTGCCGCGATGGTCTACATCGACGAAGACACCGCACTTCTCTCGGCCACCTCGGCCGGCAAGTCCCCGCGTGAGGGCTTTGACTTCTTCCCGCTGACCGTGGACGTCGAAGAGCGTATGTACGCCGCCGGCCGCATCCCGGGCTCGTTCTTCCGCCGCGAAGGCCGCCCGTCCACCGAAGCCATCCTGGCCTGCCGCCTGATGGACCGCCCGCTGCGCCCGGCATTCGTCAAGGGCCTGCGCAACGAGGTCCAGATCGTGGTCACCGTGCTGGCGATCAACCCCGACGTGCTCTACGACGTCGTGGCCATCAATGCTTCCTCCATGTCCACCCAGCTCTCGGGCCTGCCTTTCTCCGGCCCGATCGGCGGCGTCCGCGTTGCCCTGGTCGACGGCCAGTGGGTTGCCTTCCCGAAGCACTCCGAGCTGGAGCGCGCTGTCTTCTCCATGGTGGTTGCCGGCCGCATTGCCGGTGACGACGTCGCCATCATGATGGTTGAAGCCGAAGCCACGGACAACGCCTGGAACCTGATCAAGGAAGAGGGCGCCACCGCCCCGACCGAAGAGGTTGTGGCCGAGGGCCTCGAAGCCGCCAAGCCGTTCATCAAGGCACTGTGCGACGCGCAGGCCGACCTGGCAGCACGCGCCGCCAAGCCGACCGTTGAGTTCCCGCTGTTCCTGGACTACCAGGACGACGTCTACGAAGCCGTCGAGGCTGCTGCCGCTTCCAAGCTGGCTGAAATCTTCGCGATCGCTGACAAGCAGGAGCGCGACGCAGCCTCCGACGCTCTCAAGGACGAAGTCAAGGCTTCCCTGGCAGAGCGCTTCGAAGGCCGCGAGAACGAAGTTTCCGCTGCGTTCCGTGCCGTCACCAAGCAGGTTGTGCGCCAGCGCATCCTCAAGGACCAGATCCGCATCGACGGCCGCGGCCTGACGGACATCCGCCAGCTCACCGCCGAGGTTGAGGTTCTGCCCCGCGTCCACGGTTCGGCTATCTTCGAGCGCGGTGAAACCCAGATCCTGGGCGTCACCACGCTGAACATGCTGAAGATGGAACAGCAGATCGACTCCCTGTCGCCGGTAACGCGCAAGCGCTACATGCACAACTACAACTTCCCGCCGTACTCCACCGGTGAGACCGGCCGCGTGGGTTCGCCCAAGCGCCGCGAAATCGGCCACGGCGCCCTGGCAGAGCGCGCGCTCATGCCGGTGCTGCCGTCGCGTGAAGAATTCCCGTACGCCATCCGCCAGGTCTCCGAAGCCCTGAGCTCCAACGGCTCCACTTCGATGGGTTCGGTCTGCGCCTCGACGCTGTCCATGCTCAACGCCGGTGTTCCGCTGCGCGCTCCGGTTGCCGGCATCGCCATGGGCCTGGTTTCCGACCAGGTCGACGGCGAAACCCGCTACGCAGCCCTGACCGATATCCTCGGCGCCGAAGATGCCTTCGGTGACATGGACTTCAAGGTTGCCGGTACCTCCGAGTTCGTCACGGCCATCCAGCTGGACACCAAGCTCGACGGCATCCCCGCCTCGGTCCTGGCCGCCGCACTGAAGCAGGCCCGCGAAGCACGCCTGCACATCCTCGGCGTCATGGATGCTGCGATCGATACCCCGGATGAGCTCTCCGAGTTCGCTCCGCGGATCATCTCGGTCAAGATCCCCGTGGACAAGATCGGCGAGGTCATTGGCCCGAAGGGCAAGATGATCAACCAGATCCAGGAAGACACCGGCGCTGACATCTCGATTGAAGATGACGGCACGGTCCTGATCGGCGCCACGGACGGCACGTCCGCCGAGGCTGCCCGGGCCGCGATCAACGCGATCGCGAACCCGATGGTTCCGGAACTGGGCGAGCGCTACCTGGGCACAGTCGTGAAGACCACCACCTTCGGTGCCTTCATCTCCCTGACCCCGGGCAAGGACGGCCTGCTGCACATCTCCGAGCTGCGCAAGCTCTCGGGCGGCAAGCGCGTCGACAACGTTGATGACGTTGTCTCCGTCGGCCAGAAGATCCAGGTCGAAATCACCAAGATCGACGACCGCGGAAAGCTTTCCCTCTCGCCGGTTGTTGCGGAAGATGACGCCGAAGGCGAACTGGCTGCCGAGACAGCAGAGTAAATGCCTGAAAACATCACGGACAGCCGTTCCGGTGCGGGATTTTCCCGCTCCGGGACGGTTGTCCCATTTCCACTGTCATCCAGGCCGGGCGATCCGGCCATTGAAATCGGCGACCCGGCAGGCGCCGTCGTCCGCCGTTCCGTGCTGCCCGGCGGAGTCCGCGTGCTCACCGAGTCCATGCCGGGCCAGCGCAGCGCCACGATTGGCTTCTGGGTCGGCGTAGGCTCGCGTGACGAAGCCGAAGGCCGGCACGGTTCCACCCACTTCCTTGAGCACCTGCTGTTCAAGGGCACGGAGCGCCGCAGCGCCATGGACATTGCCTCGGCCTTCGACGAGGTAGGAGGGGAATCCAACGCCGCGACGGCGAAGGAAACCACCTGCTACTACGCCCGCGTCCTGGACACCGACCTGCCCATGGCCATTGATGTCATCGCGGACATGGTCACCTCTGCCGTGCTGGATCCGGAGGAGCTCGAGCAGGAACGCGACGTCATCCTCGAGGAAATCGCGATGGACGCCGACGACCCGGCTGATCTCTGCCACGAGAAGTTCGCCGAGGCCGTACTGGGCGACCATCCGCTGGGCCGCCCGATCGGCGGCACGCCGGAAGCGATCAAGGCCGTTCCCCGGGAAGCCGTTGTGGAGCACTACCGCCGGCACTACCGTCCGGAAACCCTGGTGGTGACGGCCGCCGGCGGCCTGGAACATGAAGTTGTGGCCTCGCTGGTACTGGATGCCCTCAAGCGGGCCGGCTGGGAACTCGACCGGGGCGCTGTCCCCGCTCCCCGGCGGGAGACTGTTCCGGCGGAGATCACCGCCGGCGGCGGGGTGCAGGTCATCAACCGTCCGGTGGAGCAGGCCAACATTGTGCTGGGCTGCCCGTCGCTGACGGCTACGGACAGCCGCCGGTTCGCCATGAGCGTGCTGAACACCATCCTGGGCGGAGGAATGTCCTCGCGGCTGTTCCAGGAAATCCGGGAAAAGAGGGGACTGGTGTATTCCACCTACTCCTTCGCGGCGTCGTACACCGATGCCGGCTACTTCGGCATGTACGCAGGCTGCTCGCCGGCCAAGACCCGGCAGGTCATTGACCTGCTGCAGTCGGAGCTGGAGCGCCTGGCAGCGGACGGCGTTGAACCCGGTGAACTGGACCGTGCCGTGGGCCAGATTTCCGGGGGACTGGTGCTGGGCATGGAGGACACCGGTTCGCGGATGTCCCGCCTGGGCAGCGCTGAGCTGGTCCGCGGCGAGTACGTCGACATTGAAGCCTCCCTGGCCCGCATCCGTGCGGTCACGGGGGAGCAGGTCAAGGAGCTCGCAGCGGAACTGGCAGCAGCACCGCGGACGATCACCGTCGTCGGACCCTTCGAATCCGCGGCGGAACTCGGCTTCTAGCCCGCGCCCCTCCATCGAGAGGCCAGTTACGGCTCGTTTCAGCCCTGAAACCAGCCGTAACTGGCCTCTCGTTTGTTCTTGGGGGAGCTGCTAGCCGCCGGCAAACGGGGGCAGGATGTCCACGGTGTCCCCATGGTGCAGCAGCATGTCCCGCTTCCGCGCGGCGATCTCGTTGACCAGGAAGGTGCTCCGGCCGATCACGGTCTGCAGCACGGGTGTTCCGTCCGGTGCGTCCGGGTGCAGCGCAGCCAGCTTCTCCAGCAGCTCACCGAGCTGCAGCGGCCCCGCATCCAGGATTTCCTCTTCGACCCCTGCCGCAGCTTTCGCGGCACCAAAATAGCGGATCAGCACTTAGCCACCTATCGCACTCATTGTTCGTTCAGGCTGTACATAGTCCGGGGCGCCGAGGCCGGCATGGTCCATTCCGTGCGCCTTCGGCTTGCCCCACATCGCTTCCTGCCAGCGGCGTGCGACGGCGGCGTCGTCCCCGGTGCTGCGCAGCAGGCCAAGCAGGTCGGTTTCCTCATGCGAGAACAGGCAGCTGCGCACCTTGCCTTCGGCGGTAATGCGGGTGCGCCGGCAGTCGGCACAGAACGGTTCGGTCACCGAGGCAATGATCCCGACGACGCCGGCCACCACTTCGGGGGAAGTGCGGCGGCGTACTTCCCACCGTTCGGCCGGTGCGCCGTCGCGGTTCCTAGGATCGGGGGTGAGGACAAAGCGTTCCTCCAGCCGGGAACGGATCTCGGCCGCGGTAATCATTCCGTCGCGGGTCCAGCCGTGATCAGCGTCCAGGGGCATCTGCTCGATGAACCGCAGTTCAAATCCGTGAGTCACGGCCCATTCCAGCAGGTCGGGTGCCTCGGCGTCGTTGATGCCCCGCATCAGGACGGCGTTGATCTTGATCAATCCCAGTCCGACGCGCGCTGCTTCCTCCACGCCCGCCAGGACCCGGTCCAGGAACGGACGGCGGGTGAGCTGGGCGAAGGTGCCGGGATGCAGCGAGTCGAGGGAGACATTGATGCGGGTCAGTCCTGCGTCTTTGAGGGCCGCGGCCTTTTTGTCCAGCCCCAGCCCGTTGGTTGTCAGGGAGACGGGCAGCTCGGGATGGTTGGCCCGGATTCCCGCGATGATCTCCACCAGATCGGCGCGGACCAACGGTTCGCCGCCGGTGAGCCGGAGCTCGCGGACGCCCAGTCCGTTGACGCCGATGCCCACCAGCCGGACGATCTCACCGGCTGTGAGCACCTTGTCCCTGGGCAGCCAGTCCAGTCCGGACGCGGGCATGCAGTAGGTGCAGCGCAGGTTGCATTTGTCCGTCAGGGACAGGCGCATATCGGTCGCACGCCGGCCGTAGCGGTCAACCAGGCCGTCGAGTCCCTCCGGAGTCTCCGCGTTTGGCGCGGCCCCGGGCTCGGGGAACGGCCGCGGCGGTGCGAAGGCGGGCATGCCAAGCTCAATTCCCATTCCTCGAGTGTAGGCGGTTTCACATCCGGCCTCTAGGAAGGTTCCGCAGCCGCGCCGGGGCAGTGGCCGGGACTGCCATAATCGTTCCAGGCCACCCGGGAAACCGTCCGGCCAACCTAGCTGACCGGAGAAGAGAACGATGCCAAGAACCTGGCCCTGGGCCGGCGCTGCAGGGCTGGTGGCAGCGGCGCTTGCCGTCGCAGCCGGGGAGCTGTCCGCGGCGGTCCTGAGCCCTGCCTTGTCACCGGTTACGGCTGTAGGAGCGGTGGTGGTCGATGCCGTGCCGGGACCTGTCAAGGACTGGGCCATTGCAGTCTTCGGCACCGCGGACAAAATCGCCCTCCTGGCCGGAATGCTGCTGGTCATCGCCCTGATCGGCATGGCCTGCGGGCTGCTGGAAACCAGGCGTCCGCCGTGGGGCTCGGCCGTACTGGCCGGTTTTGGCGTGCTGGGCGCGGCGGCGGCGCTCTCCCGGGCACAGTTTTCTGCGTTGGCGCTCCTGCCACCGCTGCTGGCCGGGCTGGTTGGTGTGCTCGTCCTTCGTACACTGGCCGCACGGATCCGCAGCTACGCGGCTTCGGGCCCGGGACACCCGGGAGCCAGCCGACGGGACGTCCTCGCAGCGGTGGGCGGCGGGGCAGCCGTGGCGGCGGTCGGCGGCGGCCTGGCCGGGCTGTCCCGCAGTTCACAGGTAGCAGCTGAAGACCTGCGCGCAGGCATCGATCTGCCGTCACCGGTGGAACCGGCATTACCCGTTCCTGCCGGCGCGGACCTCAGTATTCCGGGAACTGAGCCCCTCATCACGCCCAATGCCGACTTCTACCGGATCGACACAGCCCTCCGGGTCCCGCTGGTGAACCCGCGTGAGTGGCGGCTGCGAGTCACGGGGCTCGTGGAGAGGGAGGTCGAACTCACCTATGACCAGCTGCTGGCCAAGCCCCTGCAGGAAAGCTGGGTCACGCTGGCCTGCGTTTCCAACGAAGTGGGCGGGTCCTTGATTGGCAACGCCCGGTGGCTCGGCTGGCCGGTGAGGAAGCTCCTGGCCGAAGCCGGGGTGCAGGCCGGCGCCGACGTCGTCCTGTCCGCCAGCGAAGACGGCTGGACCGCCACGACGCCGCTGGAGGCCCTGACCGATGCCCGCGATTCCCTGCTGGCGGTTGGCATGAACGGTGAGCCGCTGCCTCCGGAACACGGCTTCCCGGTCCGGATGGTGGTGCCTGGCCTCTACGGGTACGTGTCGGCGACCAAGTGGGTCACCGAGCTGAAGGTTTCCCGGTTCGCGGATGAGACTGCCTACTGGACAGACCGGGGCTGGTCCGAGCGCGGTCCGGTCAAACTCTCTTCACGGATCGACACGCCGTCGCGCAATGCCCGGCTCAGCGCCGGCACCGTGACGGTTGCCGGCGTCGCCTGGGCCCAGCACACGGGCATCAGCAACGTCCAGGTCAAGGTCGACGACGGCGAGTGGCAGGACGCGCGGCTTGCCGCCGGCATCTCGGCGGACACCTGGCGGCAGTTCGCGGCCGACGTCGAGCTTTCCGCCGGCGACCACACCGTGGAAGTCCGGGCCTTCGACGCAGCCGGCAACGTGCAGGACGCAACGAAGCGGCCCGTGGTGCCCGACGGCGCCACCGGCCTGCATTCGGTCACGGTCAGCGCCGGCTGAACACCCCGTCCCGTCCGGGGTATCCGCTAGGGTCGAGCAATGGCTATAACGACTCTCGAAGGCACTGTTAACTTCCGTGACCTGGGCGGATTGCCGCTCTCCGGAGGCGGGACCGTCAATTCCGGAGTGCTGTACCGCTCCGACGCAATCGCGGGGCTGACCCCGCACGGCCTCGAGGAACTGGCCGGATCCGGGATCAGCGTCATTGTTGACTACCGCACGCCGGCAGAGCAGCAGATGGCACCGGACCGGCTGCCTGCCCTGAACACCTTCCTGAAGCTGGACCTGCCGCTGCTGGAGGGAGCGTTCACGGCGATGGCGCAGCAGGAAATGCAGCGGGCGAGTCTCTCCGGTGACCGGGCTGCGGCAGCACGCGCGGTGCAGGCCGCCGTGGGTCAGCTCCCCACACTGGGGGAGGTCTACACCGGGATGCTGCAGCACGCCGCGCCGGAGTTTGCCCAGAGCGCCAGGGCAGTGTCGGCAACCGGACCCGGTTCGGCAACCCTGGTCCACTGCACGGCGGGCAAGGACCGTACCGGTGTTGCCGTCGCGCTGATCCTGGACGCTGTCGGGGTGGAAACCGGTGCGATCGTCGCCGACTACGAGGCAAGCGAACGCAACCTCGCGGGCGCCTGGGCGGAGAAAACGCTGGGCATGGTCACCGCACTGGGGATTCCCCTGAACGATGAAATCATCACACTGGCAACCAAGGCACCGGCCGGGGTCATACGCGCTGCGCTGGCCTGGGTCGAGGAAAACCACGGTTCGTCGGCCGAATACCTGCGTTTCGGCGGACTCAGTGACGCCGAACTGTCCGACCTGCGCAGTCGCCTGCGCGACTAGGCACAACGGCAGGGCCAGAGCCCTCGCATAGACTTCCGGAAGAACGCCGGATGAAGGAGACACGTGGGGAGCACAGGCAACCGGGGGCGCCCGGTACAGGAGCACCAGGACGCTGTTGCGCAGCTGCTGGCACAGAACCTCCGCAGCCGGACGCAGGAACGGAGCCTGGAAGCCGCCGCCGGACGCATCCTTGCCGGTGACGTCCGTGCCCCGGGCAGCCTTCCGCCGTTCGCCAACTCACAGATGGACGGCTACGCCGTCCGCAGCACGGACCTGGGCAGCACGGACCTGGACAGCGGGGGAGCAGCCGTGGAACTGGCTGTCGCTGCGGCCATTCCGGCCGGAGCGCCCGCTCCCGGCCTGGCCCCCGGCACTGCAGCTCCGATCATGACCGGAGCCATGCTGCCCGAGGGGGCGGACGCCGTCGTACCCATTGAGCGTGCCGTGCCGGACACGTTCTACCCGCACCCCGAAGGGGAGGCTGTTTCCCTGCCCGGCAGCGTTCCGGCCGGACAGTTCGTCCGTTCCAGGGGCAGCGACATTGCGGCGGGAGACGTGGCACTGGCCGCCGGAACACGGCTTGGGGCGGCGCAGCTGGGTCTGCTGGCGGCCCTGGGAATCCCCGCCGCCAGCGTCCGCGCGCCCCTCCGGGTGCTGCTGCTGAGCACCGGCGACGAGGTGGTGGAGCCGGGCCGGCCGCTGGCACCGGGCCAGATCCATGACGCGAACACCACCCTGCTTGCTGTCAGCCTGCGCGAAGCCGGTGCCGAAGTTATCCGCTCCCGCATCCTGGCGGACTCCCCGGGGGATTTCCTCGCGGCCCTGCGCGAAGACCTGTCCCGGCACCCGGTGGACCTGATCCTCACCTCGGGCGGTATCAGCAAGGGCGCGTATGAGGTGGTGCGGCTGGCGCTGGCGGCCGACGGCGTCGAGTTCATCTCGGTGGCCATGCAGCCCGGCGGTCCGCAGGGGATCGGGACCGTGGACGGAGTGCCTTTCCTGGGTTTCCCGGGCAATCCTGTCAGCGCCCTGGTCTCCTTCGAAGTGTTCCTGCGGCCCGCGCTCAGCGCCTTGACCGGCCTGCCGGCACCACGCCGGGTCCTCACAGCCCTCCTCGCCGAGGAGGCGCTGAGCCCGGCAGGGAAACTGCAGGTCCGGCGGGGTCAGTACGACGCCGGCACGGTGGCGCTCGTCGGCGGGCCCGGCTCCCACCTCATCCATGCCCTGGCTGCCTCCAACGCACTTGTCCTGGTTCCGGAAGAAACAGAACGTCTCCCCGCCGGCTCGGAAGTGACAGTATGGCTGTTGGAATGACCCGTTTTACCGAAAGGACCGCGCCGATGGCCGGAGACGAAAACCAGCCGGCACTGACCCATGTCAGGGCGGACGGAACCGCCCACATGGTCGATGTCTCCGCGAAAGCGGAGACCTCCCGCGAAGCCACGGCACAGGCGGTGCTGAACACCACTGCTGACGTGGTGCGGCTGCTCAGCGACGGTGACCTGCCCAAGGGTGATGCCTTTGCCGTATCCCGCGTGGCCGGCATCATGGCCGCCAAACAGACCTCGAACCTCATCCCGCTGTGCCATCCGCTGCCAATCACCAAGGTGACGGTGGACTTCGAGCCGGGGGAGAGCACCGTTCTGATGAAGGCAACGGTGAAGACCAAGGCCCTGACCGGTGTTGAGATGGAGGCCCTGACAGCGGTCTCCGTCACGGCCCTGACCCTCTACGACATGATCAAGGCCGTGGACAAACACGCGGTGATCTCCGACATCATGGTGCTGGCCAAGTCGGGCGGTAAAAGCGGGGACTGGGCGCTGTGAGCCCCCGGAAGGAACCCGCACGCCGGACGGCGGCGATCCTGGTCGCCTCCACCCGCGCCTCCGCGGGAATCTATGAGGATGAAGCCGGTCCGCTGCTGCAGGACTGGTTCTACGCACTGGGATATGACGTCGTGCTGGCTGAAGTGGTGCCCGACGGTGATGCGGTGGGCCAGGCGCTGAAGCGCATGCTGGCCCTGCAGCCGTCCGTGGTGGTCACCAGCGGCGGCACGGGCATCAGCCCGACCGACGCCACTCCCGAGCAGACCCTGCCGCTGCTGGACCGCCAGGTTCCCGGCATCATGGAAGCACTGCGCGCCGCCGGCCTGGCCAAGACACCGATGGCCGCACTGACCCGCGGATACGCCGGAACGGCAGGCTCGAGTTTTGTCGTGAACCTTCCCGGATCTCCGTCCGCCGTCGCCGACGGACTGGCTGTCCTGGAACCTGTCCTCGGACACATCTGCGGCCTGTTGGAGGGAAAGAATGAGCACTAGCAAAGTCGTCGCTGCCACCGTTGGCGAGTCGGTCCTGGACACCGAGACCGCCTACGCCGCGGTCTGGACCCCGCAGGACGGCGCCGTAGTGACTTTCAGCGGGATTGTCCGCAACCACGACGGCGGCCGCGGCGTCGCCTCCCTGGGCTACAGCGCCCATCCCACGGCCGGCGCCGCCATCGCGGAGGTCGCCGCGGAGACTGCGCGAAAGTACGACGGCGTGCGGATCTGGGTGGGCCACCGCACCGGAGCGCTGGAGATCGGGGACGCAGCCCTGGTTGCCGCCGTCGCCTCCGCCCACCGCGGCACCGCCTTCGCCGCGTGCGCAGAGCTGGTGGATACCGTAAAGGCCCAGGTCCCCGTCTGGAAGGAACAGGTCTTTGACGACGGGACCGTCGAGTGGGTAGGCGTCAGCGACGCCCCCGCCTGACCGGTAATCTGGACCCATGAGTAAAAAACTGCCTGTCGCGGTGCTCGGTGCCACCGGACGTATGGGCTCCGAAGCGGTCAAGGCCGTAGAAGCAGCCCCGGACCTGGAACTTGTGGCGGCACTGGGCCGCACCGGTTCCCTGCAGACACTGGTCTCCGCCGGCGCGCAGTACGTGGTGGACCTGACCGTTCCGGACAGCACCGAAGCCAACGTCCGCTTCGCCGTCGAGCACGGCATGCACGCCGTCGTCGGAACCACCGGCTGGGACGCCGGGCGCCTTCAGCGCCTGGAAGAGCTGCTGGCGGAGCACCCGGAAGCCGGTGTCCTCATTGCTCCGAACTTCGCCCTCGGTTCCGTGCTCGCTTCGGCGTTTGCAGCCAAAGCCGCGCCGTACTTCGAGTCCGTGGAGATTGTCGAACTCCATCATCCGGACAAGGTAGATGCCCCTTCCGGCACCGCGGCCCGGACCGCTGAACTGATAGCTGCCGCCCGTTCCGACGCCGGAACCGGGCCGTCACCTGACGCCACAACCACGGAGCTGCCCGGTGCACGCGGGGCCGACGTCAGCGGAGTCCGCGTGCACTCCGTGCGCCTGCGCGGACTGGTAGCCCACCAGGAGGTCCTCCTGGGCGGGCCGGGGGAGCAGCTGACCATCCGCCACGATTCCTACGACCGGGCCTCCTTTATGCCCGGCGTCCTGCTCGGCCTGCGCGAAGTCGCAGCGCATCCGGGCCTCACTGTCGGCCTCGACGGCTACCTCAACCTGAACGCCTAAGGAAACGCACTTGTCCACCTTCTTTTCAGGTCTGTTCCATAACCGGGCCAAGATCGGTGTCCTGCTCGTCACCATCCTCCTGGTCTTCTACATCCTGGTCGTCGCGCAGCGCGGATGGCTGCTGATGATGTCAGACGGCCTCGTGACCAAAGCCATGGGTGCCGCCTACTTCGTCCTGCCCGCAGTGGGTGTGTGGGCGCTGGTCCGCGAACTGCTCTTTGGGGCGCAGACCGAGAAAATGGCCCGCATCCTCGCCGACGAGGGAGGACTTCCCGTCGATGACCTGCCGCGGACTCCGGGCGGGCGGATCGTGCGGGAGGCTGCCGACGCCGAGTTCGTAAAGTACCAGGCCGAGGTCGAAGCCGACCCGGAACAATGGCGGGCCTGGTTCCGGCTCTCCTGCGCGTACGACGCCGCCGGGGACCGCAAGCGTGCACGTGCCGCGATGCGCCACGCCGGGAAGCTTTTCGCCCCGGCTTCGGTTAGCTAATACGGACAGAGCAAGACCAATACTTTTCAGGGGCGTACTGCCTCTCTGCACAATCGATCCGAGGACCCTTTTTTGACGACCCATGCCGGAAACCGCCCCACACGACCCGATCCGGCAGCATCCGCCGCCACCGGCGCAGATCCCCACGCTGCACGCAACCGGCTGGTCATCGGCATCCTGATCGTTTCGGCGTTCGTCGTCATCCTGAACGAGACGATCATGAGTGTTGCCCTTCCCACGCTCATGGCGGACCTGGACATCAGCGCGGCCAGCGCACAGTGGCTCACCACCGGGTTCCTGCTCACCATGGCAGTGATCATTCCGATCACGGGATTCCTGCTGCAGCGTTTCCACACCCGGCAGATCTTCCTGCTCGCCATGATCCTCTTCACCTGTGGAACGCTGGTCGCAGCCCTCGCTCCCGGCTTTGCGGTCCTGCTCATCGGCAGGGTCGTGCAGGCAAGCGGGACAGCGATCATGCTTCCGCTGCTCATGACGACGGCGATGACGCTCGTCGCCCCGGCGGCACGCGGGCGCACCATGGGCAACATTTCCATCGTCATCTCCGTGGCGCCCGCCATCGGGCCGACCATTTCCGGAGTGATCCTCAGCGTGCTGAGCTGGCGCTTCATGTTCATCCTGGTGCTGCCCATCGCCGTCGCCGCCCTGGTCCTGGGCGCGGCCAAGATTAAAAACGTCACCGAACCGCGCAAGGTCCCGCTCGACGTCCTGTCCGTCATCCTCTCCGCGTTCGCCTTCGGCGGGCTGCTGTACGGACTCTCTGCACTGGGCGAGGGGGCGTCCCACAGCCCGGCGCCGGTTCCGCCTTTGGTTCCCTTCGCAGTCGGCGTGGCCGCCCTCGTGCTCTTCATCCTCCGCCAGGGCAGGCTCGCCCGCATATCGGAGCCGCTGCTGGACCTCCGGGCCTTCCGCACGGGGAACTTCACGATTTCGATCGCCATGATCGCGGCGTCGAGCATCACCCTCTTCGGCAGCCTGATTGTCCTGCCCATCTACATGCAGTCCGTCCTGGGCCTGGGAACCCTGACGACCGGCCTGCTCCTGCTGCCGGGCGGCCTCATCATGGGCATCCTGTCACCGGTCGTCGGCCGGATCTATGACCGGATCGGCCCGACAGCCCTCCTGATTGGCGGCTCGGTGCTGGTCAGCGGAAGTCTCTGGGCCATGATGGCCTTCTTCCGCCAGGACACCCCGGTGTTCGTTATCCCGGTCATCCACGTCCTGCTCAGCATTGGCCTGGCCATGACCTTTACTCCGCTGTTCACTTCGTCGCTGGGATCCCTGGAGCCGAGGCTGTACTCGCACGGCAGTGCCATCCTGAACACGGTGCAGCAGGTCATGGGCGGTGCGGGAACCGCACTGTTCGTGACGCTGCTCTCCACCGGTACAGCCGCGAAGCTTGCGCAGGGAGCCGGCGGCGTCGAGGCCACTGCTGCAGGCGTGCAGTCTGCGTTCCTTGCCGGTGCGTTGATCAGCGTCCTGGCTGTGGCGGCAGCCTTCTTTGTCCGCAAGCCGGCAGCGACCGAGGGTGAAGTGCTCCCTGCCGGGCACTGATACCGGAGCGGTGCACTGCCGTCAGCGGCGGTTCCCGGTCAGTTTTCCGTCCCGGGCCAGCCGGGAAGCCCCCGACGCGACGGTCTCCAGCGGGCCGCGGGAACCCAGGCGGATAAAGGCCAGGCCCACCAGGGCCGCTGCTGCGGCTTGGAGCCAGAAGACCCACCCCGGGTCCGGTGCGGTCTGCTGCGCGTCCAGGAGGGCCATCACCCAGATGTGGACGCTGTACAGCGTCAGCGTCATCGCCCCTGCCGCAGAGAGCGGGAGCAGCAGGTTCGGGCGGGAACGGGTCAAAAGCAGGCAGGCCGCGACGACGGCGGCCGCTGTCCCTGCCGTATGCAGCAGGTCAAACGTGGTTCCGGAGTGCGGAGCGCTTACCGCCAGCCACCACCAGGAGCCGGACTGGTCCACCCCGGTCAGGTTGACCTCGAGCATCCGTCCGATGGGCCACGTCCGCCCCGACTCGGTGGTGAGCAGCTCAGCGAACCCGCCGGCATCAATGAGCAGGTACCAGCTCAGGTACTTGGCGCCCAGCGCCGCGAAGATGCCCGCGGCAAGCAGGCCGGCCTGCACCCGGAGATCCGAGAGCTGCAGCCGCCCGATCACCATGCCGATCAGCAGGTAGCTCATCCACTGGAGAGCCGGGTAGACGCCGGTGAAGAGGACATCCGAGAGCAGGGTGGCCGGTTCCAGGAAATGTTCCCACGTGATGTTGCCGCCGACATCCGGCGGAACCACGTTAGCGATCAGCCACGGCCGCACCAGATAGGCGAGTACAGGGGAAAGGCACACCCACGCACCTGCCCAGACCGCCAGCCTGGGCAGCCGCATGTTCGTGAACGGCAGGACCAGCAGGAACAGTACGGCGTAGTGGAACAGGATGATCGCGATCGAGGTGTCGAGCCCGCCCAGCAGCAGGCCGATCAGCGCAATCACCACCGCCCGGGCGGCGATGCCGCGCCGGCTGGCTGACGGGGAACGCCCGGCACCGGGATTCGGGCCCCCCGTGAGCAGTGCCAGTCCAATGCCGGCCACGACGGCGAACAGCGCCGAAGCGCGCCCGGAGAACACCAGCGCCACAAAGGCGGGTTCCCCGGTTACCGGGTCATACAGGGGGAAGATATGGGTGGACATCATGCCCAGCAAAGCCACCCCGCGGGCCGCATCGATGCCCGTCAGACGCGTTCTGCTCATTGCAGAATCGTCTCACAGGCCCCGCCCGGCCTCGGGCTGCGCCTGTGTCCGTTTGTCCCAATTGCAGGTCCAACAGGTAACGTTTTACCCATGGCTGACTCTTCTCTTTCTTCCCGTCCGTTCGGAACCCTGGTGACCGCGATGGTCACCCCGTTCACTGCCGACGGCGAAGTCGACTTCGAGGCCACGGCCTTCCTGGCCAACAAACTCGTTGAGGACGGCTGTGACGGCCTGGTTATCTCCGGAACGACCGGCGAAACCTCCACCCTTGAGGACAGCGAAAAGGAAGACCTTTTCCGCGTCGTTGCGCAGACGGTCGGCGGACGGGCGAAGGTCATTGCCGGAACCGGCACCAACCACACCTCCCACTCGGTGGAAATGGCCAAGCGGGCAGAACGCGCCGGTGCAGACGGACAGCTGGTGGTGACGCCGTATTACAACAAGCCGACCCAGGCCGGCGTGATCGCTCACTTCGACGCCGTTTCGGCGGCCAGCGATCTGCCCATCATGATTTATGACATCCCGGGCCGCGCCGGGATCCCCATCGCCACGGAGACGATGTTCCGCCTCGCGGAGAACCCCAAGGTCCTGGCGCTCAAGGACGCCAAGGCCGACTTTGCTGCCGTCACCAGGGTCCTGGCCAACACCACGCTGGATGTCTACGCCGGTGACGACGGACTGACGCTGCCGTGGATGGTGGCCGGAGCCGCCGGCGTCGTCAGCGTCAGCGCCCACGTTGCGACCCGCGCGTTCCGCGCACTCGTGGACGCGGCAGCCGCAGGAGATTTCGATAAGGCCCGCAGGATCCACTTTGAACTGGATCCGGTAGTGCGAGCCGTAATGACACACATACCAGGTGCCATTTCCGCCAAGCAGATCCTCAAGATGCAGGGAGTGATCCCCAACGCCGCCGTACGGCTGCCGCTGGTGGCTCCCGACGCGATCGAGATGGAAGCTGTCCTGGCGGACCTGGCCGAAGCAGGATGGGATTTTTCCCAGGACAAGGCGTAATAAAACATGATTGAAACTGCGGACACCGCACTGAAGACTCCTCCCCGCCTCAAGCCCGGGACGCTGCGCATCGTGGCGCTGGGCGGGCTCGGAGAGATCGGCCGCAACATGGCCGTCTTCGAAATCGACGGCAAGCTGCTCATCGTGGACTGCGGTGTGCTCTTCCCGGAAGAGACCCAGCCGGGTGTTGACCTGATCCTCCCGGACTTCTCCTACATCGAGGACCGGCTGGACGACGTCGTGGGCGTCGTGCTCACCCACGGACACGAGGACCATATCGGTGCCGTTCCGTACCTGCTGCGGCTGAAGAAGGACATCCCCCTCATCGGATCCCAGCTGACGCTGGCGCTGATCGAGGCGAAGCTCCAGGAGCACCGGATCAAGCCGTTCACGCTCACCGTGAAGGAAGGCCAGGTTGAGCAGCTCGGCCCCTTCGAGTGCGAATTCGTGGCGGTAAACCACTCCATTCCGGACGCCCTCGCGGTATTCATCCGGACCGACGCCGGCACTGTCCTGCATACCGGCGACTTCAAGATGGACCAGCTTCCGCTGGACGGCCGCATCACCGACCTGCGCGCGTTCGCCCGGCTGGGCGAAGAGGGCGTGGACCTCTACATGGCAGACTCCACCAACGCCGACGTTCCCGGGTTCACTTCACCCGAACGCAACATCGGCCCGGTGCTCGAGGAGCTCTTCGGCAAGGTCAAGAAGCGGATCATCGTCGCTTCCTTCTCCTCGCACATCCACCGCGTCCAGCAGGTGCTCGACGCCGCTGCCGCGCACGGACGCAAGGTCTGCTTCGTCGGCCGCTCCATGGTGCGGAACATGGCCATCGCAGAGAAGCTGGGCTACCTCCACGTACCCGAGGGCATCCTGGTGGACCTGAAGAACGTGGATAACATGCCGGACCACAAACTGGTCCTGATGTCCACGGGTTCGCAGGGCGAGCCGATGGCAGCGCTCTCGCGCATGGCCAACGGAGACCACCGCATCAACGTGGGCCGCGGCGACACCGTAATCCTGGCCTCGTCCCTGATCCCGGGCAATGAGAACGCCGTCTTCCGTGTGATCAACGGGCTGATGAAGCTCGGCGCCGACGTGGTCCACAAGGGAACCGCCAAGATCCACGTCTCGGGCCACGCCTCGGCGGGGGAGCTGCTCTACACCTACAACATCCTGAAGCCGAAGAACGCCATGCCCGTGCACGGCGAAACCCGGCACCTGATCGCCAACGGCAAGCTCGCCGCCCAGACGGGCGTGCCGGAAGAGAACATCATCCTCGCCGACGACGGCACCGTGGTGGATCTGGTCAACGGCAAGGCCCGGGTGGTCGGCAACGTTGAGTGCGGCTTCGTCTACGTGGACGGCTCCAGCGTTGGCGAGATCACCGACACTGACTTGAAGGACCGCCGCATCCTCGGTGAGGAAGGCTTCATCTCGGTCATCACCGTGGTGAACCGCAGCACCGGCACCATCGTCTCCGGGCCGGAGATCCATGCCCGCGGCTTCGCCGAAGACGATGCCGTGTTCGACGAGATCAAGCCCAAGATCAGCAAGGCTCTGGAGGAAGCCGTGATGTCCAACCGCGACCACACGGCCTACCAGCTGCAGCAGGTTGTCCGCCGCGTCGTGGGGACCTGGGTCAACCGCAGGCTCCGCCGCCGCCCGATGATCGTTCCGGTGGTTCTCGAGGCATAATCCTGCCGCTCCTTCCTTCCCCCGGCGGCCTGACGCCGGGGGAAGGAAAGCGGCTGCCTGGCGCGTATATTCGGGGTTTTGGGGCCTGCGTCCGGTAGCGTGGCCAGTATGGCGACTCGTACTTCCCCCTCCGCGCGCGGCACTTCGACCAGCCGGACTCCCTCCCGGGGCGCCGGTGGAAAGACCGCAGCGAAGGGCAAGTCCACGGGCCGCAGCCAGGCCGCCAAGGCGGCACCCGAGGAGACCCTTCCGCTGCCGCTGCGCGCCATCCAGGGCGCCTGGATGGGCATCGCCCGGATCGTCGGCGCCGGAGTGCGCAAACTGGGCACCGACGTCGTTCCCGACCGGGACGTCCGCCGCGACGGCACCGGATTCTTCCTCATCCTTACCGCGCTGCTTGTCGCCACCGTTGAATGGTGGGCGCTGCGCGGTCCGGTTGCCGACGTCATCCATGCCGGCGCCGCCGGCACTTTCGGCTGGATGGCCGTCGTGCTTCCCTTTATGCTCCTGACCGCCTCCGTGCGGCTGTTCCGGTATCCCGAACGGCACCGCGCCAACGGCCGGATCAGCATCGGGCTGACCCTGATGCTCTGCTCCGGTGCCGGTATCACCCACCTGATCGGCGGCGGGCCTGCCCTCTCTGACGGATTCGACCAGCTCTGGGTTTCCGGCGGAATCGTCGGATTCCTGGTCGCAGGGCCGCTTTCCGCGGCCATCACCAAGTGGCCGGTCATCATCCTGCTTTCGCTGCTGGTGTTTATCTCCGTGCTGATCGTTACCGCCACGCCGTTCCGGCATATTCCGCTGCGGCTGCGTGCCCTGTACGAGCACCTCATGGGCCAGGACCTGGCCGCCGATGATCCCGAGGCCCACGACCAGAGCTACCTGTACGCCGCGGACAAGCCTGAAAAGCCCAAGAAGCAGCGCCGCTTCGGAAAGGGCCGCAAGGACGAAGAGACGGAGCATCCGGACGGCTACGCCGGGGATGAGGCCTTTGAAGCCGCACTCCTGCGTGACGAAGAAGAGCGGCAGGAAGCAGCTGCGGCCGAGTCCGCGGTGCCCCCGGGGGTCCGCCGTCCCACGAAGGCGGAACTTGCCACGCAGAAGCTGCGCCGGGACCAGGGCCTCGAGGATGCCGAGCCGCCCACCGAAGCAATCTCGCTGGTGCCGGAGGCTGCTGCCTCCCTCGTCGCAGCCCCGCCGGTGGCCCCGGTGCCGTCGCGCCCCGTGGCCCACGTGCCGCCGTCGGCCCCCATTCCCCAGCGCACCGAGCAGCTCCAGCTCTCCGGCGACGTCACCTATACCCTGCCGCCGTCGGAGTTCCTGCCGTCCGGACCTCCCGCCAAGGAACGCTCGGAAGCCAACGACGCCGTCGTCGCAGCCCTGACCCGCACGCTTCAGCAGTTCAACGTCGATGCCCAGGTCACCGGCTTCTCGCGCGGACCAACAGTGACGCGCTACGAAATCGAGCTGGGCGAGGGCACGAAGGTCGAGCGGGTCACGGCCCTGTCGAAGAACATTTCCTACGCCGTCGCCAGTTCGGACGTGCGGATCCTCTCGCCGATCCCGGGCAAGTCCGCCATCGGCATCGAAATCCCCAACGCTGACAAGGAAGTCGTTGTCCTTGGCGACGTTCTGCGCTCCAATGCCGCACGCAAGACGGACCATCCCATGGTCATGGGTGTGGGCAAGGACGTCGAAGGCGGGTTCGTCGTGGCGAACCTGGCCAAGATGCCGCACCTCCTCGTGGCCGGTGCCACCGGCGCGGGCAAGTCCTCCTTCGTGAACTCGATGATCACCTCCATCCTGATGCGCTCCACCCCTGATGAGGTGCGCATGGTCATGGTGGACCCCAAGCGCGTGGAACTGACCGCGTACGAGGGCGTGCCGCACCTGATCACCCCGATCATCACCAACCCCAAGAAGGCAGCGGAGGCGCTGCAATGGGTGGTCCGGGAAATGGACACCCGCTACGACGACCTGGCGAACTTCGGCTACAAGCACATTGACGACTTCAACAAGGCCGTCCGCAACGGCAAGGTCGTGCCGCCGGCGGGGTCCAAGCGCGTCATCAAGGCCTACCCGTACCTGCTGGTCATCGTGGACGAGCTCGCAGACCTCATGATGGTCGCGCCGAGGGACGTCGAAGACTCGATCGTACGCATCACGCAGCTGGCGCGTGCCGCCGGCATCCACCTGGTCCTGGCCACGCAGCGGCCCTCGGTCGACGTCGTCACCGGCCTGATCAAGGCCAACGTCCCGTCCCGCATGGCCTTCGCCACCTCCTCGGTGACCGACTCGCGCGTGGTCCTGGACCAGCCAGGCGCCGAAAAACTGCTCGGCCAGGGTGACGCACTCTTCCTCCCCATGGGATCCAATAAGCCCATCCGTGTGCAGGGCGCCTGGGTGACCGAGTCGGAGATCCACCGGGTCGTTGAGCACGTGAAGAACCAGCTCCAGGCCACGTACCGCGAGGACGTCACGGTCACGGCGCCGAAGAAGCAGATTGAAGACGACATCGGAGACGACCTCGATGTCCTGCTGCAGGCCACCGAGCTGGTGGTGACCACCCAGTTCGGTTCGACCTCCATGCTCCAGCGGAAACTGCGCGTCGGCTTCGCCAAGGCAGGCCGGCTGATGGACCTGCTCGAATCCCGCGGCGTGGTGGGCCCCTCCGAGGGCTCCAAGGCCCGCGACGTGCTGGTCAAGCCGGACGACCTCGCCGCTACGCTGGCCGCCATCCAGGGCGGAGAACCGCTGACCGGCGCCGATGCCGCGGAGACGGCTGCGCTGGCCGACAACGCGAACGTGAACCACGGCTTCGAAACCGGGGGTCCAGTGGACCTCGTGGCCCAGGACCTCGAATCCCGGCAGCAGGCCACCGAGTATTACGACGGATCCGAGGGGAGCGGCGACGATGACGGATCCGAAGATGCATGGAATCTCACCGGACGCTGAATCCGGCTAGTCTGGTTTCGTGAGCAATTCTGGAGCCGAGCGGGTACCTACCCTCAACATCGCCAATGTCCTGACGGTCATCCGCATCATCATGGTGCCGCTGTTTATCTGGTTCCTCGTGGCCGACGACGGGCGGGACGGCCTTTTCCGCTGGCTGGCGGTAGCGACGTTTGCCGTGGCCATCTACACCGACAAGCTCGACGGCGACCTGGCCCGCAGCCGGGGACTGATCACCGACTTCGGGAAGATTGCCGATCCCATCGCAGACAAGCTGCTGATCGGCTCCGCGCTGGTGATGCTCTCCATCCTGGGTGAGCTCTGGTGGTGGGTAACAATCGTCATCCTGGTCCGCGAAATCGGCATCACCGTGATGCGTTTCGTCGTCATCCGCTACGGAGTCATGGCAGCTTCCCGCGGCGGAAAGCTCAAGACCGTGATCCAGACCCTGGCGATTTTCCTGTTCCTGCTGCCGCTCTCCTCCTGGCTGGGCGACTGGGCCTGGTGGATCAGCGCCACCGCGATGGCCGCCGCCGTCGTCATCACCGTGGTGACCGGCGTCGACTATGTCCTGCAGGCGATTAAGCTGCGCAGCACCGCACGGGGCGCAACCGGCCGGTCATCGTGAACAGCACCGCGGCCCGGGTCGTCGCAGCAGCAGCTGCGTCCGGCAAGCGCGTGGCGTGCGCTGAGTCCCTGACCGCCGGCATGGTGGCTGCCGAGATCGCCACCGTACCGGGGGCTTCGGCCGTGCTGCAGGGCGGCGTCGTCGCCTATCAGAACGAGGTCAAGGCCGGCGTCCTGGGGGTCTCGGAAGAACTCCTGGCAACCGCAGGGTCGGTAGACGCACACGTTGCCGAGCAAATGGCTTCCGGAGTGCGGCGTTTGCTGGGGACGGACGTGGGAGTGTCCACCACGGGTGCGGCCGGCCCGGAACCGCATGACGGACAGCCCGTGGGCACTGTATTTATCGGGATCGCCACCGCGTCCGGAGTACGCTCGCAGCGTTTTCGGTTCGCCGGCGAGAGAGACTCAATCCGGCGGCAGGCCTGTACCGCCGCGCTGGACCTGTTGGAAGCGGAACTGGTTTCCGCGTAGCCGGGGCAGTGCGAGGCTCCTGGGATCCGCTGGCAGGGTGCGGGAACAAAACCGTAACGGCGTCAGTTGTTAGTATCAGGAACCACCAAGGTTTCAGGTTTAGGATCTAAACATTCCGCGGTTTCTCGCCGCGGACGGACCGATAAGGGAGCAGGACATACACATGGTGAAGCAACCCGTATCCGTGAACGGCGTTATTCGCTGGCGGGATGTAGGGTTGGCGGAAGATGCACACCGGGAACCTAAGGAGCGCAAAATGGTAGTTCTACGCCACGAAATTGGTGATGTACTCCGCGACGTACGCCAGCGCCAGGGCCGTACCCTGCGCGAGGTGTCGCACAGCGCCCGGGTTTCCCTTGGATACCTGAGCGAGGTTGAACGCGGACAGAAGGAAGCTTCTTCGGAACTCCTGTCCTCGATCTGCAGCGCCCTTGATGTGCCTTTGTCCCTGATGCTTCGAGAGGTCAGTGATCGTGTGGCCAGCGCCGAAGGCGTTTCCATCCCCGACACCGTTCCTACGGAATTCTCGCGCGAGTTCGCCCGTGAATTCCCGGAGGACCTGGCTCGGGACCTGGCCCGCACGCCGTAACAACCTCGGGCAGCACCCGCTGCCCGCCCAAAGATCTCGATAAGGCCCTGTCCAGCCCGGACGGGGCCTTATTCTATGCGGGGGGCCGGGCGGCCGGCGCTGGCGGCGCTGCGGGCGCCTGGGAGCTGTTGAGTTTATGCAGCAGCACGCTCAGTGCCCGGACCTCGTCTTCGCTCCAGGCCTGGAGCAGGGCGTGAAAATGTTCTTCGCGTGCCCGCTGGGTCTTCAGCAACTGTTCGCGGCCGGAATCCGTGAGGCTGATGGCCTGTGCCCGACCGTCGTCCGGGTCCGCCTGCTTGCGGACCAGTCCCAGGTTCTCGAGCATCACGATCTGCCGGCTCACGGAGGGTTTGCCAACGCCGATCGCCGCGGCAATATCGGTGAGGCGAAGGGGTCCCTGGCGCTGCAGGAGCACCAGGAGTCCATAGGCGGCGGGCTCCAGGTCCGGGTGGACAGCGCGGGCAACCCGCTGTGATGCTGCACGCGCGCGGCGCCACAAGACACTGAGCTCCTGTTCGAGGTCTTCTATGGCCGGATTCGTGGCGGGAATGGTTGCCGGCAGCTTTTCGGTCATGGAGCCTATTCTAGGCCGCGGCCTAGCCTGAGCCGGGGCCCCGTCCGCTTGGCCAGGGGAGACCGGCGGGGGAGCGTGAGAGGATTAAGCGATGCGTATCAGCGATTTTTGGCGGCTCATGGACGACGAGTTTGGCCCGGCGTATTCCCGGGTCCTGGCCTCCGATCTTGTCCTGACCGGCCTCGGGGGAAAGACAGCCAGCGAGGCCCTGGCGCGGGGAGTGGAGCCCAAACGGGTCTGGCTCGCCGTGTGTGACATCCAGGAGGTGCCCGACGAAAGACGCCTGGGCCGGGATGTTAAACCGAAAACCACCTAGGACACGCGGGCACGTCATTCGAATATCTGTTCGGATGCCGATATGCTCCTACACAGGGGCAGCACCCGGCCCGCCCCGCACCGGCTGTCCACATCGGCGGCACGCGAACGCAGCGATGTCAGTGCCGTCGCCTACGGTTTCCAATGAGCAACCGATAAGCAGGCCCCCGGGCCGGGAACATCATTAACAGCCACAACAACAGAGGTGAAGAATGGCCGCTCCAGACCGCGCCAAAGCACTCGAAGCAGCACTGGCCCAGATCGACAAGCAGTTCGGCAAGGGTTCGATCATGCGGCTGGGCGACGAAACCCGCGCCCCCATCGAAACGATTTCCACCAGTTCCATCGCACTGGACATAGCCCTGGGCATTGGCGGACTCCCGCGCGGACGCGTTGTCGAAATCTACGGACCGGAATCCTCGGGTAAGACCACCGTCGCGCTCCACGCAGTGGCTAATGCACAGAAGAACGGCGGCATCGCCGCGTTCATCGACGCCGAGCATGCCCTGGATCCGGAGTACGCGAAGAGGCTCGGCGTGGACACGGACGCGCTGCTGGTCTCCCAGCCGGACACCGGTGAGCAGGCCCTGGAAATCATGGACATGCTGGTGGGCTCCGGCTCCCTGGACATCGTGGTCATTGACTCCGTTGCTGCCCTGGTGCCGCGCGCCGAAATTGAAGGCGAAATGGGCGACAGCCACGTGGGTCTCCAGGCCCGCCTCATGAGCCAGGCACTCCGGAAGATCACCGGGCGGCTGAGCCAGACCAAAACCACGGCAATCTTCATCAACCAGCTTCGCGAGAAGATCGGCGTGTTCTTCGGCAGCCCCGAGACCACTACCGGCGGCAAGGCCCTGAAGTTCTACGCCTCGGTCCGCATCGATGTGCGCCGAATCGAAACGCTGAAGGAAGGCACCAACCCGGTCGGTAACCGTACCCGTGCCAAGATCGTCAAGAACAAGATGGCCCCGCCGTTCAAGCAGGCCGAGTTCGACATCATCTACGGGCAGGGGATTTCCCGCGAAGGCGGCCTGATCGACATGGGTGTTGAGCATGGAATCGTGAAGAAGTCGGGCGCTTGGTTCACCTACGACGGCGACCAGCTGGGCCAGGGCAAGGAAAACTCCCGCAGGTTCCTCCGGGATAATCCGGAACTTGCTGATGAGATCGAACGCCGGCTTCGCGTGAAGCTTGGTGTGGACGCGGCGCCCGAGGAGCAGGCGGCCAGCGGCAAGACGGAAACGGCAGCCGGCAAGGCCGCTGCCGCCGGCGCATAGCCTCAACGGATGCAGCAGCAGCGGCGCCGCGGACGGAAGCCGGGTGCGGGGGAAGGCCCCACGCCCGGCTCGCCGGCCGATTCCGTTCCCGAAGCTGACCCCTACGCCGTCGCCCGCGCTATAGTCCTGCGCCAGCTGACAAGTTCCGCCAAAAGCCGCCGCCAGTTGGCGGACAAGCTTGCAGAACGCGACGTTCCGGAGGACGTGGCAAGCGCAGTGCTGGACCGTTTCGAGGAAGTGCAGCTCATTGACGACGCTGAGTTCGCTCAGATGTGGGTGCGCAGCAGGACGCAGAGCCGCTCCCTGGCCCGCTCAGCGATCCGCAGGGAGCTGGCGGAGAAGGGGATCGCGCCGGAGTTGGCTGAAGAAGCCCTGGAGCAGGTCAGCACCGACGACGAATGGGAAGCCGCCAGGGACCTCGTCCGCCGCAAGCTGCGCAACGCTGCTGTGCCGCAGGACCGCAAAGAACGCGACAAACTGGTCCGCAGGCTCGTTTCCATGCTGGCCCGCAAAGGCTACTCGCCGTCCCTGGGATTCTCCGTGGTCGAAGAGGGCCTCACAGCGAGGGCGGCCGAACTTGCCTCAGACGCCTAGGCCTGCAGCCCGTGCGGCATCAGGAGCAGCAACATTCCGTGCCGTATGCTGGGCATCACTATGTTTACAATGAGGTTTTTGGGACAGAAGTTACGCTACTCGTCCCTTATGGCTGCGGCAGCTGCCGGTGCGCTGGCATCTGCCTTCCTCGTTGCTGCGCCCGCTTCGGCAGCGGACTATCCCAGCTGGGAGGAAATTGCCGCAGCCAAAGGCGATGCGTCGGCCAAACAGGAACAGGTCTCGGAACTGGAGCGCCACCTGGCCGACCTGCAGTCCGAGGCCGGGGAGCTGGGCAACGCCGCCGTAGATGCGTCGAGCCGCTATGACGTCCTGCGCAGCGAACTGGAGGCCAGTGACGCCCGCCTCGGAGAGCTCGCGGCAGCGCGCAGCGCCGCAGCAGCTGAAGCAGCGTCCCTTAGCAGCCAAGTTGGCGCCCTCGCGGCCCAGACGTACAAGACCGGCGGAATGGACAGCAGCCTTCTGTTTATCCTCGACGCCGAGGCAGGCGCCGCCCATTTTGACCGGCTGGCCACGCTGCAGCTTGTAACGGACCGGACGGCGCGTCTCTTCGAACAGGCAGCGGCGGCCGAAAGCACCGCCGCTTCTTTGCAGGAAACCGAGGAAGCGGAGCGCCGGGCACGTGAAGCCCTGGCCGAGGAGGCGGGGGAACTCTATGAAGGAGCGGAAGCGGCCACTTCCGCAGCTGAGCAAGCCGTCCGTGAACAGGAAGAACGTACAGTGGTGCTGGTGGCCCAACTGGCCGAACTCAAGGACAGCACGGCGGAAGCTGAACTGAAACGGCTGGAAGCAGTTCGCATTGAGGAGTCAGTCCGCCAGCAGGCAGAAGCCGCACGCCTGGCGGCGGGAAAAACGCCTCGGCCGGAGAGTCAGTCTGTGATTAATCCCACGATTCCCAAGGGCCCCGAGCCGGCTCCCGTGCTGCCGCCGGCGCCCCAGGCGCCCCCGGCACCAGTCCCGGCACCCGCTCCGGCACCTCCGCTGGCGGCAAATCCCGCACCGCAGCCCGTTATTCCCCCGCCCCCGGCCGCTCCCGTAGATGACCCTGCCGGTGCCCAGGCGTACGCGGCCGGCGCCTCGTCCGCCTATGGCTGGGACGGCAGCCAGTTCCGCTGTCTCGTTGACCTGTGGAACAGGGAGTCCAACTGGCGGACCAGCGCACATAATCCGTACAGCGGTGCCTACGGCATCCCTCAGTCCCTTCCAGGGGACAAGATGGCCGCCTCGGGACTCGACTGGCGGACAAACTACCGGACCCAGATCAACTGGGGGCTGATGTATATCAGTCAGAGGTACGGAAGCCCCTGTGCAGCGTGGGCCCATTCGGAGCGAGTGAACTGGTATTAAAGCGGCTGCGTTATCTAAACGCAACCTGAGTGTTACCGTTTCGAAATCCGTCCCAGAAACTCTGTGTACAGTCCCGGACTTATGACTGAAGTACACGGACGGCGCGAGCTAAGACGGCAGCGGACCATTGCCCGGCGCAGGAACAGAAGAAAGATTTCCGCCGGGGTTGCCCTGGCCACCCTGGCGATGGTTGGTACGGTGGGCGCTGCCGCGAGCGAGGATGACCTCCGTGCGACAGCCGGCATCCAGCTGGCGAGCGTGGCGCTGCCGCTCCTGCACGATGGCTCGGATGAGGCTGCCCGGGCCGCCGAGCCGGCGCCGTCGGACGCTTCGCCCTCAGCGGAGGCGAGCCCGCCGGCGGCCCCGGAAGCCGCCGGGCCGACGTCAGCCGCAACTTCGTCCGGCGACGAGGCAGCGGAAGCGGATCAGGCGGCAGTCGAGCAGGAAGCCGCACACGTCGCCGCTGAACTTGCGGCAGCGGAAGCTGCAGCCGCAGAGCAGGCGGCCGCTGAGCAGGCGGCCGCTGAGCAGGCTGCTGCGGAGGAAGCCGCCCGAATCGCCGCCGCTGCTGTCCCCGTGGACGATCCCGCAGGTGCGAAGGCCTTCGCTGCGTCGGTCCTCGGAAACCATGGCTGGGATGCCTCGCAGATGACCTGCCTGGACACGCTGTGGACCAAGGAATCCGAATGGCTCACCAGCGCAACCAACGCAGGCTCCGGTGCCTACGGCATCCCGCAGGCACTGCCCGGGATCAAGCTCGCGGCCGCGGGAAGCGACTGGCAGACGAACTACCGGACGCAGATCAACTGGGGGCTCACCTACATCGAATCCCGCTACGGCAGCCCCTGCTCCGCCCTGAACTTCCACTACGCCAACAACTGGTACTAATCCCGCCTTCGCCGAGAGGCCAGAAGAAGCTCTTTTCAACGCTGGAAAGGCCTTCTTCTGGCCTTTCGGCGGAATTGGGGGTGCGGCGGCGCCGCGTCGTACCCTTGGATGGTGAGCCTGTCTGTATCCCGCCCCGCGCCTGAAGAGACCTTCGACACCCGTCAGGAGGCCCCGCTGCGTACCTACCAGGTGCGCACCTTCGGCTGCCAGATGAACGTGCACGACTCGGAGCGCATTTCCGGCCTGCTTGAAGGAGCCGGATACGTGCCCGCCACCGAGGGGGACGCCGACGTCGTGGTCTTCAATACCTGTGCCGTCCGGGAGAATGCGGACAACAAGCTGTACGGGAACCTGGGCCAGCTTGCCCACGTCAAGGAGTCCCGGCCGGGCATGCAGATTGCGGTTGGCGGCTGCCTGGCTCAAAAGGACCGGGAGACCATTCTCGCCAAGGCACCGTTCGTGGATGCAGTCTTCGGCACCCACAACATCGGCGCGCTGCCGGCCCTGCTCGAGCGTGCCCGCCACAACGACGCCGCGCAGCTGGAAATCCTCGAGTCGCTGGAGGTCTTCCCCTCCACCCTCCCGACCAAGCGTGACTCCGTGTACTCGGGCTGGGTATCGATCTCGGTTGGCTGCAACAACACGTGTACCTTCTGCATCGTCCCGTCCCTGCGCGGCAAGGAACGGGACCGCCGTCCCGGCGAGATCCTCGCCGAGGTCCAGGCACTGGTGGACGACGGCGCGATCGAGGTCACGCTGCTGGGCCAGAACGTCAACTCCTACGGAGTCGAGTTCGGTGACCGCGGCGCCTTCGCCAAACTGCTGCGCGCCTGCGGGAGCATCGAAGGCCTGGAACGGGTCCGGTTCACGAGCCCGCACCCCGCCGCCTTCACCGACGACGTCATCCACGCCATGGCCGAAACACCCAACGTGATGCCCCAGCTGCACATGCCGCTGCAGTCCGGCTCGGACAAGGTGCTGAAGGATATGCGCCGGTCCTACCGGTCCAAGAAGTTCCTGGGCATCCTGGACCGCGTGCGTGAGCAGATGCCGCACGCAGCGATCTCGACCGACATCATCGTCGGCTTCCCGGGGGAGACCGAAGAAGACTTCCAGGCCACCCTCGACGTCGTCGAACAGGCGCGGTTCGCGACGGCCTTTACTTTCCAGTACTCCAAGCGCCCGGGCACCCCGGCAGCTGACCTGCCAGACCAGCTGCCCAAGGCCGTCGTGCAGGAACGCTTCCAGCGCCTTACCGCGCTGCAGGACCGGATCGCGGCGGAAGAGAACGCCAAGCAGGTCGGCCGGACCGTCGAGGTCATGGTAACGGCCGCCGCCGGGAAGAAGTCCGCGGAGACCGGGCGCCTTTCCGGACGCTCCCGCGACCAGCGGCTGGTCCACTTCTCCGTCCCGGACGGAGCACCGGTTCCCCGGCCCGGAGACCTGGTCACCGTGCCCGTCACCTCGGCAGCGGCGTTCCACCTGGTCTCGGATCCCGCCTCCGCCGCCGACTACTCGCTGCGGCGCTCACGGGCAGGAGATGCCTGGGACCGTGCGCAAGCCGATTCCTGCGGTGTTCCGGCGCCGGCAGCCGACGGAGCCCGCACCGGTGTCCTGCTTGGCATGCCGGCCCTGCCACCGCGCCAGTGAGCGGACAAGACCTCCCGGTCCTCGCCGTCGTAGGTCCAACCGGCTCCGGCAAGTCCGATCTCGGCGTCGCCCTCGCCGCCCGGCTGGGCGGGGAAATCATCAATGCCGACTCGATGCAGTTCTACCGCGGCATGGACATCGGGACCGCCAAGCTTCCCCTGGCCGAACGCGCCGGAATCCCGCACCACCTGCTCGACATCATGGATGTCACGGAAGAAGCCAGCGTCTCGGCTTTCCAGTCCCAGGCCCGCAGCCTGATCACCGACATCCGCTCCCGCGGCCGGTGGCCCATCCTCGTTGGGGGCTCCGGACTCTACGTGCGCGCAGCACTGGACGTCCTGGAATTCCCGGGCACGGATCCGGAGGTGCGCCGGCGCCTGGAAGCAGAACTGGAAGCGTCCGGACTGGAACACCTGCGAAACCGGTTGAAGGCCGTTGACCCGGTCTCCGCCGGACGCCTGGGCGATGCGCGGCGCGTGGTGCGCGCCCTGGAAGTCCATGAGCTCACCGGGCGTCCGTTCAGCTCCTTCATGCCCGAGCGTACGTACTTCCAGCCCGCCGTCCAGATTGGGCTGCAGGTTGAACGCAGCCTGCTGCACTCGCGGCTGGCCCTGCGGGTGCAACACATGGTGGAGCAGGGACTGGAAGAGGAAGTACGGCGCCTGGACGCGGCCGGACTGCGTACCGGCAGGACTGCCGGACGGGCCCTGGGCTACGCCCAGTTCCTCAAAGTGCTCGACGGCGAGTCCACGGTCGAGAAGGCAGCCGAGGACACTGTGGTGGCCACCCGGCAGTTCGCCCGCCGCCAGCTGACCTGGTTCCGGGCAGATCCGCGCGTGACATGGCTGGACTTCGACGATCCCCGTCTGGTGGACAAGGCAGCCGCCGCTATTCTTGAGGGGTGAGCATTCCTTCCCCCGCAGCCCTGTCCGCCTCCGGCCTTCCGCTTGCCCTCACCGGCCTGTCCTTTGCGAAAGGGCACGGAACCGGCAACGACTTTGTCCTCGTGGCAGACCCCGACGGTCTGTCGGAGTTCGCCCCGGGCGATGTAGCGGCACTGTGTGACCGGCACAGCGGAATCGGTGCCGACGGGTTTATCCGCGCTGTCCGGTCCGAGCACCTGCCCGAGGGCCAGGCCCTGCTGCAGACCAACCCGGACGCCGAGTGGTTCATGGACTACCGCAACGGCGACGGAAGCGTCTCGGAGATGTGCGGCAACGGCGTACGCGTCTTTGTGCATTTCCTGCTCGAAGAGGGACTGGCCTCGCTGGCCCCCGGTGAAGCACTGGCCATCGGAACCCGCGGCGGACTGAAGACGGTCACGCGCACCCCGGACGGGTACGCCGTTGACATGGGGCCGTGGGAATTCATCTTCCCCGACCACGCCGCGGCCAAAGCCATGGACACCGTCGTGAACGCCGACGGACTCGAAGTGCCCCGCCCGGGACTGTCGGTGAGCATGGGCAACCCCCACACCGTCGTCGCCCTGGCTGAGCTTTCCGAACTGGCCGCAACGGACCTCACCAAGGCGCCGTCGGTGGAGCCCGCTCCCGAAAACGGCACCAACGTAGAGTTCGTGGTGCCGGCGGAGCCGCTGGTGCTCGACGGCGTCGGCCAGCTCACCATGCGCGTCCACGAAAGAGGCGTCGGGGAGACCCGCTCCTGCGGCACGGGAGCCTGTGCGGCAGCGGTCGCCACACGCTTCTGGGCGGGTACCGGGGCCCCTGATGCCTGGAGCGTAGCGGTGCCCGGGGGAGTCCTCGGTATCCGCTTCCTGCCCGGTGCGGACGGCCGTGAGCACGTGGAACTCAGCGGACCGGCTGTCCTCGTGGCCCGCGGAACCGTGCTCTAGCCCGGCGGGTCAGTCCTTTCGTGCGACCTTGAGGATGCGGAAGGACTTTGCCGTGCTGTGGCGGCTGACGTCGAAACCCGCGCCCAGAGCCGTTTCCAGCCAGCGCTGCAGGGAGTCTGAACCAAGGTTTTTCTGGACCACCAGCCACGCCGTGCCGCCGGGGGCCAGCCGGGGAAGCCACTGAAGCAGCAGCGCGTGCAGTTCATCCTTGCCAATGCGAATGGGCGGATTCGACCAGATGGTGGCAAACCGCAGCTCGGGATCGACAGCCTCGGGCAGCGCGGCATGGACGTTGCCGAGCCCGAGTGTGGCAGCGTTGTCCCGCGTCAGGCCCAGGGACCGTTCGTTGACGTCGACGGCGTAGACCTGTGCTCCGGGTGACTTCAGCGCCATCGTGAGGGCGATGGGTCCCCAGCCGCAGCCGATATCAAGCAGGTTGCCCTCAGCTGCCGGGTCGGGAATACCGGAGAGCAGTACCTGCGTTCCCTTATCAATGCCGTCGGGCGAGAAAATCCCGCCAGAGGTGGCCAAGGTGACGTCCCGTCCGTTGAGTGTGACACGCAGCGGCCTGCGCACCTCGGGTGCGGACGGCTGTGAACTGAAGTAATGCTCTGAACCCATAACAATCCAGATTAGTGGCTTCCCGGCTCCGGGCAGCCATCGGCCCGGAGCCGGAGCCTGCGCAAGGTATTGCACAGGTCCCCGGAGAGCCCGCACAATGTGGGTCCGCTGACCTACCATGGTTAACACTTGCGTCTAAGGAGATTATGACCATCAACAATTCCCGTCCCGCTGCCGGCTCCACGCCCACGGACCTCAAGCCCGAGGAAATCCAGGGCGTGATCGACCGGATCCTGGCCAAGGAAGAAGCAACCGCTGCCAAGCGCAGCGTGTCGCCCGATTCGGCCTCCGGATTCTCCCGGCAGGCACAGGCCCTCTCAGTGCAGGACGCGGAGCACTCTGTCTTCGACGGAGACCAGCAGGACCTGCAGGACCGCCGCGCACTGCGCCGAGTCGCAGGACTCTCCACTGAACTCGAAGACGTCACCGAAGTCGAGTACCGGCAGCTGCGCCTGGAACGTGTTGTCCTGGCCGGTCTGTGGATGGAAGGAACGGCGGCCGACGCCGAGAATTCGCTGCGTGAGCTCGCAGCCCTCGCTGAGACGGCCGGTTCCGAAGTGCTCGACGGGATCATCCAGCGAAGGATGAAGCCGGACCCCGGCACCTTCCTCGGATCCGGCAAGGCGCAGGAGCTGAAGGACATCGTTCTGGCGACGGGTGCGGACACCGTGATCGTGGACAGCGAACTTTCGCCTTCCCAGCGCCGCGCCCTGGAAGACATCGTCAAGGTGAAGGTGATCGACCGCACTGCGCTGATCCTGGATATCTTCGCCCAGCACGCCAAGTCCCGCGAGGGCAAGGCCCAGGTGGAACTGGCCCAGCTGGAATACCTCCTTCCCCGTCTCCGCGGCTGGGGTGAATCCATGTCCCGGCAGGCAGGCGGCCAGGTAGGCAGCGCCGGCGCCGGCATGGGCTCGCGCGGACCGGGTGAAACCAAGATCGAGCTGGACCGGCGGAAGATCCGTACACGGATGGCGAAGCTGCGCCGTGAAATCGCCGCGATGAAGCCTGCCCGCGAAACCAAGCGGGCGAACCGCCAGCGCAACGAGGTTCCTTCGGTCGCCATCGCCGGCTACACCAACGCGGGCAAGTCCTCCCTGCTCAACCGGCTCACCGACGCCGGAGTCCTGGTGGAGAACGCATTGTTCGCCACCTTGGATCCGACCATCCGCAAGGCCGAGACCGCTGACGGGATCGGGTACACCCTGGCGGACACTGTCGGGTTCGTCCGGTCGCTGCCCACACAGCTGGTGGAGGCCTTCCGGTCCACGCTGGAGGAAGTCGCCGACGCTGACCTGATCCTGCACGTGGTTGATGCATCGCACCCGGACCCGGAGGGTCAGATCGCCGCCGTACGTGCGGTCCTCGCGGACGTGGATGCACGCCGGATCCCCGAGATCATCGTGCTCAACAAGGCCGATGCGGCTGATCCGTTTGTCCTGGAACGGCTGCGGCAGCGCGAGCCGCGGACCGTGGTGGTTTCCGCCCGGACCGGCGAAGGCATCGAGGAACTCCGGCAGGCTATTTCTGACGGCATCCCGCGGCCCGGAATCGAACTGGACCTCCTCGTCCCCTACCAGCGCGGCGACGTCGTCTCCCGGCTGCACAGCCAGGACGCGGAAATCCTCTCGCTCGACCACGAGGAAGGCGGAACACGCCTGCGGGTCAAGGTCCGTGATTCCCTGGCGCCTGAGTTGGAGCCGTTCACCCTCCATGCCTAAGAAGGACGCAGCCGCGGAGGTCCTGGAACTCCTGGACACCGCGGTGGACGCAATGGGTGGCCAGAACCGCGCGGGACAGCACGATATGGCACGCCAGGTGGCGGAGTCGATCGAGACCGGAAAGCACCTGCTGGTGCAGGCCGGGACCGGAACCGGCAAGTCCCTGGCCTACTTGGTTCCGCTCATCCACCACGCCCTCGAGAGCACCAAGCCTGCCTTGGTTTCGACTGCCACCCTGGCGCTCCAGGCGCAGATCGTGGGACGGGACCTTCCCCGGCTGCTGGCTGCCCTGGCACCGAAGCTGCCGCGGGAAGTCGACGTCGCACTGCTGAAAGGGCGCAGCAACTATGTCTGCGTCCACAAGACAGGCGGCGGGTTCCCGGAAGACGACGATCCGGGTGCCCTCTTCAGCCTCGGCGATGACCACGGCGTAGCCCACCCGGCTCCTGCCGCAGGACCCACCTCCGCCCTGGGCAGGGAAGTGGTCCGGCTGCGGGAATGGGCGGAAGAGACGGAAACCGGGGACCGCGACGAGCTGCTCCCCGGCGTGACCGACCGCGCCTGGCGGCAGGTTTCGGTGACGTCAATGGAATGCCTCGGCGCCCAGCGGTGCCCGGTGGCGGAGCAGTGCTTCAGCGAACGCGCCAGGGCTAAGGCCGCCGTCGCCGACCTGGTCATCACTAACCACGCCATGCTCGCGATCAGCGCCTTTGAGGGCCTCGCAGTGCTGCCGGACTACGACGTCGTTGTCATCGATGAGGCCCATGAACTGCAGGACCGGGTGACGGGAGCGGTGACCGGCCAGCTCTCCGGCACCCTCATCAGCGCCGCGGTGACAGCCGCCCGCAAGCACACCTCCGCTTCGGTGGAGGAGCTGGCAGCAGCCGGACGCGCGTTCGATGCCTCCATGGAAGGCGTTCCGGCCGGCCTGCTGCCGTCGGGCCTGAACGGCGAGCAGGAACTCGCCGTCGGACGGGTCCGGGAAGCGTGCCGTGTGGCGCTCTCCGATTCCAAGCCTGAGGGCGGAGACGCCGGGGACGGCGGGCGCCAGATGGCCCGCTCTCGCCTGATGGGTGTGCTGGAAGTGTGTGAACGTCTGGTGTCCGCTCCGGACGCCGGTGAAGTCGTATGGGCGTCCCGGCCGAGCACCTTCTCTCCGGGGGAGGGTTATTCGCCTCCCGACGACGACGCGCCCGCCACGCTGAATGTCGCTCCGCTGTCCGTTGCCGGCCGGCTGCGCGACGGGCTGTTCGACGGCCATACCGTCATCCTGACGTCAGCCACCCTGGCGATTGGTTCCGAGTTCGGGCCGGTGGCAGGCGGACTGGGGCTCGTGGGCGCAGCGGCACCCCAATGGACCGGATCCGACGTCGGCAGTCCCTTTGACTACCCGCGGCAAGGCGTCCTGTACGTTGCCAAGGACCTGCCCAAGCCCGACCGCGGCACGTCCGCCGCGCAGCTGGAAGAACTGGAAGCGCTGCTCAAGGCCTCCGGCGGAGGGGCGCTTGGGCTGTTCTCCTCCCGGCGCGCCGCAGAAGAAGCCGCTGCTGCCCTGCGGCCCAAGGTCGGTTTTCCGATCCTGTGCCAGGGGGAATCGTCCATGTCTGGTCTGGTCAAGCAGTTCGCTGAGGAGGACGCCACCTGCCTGTTCGGCACCATGTCCCTGTGGCAGGGAGTCGACGTTCCGGGTGGCTCGTGCCGCCTGGTCGTGATCGACCGCATCCCGTTCCCGCGTCCCGATGACCCGCTGATGACGGCACGTACCCGTGCCGTGGCCAAAGCAGGCGGCAACGGCTTCATGACGGTCTCGGCGACGCACGCAGCCGTTCGCCTCGCGCAGGGCGCCGGGCGCCTGATCCGTGCAGCAGGGGACCGCGGCATGGTCGCCGTCCTGGATTCACGGCTGGCCACTGCCCGCTACGGCGGGTTCCTGCGTGCCGCACTGCCGCCGTTCTGGAGCACCACTGACCGTACCGTGGCGCTTGGCATCCTGGAACGGCTGCGCGCGGCCCAGGCAGGGGAGAACATGGGCGTGAAGTCCTGACGGGCCTTGCACAAGAACAAAGCCCGCCCTTCGCTGGAAGACAGCGAAGGGCGGGCTTTTCCGTGCGGAATGCCTAGAGGGAACGCATCACCGAGACGACCTTGCCCATGATGGTGGCGTGGTCTCCCATGATCGGTTCGTAGCGCGTGTTCTGCGGAAGCAGCCAAGTGTGGCCGTTGCGCTGGCGGAATGTCTTGACGGTGGCTTCATCGTCCAGCAGCGCGGCGACGATGTCGCCGTTCTCGGCCGTCTGCTGGCGGCGGACCACTACCCAGTCGCCGTCACAGATGGCTGCGTCCACCATGGAGTCTCCGGATACGCGCAGCATGAACAGCTCGCCGTGCCCCACCAGCTGCCGGGGCAGCGGGATCATTTCTTCCACGACCTGGTCCGCGAGGATGGGACCGCCGGCGGCGATCCTGCCGACCAGCGGCACCATTGCCGTGTCCACCGCCGTCGTCAGTTCCGTGACGTTGGATGCCGTTCGCGCATCGGCTGCGGGCGCTGACGCATCGCCTGCGGCGGAAACCGTGCCCCGCTCGGTGTGCATGAGCAGGGGCACAAGGATCTCCATGGCCCGGGGCCGTTTGGGATCACGGCGGATGTAGCCCATCTTTTCCAGCTGGCTGAGCTGGTGCGTGACGCTCGAAAGGCTGGCCAGGCCAACCGTGTCACCGATCTCGCGCATGGAGGGCGGATAGCCGTTGGTGCTGACGGACGCCTGGATCGTTTCGAGGATTTTCGTCTGCCGGGGAGTCAGGGACCGGGGCCGCGGGGCATCGGCGGCGGCCGCGGCAGCGCTCCTGCCTTCGGAGTTGTTCCTACGGGGCACTTCGGCTTCCCTTCGAGTGTTCCGGCGAACCGGAGGGCGGCAATGTCGGCAATGTCAGTGGCGGGTGGTTGCCTGAGTCCGAACGATAAACAAGTGACGCCGCCGGTATCCACGCTAGGGGAGCGGAGGGTCATTTTCAAACATTTGTTCGAGTGAGTCTCGACATCGTTCGTAGATAGATGCTAGAAAAGGAACAGAACGAATCGAATACATGTTCGATTCAAGGTCGCCAACTGTTCGAACCCAGTTTCGAACCAGCCCGGTCCGGTGCAGCAGCACCGGTACGGGCAGGCTCCGCTCCGGAAAGGTTTTGCCATGACAGTCCAGCTCTCGGCAGCACGCACCGCCCACCAGCCAGTGGAACAGCAAGCCCCCGCCCCGCTTCGCCTGACGCGCCGGGGCCGCCTGCTCCTCATTGGCGCCCCGATCATGTTCGGCGGTGCCGCCCTGCTGACGTTCGCCGGGTTCTTCACGGCACCCGCACTGGCCGCAGGCGGCGGCGGAGAACTGACCCGTACCCAGCAGGTGAGCGTCAGTACGGGTGACACCCTCTGGGGCCTGGCTGCCGAATATGCGCCGGAGCAGGATCCACGGACCGTCGTGGCCGACATTATGGAGCTGAACAACCTCTCTGACGCAACGGTTCCCGCAGGGGCCCAGCTCTACATTCCGGTCGCCGGCTAACTGCGTTCCGAGTCGTCCTGGCACCGGGACCCGTCACCGGGCTACACAGATTCTGCTCCCCGGCAGCGTGCGCCTTAAGCTGTACTGGTGACTGAACAGCTGGAAAAACTGAACCGCCTTCCCCTGCGCGACGATCTCCGCGGGCTGACGCCCTACGGTGCGCCGCAGTTGGATGTCCCCATCCTGCTGAACGTCAACGAAAATACCCACGGCCTGCCGCAGGAGGTGCAGGACGCGATCACTGCGTCTGTCCAGCGGGCCGTCTCGGGGCTGAACCGCTACCCGGACCGTGAATTCACCGAATTGCGCACCCGCCTCGCCGGCTATCTGGGCCACGGACTGGGCATTGAGAACATCTGGGCGGGCAACGGATCAAACGAGGTACTGCAGCAGATCCTGCAGGCCTTCGGTGGTCCCGGACGCACGGCGATGAGCTTTCCGCCCACTTATTCCATGTATCCGCTGCTCGCCAGCGGCACGGGAACCCGCTACGTCACCGGCGACAGAGCAGCGGACTTTACCCTCTCCGCCGAATCCGCCGCGGAACAGGTCCGTGCAGCAGCACCGAACATCGTCTTCCTCTGCACCCCGAACAATCCCACCGGCACCGCCCTTGGGCTGGACGTGGTCGAGGCCGTCTACGAGGCCGGCACCGCAAGCGACGCGATCGTGATCGTGGACGAGGCGTATGCAGAGTTCTCCCACGCCGGCACCCCCAGCGCCCTTGAACTGCTTCCCGGCCGGGAACGCCTGATTGTCTCCCGGACCATGAGCAAGGCATTCGCCCTGGCCGGCGCACGGCTGGGGTATCTGGCGGCTGCCCCCGAGGTCACGGATGCGCTGAGGCTCGTCCGGCTTCCCTACCATCTCTCGGCCGTCACACAGGCCACGGCCAACGCAGCGCTGGCCCACGCCGATGCACTGCTGGCCAACGTTGAGGACATCAAAGTCCAGCGTGACCGGATTGTCGCAGAGCTGACCGAACTCGGCCTGCAGCCTGCCGCATCAGACGCCAACTTCGTCTTCTTCGGGGGAGTGGAAGACCCGAAGCGGATCTGGCAGGGACTCCTCGAAGCGGGCGTCCTGATCCGCGACGTCGGCATTCCCGGACATCTTCGCGTGACGGCCGGCACCGAAGCGGAAACGACGGCTTTCCTGACCAGGCTGCGGGAGCTGCTCGGCGCCTAAAGCGCCGTCGTTGCGGCGGCAGGCAGCCGCTGCTCCCGGCGAGGTAACCCCCTCCGGGAAACACTAGACTGGTAACCAGACCTCACTTCTTCCAAAGGAACTTTCATGACCGTGGAGACCGCCACCGGCCGCACCGCCCGCCTCGAGCGGACCACCAGCGAATCATCCGTGCTCGTAGAACTGGATCTGGACGGCACCGGCCGTTCTGACATCAGTACGTCGGTTCCGTTCTACGACCACATGCTCACCGCGCTGGCGAAGCACTCGCTGGTCGATCTCACGGTCAAGGCCACGGGCGACACCCACATCGATGTCCACCACACCGTGGAAGATGTGGCCATCAGCATCGGCGAGGCGCTGAAGACCGCCCTGGGGAACAAGGCGGGCATCCGCCGCTTCGGTGAAGCCACCGTCCCCCTGGACGAAGCGATCGCCAACGCCGTCGTGGACATTTCCGGCCGCCCGTACCTGGTGCACTCCGGCGAACCGGCCGGCCAGGAATACCACCTGATCGGCGGGCACTTCACAGGTTCCCTGACCCGCCACGTCTTCGAAGCGATCACCCTGCACGCGCAGATCTGCCTGCACATGAACGTTCTGGGCGGGCGCGACCCGCACCACATCGTCGAAGCGCAGTTCAAGGCCTTCGCCCGTGCACTGCGCGCTGCCGTTGAGCCGGATCCGCGTGTCGAGGGCATTCCCTCCACGAAGGGGGCGCTGTGAGCGGGCCCAACGTCACGGTCCTGGACTACGGGTCCGGGAATATCCACTCGGCAGTGCGCGCCCTGGAACGGGTTGGCGCCAATGTCACGCTGAGCGCGAAGTCCTCCGACGTGCTGGAGGCGGACGGCCTGCTTGTGCCCGGTGTCGGAGCTTTCGCCTCGGTGATGCAGGGTCTCAAGGACGTGGATGCGCTCCGGATGATCGGCCGCCGGGTGGCCGGCGGACGCCCGGTCCTGGGCATCTGCGTTGGATTGCAGGTCTTCTTCGAGGAAGGCGTGGAACACGGCGTGCGCACCCAGGGCATGGGCGAGTGGCCCGGCACTGTTGAGCGCCTGGCCGCCGACGTCGTGCCTCACATGGGCTGGAACACCGTGGAAGCCCCGGCGGGATCCAAGCTGTTCGCCGGGATCGAGGATGAGCGCTTCTATTTCGTGCACAGCTACGGCGTGCAGAAGTGGGACTTCGACGTTACCCAGCCGGCGATGCAGCCGCCTCTGGTGACCTGGGCAGATCATGGTGGACCCTTCGTGGCAGCCGTGGAGAACGGGCCGCTCAGCGCGACCCAGTTCCACCCGGAGAAGTCCGGGGACGCCGGCGCCGCCCTGCTCGAAAACTGGCTGAAGGGCCTGGGGTAGGCCATGTGGAGTGTTGTCCTCATGGGCCTCGCCGGCTTGCTGATCGGTGGAGCAATCTCCTTCCGGCGTCAGGGTCTTCCCCGGTTCGTCAGCATCAGCTTCTGGGTCCTGGCAGGGATGTCCCTGCTCGGTGCCTACCTCCTCACCTACGGCCTCTAGGCCGGAACCGTTACTGAAAGCAGAACCATGCCGCTCATCGAAACACCCATTCTCGAACTCCTCCCTGCCGTCGACGTGGCTGACGGCCAGGCCGTACGCCTGGTCCAGGGCGAGGCCGGCAGCGAGACCAGCTACGGCGACCCGCTCGACGCCGCCATGGCCTGGCAGAACGACGGCGCCGAGTGGGTGCATCTGGTTGACCTGGACGCAGCTTTCGGCCGCGGGAGCAACCTGCCGCTGCTCAAGCGCGTCGTCGAGCAGCTCGACATCAAGGTGGAGCTGTCCGGCGGCATCCGCGATGACGCCTCGCTGGAAAAGGCACTTGAACTTGGTGCGCGCCGCGTAAACCTGGGCACTGCTGCCCTGGAAAACCCGGAATGGACCGCAAGCGCCATCGCCCGCTACGGCGAGGCGATCGCCGTCGGCCTTGATGTCCGCGGCACCACGCTGGCTGCCCGCGGCTGGACCAAGGACGGCGGGGATCTCTGGGAAGTCCTCGCCCGCCTGGAAGACGCCGGCTGCCCGCGTTATGTCGTTACCGACGTCACCAAGGACGGGACCCTCCGCGGCCCCAACGTGGATCTGCTTCGGGACGTGCTGGCACGCACCGACCGCCCCGTCGTCGCTTCCGGCGGCATCTCCAGCCTCGACGACCTCGCGGCCCTGCGCGAACTGGTTCCGCTGGGCCTGGAAGGCACCATTGTGGGCAAGGCACTGTACGCCGGAGCTTTCACCCTTCCGCAGGCTTTCGACGTCGCAGGACACCCGGAGCGCTAGCAGCCATGGCCAAGCGTGAACTGCCCGGGCACATCGCTGCCGCCCTCGCCGGGGCCGGCGGTGCCGCAGACTCTGCAGGACAGCCTTGGGCCGGGCGCAGCTTGGAGGGGGAGGGCAACCCCCTCCACCAGTTCGACAAGGATGACGGCCAGCCTGATCCGGGCTACACAGCCGCTGCGGCGGCACTGGTTTCGGGGGAGGGCAGCGAAGCTGACGTCGTGGCCTCCCTCGCCACTGCCCGGGTATACGTGGCCATCGTTGCGACCCTGGGGGAGGAAGCACAATCCGCCCACGGGCTGGCAGCGGACAAGGAAGCAGATCTTGCCCTGGTGACGCTGACGGCACCTGACGGACGGAAAGCGCTGCCGGTGTTCTCCTCCGTCGATTCGCTGGCACGCTGGCATCCCAAGGCCCGTCCTGTGGCCGTCTATGCGCCTCGGGCCGCGCTCTCGGCAGTCTCGGAAGAGGCCCAGCTGCTTGTCATCGATCCCGGAAGCGACGTCACCTTCGTGGTGCGGCGCCCGGCCATGTGGGCGCTGGCCCAGCAGCGGGAATGGATACCGTGCTACGCGGACCCGTCCCTCCCCGGTGTGGTGTCCGAGGCAGCGGCACAGGAACCCGCCGTCCGGCAGGTACAGCTCTCGGCAGGATCGGGAGTGGTGTCGCGGACGGCAGGCGGTACGCTGGTTTCCGGCGGAGGCTCCGGACCCGAGCTGCGGGTGACGCTCCAGCTGGCACCCGGGCTGGATGCCTCCGGTCTCCAAACAGTAGCGGCCGCGCTGCAGCAGCGCCTGGCCGCCCACCCCGAATTCGTTGAGCGCGTTGATTCACTGGAACTGAAAATCACGCGCTGACCGGCCGCAAGGCTAGAAGAGAAGTGCTGTGAACTTTAGCGTCTACCGGGATCTGCTCTCCATCGTCCCGGTCCGTCGTCTGCTCCTTGTCGGCATGCTGGCCCGTTTTCCGCACGCCGCTGCCGGAGTTCTGCTGACCCTCCATGTAGTCCTGACCCTGGATCAGGGATATGCCGCTGCAGGAGCTGTGGCTGCCCTGGTCACCATTGGCATCGCCGTGGGCGCACCGTGGCGCGGACGCCGCGTGGACAACGTGGGACTTCGCCGCGCACTGATTCCGTCCGTGATCTCCGAAGCCGTAATTTGGTCCGTTGCCCCGCACGTGAGCTACGAATGGCTCCTGGTGCTGGCACTCATCGGCGGACTGTTCACGCTTCCCGTTTTCAGTGTTGTCCGTCAGTCCCTGGGCGTCCTCGCGACCGGAGACAAACGGCGCACGGCCTTCACCCTGGACTCCATTGCCACCGAAATCGTGTTCATGGGAGGCCCGGCGGTAGGCGCGGTCCTGGCTACCTCACTCTCGACTGTCGTCGGCCTAACCCTGGTTGGTCTCTCGACTGCGGCCGCGGGGCTTTTCCTGATGTGGTTCAACCCGCCCACACGTTCCGCCGCCACCGGCGCCCTTCCTGAACACGACGTCGAAGCAGCCACCGCAGCCGTCGTCACCGCTGCTCCCGCCCACCTGCGGGAGCCGGCCGTGGAGCTGGCGCAGGCTGCCGCCGAACAGGCCGAGGCCGAAGACCCGTCACGAGGAGGAATCCTGCACCGGTTCTCTGCCGGATTCTCCTGGGTGACACTGAGCGTTGCCGTTGTGTTCGTTGTTGCTGCAGGTGCCGGAGTGCTCCTGGCCAGCAGCGACGTTGGGATTGTGGCGATGGTGGAGTCCACGGGCAACCCCGGAGAGCTGGGCATCGTCTTCGCCGTCTGGTGTGCTGCCTCGCTGGTGGGCGGCCTGGTGTACGGAGCCATGAACCGCAAGATTTCTCCCATGCTCCTGCTGCTGGGCATGGCACTGCTGACACTGCCCATGTCCCTGGCCACCGACACGATGAGCCTGGCGCTGCTCTCCATTCCCGGCGGCCTGCTCTGCGCGCCGGTGCTTTCTGCCGCGTCCGAGCGTGTGGCTGACCTGGTCTCCGAGGAGCGCCGCGGCGAAGCCATGGGATGGTACGGCTCCGCACTCACGACCGGCACTGCCATCGGTGCTCCGCTGGCCGGTGCTGCCATCGACACCATTGGTCCCGCGTCCGGATTCGCTTTCGCCGGAACGGCGGCAGCCCTGATGGTCCTGATAACTCTCGGGGCCCGCGCCCTCGTCACCAGGCGATCGGCCCGCGTCTAGATTCGTCCGGACAGGCAAAGAGCCCGGAGAGGATTGCTCTCCGGGCTCTTTGGCTTTGCGGCGGGATGTGGTTAGTTGACCGGGCCCGTGAACTTCTCGCCCGGGCCCTGGCCCGGCGCGTCGGGAACCAGGGAAGCCTCGCGGAAGGCCAGCTGCAGGGAACGGAGGCCGTCCCGCAGCGGGCGGGCGTGCTGGCTGCCGATTTCCGGAGCAGCGGCCGTGACGAATCCGGCAAGTGCGGTGATCAGCTTGCGGGCCTCGTCAAGGTCCTTAAGGTCCTCGGCATCGGAACCCTCAGCCAGTCCGCACTTCACAGCGGCGGCGCTCATGAGGTGGACCGCGGCGGTGGTGATGACTTCGACCGCAGCTACTTCGGCGATATCCCGGACCTGGGATGAAACGGGAGTTGACTCGTGTGAATGGTCTTCCTCTGAGGTTCCAGGGAAGGAGTGGCGGGCAGATTCGCCAGCCGGATTGCTCTGTGGGGTACTCATACTGGTAAGCTTGTCACAGACCGACCGGTTGACGTTATTTACGGCAGCTCGCAGCTCCCCCCGGGGAGCACCAATGGGAACATTGCGGTGAGCTGCTTTTTCAAGTGTTCAGCCGGTATGCAAGCGGAGACTCTCCCACCCGCGTCAGCCTGATTAAACCAGTCTACGGACAGGATCAGAGTTGCCGGGTTCAGGTCGGCCCTTCCCGGGCAGCATCTTCGGATGCCGCCGGGAATGAGCACCGGATTTCCGGTGTCGGCTGACCTTTCGAGGCCTTCGATTGCGCGTGCAATTGGGGGCCTTCTTCATTTGCAGGCGGTAGCCGTTTTGAGTCAAACAGGAGCTGCAACATTAGCGAGCCAAGAATCAATGATCGGATCCGTGTCCCTGAGGTGCGGTTGGTAGGACCGGCTGGGGAACAGGTAGGTGTGGTCCGGATAGAGGACGCCCTGCGACTGGCAGCGGAGTCCGACCTGGATCTTGTTGAGGTAGCACCGCAGGCCAAGCCGCCGGTGTGCAAACTAATGGACTTCGGCAAGTACAAGTACGAAGCCGCAGTCAAGGCCCGTGAGGCACGCAAGAACCAGACAAACACGGTCCTGAAGGAAATCCGTTTCCGGCTGAAGATCGACACCCACGACTACGAGACGAAGCGCGGCCATGCCATTCGCTTCCTCGGCGCGGGTGACAAGGTCAAGGCCATGATCCAGTTCCGCGGACGTGAGCAGCAGAGGCCTGAAATGGGTATCCGCCTGCTGCAGAAGTTCGCTGAGGACGTCGCAGAGGTGGGTGTGGTTGAGTCCAGCCCCCGCATCGACGGCCGCAACATGGTCATGGTGATCGGGCCCCTCAAGAACAAGGCTGAAGCCAAGGCTGAAGCCCGCCGCGCATCCCAGCGCGCCGAGGCGAAGGCCGCCAACGAAGCTGCCAAGAACGGCGAGGCTCCGGCACGGGTTGACACCAGCGCCGACAAGGCCCCGATGACGCAGAGCCTGGCAGACCTCCTGCCGGACGGACTGCGTCTTGGCTCCTCCGCAGCAGAGGCCGACAAGGCCCGCGCTGAGAAGGAAACAGCCGAGAAGGAACAGGCAGCGCAGGCTGCCAAGGCTGCTGCGGACAAGGCTGCTGCCGATGCCCGCCGCGCCGAGGAAGCCGCCAAGGCTGCTGCGGCAAAGCCCGCCCAGGCCGCCAAGCCGGCTGCCAAGGCACCAGCCGAAGCCAAGCCGGCCGAAGCGCCCAAGCCGATGGCAATGCCGAAGCCGACGGCCGTCAAGCCGGCCGCGCCCAAGCCTGCTGCCCGGCCCAAGCCTGCTGCTGCAGCGAAGCCTGCTGCAACCAAGCCTGCTGGCAAGGCACCCGCTCCGGGAGCCGGCCAGAAAAAGCCTGGCACGGCGGAGTAGGCACAGCACAACACCGCTAAGTACGCCCAGGCGTCCCTAGGAAAACCCTGACACCTGTTTACGGGTGTCCATATCCCCGCGGGCTTGTCCCGCGGAAACCAAAAGGAGATCGGTAGTCATGCCGAAGATGAAGACCCACAGTGGCGCCAAGAAGCGCTTCAAGCTGACCGGTACCGGCAAGCTCAAGCGCCAGCAGGCTAACCGCCGCCACTACCTGGAGCACAAGTCCTCCCGCCTGACCCGCCGTCTCGCCGGTGACAAGATCGTCACCCCGGGCGAGGCCAAGGTCATCAAGAAGATGCTCGGCAAGTAGCCGATCCTTCCCCCAGGCGCGGTTCGCCAAGGACTGCTCCGCAAACCATCTAGCTTTCCCGTGGCCTCATTCAGGCCAATGCACACAGAAGAAGTGCGCGGGACATATTTCTAAGGAGTACGCACGTGGCACGTGTGAAGCGGGCGATTAACGCCCATAAGAAGCGTCGGGTTATCCTCGAGCGCGCAAAGGGCTACCGCGGACAGCGTTCGCGCCTGGTCCGCAAGGCCAAAGAGCAGCTGCTGCACTCGTATGTGTACAGCTACGGTGACCGCCGCAAGCGCAAGGGCGACTTCCGCCGCCTGTGGATCCAGCGCATCAACGCTGCTTCCCGCGCCAACGGCCTCACCTACAACCGTCTGATCCAGGGCCTGAAGGCCGCTGAGATCGAGGTTGACCGCCGTATGCTGGCTGAACTGGCCGTGAACGACGCCAACGCGTTCGCCACTCTGGTCCAGGTTGCCAAGGACGCCCTGCCGTCCGACACCTCGGCTCCGGCCGTTGCTGCAGCTCCGGCTGCCAAGACCGCACCGGCCAAGGCTGCTGCCAAGTCCGCTCCGGCTGCCACCGCAACCGTTGTCGACGGCGGCTTCAAGGCTTCCGAAGGTGACGCTCCCGAGGGCTACGTCATCAAGGGCGCCACGACCGGCAAGTACCACGTTCCGGGTTCGACCTGGTACGAGCAGACCGTACCCGAGTACTGGTTCAACTCCGTGGAAGCAGCCAAGGCTGCCGGCCTGGAGCCTGCTGGCGGCGAAAACCGCCAGAAGTTCCAGGGCTAATTTCGGTACCTGCTGAACATGTTTGACGCCGGACGCTCCCCAGCGCCGCTGATGTCCAATCCCCGAGCCGATCGGGTGAAGGAAGCAGCGAAGCTGGCGGGGCGTTCGGCGCGTTTAAAGACCGGGCTGTTCCTGGCTGAGGGCCCGCAGGCTGTCCGCGAAGCTCTTCTGGCTCACCGCCACGCTGTGGAGGCGGGCCTGCCCGGCGTCGTCGTCGAGGCGTATGCCACCGAGGCCTGCCTTCAGCGGCTGCCCGAGCTGGCCAGCCTTGCAGCCGGGACAACGCTCCGGCTGGCAACAGACGAGGTCCTCGCTGCCATGGCGGACACCGTGTCGCCGCAGGGGATCGTGGCGGTCTGCAGAATGCAGTCACCAACTCTTCAAGAGGTCCTCGCAACCGCGCCCAAGCTGATCGCCGTGATGTGCGAGGTACGTGATCCGGGCAACGCGGGCACCATCCTGCGTGCCGCAGACTCCGCCGGCGCCGACGCCGTCATCCTGACGGCTTCCAGCGTGGACATCCACAATCCCAAGGCCGTGCGTTCCACCGTCGGCTCCCTCTTTCACTTACCCGTTGTCTCCGGTGTGGAGTTTGCCGAACTCGCCGATGCGCTGCGTCAGGCCGGCATTACCATCCTGGCCGCGGACGGCTACGGCAGCCAGGACCTCGATGCGCTGCAGGATGAGTCTGCTGTGCGCCGTCTGGCACCCGGTGCCGAAACAACAGACACATCAGGGCCTCGGCTGGAGAACCAGACTGCATGGCTTTTCGGCAACGAAGCCCAGGGCCTGTCGGACGCCGAACTTGCAGCAGCGGATTTCCGCGTCGCCGTCCCCGTGTACGGGCAGGCTGAAAGCCTCAACGTGGGAACGGCCGCCACAGTGTGCCTCTACGCTTCCGCGCGGGCACAGAACCGCTAAGCGCTCCTACCGCGAGATTTCCTCGGCCGTGGACGCCTCCTGTGTGCCGGCAGCCTTCTTACCGGCTTGCTGGGCCGGCCGACGGCGGTCCAGGGCGCCGCTGAGCAGCGCCACACCCAGCCCCATCAGTGCCAGTACGGCGCCGACTATCGCGGGGGACTGGAAGCCCCAGCCCCACGCAATGACGAGGCCGCCGGCCATGGCGCCGAGGGCGTTGGCCATGTTCAGGGCGGCGTGGTTCAGGGACGATGCCAGCGACGCGGCTCCGGGGGAGACATCGAGCAGCCGGGTCTGCAGGGCCGGTGTCAGTGCTGAACCGATGGCGCCGACCAGGAAGACGAGCACAATGGCGCTGGGCTTGTACTGCACCCCCCACGCATAGATGGCCAGGATTAGGACGGTTCCGGCGAGGACAGCGTAGATGCTGCCCATGACGGACTTGTCCGCGATCCGGCCGCCCACGATGTTGCCGACCACCTGTCCCACTCCGTAGAGGCCAACGATCAGCGGCAGCACGCCCATGGAGAAGCCCGCTACCTCGGTCATGGTGGGGGAGATGTAGGTGTAGACCGCGAAGAACCCGCCGAAGCCGACGGTGCCCACCAGCAGGGCCAGCCACATCTGCATCCGCCGCAGGGCACTGAGTTCGCGCCGGATGCTGGCATCCGGGTGAGTGGCCTGGAACGGGACGAACCAGGCGACCAGGGCCACGGTGAGCAGGGCGATGGCCCCCACCAGCACGAACATCCAGCGCCAGCCGGCAAGCTGCCCCAGCCAGGTGGCGAACGGCACGCCTATCACGTTGGCGATGCTCAGGCCCAGCATGACCATCGAGATTGCCCACCCTCGCTTTGTGGGCGCCACCAGGGATGCCGCGATCACAGCCGCGACCCCGAAGAAGGCGCCGTGGGGCAGTCCGGAAAGGAACCGGGTAACCAGCAGCCAGCCGTAGTCCGGGGCAATGAAGGAAGAAAGATTGGCGACGGCGAAGAACGCCATCAGCCCCAGAGCCAGCCACTTACGGGGCATCTTGGCGCCCGCTGCGGCAAGCAGCGGTGCCCCGACGACGACGCCGAGGGCGTAGGCAGAGATGACATGGCCGCCTTCAGGGACGGAAACGCCGAGATCGGCGACCATCTCCTGCAGCAGGCCCATGATGGCGAACTCAGTGGTGCCGATGGCAAAACCACCCGCGGCAAGGGCCGCGATGGCTAGGGAAACGTGGCGGGTTTTGGGCGTCGCTACGCGCAGGGAAGGCATAAGTGCGGGGTGCTTTCGGTTCAGCGGTTGCCGCGGAGCCGTGGAAAAGACACGGGCGCGTCTGGCGGGCCCGGGGCCGATAGGGAACTGGAGACGCTGCTGCTGGCCGGGGGCCAAACGGCCACGATGCCGTTCCATCCAATTCTAGGCCAGAGCGCACCGTAGACTCGATCCGTGTCGAATTCAGAACTGAAGCAGGTAGTCGGAGCCGCGATCGTGGATGACCTGGGCCAGCCGCGGAGCCTGCTGGCTGCCCGCCGCACGGCTCCGGAAGCCTATGCCGGTATGTGGGAGTTTCCCGGCGGCAAGGTTGAACCGGGGGAGACCTGCGAAGCCGCCCTGCACCGCGAGCTGGCCGAAGAGCTGGGCATTGAGGTGGTTCTGGGCGCCGAAGTGGCCGGACCGCTGGAGCAGGGCTGGCCCCTGAACCCGAAAGCCGCGATGCGGGTGTGGCTCGTTGAGGTGACAGCCGGGGAGCCCCGGCCCCTGGAGGACCACGATGAGCTTCGCTGGGTCCGCTTGGATTCCCCGGAACTTGCTGAACTGCCCTGGATTCCGGCAGACCTGCCGATCGTCTCGGCAGTTCGCGTGGCCGCGGGTCAGCCCCCGGCCGGAATCGCCTAGCCGGGGCCTGCCGCCGCTGGGGCGCCGCCACTGGAAGCCGGGTCAGGCGTCCGCGAGGATCGCGTCCATTTGGGACATGGCGCAGGCCACGCCGTCGATGGCACCCATGGAGATCTGTTCCTCCATCTGCTCCCGGTCCGCAAATGCCGTCACGACTTCAACGACCGTTCCCCCGTCCCGGGCAGCGAAGGTGACGGTGACGTCGGAGATCGGCATGTCGTCCCGGCGGGTGCCGTCCTCCTCGGCAAAGCCGTCGCGGAAGCGCAGCTTCTCCGGGCGTTCGACCGAGATCACCTCCCACCAACCGTGGTATGTTTCGCCGTCCGGTCCGGTCATGAAGTAGGTGACCGTGCCCCCGGGCGTCAGGTCGTGCTGCGGAACCGTGGCGGGGTGCGTTGGCGGACCCCACCACCGCTCGAGCTTCCGCGGGTCGGCCCACAGCTCCCAGACCTGTTCGGGAGCTGCCTCGAACTCTGCGAGAGCCGTGATGGTCAGGGTGTCGTAGTTCTTGTCAATGCTTTTCACGCTCATGGCTGTTCTTCCTAGCCCCGGGGCGGTTCCCGGGCGTTTCCTGCCGCAGCAGGTCGGGCATCCGGTTCAGCCGGCCAGCCCAGGCCTCTGCCAGCGCGTCCAGTGCGCGGTGTGCCTGCTCGACGGCGTCCGGGGTGGTGCTCACGAGCTGTTCCCTCCCGCGGCGTTCCTTGGAGACCAGGCCCGCCGCCTCAAGAACCGCTACGTGCTTTTGCACGGCCGCGAAACTCATGGGGTAGGCCTCAGCCAACCGTGAAACCGACAACTCTCCGGCGGCGGCCCTCCGCAGAATGTCACGGCGGGTGCCGTCCGCCAGGGCATGGAACAGGCGGTTCACGGCTTCATCAGACAACGCATCTACAACCATTTGGTTGTAACTTAGGACTCGCCGCGGCACCCGTCAAGGCCTTCCGGGAACTAGAAAAGTGTTCCGGCTAAAACCGGCGGGCCTGCGGCCGGCTCCGGGGCGGTCCGGGCCGCGCCCCGGGTAGCCAGGAACTGGTTTTTGCCCGCGAAACCGTGACGTTTCTTGAAATGGGTGATCCGTCCCGCGAGCCACTGACGGTATTCCTTCGAGGCATAGGCGCCGCCGTCGTACAGCTTGTCGTAGCGCGTCGAAAGCTGGGGATAGTCGCGGGCCAGCCATTCCCGGTACCACTCGCGTGCTCCCGGCCGCAGGTGCAGGGCGCCGGCCGTGACTGAGGTTGCTCCGGCGTCGGCCAGTGCGGAGAAGAGCGCGTCGAGGGACTCATCGCCGTCGGTCAGCCACGGCAGGATGGGCATGGCCATGACGTTGCAGTCCATGCCGGCGTCGCGGATACGGCGAATCAGCTCCAGCCGTGCCTTGGGGGACGGTGTGCCGGGCTCCACCTGGTTGGCCAGCTGCGGATCCAGCAGGGCCAGGGAGATGCCCATGCTGATGCTGGTTTGCTGTGCGGCTTCAGCCAGGAGCGGCAGGTCCCGGGCCAGCAGCGTTCCCTTGGTCAGGATCGAGAAGGGCGTGCCGCTGTCCGCCAGGGCACGGATGATGCCGGGCATGAGCTTGTAGCGGCCTTCAGCGCGCTGGTACGGGTCGGTGTTGGTGCCCATGGCCACGTGCTCGTGCTGCCAGGAGGGGCGGGCCAGCTCCCTGCGCAGCACCTCGGCAGCGTTGATCTTCACCACCAGCTGGCTGTCGAAGTCGGCGCCGGTGTCCAGGTCCAGATAGCTGTGGGTCTTGCGGGCGAAGCAGTACACGCAGGCGTGGCTGCAGCCGCGGTACGGATTGACCGTCCAGCCAAACGGCATGGAGGAAGTCCGGGGGACCTTGTTCAGGACGGACTTGGCCAGCACCTCATGGAAGGTCACGCCCGCGAATCCCGGCGTCTGCACGGACCTCACCAGCCCCTGCAGCGGCAGCAGGGCATCGGCTGCCGGAGCAGCCTTGGGTTCGCGTTCCTGCCACCTCATGCCCACCATTAGAACATATGTTCGAATACATGCCTACCCCTCGAGAGGCCACTTACGGCTCTTTTCAGCGTCGAAAGCAGCCGCAACTGACCTCTCGGCGCATGGGGCGGGGCCGGTATCCACCGTCGGAAAGCCCGGCCAGGATTTCGAAGATGTTCGACGACGCCGGGTCCCCGGTACGCAGCTTGGAGAACCCCGCGGCGGCGAAGTACAGCGGCAGGAACGCCGGCCCCAGCACCGCGTACTGGGAGCTGTGCCGCGCCTCGTGGCGCAGCAGGGAAGAGGCAGGTGCGACGTCGAACTCCCGGGCCACGCGGGAACGGTACAGGACCACATTGCCCACGGTGAATGCCGCGGCATGCGGCAGGGGCAGCTCCCAGCCGCCGGCGAGCAGCAATCCGCCGGGACCGCTCCGAACCCGCACCCTGCCAATCCGGGCGGCCAGCAGGCCGGCCGCCGTCGTACCGTTGACCAGGTTTACCGCGCGGCGCAGTGCCTGCATACGGGACAAGGCTGACGTCATGCGCCCATGCTAAGGGAGGGGGTGCCTTCACACTGCCGGGACCGGGAGCGTGAGTTGGTTAGACTGGTAGGCGCAGGCTGCGTACCTTTGCCTGCAGCATCCCTTTTACTTTCACCCACATCAACACGGCCGGAAACAGGTAAGAACGGTACATGTCGAATTCCACACCGGGGACGGACTCCCCAGACAACGCGGCTCCCAATCCGCTGGACGAGTCAGCGATAACCGCTGCCGTCGATTCAGCGCTCGCAGCCATCGCCGCCGCCACTGACCTGGACAGCCTTAAGGACGTCCGGATTGCAGTCACCGGCGAGAAGTCCCCGCTGTCCCTGGCCAACCGCCAGATCGGCGGACTCCCCAAGGACCAGAAGGCCGCCGCCGGCAAGGTTGTAGGCCCGGCCCGCGGACGGATCAACCAGGCGCTCGCCGCCCGCACCGTGGAGCTGGAAGCCGAGCGTGACGCCCGGATCCTCGTTGAGGAAGCCGTCGACGTTACCGCCGCCCCGCGCCGCCGCCGCATGGGCGGACGCCACCCGCTTTCCACCCTGCAGGACCGCGTCAGCGACATTTTCGTAGGCATGGGCTGGGAAATCGCCGAAGGTCCCGAGGTCGAGTCCGAGTGGTTCAACTTCGATGCGCTGAACTTCAAGCCGGACCACCCGGCCCGCGAAATGCAGGACACCTTCTTCGTAGAGCCTCCCGAGGCGCACCTGGTGATGCGCACGCACACCTCCCCGGTGCAGGTCCGCTCCATGCTCGAGCGCGAGCTGCCGATCTACGTGCTCTGCCCGGGCAAGGTCTTCCGCACCGACGAGCTCGACGCTACACACACCCCCGTGTTCCACCAGTTCGAAGGCCTGGCCATCGACAAGGGTCTGACGATGGCAGACCTGGTCGGCACCCTGGAGCACTTCACCCGCGTGCTCTTCGGCGATGAAGCGAAGGTGCGCCTGCGCCCGAACTACTTCCCGTTCACCGAGCCGAGCGCCGAGCTGGACATCTGGCACCCCGGAGCCAAGGGCGGTCCGCGCTGGATCGAGTGGGGCGGCTGCGGCATGGTCAACCCCAACGTGCTGCGCGCCGCGGGAATCGACCCCGAGGTCTATTCAGGTTTTGCCTTTGGCATGGGCATTGAACGTGCCCTGATGTTCCGCAATGAAGTATCGGATATGCGGGACATGATCGAAGGCGACGTACGTTTCAGCGAACACTTCGGGATGGAGATCTAAGTGAGAATCCCACTTTCCTGGCTGCGCGAGTATGCCCAGGTTCCGGCGGACGCAACCGCCGAAGACGTCATGGCAGAGCTGGTCAAGGTTGGCCTGGAGGAAGAGGACGTCCACCGTCCCACCGACGAGCTGCAGGGGCCGATCGTGGTGGGCCAGGTGCTTTCCAAGGAGCCCGAACCGCAGAAGAACGGCAAGACCATCAACTGGTGCACCGTCCGCGTGGTGCCCGAGGGCGCCGAGCAGACGCTCACCGGTGACGGGATCGACCCGTCCGGCGTGCAGGGCATTGTCTGCGGTGCGCACAACTTCGAGGTGGGGGACAAGGTTGTTGTCACCCTGCCCGGCGCCGTGCTGCCCGGTGACTTCCGGATCAGCCCGCGCAAGACCTACGGCCACGTTTCCGCCGGCATGATCGCCTCCGTGCGTGAACTCGGTATTGGCGAGGACCACGACGGCATCCTGGTGCTCTCCACCCTGGGACTCGATCCCGAGGTCGGCACCGACGCGATGGAGCTGCTGGGTCTCTACGACCAGGCCGCGGAAATCAACGTCACCCCCGACCGCGGCTACGTCTTCTCGATCCGCGGCGCTGCCCGCGAGTACGCCCACGCGACCGGCACCAAGTTCACCGATCCTGCCGCCACGGTGGAGGTTCCGGAAGCCGACGGCGCCGGGTTCCCGGTGCGCCTGGCCGACGAAGCTCCGATCTACGGCAAGGCCGGCTGTGACCGCTTCGTGGCCCGCACCGTCCGCGGCGTTGATCCCTCCCGGCCGACGCCGCCGTGGATGTCCGCGCGCCTGCGCCTGGCAGGCATGCGGTCCATCTCGCTGGTGGTGGATATTTCCAACTACGTGATGCTCGAGCTGGGCCAGCCGCTGCACTTCTACGACCTGGACAAGCTCACCGGCGAAATCGTCGTCCGCCGCGCCAACCCGGGCGAGACGCTGAAGACCCTGGATGAGAAGGTCCGCACCCTGGATCCCGAAGATCTGCTGATCACGGATGGGTCCGGTGCCATCGGCATCGCCGGCGTGATGGGCGGAGCCACCACCGAGGTCTCCGACGCCACGCAGAACGTGCTGATCGAGGCTGCCCACTTCGAAGAAGTGTCCATCGGGCGCTCCCGCCGCCGCCACAAGCTGCCCTCCGAAGCGTCCAAGCGCTTCGAGCGCGGCGTGGACTGGTACGTTGCCGACATTGCCGCCCAGCGCGCCGTCGACCTCCTGGTGGAACTGGCCGGCGGCACCGCCGATGAATCCATCACCGACGCCGGCACCGCGCCGGAGACCCGCAGCATCTTCCTGCCCGCGGACTTCCCGGCCAAGCTGATCGGCCTGGACTTCACCGAGGATCAGATCACCGGGACGCTCACCGATCTGGGCGCCTACGTGGAAAAGGCCGACGGCGGCTTCCGGGTGGTTCCTCCGAGCTGGCGGACCGACCTGGAGACACGTGAGGACCTCACTGAGGAAATCATCCGGCTGGTGGGGTACGAGAAGATTCCCTCCACCCTGCCTGTAGCTCCTCCCGGCCGTGGCCTCACCCGTGTCCAGCAGCAGCGCCGCCGGCTCCTGCAGTCCCTCGCGGCGTCGGGACTTACCGAAGTGCTGTCCTACCCGTTCGTTACTGAAGCGGACAACAACACGTTCGGCACGCCGGTTGCCGGCGAGCAGCGCCCGGCCGTGAAGCTGGCCAACCCGCTGTCCGCCGAGTTCGGCTACCTGCGCACCTCGGTGCTGCCGGGCCTGTTCGACGTCGCCAAGCGGAACCTCTCGCGCGGCTTCCGCGACCTGGCGCTCTTCGAATCGGCACTGGTCTTCCTGCCCGGAGAGCAGAACGGCACCGAGACGATTCCGCCGCTGGGCATCAAGCCCTCCGACGACGTGCTGGACGGGCTGTACAACGGCATCCCCGACCAGCCGCTGCACATCGGCGTGCTGTTCACCGGCCACGAGTCACCGGCCGGCGCCGGCCATACTCCGCGTACCTGGGACTGGGCCGACGCCGTCGACACCGCCCGGCTCATGGGTGACGTGCTCGGCGTCGAACTGGTGATCAGCCAGGGCGAACACCAAGCCTTCCACCCGGGACGCACCGCGAAGATCTCGCTTCGCAGCGGCGAAACCGTTGGTTACGCCGGCGAACTACACCCGAAGCTGCTCGCAGCCCGGGATATGCCGGCCCGCACCGTGGCACTGGAGCTCGACGCCGATGCCCTGTTCGACGCTGCTCCGGACGTGATCGTGGCGAAGGAAATCTCCACCTACCCGGCCACCACGCAGGATGTGGCGCTGATCGTGGGTGAAGACATCCCGGCCGAGTCCGTGCTGGAAACCCTGCGCGAAGGCGCCGGGGACCTGCTGGAAAACATCGTTCTGTTCGACGTCTACACCGGCAAGGGCATCGAGCCGGAGCGCAAGTCCCTGGCCTTCGCGCTGCGCTTCCGCGCTCCGGACCGGACGCTGACCGCCGACGAAGCCTCGGAATCCCGGGCCGCCGCCGTCGCGCTGGCCGCCGAGCGTTTTGGTGCCGTGCAGCGGTAATTTCATCGTGAACAGAACGCCCCGCCGGACTTCCGGCGGGGCGTTCTGTTGTGTCGGGGAGGGACAGCGTGCCGCCCCTAGGTGCGTTCTGACGTGAGTCCGACGGCGATCCACCAGGCCAGGGCCTTGTCGTCGTCAACCTCGACGGCGGGTACGTTCAGCCACCCTTGGCCCATCGGCCTGCCGCTGCCCATGAAGGCCGGCTGTCCGCCTTTGGCCAGCAGGTCTTCGTACTCCGCAGGGTCGACCCGGACCAACAGGTCTCCGTCCTGGCCTGCCGAGACCGCCAGACCCCCGTCCACCATAAAAGCCACGCCCCCGAACATGCGTTTCTCCCGGACCGAGCGCTGCGTCTGCAGGGTCTCGCGGATTCGCTGCACCAGCAGATCCTGGGGGCTTTCCGGCATGATTCCTCCTGCAAGGTGCGACGGACACTTCGCCGTGATTGTGCCTGACCCGGGTTGGGATTCCCAGCGAAATCGGTTTCGTTCCGAGTTGCTGGGGTTCCGGCAGGTGGCCAGCCATGCGCGGCTCCGTGGCCCGGCATGCGGCGAGCCGGTTGTCATTTTTTTGGGGGGGGGGAGGGGAGACCTGCGGGAAGCCCTGCACGTTCGGACATGCTGCACGCCCCGATTGCAGCGAAATGGTGCACAAACTGCAGCTCCGTCCGGTGCGTCTTGGGCAGGGCTAGCGGGGCAGCTTCCTGTCCTCCACCAGGAACTGGATGCTTGCCCCCGAGCCGATGAGCACAAGCCCGGTTGCGATCCAACCGTGCCCCGGAGTTAGGCCGGCGTAAACAGCTATGGCCACGATAAAGGCCATGAACCCGCAGGCGGCTGCCATGCGCCCGCGCGAGGGCTGAAGGGTTCGAGCCTTGTCCTGCCTGCCGGCGGCACGGCGGTCCCGGAGAACCAGGATGACCGTGTTCAGTCCGAAAACGATCAGCACCAGCTGGGCGAACTGGGCGTCCGGCGGGAGGCCGATGAGGTTGCCGAGCAGGACCCCGCCGACGGCCAGCGCGATTGTCGCGGCGTCGAGCATCGCGACCCGATCCGTGGTTCTAGTGCTCATCACGACGCCGAGTCTCGCACAATCCTACGGAACCCGCTGTTCGGGAGCTCTCATCCGCTCCGCTTTGGGACACCCGCTGTGTTTCAATTCCGGGAGCCGATGCTGAAGAGTTCACCCGGCGTGGTTTCGAGGGCATCGCAGACTGCTGTCAGGGTGGTGAAACGAACCGCCTTGGCCTTGTTGGTTTTTAGGATGGACAGGTTTGCCATGGTTATGCCGGTGAGCCTGGAAAGTTCAGTCAGGGTCATTCCCCGCTGGAGCAGTACGCGGTCCAAATGGCATACGACCCTGTGTTCGCTGTCTGGCGCGGGATCGGATGGGGTCTGCGTCTCAGACAAGTCCGTCGTTCTCTTCCTGCAGTCTGCCGCCGGCTTTGAAAGCGCTGGAAAGTGCCAGTCCAACGACGCCGCTCGTGATCATGAAGTACGGCCACCGGGGAGCGTCGGTGCTGATCACGGCGTAGTCTGCGCCGAGGGGGAAATCTTCGGTGCGGAAGTCGCTCGCTACCTCGAACACGGCCCGGCCGGCGGCGGCGTCGAGAGTTCCGTAAAGAAGCCCTGCACCGATAAGGATGAGGCTAAGGGCCATCATGTTTTTCCGCACGGGTGCTGCAAACGGGCGTCCAGCAGAGATTTCCCGCAGGATTCTTGTCAAGAGAACTGCCGCGACCAGCGCGAGGGCCACGTAGAGCAGGGCGGGAGCCGCACACAAGGCACGCAGCCAGAGCGGAATATCGACCAGATAGCCGACTGCACCCTCGCGAAGCTGCGCCTGATTGATTTGGGGGAGTGAGATGAGCTGGACCCGGGGATCGGCACCCCCGAACGCCAGGGGAGTCCGGCCGGAGAGCGTAACGAATGACTCAACAGCACTCCCGAGTACTGCGAGTCCGGCAACGAGCCAGACAGAGATCATCGCGAACTGGACGGTCTTCGGTTTTCCGGTGTGCGTCAGGCTGGCCATTATTCCCCCATATCGATTATCAATATTATTGATAAACAATATGGGGGCTTGGCTTGGATGGCAACCGTCTGCCGTCGCTGTTTTGAGCATTCGACCGGTTTGCGTTTCTGCTGCCGGTTCCAGCCGTCAGCAGAAGTCGAAACCGGCAGCAGAAATCCGAATCAGCGCCAGGGGGCTGGCAGCTAACAAACCGCCTGAGCCCAATCCCTACGGAACCAGCAGCACCTTGCCGGTGGTCTTACGGCCCTCAAGGTCCTCATGCGCCTTCGCGGCGTCGGCAAGGGGATAGGTGGCCCCGATCCGTACGTCCAGGGTTCCGGCCTCCACCATTTCGAACAGCTCACGCGCACGCCACTGGCGCTCTTCGGCGCTGAGGAGGTAATCCCTTATGGTCGGCCGCGTCAGGTACAGCGACCCCAGGGCGTTCAGCCGCTGGATATCGAACGGCGGCACCTGGCCCGACGCCCCGCCGAACAGCACCATCATGCCGCGCGGCCTCAGGCTGGACAGGGAACCGTCGAACGTGGTCTTCCCGACGCCGTCGAACACCACATCCACGCCGCGCCCGTCCGTCAGCTCGCGGACCCGGTCGGCGAAGCCGTCGTACCGCAGCACATGGTCCGCTCCCGCGCCGGCAGCGAGTTCCGCTTTGTCATCGGTCGAAACAGTGGTGATGACGGTGGCGCCTTTGGCCTTCAGCAGCTGGGTAAGCAGCAGGCCGACGCCGCCGGCACCCGCATGCGTCAGGACTGTTTCCCCGGACTGCACCGGATAGGTGGAGTTGCAGAGGTAATGCGCTGTGATGCCCTGCAGCGGCAGGGCGGCAGCCACCTCGCTGGAAACCCCGTGCGGCACGGGAAGCGCCTTGGCAGCATCGAGCAGCATGTATTCGGCGTAGGCTCCGCCTCCCTCGGCGGTGGCCACCCGGTCCCCGTCCCGGAACGAGGCGACGTCAAGACCGGCCTGGACTACGGTGCCCGCCGCCTCAGAACCAGGAATGAACGGGTACTTCATGGGGTACACGCCGCTGCGCTGGTAGGTGTCAATGAAGTTCACCCCGGCAGCTGCAACCTTCACCAGGATTTCATTGGGACCGGGGACAGGCAGATCCACGTCTTCGTAACGCAGGATTTCCGGTCCGCCGGGTGAGGGGACGACAATGGCTTTGTGCATGGGATTGCCTCTTCCGTGAAGTTGCCGGGATTGAGGACCATCGTAGGCCCGCTCCGGGCCGGGCGCCTCTGGGGACGCCCCGGAAGTCACAATGCATAATTATGAAGCCTGATGCATAAAACTGCTGTAGGGTGGATGCCATGACGATTTCCGTTGCCGTATCAGGAGCCAGTGGCTACGCCGGGGGAGAGGTCCTGCGCCTGCTCGCCGGCCACCCCAACGTCGAAATTGGTGCCATCACCGCCCACAGCAACGCGGGGTCCCGCCTCGGGGAACTCCAGCCGCACCTGCACGCGCTGGCCGACCGCGTCCTGGTGGACACCACGGTAGAAAACCTGACCGGCCACGACGTCGTTTTCCTGGCACTGCCGCACGGCGCCAGTGCAGAAATCGCTGCGCAGCTGCCCGACGACACCCTGGTAATCGACGCCGGCGCCGACCACAGGCTCACCGATCCCGCCGCCTGGGAGAAGTTCTACGGCTCCCCGCACGCCGGCTCCTGGCCCTACGGCCTGCCCGAACTGCCCGGACACCGCGAACTGCTCCGCGGCGCCAAGCGCATTGCCGTTCCCGGCTGCTACCCCACGTCCTCGCTTCTGGCGCTCACCCCCGGCTTCGCGGCCGGCCTGCTGGAGCCCGACGACGTCGTCATCGTCGCCGCGTCCGGCACCTCCGGGGCGGGCAAGGCCGCTAAGCCGCATCTGCTCGGCTCCGAGGTCATGGGCGGCATGAGCCCCTACGGCGTAGGCGGCGGGCACCGGCACACCCCGGAAATCGAACAGGGCCTCTCCGCCGCAGCGGGGGAGCAGGTCTCCATTTCCTTCACCCCGACGCTGGCGCCCATGGCCCGAGGCATCCTCACCACCGCTACGGCGAAGGTCCGGCCCGGCGTCGACGCCGCCGCCCTGCGGAACGCCTGGGAAAGGGCCTACGGCGAGGAGTCCTTTGTCCGGGTGCTGCCCGAAGGCCAGTGGCCCGCCACCAAGATGGTGGTCGGCTCAAACTACGCCGCCCTGCAGCTCGCCTTCGATCCGCACGCGGGCCGGGTGATCGTCTCCGCCGTGATCGACAACCTCACCAAGGGCACCGCCGGCGGAGCCATCCAGTCCATGAACATCGCACTCGGCCTGCCGGAAGGCGCCGGGCTCACCCAGCAGGGAGTCGCACCGTAATGACCGCCGAACTGTCCAGCAGCACCGCCACCGGCATCACCGCACCGGCAGGGTTCCGCGCCGCCGGCGTCACCGCGGGCCTAAAGGCCTCCGGCGGCCGCGACGTCGCCCTGGTGGTCAACGACGGCCCGGTCAAGTCCGCTGCAGCTGTCTTCACCCGCAACCGGGTTGCCGCAGCTCCCGTGCACTGGTCACGGCAGGCCATCTCCGACGGACGGGCCGACGCCGTGTTCCTGAACTCCGGCGGCGCCAACGCCTGCACCGGTCCCCAGGGCTTCCAGAACACCCACGCCACGGCCGAAAAGGTCGCGGACCTGCTGGGCGTTTCCGCCAATGACGTCCTGGTCTGCTCCACCGGCCTGATCGGCGAGCAGCTGCCCATGGATAAGCTGCTGCCCGGCGCGGAAGCAGCGGCCCAGGCCCTGGCCTCCGACGGCGGTGCCCTGGCGGCCGAGGCCATCATGACCACGGACACGGTCTCCAAGCAGGCCGTCTTTGAAGGCAGCGGCTACAGCATCGGCGGCATGGCCAAGGGCGCCGGCATGCTGGCTCCGGGCCTGGCCACCATGCTGGTGGTGCTGACTACCGACGCCGCCCTCGACGCCGCTGCCCTGGACCAGGCACTGCGCGCCGCCACCGCCGTGACGTTCGACCGCACCGACTCAGACGGCTGCATGTCCACGAACGACACCGTGATCCTGATGGCCTCCGGCGCTTCCGGCACTGTTCCGGACACGGAGGAGTTCACCCGGGGACTTACCGAGGTGTGCCACTCGCTGGCCCAGCAGCTGATCACCGACGCCGAAGGCGCCAGCCACGACATCGCCATCACCACCATCAACGCCGCCACGGTGGCCGACGCAGAAGCCGCATCCCGCGCCGTCGCACGGTCGAACCTCTTCAAGACCGCCATCTTTGGCAACGATCCGAACTGGGGCCGGGTGCTCTCCGCCGTCGGTACCACCGACGCCGCGTTCGAGCCGGACCAGATCAACGTCACCATCAACGGGGTGCAGGTCTGCCGGAACGGCGGCATCGGCGACCCGCGGGAGGGCGTTGACCTGACCGGCCGCGCGGTCAGTGTGGAAATCGACCTGGCTGCGGGCAGCGAATCCGCGACCATCTGGACCAACGACCTGACCACCGACTACGTCCACGAAAACTCGGCGTACAGCAGCTGAACGGGATCACCATGAGCACTCCAACAGAAGTCCGCGAACAGCTGGCCGCCCAGGACAAGGCCGCCACGCTGATTGAAGCGCTGCCCTGGATCCAGCGCTTCGCCGGCAGCACGATTGTGATCAAGTACGGCGGCAACGCCATGATCAACGACGAACTGCGGCAGGCCTTCGCCGAGGACATCGTCTTCCTGCACCACGTGGGCGTGCACCCCGTCGTGGTGCACGGCGGCGGGCCGCAGATCAGCGCCCTGCTGGACCGGCTCGGCATTGAATCCGAGTTCAAGGGCGGACTCCGGGTCACCACCCCCGAAGCCATGGATGCCGTGCGCATGGTGCTCACCGGGCAGGTCGGCCGTGAACTCGTGGGCCTGGTCAACTCCCACGGACCCTACGCCGTTGGACTCTCCGGCGAAGACGGCGGACTGCTGCAGGCCATCCGCACCGGAACCGTCATTGACGGCGAAGAAGTGGACCTGGGCCTCGTCGGCGAAGTCGTCGGCGTGAACCCCGGCGCCATCCTGGACCTCATCGAAGCCGGGCGGATTCCGGTCATCTCCACGGTCGCCCCGGAAATCGGCGCCGATGGCAACCCCACCGGGCAGGTGCTCAACGTCAACGCCGACACCGCGGCCGCCGCCCTGGCCGTCGCGCTGGAAGCCTCCCGCCTGGTGGTGCTCACCGACGTCGAGGGTCTCTACGCCAACTGGCCGGATAAGTCTTCCCTGATTTCTGCCCTGACCGCCGCGGAACTGCGCCAGATGCTGCCGTCCCTGGAATCGGGCATGATCCCGAAGATGGAGGCCTGCCTGGCAGCCGTCGACGGCGGCGTGGACCGTGCCGCCGTCGTGGACGGCCGGATGGCGCATTCGATGCTGCTGGAAGTCTTCACCACCGCCGGCATCGGCACCCAGATCGTTCCGGACGGAGAGAACGCATGAGCATCCCCAACGTTCCCGCTGCCCCGGCAGTGCCGCAGCTGGTGGATGCCTCGGGTACCGGCAGCGAGTGGCTGGCCCGCTACTCCGACTCCCTGATGGGTGTCTTCGGCACCCCGCAGCGCGTGCTGGTACGCGGCGAGAGCTGCACGGTCTGGGACGCCGACGGCAAGCCCTACCTTGACCTGCTCGGCGGGATCGCCGTCAACGCGCTGGGCCACGCCCATCCGTCCGTCGTCTCGGCCGTCACTGCCCAGCTGAACACGCTGGGGCACATCTCCAACTTCTTTACCAGCCCTCCGCAGATCGCCCTCGCCGAGAAGCTGCTTGAGCTGGCGCAGGCACCCGCGGGCTCGAAAGTCTTCTTCACCAACTCCGGCACCGAAGCCATCGAAGCTGCATTCAAGCTTGCCCGGCGGAACTCCACCGGCGAGCGGACCCGGATCCTGGCCATGGACCATGCTTTCCACGGCCGGACCATGGGAGCGCTGGCCCTGACGGCGAAGCCCGCGTACCGGGAGCCGTTCGAACCGCTGCCGTCCGGCGTCGCACACGTCCCCTACGGTGACGTGGAGGCGCTGCGCGCCGCAGTGGACGGCACGGTTGCCGCGGTGTTCATCGAACCGATCCAGGGCGAAGCCGGAGTCCAGGTACCGCCGGCGGGCTACCTTCAGGCGGCACGTGAGATCACCCGCGACGCCGGTGCGCTGCTGGTGTTCGACGAAGTGCAGACAGGCATCGGCCGTACCGGGACCTGGTTCGCTTCCGAAGGTGTCCTGCCGGATGCGATGACGGTCGCCAAGGGCCTGGGCAGCGGCTTCCCGATCGGCGGGCTGATCACCTTTGGCCCCGAGGTCTCCGGCCTGCTCGCCCCGGGCCAGCACGGAACCACCTTCGGCGGGAACCCGATCGCTACGGCCGCGGGCCTGGCGACGCTCACGGAGATTGGGTCAGGGAACCTCCTGGCCGGGGTCAACACCACGGGGGAGTACCTTCGTACCGGAGTGGCCAAGGTGCCCGGTGTCAGCTCGGTCCGCGGCCGCGGACTGCTGATCGGCATCGACCTGGAGCAGGAGATCGCTCCGGCAGCCGTTGCCGCAGCCCTGGACGCCGGTTTCATCATCAACGCCACCGGACCGGCCACCCTGCGCCTGGCCCCGCCGCTGATCCTCACCACCGACCAGGCGCAGAGCTTCATCGACGCGCTTCCCGCCATTCTGCAGGCCGCCGCGGCCACGACGATCGGACAGCCATGACCCGCCACTTCCTCGTTGACACCGACCTCACCCCGGCCGAGCAGGCCGAGGTCCTGGACCTCGCAGATGCCCTGAAGAAGGACCGCTGGAAATACCAGCCCTACGCCGGGGAAGGCTCCGGCCGGCAGACCGTCGCGGTGGTCTTCGACAAGACCTCCACCCGGACCCGGATCTCCTTCGCGGCCGGCATCGCGGACCTCGGCGGCGTGCCGCTGATCATCGGAGCCGGTGAATCCCAGCTGGGCCATAAGGAGTCCATCGCGGACACGGCCAAGGTCATGGAACGCATGGTCGCCACGATTGTCTGGCGCACTTATGCCCAGTCGGGGCTGGAGGAAATGGCCGCGAACTCCTCCGTGCCGGTGATCAACGCGCTGTCGGATGACTACCATCCCTGCCAGCTGCTCGCAGACCTGATGACGATCCGCGAACACAAGGGATCCCTCGCGGGCCTCACCCTGACCTACCTGGGGGACTGCGCCAACAACATGGCCAACTCCTACCTGCTGGCCGGCGTCACCGCCGGCATGCACGTGCGCGTTGCCGGTCCGGTGGGCTACCTGCCCGCCCCGGAGATTGTCGACGCCGCTGCGGCCCGCGCCGCGGAGACCGGTGGTTCGGTGATGATCACCACCGATGCCGCGGAAGCCCTCGCGGGTGCCGACGTCGTCGCCACGGACACCTGGGTGTCCATGGGCCAGGAAGACGAGAAGGCTGCCCGGCAGGAACTCTTCCGCGACTACGCCGTGGACTCGGCCGCCATGGCACAGGCCGCGGAAGACGCCGTCGTGCTGCACTGCCTGCCGGCCTACCGCGGCTACGAAATCTCCGCGGACGTCATCGACGGGCCGCAGTCCCTGGTCTGGGACGAGGCAGAGAACCGGCTGCACGCGCAGAAGGCCCTCATGGTGTGGCTGATGGCCGCCTCCGGCCTGACCGGAATCCCGGAGGCAGCCGTATGACCATGCCCACCACCAAGACGGCCCGCCAGGCACGGATCCGGACGCTGCTGACCGGCTTGTCGGTGCGTTCCCAGGCCGAGCTGGCGTCTCTGCTGGCCGACGACGGCGTGCAGGTCAACCAGGCGACGCTGTCGCGCGACCTGGTCGAGCTCGGTGCCGTGCGCATGCGCGGCAAGGACGGCGTGCTGGTCTACGCCGTTCCGTCCGAGGGCGGGGAACGCCGCCCGCAGTCCGGAGTCTCCCAGGAAGTGCTCGACGCGCGGCTGGCCCGGCTCTGCGGCGAACTGCTGGTCACCGCCGAGGCGTCCGGGAACGTCGTGGTGCTGCGGACCCCGCCGGGAGCGGCGAACTTCCTGGCACTGGCGATCGACCACTCGGTGATCCCGTCCATCCTGGGAACCGTGGCCGGCGACGACACTGTGCTGCTGGTAACCCGGGAGCCCGACGGCGGCGCCGAACTCGCAGCGCGTTTCCTCTCCATCGCGGACGAGGCTACGGCCAGCGGCCAGGCACCCGACAATCGAATACTGTAGAAGCTGAATCCGCAGGGTTTCCTTCCCGGCCACGCAGCTTCCCCCCACTTTTACAAACAACCGCAGCGCACCGCGCTGCACTCAACGCAAAGAGGAGCACATTCGTGAGCGAACGTATTGTTCTGGCCTACTCCGGTGGCCTGGATACGTCTGTAGCCATCGGCTGGATTGCCGAGGCAACCGGCGCCGAGGTCATCGCCGTGGCGGTCGACGTCGGACAGGGCGGGGAATCCCTTGAAACCATCCGCCAGCGTGCCCTCGACTGCGGCGCCGTCGAAGCCTACGTGGCTGATGCCCGCGACGAGTTTGCTGCGGAATACTGCATGCCGGCGCTGCAGGCCAACGCCCTGTACATGGATTCCTACCCGCTGGTTTCCGCGCTTTCCCGCCCGGTAATCGTCAAGCACCTGGTTGCTGCTGCCCGCGAATTCGGCGCCACCACCGTCTCGCACGGCTGCACCGGCAAGGGCAACGACCAGGTCCGCTTCGAGGTCGGCATCCAGACCCTGGGCCCGGACCTCAAGTGCATCGCTCCGGTCCGCGACCTGGCCCTGACCCGCGACAAGGCCATTGCCTTCGCCGAGGAGAAGAACCTGCCGATCGTCACCACCAAGAAGAACCCGTTCTCCATCGACGCCAACGTCTGGGGACGCGCCGTGGAAACCGGCTTCCTGGAAGACATCTGGAACGGCCCCACCCCGGACGTGTACGAATACACCTCCGACCCGGCCTCCGGCATCGCCGCTGACGAAGTTGTCATCACCTTCAAGGAAGGCGTTCCCGTAGCGATCGACGGCAAGCCCGTCACCCCGCTGCAGGCCATCGAGGAAATGAACCGCCGCGCCGGCGCCCAGGGCATCGGCCGGATCGACATTGTCGAAGACCGCCTCGTGGGCATCAAGAGCCGTGAAATCTACGAAGCTCCCGGCGCCATGGCCCTGATGGCCGCGCACCGCGAGCTTGAAAACGTCACGGTCGAGCGCGAGCAGGCCCGCTTCAAGAAGACCGTTGGCCAGCGCTGGACCGAACTGGTCTACGACGGCCAGTGGTTCTCCCCGCTGAAGAACTCCCTGGACGCCTTCATCGGGGACACCCAGAAGTACGTCTCCGGCGATATCCGCATGGACCTGCACGCAGGCCGCGCGACCGTGACCGGCCGCCGCTCGGAGTCCTCGCTGTACGACTTCAACCTCGCCACGTACGACACCGGCGACACGTTCGACCAGTCCATGGCCCGCGGGTTCATCGAACTGTTCGGCATGTCCTCCAAGGTTGCCTCCGGCCGCGACCTGCGGCTGTCCGAAGGAAAGTAAACACATGAATAACGGCAAGCCGTCAATCGAATCAGTGGCCGCGCAGCCCGGAGCCGCCGGCCCCGGATCAACGGTCCAGGGTGCGCTGTGGGGAGGCCGCTTCGCCGGCGGTCCGGCCGACGCGCTGGCAGCCCTGAGCAAGTCCACCCACTTCGACTGGCGGCTTGCCGGGTATGACATTGCAGGCTCCCGGGCACACGCCCGGGTCCTGCACAAGGCCGGGCTGCTGACCGGCGACGAACTCACCGGGATGCTCAAGGCCCTGGATGAGCTCGACGCCGATGTGCGCTCCGGCGCCTACCTCCCGGCCGAGTCCGACGAGGACGTGCACGGTTCCCTGGAACGCGGGCTGATCGAGCGTGCCGGAGCCCAGCTGGGCGGAAAACTCCGCGCCGGCCGCTCCCGCAACGACCAGATCGCCACGCTGGGCAGGATGTACCTGCGCGACCACGCCCGGATTATCTCGGGCGGCGTGCTGGCCACCGTCGACTCGCTGGTGGAACAGGCCGAGAAGCACCTGGGTGTGGCCATGCCCGGCCGCACCCACCTGCAGCACGCCCAGCCGGTCCTGCTGAGCCACCACCTGCTGGCCCACGCCTGGGCCCTGCTGCGCGACGTGCAGCGCCTGGCCGACTGGGACAAGCGCGCCGCCGTGTCCCCGTACGGCTCCGGTGCACTGGCCGGTTCCTCGCTGGGACTGGACCCCAACGCCGTCGCCGCGGACCTGGGCTTCGACTCCGCCGCCTGGAACTCGATCGACGGAACCGCCTCGCGTGACGTCTACGCCGAGTACGCCTGGGTGGCCGCCATGATCGGCGTCGACCTGTCCCGGATCAGCGAGGAGATCATCCTCTGGGCCACCAAGGAATTCTCCTTCGTGACCCTCGACGACGCCTTCTCCACCGGCTCCTCGATCATGCCGCAGAAGAAGAACCCTGACGTCGCCGAGCTGGCGCGCGGCAAGGCCGGCCGCCTCATCGGTGACCTCACCGGGCTGCTGGCCACGCTGAAGGGACTGCCGCTGGCGTACAACCGGGACCTGCAGGAAGACAAGGAACCGGTCTTTGACGCCACGGACACGCTGGAGCTGCTGCTTCCGGCCGTTTCCGGCATGATCGCGACCCTGGTCTTCAACACCGAACGCATGCAGTCCCTGGCGCCGCAGGGCTTCGCCCTGGCCACCGACATCGCCGAATGGCTGGTCCGCCAGGGTGTGCCGTTCCGGGAGGCGCACGAGCTCTCCGGTGCCGCCGTGAAGCTGGCCGAATCCCGCGGCGTCGAACTCTGGGACCTCACCGACGAGGAGTACGCCGGGATTTCGGAGCACCTGACCCCGGAGGTCCGCACCGTGCTTTCGACCGAGGGTTCCCTGGACAGCCGCAGCGCACAGGGCGGAACAGCGCGCTCAGCCGTCGAAGCGCAGCTGGCCGAGCTGAAGAAGCAGCTCGACGCCGCCCGCGCCTTCGCCGACTAACCCTCCTCCTCGAAAGGGCAGTTACGGCTGGTTTGAGCCCTCAAACCAGCCGTAACTGCCCTTTCGTTTACGCCGGGGCACTAGCGTGGAGCCATGCCGAACCCGAACTTCCGGCGCATGCTGCGCGCCCTGCCCGACTTCCCGGAGGACCTGCCGGACTTCGACCCGGACACGGCTCCCGCGGATCCTGCGGAGCTGTTCCGTCTCTGGCTGGAGGAGGCCCTGGCTGCGGGAGTGCCGCAGCCGCATGCCTTGTCCCTCGCCACAGCGGACGCCGCCGGGAACCTCTCCTCCCGCATGCTCATCCTGAAGGACATCGACGACGACGGCTGGCACTTCGCCACTTCGCGCTCCTCGCGCAAGGGCCGAGAACTTGAGCAGAACCCCCGCGCCGCCATGAACTTCTACTGGTATGCGCTGGGCCGCCAGATCCGGGTGGCCGGAGACGTGGTCCAGCTCAGTGCCGAAGCCTCCGCCCGGGACTGGGATGAACGCCCCGGTGCGGATGGTTCGGAGAACCCGCTCTGGCAGCTTTACGCCCTGGCACCGCGGGAAGTCGAGTTCTGGCAGGCCGATCCCGGAAACCGGCACATCCGGCACCGGTATCCCACCGGCGGGCCAGAGTGAGCACCGCAGATTAAACGAAAAGGCCCCGGACGAATGTACTCGGCAAACTGCCAGGTACAACCGCCCGGGGCTTTACCGCCTGGCTAAGGCAGCGGCGTCTGCTCAGGAACGCGCGCCGCTGCCAGCCGGCGGCGCTTGGCCCGCTGGCGCAGCGGCGGGACGATCAGGGCGGCCGCGGAGATCGTAAGGAGCAGCAGGGCAATCGGGCTGGTGAAGACTGAGTTCCAGCCGTCGGTAATCAGCGCCCGGCGCAGGTTCGCTTCGGCCAGCGGCCCGAGGATGAGGCCAAGAACTGCAGGTCCGGCCGGGAACCCGAAGCGCAGCATGAAGAGCCCAATCAGACCGAAGATCATCATCATGAACACGTCGAAGACACTGTTGCTGATGGAATATGTTCCAACCATGCAGAAGATCAGGATGATCACCCAAAGGTAGTGGCTCGGCAGCTCCAGCAGCCGCACCATGCCGCGCATCCGCACCAGGCTGAGGCCCAGCGTCAGGATGGTTGCGATCAGCATGATGGTAACCAATGAAGAGACCAGATCCGGGTGGGTGCTGAACAGCGCCGGCCCGGGCTGGATGCCCCAGATCATCATGGAGCCGATCATTACCGCCATGACGGAGTCTCCGGGAACGCCCAGAGCCATCGTGGTGGTGACGCTGCCGCCCAGCGTCGCGGTGCTGGAGGTGTCCCCTGCGGTCAGGCCCTCCAGGGAGCCCTTTCCGAATTCTTCGGGATGCTTGGAAGCCTTCCTGGCATTTTCCCAGGCGATGACGCCGGCAATGTCGCCGCCGACGGCGGGGACCAGGCCTACAACTGAACCGGTAGCCGCACCGATGCCCATGGGCTTCAGGAGCCGGCGCATGAGCTTTCTGCCCGGCATCCAGCGGCCCATCTGGGTCACGGGCTTCACATGGCTCTCCTGCCGCGCCCTGGTCAGGATCTGGTTCAGCACTTCAGCGACACCAAAGAACCCGATGATGACGGCGATGAACGGGATGCCGCCGTTGAGCTCCAGGATGTTCATGGTGAAGCGTGCATCGCCGGTGATCGGGTCACGGCCAACGGTGGCGAGCAGCAGGCCAAACGCGCCGGCGGCCAGGCCCTTGATGACGCGTCCGGAGGAGACACCTACCATCATGGTCAGGCCGAACACGACGAGTGCGAACATCTCGGGCGGACCGAACTGCCGGGCGAATTCCGAGAGCGGCACTGCGGCGACGGCCAGAATGATGATGCCGACGATCATGCCGAAGGCTGATCCAAACGCCGACGTCGTCATGGCCAGTCCCGCTTGGCCTTTAAGTGCCAGCGGGTAGCCGTCAAAGGTCGTTGAGATGGAGGCCGGCGTGCCGGGAGTATTGATCAGGATGGCCGGCACCCTGTCCCCGAACTGGGCGGCAACGTAAATGGTCAGCAGGACTGCCAGGCCCTGGATCGGTTCCAGGGTCAGCGTAAAGCCGCTGGCAAGGGCGACCGCCATGGTTGCGGTGACACCCGGAAATGCGCCGACCAGCATGCCTACCGCGATGCCGAGCCCAATGTAAAGGAGGGTGTCTACCTGAAGGACGGTCATGATGCCGTCTGTAACCGGGGAAGCGGCAATCGAAATCATAGGTTCACTCGCAATGCGACGACGAAGAGGAAATGGAGGATGGCCGCGACAATGGCCGGGAACATAAGCAGCGGCTTCCAGCCCCGTCCGCCGTAGAGGAACGTCAACGCCGTCGTGGCAGCGAAAGTGACCAGCCAAAACTGCAGGACGTTCCAGAGCAGGAGGTAGCCCACCAAGATCCCTGCGGTTCCAGCCAGACGGCCGAGACCCCAGGACGTAATCGGGTCCGGGACATTGGTGCTGCTGACTCCCCGGAGCACATTGACCACCGCCATGAGCGCTCCGCAGACGATGAGGCACCAAGCCAGCATGGTGGGCCAGAACGGCGGGCCAAGTTCCACCCGAACGCCGGAGTTGATGTCCTGGGCCATAATCAGGACGGTAATGCCCAGGCCCAGGGTGACACCCGCGGGGATCAGCTCCCGAAGACGGTGAGCCCTGTCCGTGACCAGGACAGCCGGGTCAAGGAGTCCGTCGCCTTGGCTTTGCACAGTTTCGGCAGGATCGCCTTCGACCGCAGATTCGTGATTGCTCATATATTTGGGTTCCTTTTCTGGATCCGGGGCACCGGGCCGCGAGCGGCCCGGTGCCCCGGATGCTGGGGCCTACTTGCCTTGCGCCAGCGCGATCCAGGGGCCGTAACGGTCTGCTTCAGCTTCCAGGAACGACTTCATCTCTTCAGAATCCTTGAAGGTCGGAACCAGGTTGGAGTTTTCGATAACGGTGCGGTACTCAGGATCCTCGACAGCCTTGCCCATGGCCTCTGAGAGCCGCTGGACCGTCTCAGCGGGAGTTCCTGCCGGGGCCATGATGCCGACCCAGGAGGCATTGGTCAGGTCGATTCCCGATTCCTTGGCGGTGGGGACATCAGGGTTCTTCGGGTCGCGCTCGTCCGTGAGCATCGCCAGGTAGCGCAGCTTGCCGGCGTCGACCTGGGTCTTCTGCGTGCCGATTGCGTCGATGGAGAAGTCCGCGTCACCGGCCGCCACGGCGGCCACAGCGGGGGCTGAGCCATCGAACGGTACGGATGTCAGTGTGATCCCGGCCAGTTCCTGGAGTCCCTGGGCGGGGGAGTCCCAGACCGAGCCGACGCCGGGGCTTGAGTACGTGATGTCGCCCGGGCTGGCCTTGGCCGCTTCAATGAGGTCTTCGAGGGTTTCGAAAGGGCTGTCCACGGGGACGGCGATGGCACCGGGTCCGGCAAGTCCCTGGCCGATGGGTTCGTAATTGGCCGGGTCGATGTCGTAGTCCTGGAACTGCAGGGTGGCAACCTCGACACCCATCATCGAGAGGTTGTATCCGTCGGGCTTCTGGTCCTTGAGCCAGTTGTAAGCGACTGAACCGTTGGCGCCGGGCCGGTTCTCCACGATGACTTCAACGCCGAGCTCGCGTTCAAGCAGCGGGGCGATGGTGCGCGCAGTCAGGTCACCGGAGCCGCCGGCCGCCCAGGGGACCGTGAGCCTGATGTCCTGGGCCGGGAACTCGTCGCCGGAGTCGCTGCCGCTCCCCGAAGCACATCCGGACAGCGCGAAGAGGCCAATGGTTCCAATGGCCAGTGACTTGGTGAGTCTTTTCATGTAGGGCTCCTTTTGCATCCGTGAGGCTGGCGGACGCAGCCGGCTGTCGTCGATGACACCGGTCGGCCCCCAGATTGCTACTGCGCGCTATGCGAACAAATGTTCAACAAACGCACACTGGCTGTAATCTAATTCACACATTCCCCATCTGCAAGGATGCAGTCAAACTATGACCTGCCTCGTTCGCTGGGGTGTTAGGGAGTCCGATCGCCCGCAAGCCTCCGTCCGTGACTGGGACGAACGCGCATCCTGACGGGTCCGGCGCTACGCTGGGCGCATGACTGAGCAGACCAACGCCGAACTGCTGGCCGCCATCAGCACCGCAGCACAAGAACTTGCACGGCATTTGCCCCCGCTCTCCGACGAGCAGGTAGCAGCGCCGTCGCGCCTGCCGGGGTGGAGCCGCGGGCATGTCCTGGCCCATGTCGCCGGGGTGAGCACAGCCATGGCCCGCCAGGTCGAGTTCGCTGCCCGCGGGGAAACCGTCGAACTGTACGACGGCGGCGTGGACGGCCGGAACCAGGCCATCGAACGCGGCGCCCTGCGCTCGGCCGCTGAGCACCGTGCGGTCCTGGCCCGGGAAATCGGCCAGGCCATTGAGCGCTTCACGGCCCTCGACGACGCCGGCTGGAGCGCCGCCATTTCCTACCGCGGCGGCGTCGTGCGGGATGGAGCGGAAGCCCTGTGGCGCGAACTGGTGATCCATCTCAGCGACCTGGACATCGGCGTCGACGCGGATGCCTGGCCTCCGGCATTCTCGGACCACCTTTTTGGCTTTCTTTCTGCCCGCGTCCCTGACGGCCTGCGCCTGAGGCTGCAGCCCCTCGGGCACATCCCGCGGACCATCGGCAACGGGCCCCGCACCGTGGCGGTCAACGGAATGGCGACCGACATCGCCGCGTGGCTGGCAGGACGGCATCCCAGCCTGGGCAGCCTCCGTGCTGATGCGGACGCCGACGGCGTTGCGCTTCCGGTGCTGCTGCCATGGCCGTCCGCAATGAGCCCGCAGTAGGGGCGGGCCTTCCAGAGCAAGCGCGTCCAGCCTAGGGTTGATAGTGCGATAATCCGCGTCTACGGAAGGCCGGCCATGGCTGACTCAGCAACACCGTCCAGTGATTCCGGGAATGATGTCTCCGCCGTTCCGCAGGGACGGATCGAAAAGGTCACCGACGGCTGGGCCGTGGCCTTCGATAAGCAGTTCGACTATCCCACTGCCCACATTTGGGATGTGCTCACCAACCCCCGCAAGGTGGAACAGTGGCTGGGATCCGTAACGCCCGGCTGGGAGCTGGGCAAGGAATACACCCTCGACATGGGCAACGGAACCGCCTCGGGCACCGTCCTGCAGCTGACCCCCCGGTCCAGCCTGCAGATCTCCTGGGACGATGAACTCGGTGAAGAGTCCGTGCTGGAATGGCAGGTCCTGGAGTCCGACGGCGGTGCACTCCTGACGTTCCGCTCACGCACCGACACCGCCGATTTCCTCGCCGAGGGAAGCGCCGGATGGGAGGGGATACACGACGCCTTCGCGGCCGTGGCCGCCGGCGGAGCCCCGGATCCGGAACCCCCGGGGCAGTGGCGGTCCCTGCGCGATGCCTACAGCCGTGACTTCCGTATCTCCCCGACCATGGGTGTCCTGGAAGAAACACCGGAAGGCCGGACCATCTATTTCGAACGCTGGTACGACGCCCCCGCAGATGATCTGGGTGCCGCTCTCGAGAGCTCCAGCGGCAACCTGCGCATGGGCGAAGGCGCGGAAATCACCGCCGTTGACGAGGACGGTTTTGGAAAGCTGCGCATCACACAGCGGCTCGAAGGCGGTACGTCCCAGGACGCCGCCGCCCTCATGGCCGCTTGGCATCTGGCGCTCGATTCCGCAGCGGTCCGTCTGGAAGGCGGAACCCCGCACCCGAACTCGCACCGGCTGCGCGCCCTTGAAGCTCTCTATCGATCAATGGTCTGAGTCCGGCAGCCGAAAACCGGCCGGTTTTTTGGCCCGGGGGTCCCGCTTGCTACGGTCGAGGCATGAATCTCCCGGACCCGCGCACGCGCCTTGCCGTTCCGGCCACGGAGGCAGCTCCGTGGCTCCTGGGAGCCGTGCTGCATCATGAAGCCGACGACGGCGCCGTGGCCGTCCGGATCACCGAAGTCGAGGCCTATCTGGGGGAGGCGGACCCGGGATCGCATGCCTTCCGCGGCCAATCCGCCCGTAACGCCACCATGTTTGGTCCCGCCGGGCATCTCTACGTCTACTTCACCTACGGCATGCACTACTGCGCCAACGTTGTCTGCGGGGATGAAGGCACGGCCACCGGACTGCTGTTGCGGGCAGGGGAAATCGTTGAGGGACACGGGATTGCCCGGAAGCGCCGCAACGAACCGAAGACGGACCTGGACCTGGCCCGCGGTCCCGCACGGCTTGCGCAGGCCCTGGGCATTGACCGGGCCCTGAACGGGGCCGACGTTTTTGCCGCGCCGCTGCGGCTGGAACTTCCTGCCCAACCAGTGGATCCTGCGCGGATCTCCCGCGGTCCGAGGGTAGGGGTCAGCGGTGAGGGCGGGGGAGAGGCCTACCCGTGGCGCTTCTGGTTCACCGGGGAACCCACGGTCTCCAAATACCGTCCTGCTGTGCCGCGTCGGCGGCCGGCGGGCGCCACCGCCAAGACGGCCTGAACCGGCTTCCCTGTGACCAGCAGCGCAGCCCCGGACGGGCACCGGGCAGGGTAACCGGGGCCGGGGCCCGGTAAGGTGGATGGGTGAAAGACGAAGCTTCAGCACCCCTGGCCGGCTCAGCAAGACCGGCCGAATCCATCCTCGAGACCATTGACCGCCTCTGCGCGGTGGTCCCGAACTACCCGACGCCGGGGGTGACGTTCCGCGACCTGACTCCGGTCTTCGCTGACGGGCCGGCACTGCGGGGCATGGTCGACGCCCTGCTGGCCGACTTCGAGGGAACCTTCGACTACGTGGCCGGCGTCGAAGCCCGCGGATTCCTGCTGGCCGCTGCCGCAGCCTACGCCTCCGGACATGGTGTCATCACCGTCCGCAAGCCCGGTAAACTGCCGCGCCCGACGTACAACGAGGCGTACTCCATGGAGTACGGCACCAACAGCCTCGAAGTGCACATCGGCGACATTCCGCACGGTTCCCGGGTCCTGGTCCTGGACGATGTGCTGGCGACCGGCGGTACCCTGGGCGCCACCGCCAGGCTCATCGAACGTGCCGGCTCCAGCGTTGCCGGCATCGGCGTCGTACTTGAACTGGACGGCCTTGGCGGGCGGGAAAACCTGGCCGGTTACAAGGTCCGTTCCCTGCGCACGTACTAGTCTTTTGGGTGCCGGCGGCGCGCCGTCTGGCCGCTCTATGGACAGGGCATGGAAAATGTGCCGATGCGGGGTAAGATTGACGGTCTGCCTTTGCGAGAGGGAACGCGAACATGCCTGAAACGTCTTCGGCCCATGAGGAGCTCGAAAACGAGCGCCAATATGTGGCCGGCCTGTACCACCGCCTGGATGAACTGCGCGAGGAAAAAAGCGAGCAGCTGGCCCAGGTCCGCCGCAGCCACTCCGCCGGTTCGCACCAGAACCGGTCTGAACGCGATGCCTTCGCAACCATGTACGAGGACCGCCTCGCACAGCTGAATGCTGTCGATGACCGGCTGGTTTTCGGACGCCTGGACCTCGACGACGGCGAGACCCGCTACATCGGCAGGATCGGCCTCTCCACTGCCGATCTTCAGCGGCTGATGGTCGACTGGCGCGCCCCCGAAGCCGGCACCTTCTACCAGGCCACGGCCTTTGAACGACAAGGTGTGCGGCGCCGCCGGCACCTGATGCTCAAGGGGCGTGACGTCGAAGGCCTTGAAGACGACGTGCTGGATTACTCCATGCTGGAGGACGGCGAAAATCTCCAGGGCGAAGGCGCCCTCCTGGCGGCACTGAACTCCAAGCGCACGGGCCAGATGTCCGACATCGTCGGCACCATCCAGGCCGAGCAGGACCGGATCATCCGCGCTCCGCTGCCCGGCACGCTGGTCGTGCAGGGCGGCCCGGGCACCGGCAAGACAGCCGTCGCCCTGCACCGTGCTGCTTACCTGCTCTACACGCACCGCGAACGGCTGAAGTCTGCCGGCGTCCTGCTCGTCGGCCCGTCCAACGCCTTCATCCGGTACATCGAACGCGTACTGCCGTCCCTGGGCGAGACCGGCGTCGTCATGGCCAGCCTCGGACAGCTGATGCCCGGTATCACCGCCTCAGGCGAGGACACAGCAGCGGCATCGGAGGTCAAAGGCAGACTGACGATGGCCGACGTCGTCGCCCGGGCCGTGGCGAACCGCCAGCGCATCCTGGCCGAACCGCGGCGCCTCAACGTTGACGGCACCATGATCACCCTCACGCCCAAGCAGGTGGCGCGGGCCCGGGACCGGGCGCGCGCCACCGGCAAACCCCACAACGAAGCCCGCGTGACCTTCGTGAAGATCCTGCTGCGCGAGCTCACCGACCAGATGACCGAAGTCCTCGAAGAGTCAGCGGGAGCAGGCAACAGCACTGACCGGGCCTACCTGGCTGAAGATGTGCGCAGCGCCCGGGACGTGCGAGTTGCCCTGAACCTGTGCTGGATGCCGCTCACCCCGGAGAAGCTCATCACCGAGCTGTTCAGCAAGCCCGGGCACCTGGAAATGGCCGCTCCCGAGCTCACGGATGCCGAACGTGCGCTGCTGATGCGCAGCCCCGACGCGCCCTGGACCGAAGCCGACATTCCCCTTCTCGACGAGGCGGCGGAACTGCTGGGTGACCTTGACGCCTCCGCCGGCCGCGACAGCGCCGCCCTGGAGGAGGCCCGGAAGCGGGACCTCGCCAACGCCGAGCGTGCCATCGAGAACACCGAGGGCTTCCTTGAAGACTCCGGTGCGCACGGCATCCTTTCCGCTGAAGACCTGGCGAACCACAACATGGCGACGGAACAGCGGCTCACCGCTGCCGACCGCGCCGCCGTCGACCGTACGTGGGCCTTCGGGCACGTCGTGGTGGACGAGGCGCAGGAACTCTCCGCGATGCAGTGGCGCCTGCTGATGCGCCGCTGCCCGCTGAAATCGTTCACCGTGGTCGGCGATATTGCCCAGACTTCCTCCGCGGCCGGGGCAACGTCCTGGCAGCGGGCCCTGGAACCGTTTGTGGGGGAGCGCTGGACCCTGGAGGAACTGACGGTCAACTACCGTACCCCGGCCCAGATCGCCGAAGCCGCGGTTCGGATGGCCAATGCGGCCGGCCTGGTGGTGTCGGCGCCCAAGGCCGTGCGTGAGGGCCAATGGGCGCCGTTCCTGGACACCGTGCCGGAGGGCACCCTGGTGGACAGGCTGATGCAGACACTCCCGGAGGACCTGGAAGCAATTGAGGGAGGCCTTCTGGCCGTCATCACGGAGGAACACCGGCTGACCGAGGTCCGCCGGGCTGTTACGGCCGTGTACGGGAACCGTGTCGGGACGGGCGCCGGGGGACTGTCGCAGGACATCGTCGTCATCTCGCCCCGCGAGGCAAAGGGACTCGAGTTCGACGGCGTCGTCATCCTTGAGCCGTCCGAACTGCTGACCGCAGCGGCCGGCAAGGTGGGGGATCTGTACGTTGCCATGACCAGGCCCACACAGAGGTTGCGTCTTATAGCGGAGCACGGCATCCCCGCGGGCATCGACGGCACCGAATCCTGATAATTTAGAAGGCGTGCCACAGAATACCGAGACCTCCGAGGGCCTAGTTGCCCAGCAGAACGATCCGACCTTTGCCAACATCTGGCAGGAACTGAAGTGGAGAGGGCTGATTAAGCTCTCCACCGATGAGACGGAACTGGAAAAACTCCTCAGCGGAGACCCGGTCACGTATTACTGCGGCTTCGATCCCACGGCGCCGAGCCTGCACCTGGGCAACCTGGTCCAGCTGCTGACTATGCGCCGCCTGCAGCTGGCCGGGCACCGTCCGCTTGCGCTCGTCGGCGGCTCCACCGGTTTGGTCGGAGATCCGCGCCCGACGGCGGAACGCACCATGAATACCAAGGAAACGGTCGCAGAATGGGTTGGCTACCTGCAGGGACAGGTCCAGCGCTTCCTCAGCTTTGAGGGCGACAACGCGGCCCGCATGGTGAACAACCTGGACTGGACCGCTCCGATGAGCGCCCTGGACTTCCTTCGGGAAATCGGCAAGCACTTCAGGGTCGGAACCATGATCAAGAAGGAAATCGTCGCCTCCCGCCTGAACTCCGATGAAGGCATCAGCTACGCCGAGTTCAGCTACCAGGTGCTGCAGGGCATGGACTACCTCCAGCTCTTCCGTGATTACGACTGTGTGCTGCAGACCGGCGGCTCCGACCAGTGGGGAAACCTCACGTCCGGCACCGAACTGGTGCGCAAGGTGGAGGGCGCCGGCGTCCACGCCCTGGGTACGCCGCTCATAACCAATTCGGACGGCACCAAGTTCGGCAAGAGCGAGGGCAACGCCATCTGGCTGGATCCCACCATGACCAGCCCTTACGCCATGTTCCAGTTCTGGCTGAACACCGCCGACGCCGATGTGATCGACCGCCTCAAGGTCTTCACCTTCCGCACCCGGGAGGAAATCACAGAACTTGAGCGCTCCGTGCAGGAAGCACCGCACAAGCGCGAGGCGCAGCGGGCCCTTGCCTACGACGTGACCTCGCTGGTCCACGGCACCGGCGCGACCGACAAGGTGATTGCCGCTTCTGCTGCGCTCTTCGGGCAGGGCGAGCTGGAGTCCCTGGACGAAGCCACGCTCACCGCCGCCACAGCCGAACTGCCCCGTGCAGAAGTAGGATCCGGCAGCCTGGGGATCATCGACCTGCTGGTAGCCACGCAGCTTTCCAAGACAAACTCCGATGCGCGCCGCACCATTACCGAAGGCGGGGCGTACGTGAATAACCGCAAGGTCACCGAGATCGACGCCGTGATCGGCACCGATCAGCTGCTGCACGGCAAGTACCTGCTGCTGCGCCGCGGCAAGCGGACCCTGGCCACCGTGGTGGTCACGGACTAAACCACTGCAGTCGGCGGAAGGCCGGTCCCACGGGGCCGGCCTTCCGCCGTTTTGCCGTACTTGGGCGTGTTACGGGCAGTGCAGGAGATCACAGGGATCCCGGCTTGCATGGGTCACCGGAGGTGTGCAAAGATAAATGAGTCGCCGCGGCCGGGACGCTCCGCTGAGAAGCAAGAGCGCCGAGCATGGCGGCAAAAATCCAACCGACACAGAGGCTTGCTTCGAGGCATTGGCTGAGAAAATAACCTCTCGTTTGGCGTGGAATCATCATTCTGTTTCATGCAGATTTCGGAGATATTCCGGATTTGCTAAAATCGGATTGATGAAATAGAATTATGAAACACCGCAGCGGTGCGAAAAGAAAAAGAATCAGCCGGAAACGGAAATGGTTTTTCTGAGTAGACCGGATGCGACTGTTGTTTGAGAACTCAATAGTGTGCCAAGTTTATTGATACCAATTATTTTGATTGGTTGAACTGGCTGTTCGGCCCACCCCGTGGGCTGGAACGGCTTTTTTAGCTGGTTTCGAATTTAGTGCATGACTGTGCAGCCAATTTTCCTTGGCTCCGGTTGTGTGTCTGTAACACATTTACGGAGAGTTTGATCCTGGCTCAGGATGAACGCTGGCGGCGTGCT
>NZ_JAJJOD010000004.1:0-228577 GCF_020907385.1 Arthrobacter sp. zg-Y916 | reverse complement strand
GATTTCCATACACCTTGTGTGTGAGAGGCCCCCAGCCAGACCACTGGGTTGATAGGCCGGATGTGGAAGCGGGGACTAAAGACCCGTGAAGCTGACCGGTACTAATAGGCCGATAACTTACACCACACCAACACCTGGGGAAACACGACTTCAAACGGTTTCCCAACGTACAGGGTGTTGTGATCATGCTGCTTGCGTCCACTATGTGGTTCCCAGCCAACAACCCGCCAGGGTTGTTCTGGTTGCAGGAACTAATTGAATACACGGTTATCGTGTAATCCACTGATTTACCCGCCATACCACCGGACTCGGTCCGGGTGGGTGTGTGCCGGGTTGGTAGGGTTACGGCGGTCATTGCGCGGGGGAAACGCCCGGTCCCATTCCGAACCCGGAAGCTAAGACCCGCAGCGCCGATGGTACTGCACCTGGGAGGGTGTGGGAGAGTAGGTCACCGCCGGACAACCATTAGAACCCCCTGGGGTTCCGGGCTTCGGGCCCCGCACTGTGTGCGGGGCCCGACCTGTTTAACCCGCCGCTCTGGTGACAGGGTTCTTCGGCCGCCGGCACCGGAAGGGCCAGGTACGGCGGGTGCGCAAAATCACGGCACGTCCGTTCGGGGCCAGGCCAAGGCCACCCTGCCGGCCCTGCTTCCCCGGGAAGAGGCACCGCAGACCGGCCAGAACGCTGCACTTTGGGTGCCGAAACGCTGCGTTCGGGGATTTCGCTGCCCCCTGCGACATGGCTTCGCTGCGTTTCGGGAAAAACAGGTCGTCCGGGGAAAACCGGGCACGGCGCCGCGCAGCAAATTCCCACAGCAAACGAATCACCCCAAAACGCAGCAAACCGCACGGGCGCACGGGTGCGGCTTATGGCGTTCACCACAGGCCGAGTTCTCAGCCGCCGAGAGATTCCAGAGTGGGAGAATAGTCCGCGGTGAACGCGCAGGGCCGTCCCGCCGTCGTCGTTGTCTTCCTGATCGTGGCTGTTGTCCTGCCTGCCGCGCTGGGTAGTTCGCGGCACCCTGACGTTCTGCATGCGCACACAGAATCTCGACTAGGCTTGAACCCATGCGTATTGCTCGGTTTATCCAGGACAGTGACCCTGCCTTCGGCGTCGTCGACGGCGATGAAGGCCATGAAGAAATTGCCGTTATCAAGGGGGACCCGTTTTTCTCCGGCGTGCAGCTCACGGGGGAGCGGCACAAGCTCGAGGACGTACGCCTCCTCGCACCGATCATTCCCCGCAGCAAAGTCGTGGGCATCGGCAAGAACTACGCGGACCATGCGGCTGAAATGGGCGGTGAAGTCCCGGCAGCACCGTTGATGTTCTTCAAGCCGAACACCTCCGTGATCGGGCCGAACGATCCGATCGTCCTGCCCTCCTTCTCCGATGAAATCTCCTACGAGGCCGAGCTGGCCGTGGTGATCGGACGCATCTGCAAGGATGTTCCGCTTGAGCGGGTGGACGAAGTGGTCTTCGGATACACCTGCGCGAACGACCTCACTGCGCGCGACGCCCAGCGCACCGACGGTCAGTGGGCCCGCGCCAAGGGCTTCGACACCTCCTGCCCCGTCGGTCCCTGGATTGAGACGGAGCTGGACACGGATAACCTGGCTGTGCGGTCTTACCTCGACGGCGAACTCGTGCAGGACGGCAACACTTCCGAGATGGTGTGGGGCGTCAGGGAACTGGTGTCGTACGTGTCCCAGGCTTTCACCCTGCTTCCCGGTGACATCATCCTCACCGGCACTCCGGCCGGCGTCGGCCTGATCACGGACGGGCAGCGGATCGAAGTCCAGGTCGAGGGGATCGGCACGCTGGCCAATATCGCCCGCGGCTAACACGCACATCACGGCATGACAGAGGACTCCACGTACGACGGCGCGCGGCAGCCAGCGGGCTTTCCGGCTGCCGCTGCCGTGAGCGTGTGGTCTGCGGCGCTGCTTATCGCGCCCTTCCATGGGGAAGCCGGCGTGAGCGGTGAAGGCACCCCCTGGTTGTGGGGGATAGGCAGTGCCTTGCTGCTGTGCGTCTTCCCCGTGGTCCTGGTGGCCGTGCTCCAGCGACGGAACGATTTGAGCCGCTGGGCAGCAGCTGCACCAACGGGGCCGGTGGTGCTCGGCGCCGTCGCCTTGTGCTTTATTCTGCTGCGGCTGATTCTGTGGCTTGACGGACCCCTGGCGGTTGCCGCCGCCGTCTTTGCCTTTATAGCCTCGGCGGCGGCTGGCCTGCTGCTCCAGCGGGCCGCCGCCCTGGATAACGGACTGCTGGTTTTTTGCGGCGGTGCCGGTGCGGCCGCCATGCTGTTCTCCGGCCTTCCCCCAGTCGGTCCACTGGCGTGGATCGGATGGCTGGCCTTGGCAGCAGCCGCAGCTGCCGGAATGTTCTGGCCGGACCGGAAGTTCTCCAAGAGGAAACTGGCTGCCGCTGCGATTGGTGCCGTACTGGGCGCGGGCATACCTTGGGCGCTTCTGGCAGCCGTGGCGTGAACGCCGCCGCGGTTCCCTGGGTGGACGGCGGCTAGACTTGAAGGATCATGACTACTGAGCCTTCTTCCTTCGCTGATCTCCCCACCGTCGACGACAACACTCCGGTGCGGGTCCGTTTCTGCCCGTCCCCGACCGGCACGCCCCACGTGGGCCTGATCCGCACCGCCCTGTTCAACTGGGCCTACGCCAAGCACACCGGCGGCAAGATGATCTTCCGCATCGAAGACACCGACTCTGCACGGGACAGTGAAGAGAGCTTCCTGCAGCTTCTGGACGCACTCGACTGGCTGGGCATCACCTGGGACGAAGGCGTAAACGTTGGCGGTCCGCACGAACCGTACCGCCAGTCCCAGCGCGGAGAGATCTACCAGGACGTCATCGCCAAGCTCAAGGACGCGGGGCACCTTTACGAGTCCTACTCGACCCCGGAAGAAATCGAGGCCCGGCACCGCGCCGCCGGCCGTGACATCAAGCTCGGCTATGACAACTTTGACCGGAGCCTGACCGAAGAGCAGATCGCCGCCTTCAAGGCCGAGGGCCGCGAGCCCGTGCTCCGGGTGCGGATGCCGGATGAAGACATCACCTTCAACGACCTGGTCCGCGGCGAGATCACGTTCAAGGCCGGCACCGTCCCGGACTTCGTCGTCGTCCGTGCCAACGGTGCTCCCCTGTACACCTTGGTGAATCCGGTGGACGACGCCCTGATGGGGATCACCCATGTTCTCCGCGGCGAAGACCTGCTCTCCTCCACACCTCGGCAGATTGCCCTGTACCGGGCGCTGATCGACGTCGGAGTTGCGCAGTACATGCCGCTCTTCGGGCACCTGCCGTACGTCATGGGCGGCGGCAACAAGAAGCTCTCCAAGCGTGACCCGGAGTCCAGCCTCTTCCTGCACCGTGAACGCGGATTCATCCCCGAAGGCCTGCTCAACTACCTGTCCCTGCTGGGCTGGTCGCTCTCCGCCGATGAGGACATCTTCACGGTCGAGGAACTGGTGCAGAACTTCGACATTCACGATGTGCTCTCCAACCCGGCACGCTTCGACCTGAAGAAAGCCGAAGCAATCAACGGCACCCACGTGCGCCGGCTGGACGCCGCTGACTTCCGCGGCCGGCTGGTGCCCTACCTTCAGCACGCCGGATTGGTGGGGGAGCAGCTCACTGAGCGCCAGGAGGAGATCCTCACTGAAGCTGCGCCCCTGGTGCAGGAACGCATCACGCTGCTGGGTGAAGCTCCGGACATGCTTGGCTTCCTTTTCAAGGCGGACGACGCCATTGACGTGGCGGACGACGCGCGGAAGGGCCTTCCGGCCAACCTCACCGAGGTGCTCGATGCCACGCTCGCGGCGCTCGAGCCCGTGCAGGAGTGGACGGCCGAGAACATCCAGGCAGCCCTTCGCTCAGCACTGGTGGACGAGATGGGCATCAAGCCCCGGCTGGCATTCGGTCCCGTCCGTACGGCCGTCTCCGGCCGCCGGATCTCCCCGCCGCTGTTCGAGTCCATGGTGATCCTGGGCAAGGACTCGTCACTGGCACGGATCCGCGCGTTCCGCGCTGCCGAGGCCTGAGCCGTCCATGAGTGAAGTGCGGAGCAGCAGGCCCATGGGGGTGCTCTTTGATATCGACGAGACCCTCGTGGACCTCCGCACGGCCATGGGCAACACGCTGCGTGAAATCAGCGCCGCGGACCTGGCACACTTCACCGAGGAGGACTGGGCGGCCTACCAGCACCTCTACGCAGCCGATCCGCAGGGCTACTACGACAAGTACCTGACGGGGGAGCTGAGCTTCACCCGCCAGCGCCTGCTGCGCGTGGCACACGCGCAGCAGGCGTACGGCCTCCCGGTGTTCGACGACGACGCAGAGGCTGCCTGGAACGATGCCTATGACCGCGAACTGCCCAGGCATTTCAAGGCATATGACGACGTCGTTCCGGTCCTGGACGAACTGGACGCCCGCGGCATCCCCTACGGGGCCGTGAGCAACAACGTGCACGACTACCAGCGGGCCAAGCTCGACGCCGCCGGCCTGGAGCGGATTCGGATCCTGGTGGGCATTGATGCAGTCGATGCTGCGAAGCCGGATCCGGCGATCTTCCTTGAGGGCGTACGGTTGCTGGGCACTGATCCGGCCCGCACCCTGTACGTCGGCGACAACCCCGAGGTCGATGCCCGCGGGGCCTGCAATGCGGGGCTGCAGGGCATCTGGCTGGACCGCACCGGGATTGGGGAAGGTGCCGCGGCAACCAAGACGCTGGCCAGAATCGGGTCGTTGAATGAACTGGTCGAAGGGTTCCTGCCGCCGGTACTGGCGTGATCCTGACCTGTACAGCGTGCGTTCCTTGCCTCCGGGCCGAGTAAGCGGAGCCGTTTTGTACTCCGCCCCGAACCCGTGTATAGTAATAACTCGTGCTGAGGGGTTGCAGCCGGATGTTCAAGCTTCGGAAGCAGCCCGGATCAACACATTGGGATATGGTGTAATTGGCAACACATCGGTTTCTGGTACCGACATTCTAGGTTCGAGTCCTGGTATCCCAGCGCTAATCAAAGAAGGTTCTCGCCGGATTTGAGAAAGAATCAATGAGTATGGAATACTTATTGAGCTCACTTAGCAAGTGAAGCAAAATGGCCCCATCGTATAGCGGCCTAGTACGTCGCCCTCTCACGGCGATAACGCGGGTTCGAATCCCGCTGGGGTCACTAGGCAACAGCCCTGGACAGAAATGTCCGGGGCTGTTTTCTTTAACTCCGTTTATCCAGCATCCACTATTTTGTGCAGTGTCCGTAAATTGCGGGTCGTCGTCGCAGATTTATAGCGCGGTTTTCCAGTTGCCTTCGAAAGCGTGGAATCCAGCGTCAACCCTTTCCGGGCTGTCCACGCCACTGCCTCGGCCCCGAGCCGAACCTGTTCCTGTCCGGCAGCAGCTCCGAGTCCAACCAGTTCGTCCAGCACCCCCGGATCCGAGGAGAACGTGACGTAGGCGTGGACGGCGGGATCGTCTGCGGCATAGGGAACCGCATCGGCAAGCTCGGCTACGCGGGTCATGGGCAGCACAATCACCCACGCCTCATAGCCGAACTCCGTACGCAGCGCCTGCTCGACGCTGGCCTTGAGCACGACGGGTTCCAGGTCAGAAGTCACGACGGCGTTGCCGCTGGCCAGCAGTGTTCGCACCGCCTGGAGCCCCAGACCTTGGAGGACTGCACGCAGGTCAGCCATCTTGACCGTTATTCCTCCGACGTTCACGCCCCGCAGGAGGATGGCGAACCGTGTTACTGATCCCTTCATAGGGCGAGGGTACTCCGGTGCAGGGAAGCCATGAAGCATAATGAAAGCTCGGCAAGCGTGAGGCAAAGGACAACGGATTTTCGTGGCATACCACCCCCAGCACGTAGCGGAACTCAGTGAAGGGGAACTGCTGGCAAGGATCTTCCCGCGGCTGGGAGCCGGAAAGGCCCTCCTGGGCCCCGGAGACGACGCTGCGATGCTGGCAGCTCCCGATGGGCGGACGGTCATCTCCATAGACACTCTGGTCCAGGATCAGGACTTCCGGCTGCAGTGGCCCGGCGGGTACCGCACAACCGGCTTCGACGTCGGCTGGAAGTGTGCGGCGCAGAACCTTTCGGACATTAATGCCATGGGCGCCGTGGCGACGTCGCTGGTCGTTAGCCTGACGCTGCCGGGGGACACCCGCATTACCTGGGTAGAAGGCCTGGCAGACGGCCTCTCCGCGGCGCTGCGTGCACTGGGTGCCGAACAATGCACCGTGGCCGGCGGCGACCTTGGCCGCGGTCAGTCTCTGGTGGTTACGGCTGCGGTCACGGGCGACTTGCAGGGCCGGGCACCCGTTCTGCGCTCGGGAGCCCGGCCAGGGGACACCCTGGCGGTCTGCGGGGCGCTGGGCCATGCAGCTGCCGGGCTGGCGTTGCTGGACAGCGGCGCGGACTACGCGGCCATGGGCGGCTGGGAGCGGTCACTCGCGGCCTCGCAGTCCCGTCCGTGCCCGCCCTTGGCTGCCGGACCCGCAGCTGCCGGCGCAGGAGCCCGCGCCATGATGGACATTTCTGATGGATTAGTGCGGGATGCCGGCCGGCTGTGCGCTGCATCCGGTGTCCGCATAGACCTCGATCCTGAGGTGCTGCGCAGGGAAGCGGCTCTGCTGGCAGGTGCTGCAGAGAATCTCGGTGCCGATCCGCTGCAGTGGGTCCTGGCTGGGGGAGAAGACCACGGATTGCTTGCGTCATTCGCGGCCGGACAGGAACTGCCCCGGGGTTTCCGCAAGATAGGAAGCGTGCTGTCAGGCGGGGAACCCGGAGCCGGGAACGTCACAGTGGGCTGTAGGGAGCCGCAGGCAGCCGGATGGGATCACTTCGCCGGTTAGGCAGGAACCGCGGCAAATGGACCGAGGAGCTCAGCCCAGGATGTGCCGTTGCCGCACCCTGACCGCAAGATCCTCCAGCTCCTTCCTGGAAAGGTCCGGCAGGTGCTCCAGCTCGCCGATAAACTCGCGCAGGCTGTCCTTGGTGCGGGCACGGAGCAGCTCGTTGTAGAAGCCCACAATCACGCCCGTGGCCAGGGCGACCACCAAGATGCCGTAGAGGGCAACGAATACCGTGATGAGCCGACCGATGAAAGTGACGGCGACGTAGTCTCCGAACCCAATCGTCGTGAAGGACGAGAACAGGTACCACAGGGAATCGCCGAGGCCCGGAATCCCGCGTTCGAACCGGGGCAGAAGCAGGGCAGCGGACGCATAGACAATAAGGAATCCGAAGAGGACGACGTCGGCTCCAGTGAGGCGGATTATGTGCCAGAGCACCCTCATGCGTTTCATGGCCGCTCCTTGGACTCTTCCGGAGGCTCTCCGGACCGCTGGGTCTTCAGGATAGGCCGGGCACGGCCGGCAGGGCAGGGTCAGTCGGCAGCCTGGCGCAGGGTTTCGGTGAGCTGCTGCGCCGCCCGCGTCACGACTTCGGCGTGGATCCGGCCCGGTTGGCGGGTGAGGCGTTCAATCGGCCCGGAGATGGAGACGGCGGCGATGACCCTCCCGGACGGCCCCCGAACGGGAGCGGAGACAGAAGCTACTCCCGGTTCGCGTTCGCCCAGGCTCTGCGCCCAGCCGCGGCGCCGGACACCGGCCAGCACCGTGGGGGTGAAACGGGCATTCTGCAGGCCTTCGAGCAGCCTGTCGTGGTCTTCCCAGGCCAGCAGCACCTGGGCTGCGGACCCTGCCTTCATGGACAGCTGCGTTCCGACCGGGATGGTGTCGCGGAGGCCGATGGGCCGTTCGGCGGAGGCCACGCACACCCGCCATTCACCCTGTCGGCGGAACACCTGCGAGCTTTCACCGGTGGCATCGCGCAGGGCCAGCAGCACGGGTCCGGCTGAGGCGATGAGCCGGTCTTCGCCGGCTGCAGATGCCAGCTCCACGAGGCGGCTCCCGAGCACAAAGCGTCCCTGGATGTCCCGCCCGACCAGGCGGTGGTGAACCAGTGCCAGCGCCAGCCGGTGGACCGTGGGCCTGGCCAGCCCGGTGGCAGCTACAAGCTGGGCGAGGGTTGTCGGTCCCGCTTCCAGTGCGTCGAGCACCATTGCAGCCTTATCAATAACGCCCACGCCGCTTGAGTTGTCCATAGAATGATACTGCCGTCTCATTATCTGAGATGCAAGCTGAAAAACTGGCGCCGGCCGCTGCAATGCTGGTTGTCTTAAATCCATCAGTAATCCGCGGTTCGGCTGCACAGGCCGGAACCACATCGGGCGAGGAGCGCAGGTCATGGGAGAGCACGCAGCGAGCAGGACGCTCGCCGAGAAGGTGTGGGACGAGCACGTTGTCTCCAAAGGCCAGGACGGTGCTCCGGACCTTCTTTACATCGATCTCCACCTCGTCCACGAAGTGACCTCTCCCCAGGCATTCGAGGGGCTGCGTCTTGCCGGTCGGAAGCTGCGGCGGCCGGACCTGACCATCGCCACGGAAGACCACAACACTCCCACGCTGGAGATCGACAAGCCGATCGCCGATCCGGTCAGCCGGACGCAGATCGAAACCCTTCGCGCCAACTGCGCCGAGTTTGGTGTCCGCCTGCACCCGCTGGGCGACGCAGAGCAGGGAATCGTCCACGTCGTCGGTCCGCAGCTGGGACTGACACAGCCGGGTCTCACAGTGGTGTGCGGAGACTCGCATACGTCCACCCATGGAGCTTTCGGAGCGCTGGCGATGGGTATTGGCACCTCCGAAGTGGAGCACGTCATGGCCACCCAGACCCTGTCGCTCAAGCCATTCAAGACCATGGCCATCAACGTTGAGGGCACCCTGCGGCCCGGTGTGACGTCCAAGGACATCATCCTCGCCGTGATCGCGAAGATCGGCACCGGCGGGGGCCAGGGCTACGTCCTGGAATACCGTGGATCAGCCATCAGGTCCTTGTCCATGGAAGCGCGGATGACCATCTGCAACATGTCGATCGAGGCCGGAGCCCGTGCCGGCATGGTGGCACCGGACGAGACCACGTTCGCTTACCTCAAGGACAAGCCGCACGCGCCGCAGGGCGCGGACTGGGACGCCGCCGTCGAGCACTGGAAATCACTGGTTACGGACGAGGACGCCACGTTCGATGCCGAGGTTTACCTGAACGCCGATGAACTGGAGCCCTTCGTGACCTGGGGGACTAACCCGGGCCAGGGTGTCTCACTCTCCGAGAGCGTGCCTTCTCCTGAGGACTTCGGCGATGAGAACGCCAAGGCAGCCGCCGAACGCGCCCTGGAATACATGGACCTGCAGGCAGGCACACCCATGAAGGACATCCGGGTCGACACCGTCTTCCTGGGCTCCTGTACCAACAGCCGCATCGAGGACCTGAGGATCGCGGCAGACATTATCCGCGGACGGCAGAAAGACCCGAACGTGCGGATGATGGTGGTCCCCGGCTCCGCACGCGTTCGGCTGGAAGCGGAAGCCGAGGGTCTGGACCGGGTGTTCAAGGACTTTGGTGCGGAATGGCGTTTCGCCGGCTGCTCCATGTGCCTGGGCATGAATCCCGACCAGCTGGAACCGGGGGAGCGGTGCGCCTCAACCTCCAACCGCAACTTCGAGGGCCGGCAGGGCAAGGGCGGACGCACGCACCTGGTCTCGCCGGTCGTGGCGGCCGCGACGGCGGTGCGCGGCACCCTCAGCTCACCATCGGACCTCGATCCGCTGCCCGGTGCGGCCGCGGGCACCGCCGCTGCTGCGGCAGCCTAGGAGAAGAACATGGAAAAGATCACCACTCACACCGGGATCGGCGTTCCGCTGCGGCAAAGCAACGTGGACACGGACCAGATCATCCCGGCTGTCTACCTCAAGCGCATCACCCGAACCGGGTTTGAAGATGCACTGTTTGCCGGCTGGCGGAAGAATCCCGAGTTCATCCTGAACCAGGAGCCCTACAACGCCGGATCCGTCCTGGTCGCGGGCCCTGATTTCGGTACGGGATCTTCGCGCGAGCACGCAGTCTGGGCCCTGAAGGACTACGGTTTCCGGGCCGTGCTCTCCTCGCGTTTTGCCGATATCTTCCGCGGCAATTCAGGCAAGCAGGGCCTTGTTGCAGCTCAGGTCGCCCAGGACGACATTGAGCTCATCTGGAAGGTGCTCGAAAACTCTCCGGGCACCGAAGTGTCCGTTGACCTCGAAGCCCGGACGGTGATTTGCGGCACGGTCACGGCACCGTTCCAGATCGACGATTACACGCGCTGGCGCCTCCTTGAGGGCCTCGACGACATTGGCCTGACCCTGCGGCACGAAGCAGACATCACGGCCTTCGAAGCGAGGCGTCCAGCTTTCAAACCGACCACGCTTCCGGCCCGGTCCTAGCGGCCCCTGAGCTGACGTTCCGGACTCGGAGGCGCCCCCGGGGGCGGTTTTTGCATACGCAGGTCCCGGCATAGAATTGATAGGCCCTCCCGTCCGGAGGGCCTATCCGCTTTTGGCCCTAAAACCCGCTGCAAACAAGCCACGAACCCGCGCCCCGGCGTGAGTGGCGATATTTCGGTATCAGCGTGCTTGCTCCTATGCTGGGGGAGGCAGTCTCTAGTGGCCTTGGGGGCAAAACAGACGAAAGAAACAGGTGTTCATGGGCAGCGTTCTAACCATCCGTGGTGGTGTACCTCTCACAGGAAAAGTACCGGTCCGCGGGGCCAAGAACCTAGTCCCCAAAGCCATGGTGGCGGCCCTGCTGGGCAACACCCCTTCACTGCTGCGCAATGTTCCGGAAATCAAGGACGTCGACGTCGTCACGTCCCTTCTCCGGCTGCACGGTGTAGAGGTTTCCAAGGACCCGGTAACAGGGGACCTGCTGATGGATCCGCAGAACGCCAAGACGGCCGCTTCCCGGGACATTGACGCCCACGCCGGTGATTCACGCATCCCGATCCTGCTGTGCGGGCCGCTGATGCACAGCATCGGAGAAGCGTTTATTCCTGACCTGGGCGGCTGCAAAATAGGCGACCGGCCGATCGATTACCACCTGCAGATGCTCCGCAATTTCGGTGCGCTGGTGGAGAAGCGTCCCGGCGGCATTTCCATCTCCGCGCCGAAGGGCCTGAAGGGAGCCAAGCTTGAGCTGCCCTACCCCTCCGTTGGAGCGACCGAGCAGGTGCTGCTGACCGCGGTCCGCGCCGAAGGCATCACCGAACTGAGCGGCGCCGCCGTCGAGCCGGAAATCCTGGACCTGATTGCCGTGCTGCAGAAGATGGGCGCAATCATCACAGTCCAGACGGACCGCGTCATCCGCATCGAAGGCGTCCCGGAACTTACCGGGTACAACCACCGCGCGCTGCCGGACCGGAACGAGGCCGCCTCCTGGGCCTCGGCAGCCCTGGTCACCAAGGGCGATATCTACGTTGAGGGTGCCAACCAGCAGGACCTGACGGCTTTCCTGAACATCTACCGCAAGATCGGCGGCGCGTTCGACGTCGACGACGGCGGCATCCGTTTCTACCACCCGGGCGGCAGCCTGAACCCGCTGGTCCTGGAAACTGACGTCCATCCCGGCTTCATGACGGACTGGCAGCAGCCGGTCGTCGTCGCCCTCAGCCAGGCAGAAGGCGTGTCGATCGTGCACGAGACGGTCTATGAGAACCGTTTCGGCTTCACGGACGCGCTGATCCGCATGGGAGCGAATATCCAGGTGCACCGCGAATGCCTGGGCAGCATTCCCTGCCGGTTCGGGCAGCGCAACTTCCTGCACTCGGCTGTCATCTCCGGACCCGTGCAGCTCAAGGGTGCGGAGATCGACATTCCTGACCTCCGCGGCGGCTTCAGCCACCTCATTGCCGCCCTGGCCGCCGAAGGCACCTCCCGTGTCACCGGCGTTGAACTGATCAACCGCGGCTACGAGCACTTCCTGGACAAGCTTGAAGGTCTTGGAGCGGACTTCGACGTTACTGACGGGAAGTAGGGCTCCGGAGCCATGAGTGAATCTGCCAAGTCACGCATCACGTTCACCCTCCTGGCGGCCCTTGTCCGACCGGTCCTGAACCTGATGATGGCGCGGCGCTGGGAGGGGATCGAGAACCTTCCCAAAGGGCAGGGTTTTATTGCCTGTCCGAACCATGTGACCGAGATCGATCCGCTCGTGGTGGGGCACTTTTTCTACAGCCAGGGCTATTTGCCGCGATACCTGGCGAAGGCGTCACTCTTCAAGGCACCAGTGCTGGGGCCAGCACTGCGTGCCACCAAACAGGTCCCGGTTCAGCGCGGCGGCTCCGGGGCAGCAGCTTCCCTGGACAGCGCCCAGGCAGTGATCGACGCCGGCGGAGCACTCATCGTGTATCCGGAGGGAACACTGACGCGGGATCCGGATCTGTGGCCGATGAAGGGCCGCACGGGAGCTGCCCGGCTGGCGCTCCAGACCGGTGCCCCGGTGATACCCCTGGCCCACTGGGGGGCGCAGGACCTGCTTCCGCGCTACGGCAAGATGCTGCACCTGTTTCCGCGCAAGCGGGTCCGGCTCCTCGTAGGAGAACCGGTGGATCTGTCCGATCTGCGTTCCTTGCCGCTGACGAAGGCAGTGCTGGAGGAAGCGACCGCACGGATCATGGCAGAGATGACCGCACTGGTGGCCACGCTGCGCGGTGAAGAACCACCTAAGGAACGCTGGGATCCCTCAAGCAAAGGCCAGAAGCCGGTAGGCAGAGGCTATGAGCAGGACACGGAGAAGAAGAAGTGATACGCCCGCCGCAGACAGTCGCTGTCCTCGGAGCCGGAAGCTGGGGGACGACTTTCGCCAAGATCGCTGCCGATTCCGGCGCCTCCCGGGGAGCGCAGGTCCGCGTGTGGGCCCGCCGGCCGGAAGCCGCCGAAGAGATCAACGCCACCCGCCGCAACTCACGCTACCTCGGGGACATCCAGCTGCCCGCGAACCTGCAGGCCACCTGTGACGTAGTAGAGGCCCTTAACGGGGCGCAGCTGGTAGTCCTTGCTGTACCGGCGCAGACGCTTCGGGCCCAGCTGCGCGAGTTCAAGTCCCTCGTCCCCAAGGACGCGATCATCCTTTCCCTTATGAAGGGCCTGGAAGTAGGGACGGACGCGCGGATGAGCCAGGTGATCGCCGAGGAGCTCGAGTGGCCGCAGGACCGCATCGCTGTCCTCTCCGGCCCGAACCTGGCGATGGAAATCGCCCGTGAAGAACCGACAGCGTCCGTCGTCGCCTGCTCCAGCATCGAAACCGCCGGCTGGATCGCCTCAGCGTGCACCACGCCCTACTTCCGGCCCTATACGAATACTGACGTGATCGGCACGGAGATCGGTGGCATCGTCAAGAACGTCATTGCCCTGGCCGTCGGGATCTGCGAGGGAAAGCAGATGGGGGATAACACCAAGGCCTCCGTCATGACCCGCGGGCTGGCCGAGACCACACGGCTGGCGGTTGCACTGGGCGGCAAATCGGAGACCCTCTTTGGACTCTCCGGCATGGGCGACCTCATTGCCACCTGTTCCTCGTCATTGTCCCGCAACCACACCGCCGGCCGGCTGCTGGCGCAGGGCCTGACCCTCGACGAGGTCACCGGGAAAATGCAGCAGACCGCCGAAGGCATCAAATCAGCCCAGGCCGTGCTGGACCGCGCCATCCAGCTTGGCGTCTACATGCCCATCACCGAAAACGTCGTTGCAGTGCTGCAGGGCGTCATTTCCGTGGACGAACTCGGCCCGCGCCTGCTGGCCCGCGAACTCAAAGCCGAAGGTGTGCACGCCCCATGACGATCGATCCCGCTTCCTCCCAGCCCAGGAAACCGCGTGTCGTTGTCCTGTTCGGCGGCCGTTCCAGTGAGCATTCAGTCAGCTGTGTGACTGCTGCCGGCGTGCTGGAGGCCATCGATCATTCAAAGTACGACGTCGTCCCGGTCGGCATCGCGCGCAACGGCCAGTGGAGCCTGGCCTCCGTTGATCCGGAGCAGTGGTCGCTGAGGAGCGGCTCGCTGCCGGAGGTAGAGTCCGGGCCGGAGACCGTTGTGCTCTCCGGAGAAGGAGGCTCGCGTGAGCTCGTAGCCCACGCCCCGGACAGCCTGCCCAAGTCCATGGGACGTGTTGACGTGGTCCTGCCGCTGCTGCACGGCCCGTTCGGGGAAGACGGCACGCTGCAGGGAATGCTCGAGATGGCGGACATCCGCTATGTGGGGGCAGGTGTCCTGGCGTCCGCCGTCGGGATGGACAAGCACTACATGAAGGTGGTCTTCGCGGCCGCAGGGCTCGCCGTCGGTCCGTATGAGGTCATCACCGACCGGCAGTGGAACCGCAGCCCCGAGGAATGCCTGTCCCGTGTTTCCGGGCTGGCGTTCCCGGTGTTCGTGAAGCCCGCACGAGCAGGTTCCTCCATGGGCATCACCCGGGTCACCGAAGTCTCCGGGCTCCGGCCGGCAATTGAGGCAGCCCGGGAACACGATCCCAAGGTCATTGTCGAGGCGGGCATTTCCGGACGCGAGATTGAAGTGGCCGTCCTTCAGGGACGCGGCAACGAGGACCCGCGGACCAGCCAGCCCGGCGAAATCGCAGTGCGCGACGGCGGGCATGACTGGTACGACTTCGAGGCCAAGTACGTGGACGGCGCCGCTGCCGAGCTCAGCTGCCCCGCGGACCTGCCCGACGACGTGACCACCCGGGTTCGGGAACTGGCAGCTGTGGCCTTTGACGCCGTCGGCGCAGAGGGGCTCTCCCGGGTGGACTTTTTCTACACCGTTGACGGCGAACTGGTTATCAACGAGATCAACACCATGCCGGGCTTTACGCCGATCAGCATGTACCCCCAGATGTGGGCCAAATCCGGGCTGCCGTACACGGAGCTCATTGACGAGCTGATTACGCTGGCGCTGGAGCGCCGCACGGGCCTTCGCTAGAAGTCCTAGCCCGGCAGCTGGACGTCCTTGGTGCTGAGGCATTCACGGGTCTGTTCGATCCGGGATACAGCGTTCTCCAGCTCCACCAGCACGGTTGATGAGGCGACCTGTTCGGTGTCGAAGAGCACTTCAACCGCAGGCTCGCGCCCGTAGGTTGTTGCGGTCCACAGGCTGCCTTCTTCCCGCAGCACCCAATCGACTCCGTTGACCGTGGCACAGGTGTCTGTCGTTGGTCCTGGAACCGGCACACCGCAGCGCAGGATGATCTGGGACGGATTGCCCCATGCCGAGGTGGCCTGTGCGGTGGTCTCGCGCTGCTGCGCGCCCGCGAGGTCTTCCGGCAGTGCGACCATGACTTCCGCGCAGTCGGGGTTGGCTGCGTCGGGAGCAGCCTCCACATCGGCAACGGGGGTACAGCCTGTCAGGAGAGCTGCGAGGGCCAGGGTGCCGGCGGAAACGGCTGCCGGAAAGAACTTCATGGTCCAAGGGTATCCGGCGCGCCGCGCCAGTCTGGAATCGGGCAAGCGGGTGCGGGCGGTAAACTCAGACAGCATCCGCACCGCAAGGACCCCTAAGGATTACCGTGACCGATTTTTTCCCCGACCGTTCCACGGAAACGGAACCGGAGCGTGCACGGCACCCTGTCCGTGCCACACTGCTGGTTTTCCTCTCGCTGGTGCTCGTAGTGGCTCTTGCGGCAGGCGGCTATCTCTGGAACCTGGCCCGTACGTTTGACTCCGGCTCCCAAACCATCGCCAACGCGCTGCCTGCGACGGCCCCGGAGAAGGGTGATGCGGCAGGAGATTCCCGCAACATCCTCCTCATTGGCAGCGATACGCGCGATCCGGGGGCCGATGCGCGGTCGGACACGATGATGCTGGTGCATATTCCGGGTGATCGCTCAGGTGTTTACGTGACGTCCATCATGCGCGACACCTGGACGGACATACCGGGGCATGGAGAGGCCAAAATCAACGCAGCCATGGCTTTGGGCGGCGTGGCACTGACGGTGGAGACCGTGCAAAACCTGTTTGACGTACCGATCGATCACGTTGCCGTGATCGATTTCGAGGGATTCAAGGGCCTCACCACGGCTCTCGGCGGGATCCAGGTTGAGAACGCCGTCGGCTTCCAGTCTTCAGGAGCCGACGGCGAATACTTCGCGGCCGGTCCCATCACGCTGCAGGGTGATTCGGCACTGAAGTTTGTCCGTGAAAGGTACGCCTTCGCGGACGGCGACTATCAGCGGGTGAAGAACCAGCAGGCATTCGTCCGCGGACTGATGACACGCGTTATTTCGGCTGAAACGCTGTCCAACCCGATCAAAATCAACAACGTTGTGGGGGAGATTTCCCCTTTCCTCAGCGTCGACGAGAATCTGGATGCCGCGTCGGCAGGCGGGCTGGCCGTGGAACTGCGTTCCGTGCGCAGCAGCGACATTCAGATGTTCACCCTGCCCAACCTCGGCGTAGGAACCTCTGCCGACGGCCAGTCGATCGTCGTCAAGGACGACGCCGCCATCGCCGGGATCTCCGAGGCCCTGAAAGCCGATAGACTTGCCGCTTATGTCCAAGGCCTGAACGGGGAGAACCAATAGTATGTCCGGCACATTCGGCCAGCGGCTGCGATACGGCCTGCTTGCAGGGTTCCTCTTGGCAACAGTGTCCGCGGCACCCGTGTTTGCCTTGGAGACAGTGAACGAGGAACAGGTGGTCCCGACCACGCCGGCTCCTGAACCAAGTGCTGAGCCGGTCCCAGTGCTTCCCCCCGCTGACCAGATGCCGACTGAGGCACCCATGCCGGATCCTGCTCCAGCTCCGGATCCTCTCCCAGGCTCCTCGCCCGACCCCACTCAGGCAACCATCCAGCTCAACCCGTTTGCCGGCTATGCCGTTCACCCCGGCACGGGGTATTTGATCGAGCCGGGGACAAACAACCTGGTGGATGGCACTACCGGACTTTACACGGACCTTAGGTGGGACCCCGTGACGGACACTGTGAGTAACGTTTTTGACGTGGAGCAGGGGAGTGACGCGCCAAGCCCGTCTCCCACTGAGTCTTCTGATGAGGCAGCTTCGCCGACCGCGACGGCGCCTTCGGCAACAAAATCCCCTGTGCCATCCCCGTCCCCGAGTGCGTCGGAATCCGTTACGACCGCGGACCGCGCAAGTTCCGAGTCGGACACTCAGTGGAGTACGCACTGGCTAACCCGGACGCTTGTCTTTTTGCTGCTCTCAGCGGCAGGCGTTCTCTATTACGTCAGGCTTCAAAAGGGCACTCCCGGTATCGGCAAAACCAAGTAGGCCTAAACGTTAGGTAGACTTACCTCTGTTTGATAAGGGGGCGGCGTCCGGCACGTCTTCGGATTCTGGAGGGACTCGACATGCGTGCACAGTTGCTGACGCATTCATATTCACCGGAGAACAGCCCTCCGCAACGCCGCTGGACACAGCTCATCCGCACCTTTCGGGAACTTGGATGGGACCTTGAAGTTGTTGCTCCTGTTGCCCATTCGTCCGGGCGGAGGACCCTTCCACGCGAGGAAGCAGGTCGCGCGTTTCGCACGGATAAAGGACGTCACGGGGAGACCATTCGCCGGGCCCCGTACCTGTACCACCGGACCACCCGCCTCGGGCGATTCGTGGACCAGTGCTTTTCAGCCGGCTGCAGTGTGATCGCCGCCCTGATGGGCCCCAAACCCGACGTCGTGATTGCCACCGTACCTTCGCTCCCAATTCTGGGCGCGGGATTTGCTGTTGCCAAGCTGCGCGGAGTCCCCTTTGTGGCGGATATGCGTGACGCATGGCCGGACATCGCCCGGGACGCCCGGCTGGTTCATGGCGGTGCCAAAGGCCTTGCCGAACGAGCGATCGTTGCCATTCAGGCGCGCGCAGACCTCGTGGTCACCGTGACATACGGTTTTGCGGAGACTCTTCGGGAACGGGGGCTGCAGAATGTTGCGACAATCAGCAATGGCATAGATACCGCCAGCCGGGAACTATTGCCGCCACCATCTCCGGAAGCGGAACGCCTCGAAGTCCTTTACCTCGGTAACCACGGGGAAAGCCAGCGGCTGGAAACAGTCATCCGGGCAGCTGCGGCGGCCCGGGACGTTGTCCGGCTCACAATGGTGGGCCACGGCGTCCAGCGGCGCAGCCTGATAGCGCTGGCAGAGGCACTTGACGCTCCGGTTGAGTTCCGTGAGCCTGTGCAAGGTGTCGACGCCGTAATGGACTGTTACCGGCGTGCGGACACCTGCGTCATCTCGCTTCGGGATGACTGGAAGTCCTTCGAAACGACCATTCCGTCCAAGACATACGAGGTGCTGGCGGTGGGCAGGCACGTTACCGGAATTGTCCTGGGCGAGGCCCGTGAAATCATCGAAGAATCCAGGGCCGGGGACGTTGTCCGATCTGACCCCGCGCTCATTGCCGCCTTGTGGAAGGAACTGGCACAGGATCGCACCAGGCTGCTGACCGGTTCCCTTGGCCGCGACTGGGTGGAAGCGAATGCGAACGTAGACAGTTTGGGTCGAGCTTACGCCGAGCTACTGACGTCCGTCGTGGCAAAATGCCGGACCGCCCAATGAGCGCAGTGAGTCTGCGGAACTTCCGGCTGGCTGCTTCCACTGCCCTTGAGCATGCCGGAGTTGATCCCACCGTCTTGGCGCTTCAGGCCGCCCGAAGGCTGCCTGCATCAGTAGTGGACCCGGTTGTGCGCGTCTCTGCGAAGCTGCCGGGATTGGTGCTGCCGGCTATGGCAGCAGTCATCCGGGGCGACCACGCGGAGTCTCAGGCGCGGTTGCAGGCTGCCGCCGGCGCCGGGCCCCGTGCACGCACCGCAGTCCGTTTGGCAGATGTGGCGACGGCCGCCGGGTATCCCGAATTGTCCGGTACCCTCCTAAAGTCCGTTCCCGCTGGAACCAGAGGCCGGGCTGCCGCTGATGCCCGCCTCCTCTGGTACCAGGGAGAAATGAGCCGTGCCGTTGACACCCTGGCTGAAGGCAAGGGGGCCGAACACAGAATGCGTCTTCGCCTAGCCAGTGAGCTGGAGGTTTTTAGTGGCTGGCAGCCCGTGCTTGAACCCGTTCCGGATTACCGGCCGCGGAGCAGCACGGTGCTGCACCTGCTGACCAACTCCCTGCCTCACACCGGGAGCGGCTATGCCCAACGTTCGCATTCCCTGCTTAATGCCCAGGCTGAGCAGGGATGGGACGTTCATGCTGTCACGCGGCTGGGCTACCCGGTGCAGGTTGGTGCGTTAACCGCCCGTGTGCGGGACGTAATCGATGCGGTCACATACCACCGGCTGCTGTCCGCCGCACTCCCACGAGGTATGGCTGCCCGGCTGCAGCTCCAGACGGAGCAGCTTCTGGCACTGGCCGTGCGCCTGCGCCCGGCAGTCCTGCACACGACCACACACTTCGTAAACGGAATCGTAGTTCGGGCAGTTGCCCAGGCACTGGGAATTCCCTGGGTCTACGAGGTCCGCGGCCAGCTGGCAGACACTTGGGCCTCAACCCGCGGCCCGCTGGCAAGGAACTCGGAACGGTACCGCCTCTTTACCGCGTGTGAAGCTTCCCTTATGCGTTCCGCGCCGGCGGTTGCCACACTTGGGGAAAACATGCTCCAGGGCATTCTGGCAACCGGCGTCCTGAGGGAGAAAACAGTACTGCTGCCCAACGCCGTCGGTGAGGACTTCTTGAAACCACCCGTCGCTCCGCAGGATGCACGTCGATCACTGGACCTTCCGGTGCCGGGCGTGACCTTGGGAACCGTTAGCAGTTTGGTTGCTTATGAAGGCATTGATGATTTGATTCGTGCGTTCGCGCTGCTGGCTCGCGGTTACCCCGAACTTTCTTGCCTCATAGTCGGTGATGGCGCCGCGGGACCGGGCCTTAAAACGTTGGCAGCGGATCTCGGTGTGGGGGACCGGGTAATTTTCACCGGCAAGGTGCCTCGGCATCGTGCCCATTTGTATCATCAGGCGATCGACATCTTCGTCGTGCCTCGAAAGGATCTTGACGTGACACGTGCGGTAACGCCGCTCAAACCGGTGGAAGCCATGGCCAGCGGCACGCCCGTGGTTGCGAGTTCGCTGCCGGCGCTGGGCGAGCTGGTCCGGGACGGCGAAGACGGTGTGCTTGCACGTCCGGGTGACCCGGTCCATCTGGCGAAACGACTTGAAATGCTGATTGGGGACGCCAGCCTTCGTGAGGAGATGGGCGCCCGTGGGCGGACGAAAGTGCTCTCGGAACGCACCTGGACGGCTGTGGCACAAACGTCTGTGGCACTATACGGCTCCCTGCTAACCGAAGGACGAACCGCATGACGGTCGTACCCCAAGGCAAGCAAGTACAGGCGCTTTCGGTGGACTTCCGGCAACTGCAGCGGGTGGGAGCACGTCCCGGGTTTGTTGACTACCTGGTGAAGGTCTGGGAATACCGCCACTTCATTGCGTACGATGCGCGGGCTCGGGTCAGCAGTGGAAACCGAAGGGACCGGCTGGGCAGCATATGGCTGATCCTGAACCCGGTGCTGAATGGATTGACCTACTATCTGATATTTGGCCTGCTTCTCCAGACCGGTGCGGGCATCGAGAATTTTGTCGGTTACTTGGTGATCGGAATCTTTCTGTTCCAGTTCAGTGCCCGATCCATTACCAACGGAGCGCGCTGCATCCAACAGAACCGTGCGGTTATACAGGCCTTCAGTTTCCCGCGCGCCACACTGCCGATAGCGGTCAACATGCGTGAACTCTTCGCCAACGTCCCGGTGCTGATCGTCATGGTCCTTATTGTGATAGCGCTGCCGCCAACCGAAGAAGTGACCTGGCGCTGGCTGCTGATCCTGCCCGCGCTGGCCCTTCAATGGATCTTCAACCTGGGCGTCGGGCTCCTACTGGCAAGAGTCATTTCCAAGGTCAACGACGTGGTTCACCTGCTCAACTTTGCTCTGCGGGCGCTGATGTACGCCAGCGCCGTTTTCTACAGCTACGAACGCTTTATCGAGCATCCGGTCCTGCTTCAGGTTGTCCAACTGAACCCCCTTTTCAATGTCCTTGACATAGTGCGGGACTGCCTGCTGTATGCGCAGGTTCCTTCCTGGCAGTCTTGGGCCATCCTGGCTTCCTGGGCCTTCGGCGCGCTTGCGATCGGAGCCGTTTATTTCTGGCGGGCGGAGGAATCCTATGGGCGCGACTAATGAGCTGGACTTCCTGGTTGATGACCCGTGTGTAGTCATCGATGAGGTGAGTATGCGCTACCGGGTGGCCTCTAGCGAGACCCCAACCCGACGCGTAGGCCTGCTCGGCCTCGTCAACAGGGTGGCAGGACAGTCCAACATGGTGACGGTCAATGCGCTGAACGCCATGTCACTCGTTGCCATGCGGGGGGAGTCCATCGGTATTGTGGGCCGCAACGGCTCCGGAAAGAGCACCTTGATGAAACTCATCGGAGGGCAGGTCACTCCGGACCGAGGAGGGGTTTATGCTTCCAGCACCCCGATCATGCTGGGTGTGAATGCTGCGCTTGTTCCGGAGCTGCCCGGAGATCACAACGTGGTGCTGGGTTGCCTGGCGATGGGACTGACGCACGAAGAAATCGCTGAGAAGTTCGAATCGATCGTGGAGCTCTCGGGTTTGGAGAAAGCCATTCACCTTCCCATGCGCTCCTACTCCTCGGGAATGTCCTCCCGCCTGAGATTCGCCATTGCAGCGAGTATCGATCCGGAAATCCTCCTGATCGATGAGGCCCTGAACACCGGTGATGCCCAGTTTGCTGACCGCAGCCGGAAACGAATGGATGAACTGCGCGGCAATGCTGGCTGTGTGTTCCTGGTAAGCCACAGCCTCGATACCATCCTCGAAATGTGCTCACGGGTGGTTTGGATGGATAAGGGCGACCTGTTGATGGACGGCGAGCCGCACTCGGTGGTGAAGGCTTACAAGGACTTCACCAGGCAGCTATCCCAAGGCAATAACATCTCCGCGGCCAAGCTACGTAACGAGGCGATGGAATCCCTGGTACAGACGCAGATCATCGAACGTTCCACCGGGCGCCGAAGTGCGAGGGGAAAGTAATGTCGGTCATAAGGGAGCTCAAAACCGGGCTCTGGCACCTTCGGTCCGGAGGACCTGCCCAGCTGCGCGAATGGCAGATACGCCGTCGGGCAGAACTGGGGTTTGCAGACCCGACCAATACCCGGGGAATTGAAGCCGGGTGGATTGGACGAGGCGCCGGACGTCGGCTCTCTTTCCCAGCAGCGGCGCCGGTCAGCCGTCCGCCGCGGCGGAACGACCTTACAGTGGCGGTCATCCTGGATGAGTTTTCAGCGCAGGCCTTCTCTTGCGAGTGGAATACGGTGGCACTGGATCCTGCGGATTGGCAGAATCAGCTGCAGGATTCCAAGGTCGACATGGTCTTCGTTGAGTCGGCGTGGGCGGGGAACAACCGCCTCTGGCGCGGGAAGATTGGCGGCCCCGAAGGGCCCGCGAAACCGCTGCTCGAGCTGGTGTCCTGGTGTCGCGCCAACGGCATACCGACTGTCTTTTGGAACAAGGAAGACCCGCCTCATTACGAGGACTTCCTGCCGGCGGCGAGACTGTTTGACTTTGTTTTCACGTCCGACGAGCGCCGGGTTGAGCACTACCAGCGGGACCTTGGTCATTCGAACGTCGCGGTTCTGCCATTCGCGGCCCAGCCTGCAATCCACAACCCTGTTAGGCCCAGGTACGGCCGGCACGCACGGGATATCGCCTTCGCCGGAATGTTCTTTGAACACAAATATCCCGAACGCCGGGCACAAATGGACCTGCTGCTGGGAGGCGCGTTGGACGCTTCCCGCTCGCTGCCCCTCGGGCTGGAGATCTTTTCCCGCAAGCTCGGTGCCGGCGAGAACTACCAGTTTCCGCGGCCCCTGGACTCGCGCGTAGTCGGGTCGCTGAGCTACGCTCAGATGCTCTCTGCATATAAGGCCTACAAGGTTTTTCTCAATGTGAACTCCGTGGTCGATTCGCCCAGCATGTGTGCCCGGCGCATCTTCGAGATTAGTGCGGCAGGAACGCCCGTAGTAAGCACGCCCAGCGCCGCCGTCACCGCGTTCTTCTCCACTGCGGAGGTGCCCGTGGCCCATGACCGCGCTGAAGCCTCACTCCTGGTCAAGTCTTTGGTTCGCAACCCGGAACTGAACGACCGCACCGTCCATCTGGCCCAGCGGAGAATCTGGGCCGAGCACACTTACGCACATCGGGCGGAGACGGTGCTCGCCGCTGCGGCACCGCATCACAGCCGTCCGCTGCGAAGGCCAACGGTTTCTGCGTTGGTCCCAACCATCCGTCCGCACCAGTTAGAGAGCGTCTTCCGAACCCTTGCTTCCCAAACTGGCGTGGATGTGGAGCTGGTGCTCCTCACACATGGTTTTGAGCTTGACGCGGCGGTGCTGAAGGACCTGAAAGCCGAATCGGGCCTAGACCGAATCCAGCTGTTGACTGCGGGCCGGGACGTGTCCCTGGGAGAGTGCCTGAACAGATGCATCCAGGCAGCAGACGGGGACGTGGTGGCCAAGGTAGACGATGACGACCACTATGGACCGCAGTACCTCAGCGACCAGCTCTTTGCCCTGGACTATTCCGGCGCCGACGTGGTGGGCAAGCAGGCACATTACGTGCATCTGGCCGGATCCGGCGCAACGGTGCTTCGCAACGGCCCGCGCGAGCACCGGTTCACGGACTTTGTGATGGGTCCAACCATCACGACGCAGCGCAGCATTGCCCTGGCAAATCCCTTTCCTGAGGTCGGGATCGGTGAAGACACCGGCTTCCTCAGGAATGCGGCAGCGGGCGGGCTGAGGATCTATTCGGCGGACCGGTTTAACTACTACCAAATCCGGTCACCCGCCGGGCACACCTGGCAAATTGCTGACGCCGAACTACTGGCCGGTGGAGATCTAAAATTTTTCGGGAGCCCGAGCGCTCACACAGATATTTAGCATGGGACTGACCTTACCTGCTTGCAGTCCTGATCCTCCTGATAACGTGTCGCGCTAGCCATTGACGTCATATATAAAATCTCTGTCGGCATAGCAGGTATAGGAAGGGAGCTGTCTAGTGTTCGCCGGCGCATTGCCAAACCTCGTGAAGTTAAAATCCCAGCAATTATGCTACGAACAATGTTTTTGTCGAAGTTGTTGAGCTACGACGCTTCCCTTCCTGTGCTACAATTTACACAAATTGTGGGTGCCGAGTCAGGATGACTTCAGTAAGACGGGCCAGCCTGCAGCTCCATGATGCGGGACAACACCATGTATGCAACGGTCACTGCAAGGCTGCAGAGCTGACGATCACTGCTTTGAGCGAGTTGCTGGGCATGGGAAGAGTGAATCAAGGAATTCGCCTAGCTAATCTCAGTTGCTCCTAGGGGAGGAGTGGTTTGAGGCTTCCACCTATGCCGATTCTAGGACGATGAATGCAATTCTTTACTACCACGCGCCGCGGCCAAGTGGCGCTGGCAGCAGGCCTTGTAGCCGGGGTCTCATCCCTAATGGCCTTATTTGACCTCTGGGCTTTGGCCCTGGCGGGCACCGCCGGAGGATTGATTATTATCAACCTTCTCATCGCGGAGAATGTTCACCGGAGTAGGCTGTCTGCCAAAATATCCGCGACGAGGGGGCGTCAATCAAACAAAGGTTTGAATTCATCGGTCGCTCGTATAGAAGGATCGTTGTCCGAATTAACAGCGTTGCTTTCTTCAAGTACACGCGGTCTTCCGAATTCACACCCGGATGCACGTGGCAGTGTGGCCATTGCTAGTGACAGCCCTATCTTGGAGTCAATCGGACGTGTTCATGACTTCCAGCAATGGTGGTGCCTGCATGAACGTTTACTGGGGGAGGCGCCACAGACCCCGACGGCAGTGGCACTTCCGCCTGCTCTTTCTCGGCTTAGGGAAGGACAGACGGTCCTGTTTGTTGGCACGGCAGCCACCGCTTCTTGGGTTTACGAAAAACTGCTAGGGCAGCTGCCAACTCCCGGCCGGGCATATTTGGGTTTCCTCGCAGCCAGCGAACGGGAAAATTTCGAGGCTTTCGTGGCGGAAAAATTGCACAGACTCGATCATCTGTCATTTGTATTGGATCACGCGCCATTGCCTGCATCTTCGATGGGCGGCCTCCCAGCTATCGCTGTCGACATTATGGTCGTTGACTTTGGAGCATCCGAGTCTCACCAAGAGATTATGACCGCAATCCCGGACCACTATTGGCATTGGCTGCGAGAGGAGACGGAATTGATTGTCCTTGATTCTCGACAGGGTCTGGCGGCTCGCGCGGCCCATGCAGTAATGACTCAGTGCGACGACTTTGTTGTAAAGATTGATTCCCGCGACCCTTACACCCGAAACTTGAAACGAGCTGCACGTTGATCGAGAATACCACCATCACGTTGGCGCTACGGTCGCTCCTTGGCGGCGACCCAAAACGGTTTCTTACGTATTCTGTACCGCCGGCTGATCCAAATAAGCGTTCTGTCGTTGGTGTTCTTGACGAATTTTCCCGTGAGTGTTTTGCGCCGGATCTGCGCTTCTTCCCGGCCGCACCGCAGGACATCGCTTTCGCATTGGACGCTTTGAAACCAGAGTACGTTTTTGTTGAGTCAGCGTGGAACGGTAACAGCGGGTCATGGCTATACCAGATAACTAGCCCAACTGGCCCGAAACAAACTCTCTACAACCTCATCGCGGAATGTCGTAAGCGAGAAATCCCAACGGTCTTCTGGAACAAAGAGGATCCCCCCCATTTCGAGGATTTTCTTGGCGCAGCTAGAGAGTTCGACTACGTATTTACCACCGAAGAGTCTTTGGTTGACCACTACGCCGCCGCTGCTGGCCATAGCAACATAGGAGTCCTCCAGTTCGCCGCGCAGCCCCACATTCATTCCCCATTGCAGGTTGAAGGATTCCGCGGCGGGAACATCGCCTTTGCCGGACAGTATTTTGCCCATAAGTTTAAGGAACGCCGTGAACAGATGGACATATTATTTCCCGCGGCCCAGCAACTGGGCTTCAGTATCTATTCTAGGATGCTTAACGGTGACCCAAATTACGCATTCCCCGAACGCTACGCTGGGAACGTCGTAGATTCGTTACCTTATTCTGCAATGATACGCGCCTACCGTAAATACAAGGTATTCCTCAACGTCAATTCGGTGCCGCAGTCAAAAAGTATGTGCGCTCGGCGCGTGTTTGAGCTCAGCAGTTGCAAGACCTCAACCGTCAGTGCCTACAGTCCCGCGATCGCTAGCGCGTATTCGCCGCAGGAGGTGTTTACCGTGGCCTCTCAGATCGAGGCCAGGGACGTATTGACTTTACTCGTTCGCGACAACCTCTTCCGTGAGCGGTCTGCGCATCTGGCTTGGCGCGAGACCGCTAAACGTCACCTTTACAGTCATCGGCTGCAGCAAATAGCTGAAACAATTGGACTCCCGTCGGTCCCCTCCGAGGAAAAGATTTATGTCATTCTGGCCGGAAAGCACTTAGAGGGAATCCGCGGCCTGATTCGGGATCTCGCTAGTCAAGTGGGCGTCGACGTAGATGGCGTAACAATAATCGCCGATCCAGGAATAATGTCCCAAGCTATGGCAAAAGGACTGCTAAGAGACGCAGGCCTGGAGCTCTCAGTTAGTGTCACAGATGCGGCAGGAGCAGAGCGCACAGTTTTGCCCTCCAGCGCTTATGTGGCCTTCCTCACCGAGAGTCTCAATTACGGACCACATTACTTGGAAGACCTCTGGCTTTATCTGAAGCACTACGCTTCTACTCCGGTGGTGGCCAAGGGGGTAACCATGTCAGACCCGAAGCCTGACTCCGCGTACTCAACGTACGGTTGGCCGGAAGACACGGAGGCAACTGAATTGATCAGCGGAGCATGGCTTGCCGCGCGCGGTTCCGCATGGGCAGAGCTAGTGGCCTTGGGCCTTGCCGCAGAGGGAGGCGAGGTCTCCGTCGACAGTCCGGTCACGTTGACGGACCGATTTAACATCCGATGGGCAAACGGGGCCACTTCAGGGGAATGGACAATCTAGATGAGATTTGGCATTTACGATGGAATCGTTGAAACACACGTTGCTTCTTCGCTTGAACGGGCTATGCAGGCTGCGGGCCACAATGTTTACAATACCGGCAAGATTGGCCACGGTTTTAAGTTTGCAAGCAGCAAAAAGGAGATCCACAAACTTAGTGTGCATCTGGATGAATTATTGGCATGGGAACCGGATGTAATTTTTGTTTTCCGTCCGGCAAGCCTGCCATACGATCTGCTGCGGCGTGCTAAATCTAGCGGGGCCAAACTCGTCGTGTGGCTTTCAGATGATCCGGTCCTCTGGGACTTATCCTACGGCCCAGTTCTCGACGAGTACGACGTTGTTTTACATTGCGGCACCGAGCGGGTCCTGCGGTTCTACGAGGAACAGTTCGGACGACCGACGGGGGTAAATATTCCCTTCTGGACCGACCAAATTTCCTTTCCCTACGTCTTTGGTCGTGAATACCGTGAGACGGACGCGTTATTTCTTGGCAATGTTCACGACACGGTCCGTCGAAATCGTTACTTCGATCTCGGATCTCTGCGCTCCAGTGTCCGCATCCACGGAAGCGTAGCCACGGACTACTTCAACCTGTGGGGTGGCTTCCTGGACAGTGATCAGGAAGTTGTCCAGGCCGGTGCGCGTTCAGCAGTTGCGATCAATATTCCTCAGTTTTTTAAGGACCATTACGGACTCGAGACTTGGTTTCCAGGGCTGGATCGGCTCGGATTCTTTCAATATCCAAGCCGCGTAATTCAGTATGCAGCAATGGGGCTCCCGATAATCTCCCTCGTGCCTACCCCGCAGGATTTGCAGTCATTCCCCGAAATCATCACTGTCAATTCCATGGGGGAATTAGACGAAGCCATCCAATATGTGGCGCATGCCCCGGATCTTGCTGACCTGAGCGTGAGAACTCATCAGCGGTTCCTTGACAACTATTCAGCTGCAGCGCGGGTCATGGCCATCGAGTCCCTGCTGGTCGACGACTCTTGGCGTTCACTAAGTGCGGTTGATCGCGCGGACTGGTTCCTCCAGTTTGTTCCGGCTGCAGAGGATCATGCAAAGATCCTAGGGGCCGCACCGGACAACACCAGAATCGAAACCGCTGAGTCCACGGTAATAGGCGACACCTCTAGAGTTCCGCCGGAGCAAACCATGAATATCATGGTTATCGGAACTGGCTTTCAGCGTGTCACCTCTTCAGCAGCGGTCATATCTCGAGCCATGCGAGCTATCGGACACGAAGTAACTGAATGCGACGCCTGGAATGCTCCGATGCTAGCCCCCGACCCAGACGACGAGTTTAAATATGTTCTAAACACCAGTAAGCTTCAGAAATCTAAGGCCTCAACGCCAGACGTGATCTTTGTTACTGGCATCGATTTTGGACTCACTCAGTCGGGCGCTGATGCGCTGACGAAAATGGGCATCAAGCTTTGTGTAGTCGGTGCGTCGTTCAATATTGTTGACTCAAAACTAGAGCGTCTTTCGGCGCGCGCAGACCTTGTATGCGTCAATAATCCTGACCTGGCTGCAGCTGCTCAGAGTCATGGACTAAGCAATGTGAAACACGTTCCAGCCATGGTCGACCAGGCGTTCATCACGCTTACATCTCTTATGGAGAAACGGCGGTATGAGCCCGTGCGTGTCGCCCGTCGTGCTCTTCATCTGGACCAGCAGGCTCCTGCCTTCAAGGACTTCGATAGCCTGGGCGGTGGAAGGGTAGTCATCGAAGAGTCGCCGAAGGAACTCACATCGTTGCCAAGACTTGCCGAGGCCTTGAACGTGGCAGTGATTTTGGCCGCTCACGATGCCAGCAGGCCGGGACCGCTCCCCTCTGAACTGTTGCCCTTCGCTCTGGCATCGGGAGCACTGGTGGTTACACCTCGGGGAATCGGGCCTATGCAACTCGGAAAGCCTGGAGTTGAGGTTCTCTGCGTTCGTGAGGCGGGTGAGCTGAACCGAAAGGTGGCTAGACTCGCTGCCTCTAAAGGCGGCGAGGCGGAAGAGCTAGTGACTGCAGCGCGCAAACTGGCCACAACCGAGCTCCTGGCAGAACGGCGCCTTAAACAGATTCTGAATACGCTGATGTCGCCAATCACCGAAGCTGGCGTAGCCGAAGAATCAGCACGTCTTGAAATGACGCCGGGATCCGATTTGATCTTGGCATGCAACAGCTCAGTCGATGTCTATGCTGCTCCGGCCCGAGAGTCATATACTGTACTTAGAATTGAGGTCCAGCATTCCTTTGCGGAAGAATTTAGAGGTCGCCTACGGTTCGACGTGACGGCGCTAGCCACCGGCGACACCGTAACTGAAAGTATTCAGTACGACGGTCAGAAATCGATCGCAGAGTTCCATTTTCCGAAAGACCGCGTCGGCGGTAAAATTCGATTCAGTACAAAGTCGACGGGAGACGCTGATCCAGCGTCAGGCTACCAAGGGTGTATTTTGGCCACAAGCTGGCGTGCTGGAAGGGCGCAGAACAGCCTCGCAGTTTTCAGCGGATCTGCAACGGCTCAGCACTACACCTTGATAGAAAATTAGAATAAGCGGGGCAGGCGGAGAACAAATGGATCTAATGCTCGCGTGTTCTTGGTTGGTTGTAGCCAATTAGCAGCTGCCCGGCGGCGGTAACCGTTGGACGCCCTTCAGTACGATGATGCTCGCCTTGCCAGTTTGTTTGAGTCGTCTAGGATCCCTGCGGCCCAGGTGACGAAGGCTCTGGTCATATGAAAGTGGGTTCTTAGTAAGAGGTAGTTGCTCGGATGGTTGCCGCCGGACCTAGACCGTGCCGGCCTTTGCTTGAGCAACCCGATCGCTCAGACGGGACTGCCCCGACTTTTGTTGACTCGGGGTCTTAGGCCGCTAAGAGCGCGGTGCGGTTGATTGTTTCATATTCGATGGGCGTGAGTTTGCCCAGCCGTCTTTGCCGGCTCTTCGCGGTTGATGGTGAAACAGGTTCCGTGTCTTGAAAGCTGAGGGGCTCGTAGCCCTGCTGTGATGGATGTTCTCTACGCATTCATCAACTCAGGAGCTACGAGCCTTGATCGAGCCTACTTCCCCGTGCCCCGGTGCTGCCACCACCCTTTTCAATCTGCCCGACTACCGCGTCACCGGCACGGTGATACTCGCGTGCGGACTGCGTCAGATCAATATCGCGGCCACCGCGGAGACCGGCTGCCCGTCCTGCGCGGTTATCAGCATCGGGTGCATTCCCGCCGGGTGCAACGCCTGCGCGATATCCCTGTCGCCGGCCCTGTTGAAGTGCTCTGGACGAAACGGAGATTTTTCTGCGATGAGTACCTGTGCCCGCGGCAGACATTCACCGAGGAAACCATCCAAGTCCCTCGCCGGGCACGGGCCACAGGCCGGCTCCGCGACGCACTGGTAGCAGCTGTGATCGGATCCGGGCGGGCAGCGGCGGAAGCAGCGGCGGCGTTCGGTGTCTCGTGGTGGCTGGTTCAGCGCGCTCTGGACTCCGCGGCGCTGACCCTGCCTGATGTTGATGCTCTGGCCCCGCGGATGCTCGGCATCGATGAGCACCGCTACCGGTCTGTGCGGTTCTTCCGTGACCCGGTCACCAAAGCCTGGAGACGCTTTGAGCCGTGGATGACTACCATCGTCGATCTTGATACCGGGCAAGTCCTGGGGGCGTGGATGGCCGGGACAGCGAAGGGGTCGGAGACTGGCTGTTCGCCCGGCCGCTGGCGTGGCGTCTGGGCGTGCAGGTCGTAGCGATCGACCCTTCCGCGGCGTTCCGCAAAGCACTGCGGATGTGGCTTCCACGCACCGCTGTCTCAGTCGACGCGTTCCACCTGGTCAAGCTCAGCAACGACATGCTCACCGAAGTCCGCCAGCGCCTCACCCAGCAGGCCCCCGGGCGGCGGGGACGATCCATCGACCCGGTCTGGGCCAACCGGCGGCTGCTCCTGCGCGCCGGTGATACGCTCTCGGACCGGGCCCGGAACCGGCTGGACACGGTGTTTGCTACCGATGATGCCACAGGGACGCTGCAGGCAGCCTGGCAGGTCAAGGAACAACTGCGGACATTGCTGGCCACCGGTTCCCTCGCCGACGCGGCCGCCGCGAAAGACCGGCTGCAACTCCTTGTCGAAAAAGCTGGCCAGCCCGAGACGACCCGCCTCTGGCGGACGGTTTGCCGGTGGTGGAAAGAAATCGAAGTCCTCATCGTCACCGGGGCAACCACCGCGAAAGTCGAAGCCAACAACACCGCGATCAAACACATCAAAAGGACAGGCCGGGGATTCACCAACGCAGGCAACTACAAAGCATGTATCCTTTTGCGCAGTGCCGCTAGAACAGTGGCATGAACACCCGTCGGGCAGAACATTCACCACGAACCGCGAAGAGCCGCTAATCCTCCACAGCGACGCGGGAAGCCAATACACGTCGATCCGTTATACGGAAACCCTGGCCGTGGAGGGGCTGCAGTCGTCAATTGGCAGCGTCGGTGATGCTTATGACAATGCAGCTGCCGAGACCGTGATGGGGCTGTTCAAGAACGAGGCTGTCGCGAAGGATTCACCGTTCCGCAGCGGGGCATTGAGGACCGAAACCGACGTGATGGAAATGGTCTTCGAATGGGCTCACTGGTACAACAGCGAACGCCTGCATTCCGCTCTGGATCACCAGACGCCAGAGGAATACGAGCAGACCTATTATGACCTACAAACCGGCCCATTATCCGGCGACCCCTCCAACAACAGGCGGCATAATTCCCGGGACAGTTCAGCCCGGCGTGGGTGAGAGGTTCGTCCGCCTAGTGGCGGCTTACTAACGCATGCTTCGAGAAAGCCTCTTTTATGGCGTTCTGCATGATTTCGTACACCTCGTCGACGTAGTGGAACGGCGCCAGCCCCCATCGGTGACCTTCGGCAGCCTTGACGGTTTCCTGACCAAGTCGAAACACCTCAACACCGGAGACTTCCAAGTAATCGTAGTACCGCGAGTATTGCGTGTTGTACTCGGATACTGGGAGCTGGCGGTATATCAAGTCCGTCTTTCCGCCGTCTGATTCTTCGGCCCATTCCGGAGCCAATACGATGACAGGCAGACCTGCATTAGAGAAGCGCTGCATGACTTTTAATGCCGCAGGTTTCCACAGCTCGAAATGTTCATCTGTTCCGAATGCGAAGTGCGGGGGCATCTCCGGAAGGTAATGGAGCAGCCTGCTCTCATCTAATTCCCATGTATGTGTGGCGAACGCACCTTCCCCCAGACCGAAGACTCCAAGGCGCTCGTCTACAAGGTCCACCACGACGATGCCCGTCTCATCGGCATGCTCTGCAATCGCCCCGAACAGCGACGACTGCAGGTCGTTCATAAGGCATGTCTGCTGGAATGGCGATGTCAGGTGACTTTCGTGACTAAGATGCGCTGGCGCATTTGCGGCACTTATCATTCCTTGGCGGGCTACGTAGGCCACAATCTCCCACCCCTCGCCGAGGTAGGGGGTGGTGTCCCTGGAGACACAGCTTCCATGGATGAATATTTTTGGCATGCCCTCAGTCTAACCGCGCCCAGTTCTTGCTTCGGCATGCGTGGGATAAGAATATTTGGGCTCCCGCCGAGGTCTGCGTGTATGCTGCCATGAATGGTGCGACGTGAATATGCAATCGATCGATCTGTGCACATGGTTACCGACCATCGCACGCTGTCTAGGTTCCTTGAGTCTGCAACGTTGGCGAACGGTTACCACATCATCGCCGATGGTGAAACACCATTAGTGGTGTTGAACAACTACCGTGGGTACGAAACGACAGTTGTTTTTTTCCACGCCGCGATTGAGCCGTTGTACACTCTGCCTGTCATAACAGGCCTTGGTATTTCGGCAGACGCTCCCGTGAATCGTGTATTCATCTCCGATCCGAGCCTTGCCCTCGATGAGACCCTCAACTTGGCTTGGTTCGCGGGGAGCACCGGCCAGCGCCTGCAGGGAATTATCGAAGACGTTGTTGCCAAGGTGTCTAACTCCCACGGGAGCAGTCGGTTGGTCTTCTTCGGGGCGTCTGGTGGTGGTTTCGCCTCTCTGTACTACTCAGCGCAGTTCCCTGGTTCAATTGCCGTTGTGGCGAATCCACAGACGGACATTCGTCGCTATCACCCGGATGCGGTTGAGAAGTTCTTCGCCACTTGCTTTCCCGTCCATGTCCCGCACAGCCTGACGACAGACGTCACAGAACTATATTCGGCTATCGTGCCCAATACGGTCCTATATATGCAAAACCGAAGCGATGACTCGCATATTCGAGAACATTTCGGTCCGTTCATGGAGCGACTCCATCCGGCAAACGATGTCCGGGTGTTGCAGGGGGACTGGGGAGTGGGGCATGCCGCACCCCCCAAGCAACTCCTAAGTGACATCCTTCACAACCTAGGTGAAGGTAACTGGGATGAGTCACTTTCTCATTTCACCGCCCGCCCAGTCGCCCCCACGCCATCCGCACCCAATTGAAGATGGGTTGAAGATTAAAGATTGGTTGAAGACCGTCTCGTTCATCTAGGCGTAGCGGCTTCCCTGGACGCGCGCTTCTCGAGCTCTAGGTGTAGTTCCCACCGAGGTTGTGAACAGCGTGGCGTGATGTAAACGGCGAGGGCCTCCGGTATCGATTTGGGTTACCACACTCATCTCGATGCCAGGGAGGCCCTAGTGTCCTTCATTACCCATGCCAACCCTGAGCTGACACCCAAGGGCAGGCTAGAACTTGCCCGCGTTGTCGTTAAGCAAGGCTGGACACTGCGCCGGCCGCGGAACGGTTTCGGTGCTCGCCCGCAACGGCGAAAAAATGAGCGGACAGGTACCTAGTCCTGGCCCAGGACGGCATGGCTGATATGTCCTCCAGGCCCCGCCGCAGCCCACACCGGACCGCTGCCCGCACGGAGCGGCGGATCATCGCCTCCGGTTGACACGACGCTGGGACCACACCGGATTACCGGCTCTTCGCGGTTGATGGTGAAACAGGTTCCGTGTCTTGAAAGCTGAAGGGCTCGTAGCCCTGCTGTGATGGATGTTCTCTACGCATTCATCACAGCAGGGCTACGAGCCTTGATCGAGCCTACTTCCCCGTGCCCCGATGCTGCCACCACCCTTTTCAATCTGCCCGACTACCGCGTCACCGGCACGGTGATACTCGCGTGCGGACTGCGTCAGATCAATATCGAGGCCACCGCGGAGACCGGCTGCCCGTCCTGCGCGGTTATCAGCACCCGGGTGCATTCCCGCCGGGTGCAACGCCACGGGATCGGTTCCTCAGCCGGGACCTATAATTTACTTATCCGACGACCAAATACCCCGCGTGTCGACCACGTCCATATCCGTAAGATCGAAGTTCAAATTCTTAAAGTGATCATGATCGACCAACAGTGCAACCACTTTGGACCGACGCATGGCATCATCGAGTTCGGTCAGTGAAATCTGGTCAAGCGCTTGGAGGCTTGGTGGAAGCACATCGATGTGTGGTTCAACTACATTGATGCGGCGTCCGCCAAGGGCCTTTTGCAGGCTTTTGGTGATCTCGATCGCAGGTGATTCGCGCAGGTCGTCGATATTGGCCTTAAAAGCCAGTCCAAGCACGGCGACTTCGGCGTCGGGGCCAGACTTCTCGAGTGCATTGAGAATCTGCTCGAGCACCCACTCAGGCTTCGCGTCGTTCACCTCTCGCGCAGTTCTGATGAGTCTTGCGTTCTCTGGATCTGCGCCGACGATGAACCAGGGATCCACTGCGATGCAGTGGCCCCCTACGCCAGGCCCGGGCTGAAGGATGTTCACACGAGGGTGATGGTTTGCCAAGCGAATCAGTTCCCACACGTCAATACCGAGCCGGTTGCTGATGACGGACAGCTCGTTCGCAAAGGCTATATTTACGTCCCGGTATGAGTTTTCCACGAGCTTAGCCATTTCAGCCGTTACGTCATCCGTAAGAAGGATTTCTCCCCGACAGAAGACGGAATAAAGCTCTTTGGCCATTACTGCAGCATCTGCAGTAATACCCCCCACGACGCGGTCATTGGTGACAAGTTCAATCATGACCCTGCCCGGCAGTACGCGTTCCGGACAGTGCGCGAAGTGAATTACCGCAGTGCCGTCAGTGCCGTCGAGGGACAAATCAGGGCGCAGCGCCAAGATGACGTCGGCCATGTGGCGGGTCGCCCGAGGCGGGGACGTCGATTCAAGGATCACGAGCTCGCCGCCCTGCAGCTTCGGCGCTATTCCACGGGCCGCCGCTTCGATGTAGCTCAAATCGGCAGAACGGTCCTCGTGGAACGGAGTAGGAACGGCCACTATATAGGCCTGCGCTGTAGGTGTGTCGGTGGTGGCTTTCAGATACCCCTTATTCACGGCCTCAGCAACATGGAAGCCCAAGTCTGGCTCGACGAAGGGGACTTCGCCTCGGTTTACAGCATCCACCGTGTTCTCATTGACATCAACGCCGATTACGTTGATGCCGTTCGTTGCAAGAATGGCTGCGGTGGGCAAGCCTATGTAGCCCAGCCCGATGACCGCGACAGTCTCAATAGATGTCAACTTCAAATCCTCTTTTCAAAAAGCTTCTATTCTTTGGGAGTAAAGAACCACTTCGTCCGATGCCGACAGTTTCGTCCGTAAAGCGCTCAGTGCGGTGCTTCACCTCATACTCGGGATGCAACCTGCTGGGTGGGGCAGGAGGGGGATCGTGAATCACCTTTGAACCCGTCTGCCTGATATGGGGCTCCCGGGGACGTTGGCGCTTTCCAGGCTCCAACCCCGCCCGATAGTCGAAACCGTACAGACCATCAACCTTTGTACCCTGCTAGCTATCGTTCCTGCACGAATGAAAAATCGGCCTGCCGATGTCCTGTGCCCAACAATTGTTCTATAGCGGCCACGGTACGGGAAGCAGCCTTTCCGTCGCCGTAGGGGTTCACAGCATTGGCCATGGAATCGAAATGTGCTTGGTCGTTCAGCAGCTGGTCAACTTCGGCGACGATCCTGTCTTCGTCGGTGCCGATCAGCTTGACCGTGCCGGCGACAACGGCTTCCGGGCGCTCGGTGTTTTCCCGCATAACGAGCACCGGCTTACCCAAGCTGGGTGCTTCTTCCTGGACTCCGCCGGAGTCAGTGAGGACTACATGGGACATCGCCAGCATCCGGGTGAATTCACCGTAGGCAAGGGGCTCCACCACGAGGACGTTTTCCTTTCCTTCGATAAAGGGCATCACAGCTGCCCGGACCACCGGGTTCTTGTGAAGCGGAACAACGATGGTGAGGTCCGGCTCTGCATCGGCGATCCTGGCCAGTGCCCGGCCGACGCCGCGCATGGCCTCACCCTGGTTTTCGCGGCGGTGCGTGGTGACCAGCAGGATGCGTCCGCCGTCCTGCGCCAGCTTTTCAAGTGCGGGATCGGAGAACGGAACCTTCTTGTCAACGGTCATGAACAGGGCATCAATGACCGTATTGCCGGTAACAACAATGTCCGAGGCGGGAATGTTCTCTTTGAGCAGGTTGTCCCGGCTTGTGGTGGTGGGCGCCAGATGCAGGCTGGCAATTTGGGACGTCATTTTGCGGTTGGCTTCCTCCGGGAATGGTGAGAAGAGATCGCCGCTGCGCAGGCCCGCTTCAACATGGACGACGGGAATGCTGTGATAGAACGCAGCGATGGCGCCGGCAGTGGACGTCGTAGTGTCGCCCTGAACCACAACCGCATCGGGACGGCTGACGCTGAAGAGCTTGTCCAGGCCGTCAATAGTCTTCGTCAGAATGCCGTTAAGGGTCTGTCCCGGAGAGAAAATATTGAGGTCGTGGTCCGGAACAATTCCGAAGAGGCCGTTCACCTGGTCGAGCATGGACCGGTGCTGGCCGGTGACTGTGGTGAACTGCTCCAGCGTGGTGGATTCATGCAGCGCAGCCACAATTGGCGCCATTTTGATGGCTTCAGGACGAGTGCCGTAGATAGGCATAATAAGTGGCAAAACGGTACCCCATGGTTCGTGCGAGTGTGTGCGTAGTCCGCTGATTCTATCCGCTTTGCGGATTTCCTGGGTTAAGGCAGCTTTCGAACGGGGTCTAGCCGAAAAGCACCAGCAGGACTATCAGGGCCGGAACCGACGTGGAAACCAGGACCGACAGGGCGATCACAACGGCGCGCTTCCGCCGATACGAGCGTGCCGGCTCCGCTCTCACGGCACCCGACGGCCGGACGGTACCGTCTTCTCCAGCCACCCCGGCGTTCCAGGAACCCATGTGCCGCGCAGCCGCGGCCTCCATATGCAGCCGTTTACCCATGGGCACCACTTTCGCACAGATTCACCCTGCGTTCTCGGCCGCTGTCAGGGCCCTGCGGTAGGCTTCCTTGAGGACAGGCTGCTTCGGGTCAGCGGTGCCTTGGAGGACTAACAGTGCACCAGGCGCAAACCCTCCGGAGCAGCAGCATGAGCATCAGCAAGGAACGGGACTACTTTGCAGACTAAGATCACCGCCAACGCGCAGGCGCTGAAGCGATGGTTGAGCAAGGCAGAAATCTCGCTGGGAAACCACAGCGACCGGCTGAACGCCATCAACATCTTCCCCGTGGCCGACGGCGACACAGGCACCAACCTGTACCTCACCATGAGGGCCGCTTCCGCTGCGGCCGCGGAACTTGAGACCCAGGACATCGGCGAACTGCTCTCAGTGGCAGGCCGCTCCGCCATGGAACAGGCGCGGGGAAATTCCGGAACCCTGCTATCGGTCTTCCTCACCGCGATGGCCGAGCCGCTGGCGGGCGACACCCGGCTTTCAGCTCCGCTGCTGGCCAGGGCTCTGGAAAGGGCACAGCTGCGTTCCTGGTCCGTGCTCAGCGATCCCGTACCCGGGACCATGCTCTCAGTCCTGGAGGAAGCAGCCCGGGCCGCTTCCCGCGTTGAAGCCGCCCAGAGCGGGGACGATTCCAACGCCGGGCTGGCCGAGACGCTGCGGGCGGTGATGACAGCCGCGCTTGCAGCCGTCATCCGCACTGAAGAGCAGCTGAAAACGCTCACCGATGCCCGCGTGGTGGACGCCGGCGGCGTCGGCTTCCTGCTGGTGCTGGACGCGCTCCGCGCCGCAGCCCTCGGCGAGGAACTGCAGGGCGAGCTCCTCGACGGCCTGCACGGCTATGACGTCCAGGACCCGCACATCCACAGCACCCAGCCCCAGCTGGAGGGCGTGGAAGTTATGTGCACCATCATCCTTTCCCCGCTCGACGCCGCCACCATGAGGCTGCAGCTGGACGAACTGGGGGAGTCCGTCATCATGAGTGCCGTCAGCCCGGTTGGGGACGGGTACCGCTGGCGCGTCCATGTGCACACGCCGGACGCCGGGGCAGCGCTGGAGCTTCTGCGCACTGTTGGGGAACCAACCAACGTCACGATTACCGAGCTCTCCGCCGACGGGCACCAGACCAGCGAAATCCCGCAGGTTCCCGTCCCCGGTGCCACCGCCGGCGGCGGTCTGGCCCGCGAAGCCTAAGCCTCCATGCAGGACAGGATCCCCGGCGAACTCGACTATCCGCTCGACCGCCGGATCGGCAAGAAGTCTGCGGACAAGATCGAGAAGCAGCTCGGCATCACGACCGTGGGGGAGCTGCTCTTCCACTTTCCCCGCCGCTATCTTGAACGCGGCGAGCTGACCCGTATTTCGGAGATACCCTTCGACGAAGAAGTGACCCTTGTGGCGCGGGTGCAGTCGAACAACTCGCGGCGCATGCAGACGCGCAAGGGCATGATCGTGGAGATCACAGTCACGGACGACGCCGACGGGTCCCTGGGCCTGCTGCACCTCACCTTCTTCAACGGCTACAACGCCCAGAAAGAGCTGCAGGTGGGAACGAGGGCGATGTTCTCGGGCAAGGTGGGCGTGTACAAGGGCCAGCTAACGTTGACCAACCCCAACTACGTTCTGCTGGGCGACGAAGCCGACGACGAGGAAGAGGCCCGCCGGCCCATCCCGGTCTACCCGGCAACGGCGAAGCTCACCAGCTGGGACATCAAAAAGACCATCGATGTGCTGCTCGACAGTCTCCAGGCCGATCGCCTGGGTGATCCGGTTCCGCAGGCCATCCGAGCCAGGGAGAAGCTGATGGCGCTGCCGGCGGCTTTCGAAGCGATTCACCGGCCCGCGGAAATTGAACAGGCGTACAAAGCCAGGCACCGCTTCCGCTACCAGGAAGCGCTGGTCCTCCAAACCGCACTGGCACGCCGCCATGCCCAAACCGCCCGGCAGGACGCGACAGCGCGCCCTCCGGCGGAAGGAGGGCTCCTGGAATCCTTCGATGCCGCACTGCCGTTCACCCTCACGGCGGGCCAGTCCCGCATCGGCGGCGAACTGGCCGCCGACCTTGCCAAGCCGCACCCCATGAACCGTTTGCTCCAAGGAGAAGTCGGCTCCGGCAAGACCCTGGTGGCCCTGCGCGCCATGCTCCAGGTCATCGACGCCGGGGGACAGGCAGCCCTCCTGGCGCCGACCGAAGTTCTCGCCGCCCAGCACTACGCCTCCATCACCCGGACCCTGGGTCCGCTGGCGGAGGGCGGCATGCTTGGCGGCAGCGAACTCGGAACCCGGGTCACCCTGCTGACCGGCTCCATGTCCGCCTCCCAGCGCAAAGCTGCCCTTCTGGACGCAGCGTCCGGCGAGGCCGGGATTGTCATCGGAACCCACGCCCTGCTCTCCGAGAACGTGCAGTTCGCGGACCTGGGCCTGGTGGTGGTGGACGAACAGCACCGCTTCGGCGTTGAACAGCGCGACATCCTGCGGACCAAGGGCCGCAACGGCACGCCCCACCTGCTCGTGATGACAGCGACGCCCATACCCCGAACCGTTGCCATGACGGTGTTCGGCGACCTGGATGTCTCCACTCTTGACGAACTTCCGGCCGGACGGGCCCCGATCTCCACCTACCTGGCACCCCTGGCGGACAAGCCGGCCTGGGGACCGCGGATCTGGGCCCGGGCACGGGAGGAGGTCGACGCCGGGCGCCAGGTCTACGTGGTCTGCCCCAAAATCGGGGACCAGGACGAAGAGCCCGGCACGGAACTGGCCCCCGTCGAAGATGCTCCCCGGCAGACAGCCCAGCGGAACCAGCGGCCGCTGGCCGCTGTCACGGAGGTGGTGGAACGGCTGCAGGAACTGCCTGTCCTTGCCGGGATTCGTCTGGGCATGCTGCACGGCCGGATGGACCCGGCCGACAAGTCAGCAGCCATGGACGCCTTCAACCGGGGGGAGACGGACCTGCTGGTCTCCACCACCGTCATCGAGGTGGGTGTGGACGTGCACAACGCCACCATGATGGTGATTCTCGACGCCGAACGCTTCGGAATCTCCCAGCTGCACCAGCTGCGCGGCCGGGTGGGCCGAGGCGGCCTTCCCGGCACCTGCCTGCTGGTGACGAACCTGGAGGCAGGGCACCCCAGCCGGGAGCGGCTGGACGCCGTCGCAGCCACGACCGACGGCTTCGAGCTCTCCCGCCGCGACCTGGAGCTGCGCCGCGAAGGCGACATCCTGGGCGCCTCGCAGTCCGGAGGCCGGTCCACCCTGAAGCTGCTGCGGGCCATCCAGGATGAGCCGCTCATCGAGAAGGCGCGTACCGATGCCTACGGCCTGGTGGGTGAGGATCCGGACCTGCTGGAACATCCGGCCCTGAACGAGGCCATCGAGGCCTACCTCAACCCGGAGAAGGAAGCCTTCCTCGAAAGAGGCTGATTCCGGGCCCAACGCTCCGGCTGGCTAGAGTGGAACCCATGAGCCGCATCATTGCCGGGGCCGCCGGCGGATCCCCCCTTTCCAGCGTTCCGGGATCAGGAACCCGCCCCACCACGGACCGCGTCAAGGAAGCGCTCTTCTCGAGGCTGGAGTCCTACGAAATCCTCTCCGGCGCCTACGTCCTGGACCTGTTTGCCGGATCGGGCTCCCTCGGCGTCGAAAGCGCGAGCAGGGGCGCAGCCCGGGTGGACCTGGTGGAACTCGCCGAAAAGGCAGCCGCCGTCTGCCACCGCAATGCCGCCCTGGTCAACAAGGTCCTGGGCCGCGAAGCCGTCCGTGTGCACCGGGCCAAAGTGGAGACGTACCTGCTGCGGGTGCCGGAAGCCCTGAAATGGGACCTGGTCTTCCTGGACCCGCCCTACACCCTGGACGAAGAAGGCCTCGCTGGCGTCCTCAAAACGCTGGAAAGCCACCTTGCCGACGGTGCCGTCGTCGTCGTGGAACGCTCCACCCGTTCCCCGGAACCGTCCTGGCCTGCCGGCCTGGAGCGCTTCAGTGAAAGGGTTTACGGCGAGACAACACTGTGGTTCGCCGAGCCCGCGGGGGAGCCGGAAGAAAAGGACTCCTGATTTCAGCGAACGAAGGCGTCCACGTCTGTTCCGGTCAGCACTGCTGCCGGATGCGGTCCGGCCGCCAGAAGGGCCGTGGTCCATTCCGCCGGCCAGCGGAACGGAACTCCAGCCAGCACAATGTTCCCGGGGTGACGGCCGGTGAACATGCTGGTTTCGGCGAGGGCCGCCACATCGCCGTCGTTCCCGAAGACCTGCTGCATCGCTGCCGCCTGGCGGCGCGCGAACGCCAGGGGCGGGTCGTCGCCCACGTTGACCAGCAGTACGCCGGACGGAGCCAGCAGGTCTTTGAGCTCCGCGTAGAAGCCTGCCGAAGCCAGGTGTTCCGGAGCATCGGCTCCGGCAAAGACATCGAGCACCACCGCATCAAAGGAACCGGATTCGAACCTGTGCAGCTCCGCGCGGGCGTCACCGATCACGGTTTCAAGAATGGTTCCTTCGGGCAGCGGCAGATACGCCAGCACATAGTCGAGCAGTTCCCGTTCCAGTTCCACAGCCGTCTGTTCCGAGCCTGGCCGCGTGGCCTGAAGGTAGCGCGCCAGCGTGAGGGCCCCGGCGCCAAGGTGCAGGGTCCGCAGCGGGCGGCCGGGCTCGGCGGCCAAATCCAGCACATTGCCGATGCGGCGGAGGTATTCGTAGAAGATCTCCTCCGGCCGGGCGAGGTTCACGTGCGACTGCTGTGCCCCGCCGATCGAAAGTATCCAGGCGCCTTCCGTGTAAGCGTCTTCGTCAAGTTCGGCGTGCGCTCCGATGCCCCGCAGCAGGCGCGACGGCGGCCGGCCGGTCATCAAAGCACCTCGCCCAGGCGGGCGATGCGCTCAGCGGCTTCCTGGAGCACGTCAAAACGCTTGCAAAAAGCGAACCGCAGCAGGGTCTTTGTCCGCTCCGCGCCCTCGGGATGGCAGAACGGGGCCACCGGGATGGCCGCGACTCCCACGAGTCCCGGCAGGCGCCGGGAAAGATCGGTGGCGTCGTCGATGCCCAGGGGAGCGACGTCGGCAACGACGAAGTAGGTTCCCTGAGGCTGGAACACGTCCAGGCCGGCTGCCCGCAGGCCGGTGGACAGGACGTTCCGCTTGGCGCGGAGGGTGCCGGCGGCCTCGGCAAAGAAGGAATCATCCATCCGCAGTCCACCGGCGATCGCCGCCTGGAACGGGGCGCCCGAGCTGTAGGTGAGGAAGCTCTTCACCGTGCGCACGGCAGCGACCAGTTCAGCGGGGCCGGTCAGCCAGCCGATCTTCCATCCGGTCAGGGAGAAGGTTTTCCCGGCCGAGGACAGCGTGATGGTCCGTTCTGCTGCCCCGGGGAGGGTGGCCACAGGGATGTGCTGCGGGCCAAACGTGAGGTGCTCATACACTTCATCCGTGACGATGACGGCGTCGTGCTTCACGGCCAGGTCCACGATGCGCTGCAGGACCGGGAGGGGGAAGACCGTTCCCGTAGGATTGTGCGGATTGTTCACCAGCACTACGCGGGTCCGGTCGGTGAACGCTGCTTCCAATGCGTCCAGGTCCGGCAGGAAGTCCGGGGCCAGCAGGGGAGCGGTAGTGTGCGTGGCGCCGCTGAGGCCGATCATGGCCCCGTAGGAGTCATAGAACGGTTCGAAGGTCAGCACCTCGTCGCCCGGGCCGGTCAGCGCCAGCAGTGTGGCAGCGATGCCTTCGGTGGCTCCGGTGGTCACCATGACCTCGGTTTCCGGATCCGGAGTCAGTCCGTAGAACCGCTCCTGATGCTCGGCGATGGCTTCCCGGAGCACGGGCAGTCCCATGCCCGGGGCATACTGGTTGGCTCCGGCGAGTATTGCCTTGCGGGCCGCGTTACGGATGTCTGCCGGTCCGTCCTCGTCAGGGAATCCCTGGCCGAGGTTGATCGCCTCGTACCGGCCCGCCAGTGCAGTGATCTCTTCGAAGATAGTGATGCCGAGGTTGCCGTCGTCTCCGAGCAGGTTTGCCCCCGCCGCTGTCCGCTGCCAGGGAGCCGGAGATCCGTCCCGTGAGTCTCTGAGCATGTGCGTACGGGGTGTTGAGGTCATGCCTTCAAGTATTACCCCACCGCACCCGGTAGATTCGACGTATGCGACGCGCGGTATGCCCCGGATCCTTCGACCCCATCCACAACGGACACCTGGAAGTCATCGCCAGGGCCACGAACCTCTTCGACGAGGTGATCGTGGCGGTTTCAACGAACTACGCCAAGAAGTACCGGTTCTCCGAGAAGGAACGCCTCGAGATCGCCTCCGAGACGCTGGGGTCGCTGGCGGGGGTGTCGGTTGTACCCATGGGGCAGGGCCTGCTTGCGGAGTTCTGCCGGGAGCACGGCGCCAGCGCCGTCGTGAAAGGCCTGCGGTCGGTCCAGGACTACCAGTACGAACTGCCGATGGCCGTGATGAACCGTCAGCTCACCGGCGTCGAGACCGTCTTCCTCGCTGCGGAGAGTTCCTACACGCATCTGTCCTCGAGCCTGATCAAGGAAGTTGCCGCGCTGGGCGGAGACATCACCAACTACGTCCCGCGGGCTGTCCTCAAACGCCTGTTCGCCTGACCTAGCCGATAGGGGAGGCGCACGCCGGGCGAACAAACGCTGCGGCCACGCCTCCGGTTTCCTCCGTGAAGCGTCCCAGCCACTGGACGGGGCCGAGGTTAGGTTCTGACCCGACCATCGTTACGTTCGCGTTGGTGCACTGCCTGATGTTCGCCTGCGCACGGACGACGTGGTATTTCGATGTCACCACGACAATGTCCTCCCAGCCGTTGTCAGCAGCCAGGCGCGCAATGGACCGGGCTTCTGCCCGCGTGGACAGCGGGTTCGGCGCGAAGCACTTGATCGCGGGGTTCGTTGAGTAATCGCAAACCAGATCCATGTTGGCGTTGCCCGGCGTGTCGGTGGTGGAGAGCACCAGGACGGGTGCCTGCCCTTCGCGCACCAGGGCCTGCCCCACGGGAAGGCGCTCCGAAGCCGCACCGGCCAGGACGATCACTGCATCGGCGCGGGCCGGCGGGTCTTCTGTGTACGGAAAGTAGAAAAGGTTCACCGCGACCAGGAGCCACACCAGGAGTGCGGAGAGCGCAGCACCGGCAAGGGCAGCTATGAGTCGCAGGGACCTGGCACGTCGAAAGAACACCACCCAAGACTAGGCGAGAGCAGCCGCAGGCCATGAATCCGCCGTCGCACCGTTCCTGCCTTAGACTGGTAACAGATGTCCGCGCCGGGCACTGCCTGCCGCGCGGCGAAGTGGCCTTGAAGGGCCGGTTTGAGAGATTCCCCCCGGTCAGGCTAAGATGATATGTCGGTCTATGTTCTACAGGAGTTCTCATTAGCGTTTCATCGCGGTCACAACCGAGTTCCCCCTTGGCAGAAAATGTCAAGGATCTCGGGCGCAGCCCGGGAACCATGCGGACCATGCATGAGCATGTGCCGGCACCGAAAGACTTCGGTGTTGCGCTGATCGGCGTACCTGATGGATCGGACATTGAGCTCGATCTGCGGTTTGAGGCCGTGCACGAAGGGATTTTGGTATCCGGAACCGCTGTTGTTCCCGTGAGGGGAGAATGCGGACGGTGCCTGACGCCCATCGCGTACGACCAAGACGTCGATGTGCAGGAACTCTTCTACTACGAGGACGCTGAGTCCTTCGGAGAAGAAGAGGAAGAAGAGCAACGCCGGATCGAGCGAGATGTCATCGATCTTGAACCGGTTTTGCGGGACGCAGTGGTAACTTCCCTGCCGTTCCAGCCGGTGTGCCGGGAGGACTGCGAAGGCCTTTGCCCCGAATGCGGGGTGCGCCTTGAGGAGGATCCGGGTCACCATCATGAAGTCGTGGATCCTCGCTGGGCAGCCCTCGCCGGGTTGACTGGCACCGCCGCTGACAACGAAGCGGCAAAAAGTACAGAGTCAGACGAGAGAGAAGAGAGTTAGTCGTGGCTGTTCCCAAGCGGAAAATGTCCCGCTCGAATACGCGTGCACGCCGGTCCCAGTGGAAGGCAACTGCGCCCAACCTGGTGAAGACCGTTGAGAACGGCCGCGTTACCTACAGCCTGCCTCACCAGGCCAAGGTCGTAACCGACTCTGCAGGTACCGCGCTGTTCCTTGAATACAAGGGCCGCAAGGTAGCGGACGTCTAAGACCAGTGTTTGCCCCTTTTGCCGCATGCCTTTTGAGGCAGGCAGCGGAGGGGCGCACTGCTTTTCGGGGCAAAATCACCAAGTGAAAAACACTGAAGAGCTTCTGAAGCGTCTCGGCGTCGATATCGATGCCGAGACGCTTCGTCTTGCGCTCACCCACAGGTCCTACGCTTACGAGCACGGCGGAATCCCCACGAATGAGAGGCTGGAGTTCCTAGGCGACTCCATCCTCGGCTTTTCCGTGACGGATACCCTGTACCGGGACAACCCAGACCTCTCCGAAGGCGAGCTCGCCAAACGGCGTTCCGCCGTCGTGAGCACCAAGGCCCTTGCCTCCGTAGCGCGCCAGCTGAACGTGGGCGACTACATCCTTCTTGGCCAGGGCGAGAAACTTACCAACGGCAAGGACAAGTCCTCCATCCTTGCCGACACCACTGAAGCCCTGATCGGGGCCGTGTACCTGTGCCATGGCATGGAAACCGCGCGTTCCATGGTCATGCGCCTGATCGGTCCGCTGCTCCATGATGCCGAAGCCCTCGGAGCCGGCACCGACTGGAAGACCAGCATCCAGGAAATCGCCGCCGCCCGGAAACTGGGCGATATCGAATACCGCGTTACCGGCTCCGGTCCGGACCATTCCCGCAGCTTCGTGGCAGTCCTGCACATCGGCGGCCGCGCGTACGGCACCGGAACAGGGCGCTCCAAGAAGGATGCCGAACAGGAAGCCGCTGCAGATACCTGCAGGCTTTTGCGCGAAGCAGGCACGTTGCCCGTGCCTGGCGGATCTGCCTCACCCGCAGGCGCCTAGCCCTGCCGTGCCCGAGCTGCCCGAAGTCGAGGTAGTCCGCCGCGGCCTCGCCCGCTGGGTGCGCGGCCGCACCATCCTTCGCGTTGAGGTCCTGGACCCGCGCTCGGTACGCCGGCACGCCCCGGGTCCTGAGGACCTTCGCGGGAACCTGGAAGGTGCCCGGGTCCATGACGTAGCGCGGCGCGGGAAGTTCCTGTGGATGCCGCTCGTGGAAGCCTCGGCCCCCGACGCCGCTCCGCCGTTTGCGCTCATGGCGCACCTTGGCATGAGCGGACAGCTCCTGATGGAGGATTCTGCCCTGCCGGATGAAAAACATCTCAAGGTCAAGTTCACCCTGAGTCCTGCAGAAGATGCGGACGGCGCTCCCATGCCCGCAGAACTGCGCTTTGTGGACCAGCGGATCTTCGGCGGAGTGTTCCTGGCCGATCTGCTGCCCACTCCTGACGGGGAACCCGGCGGGCTGTCCGAAACCGGACTGGCCCTGGTTCCCTCCGAGGCAGCCCACATTGCCCGCGATCCGCTGGACCCGGCGTTCTCCTTCGAGGATTTCTACCGCAGGCTGAAGGCACGGCGCACCGGCATCAAGCGGGCACTGCTGGACCAGGGACTGGTCTCCGGCGTCGGCAACATCTACGCGGATGAGGCGCTGTGGGCGGCGAAGCTGCACTTTGCCCGGCCCACCGACACCATGCGCCGGGCAGATGCGCTGCGCCTGGTGGAAGCAGCCCGGGACGTGATGCTCCGTGCACTTGAAGCCGGCGGCACCAGCTTCGATTCGCTCTACGTCAACGTCAACGGCGCCTCGGGCTACTTTGCCCGGTCGCTGAACGCTTACGGCCGGGAAGGCCAGCCGTGTCCGCGGTGCGAGGCAGAGGGACTTCCCACTCTCATCCGCCGCGATTCGTTCATGAACCGCTCGTCCTACTCCTGCCCGGTCTGCCAGAAGCGTCCGCGCAGCGGCCGCTGGTAGCGCCGGTTTAGCTGCTGCGCAGCTCGGCAACCAAGGCGTCGTTGTACACCGGCCACACTTCGGCAGCCCACGGCCCGAAGTCCCGGTCGGTAAGCACGACTGCAGCGGCTTTCAGCTCCGGATCCACCCACAGGAACGTCCCGGACTGGCCGAAGTGCCCAAAGGTGCGCGGGGAGTTGGACTGTCCCGTCCAGTGCGGAGACTTCCCGTTGCGGATCTCGAAGCCCAGGCCCCAGTCGTTTTCCTTCTGCCGGCCGAAGCCGGGCAGCACACCGGCCAGGCCGGGAAACACCACGGAGGTGGCAGCGGCCATTGAGTTCGCGGAGACCAGGCGGGGATTCTGCAGCTCGGCAGCGAACCGGGACAGGTCCGCCGCGGTAGAGACCGCGCCGGCAGCCGGGGAGCCGTCCAGGGATGTGTCCTTCATGCCCAGCGGCGTCAGGACTGCCTCGGAGAGGTAGTCCTTGAAAGCGATGCCCGTGGCCTCTTCCAGATGCTCACCCAGCACCTCGAAGCCGGCATTGGAGTACAGGCGCCGGGTTCCGGGCTCGTAGCGGACCGTACGGTCGCCAAAGTCGTAGCCGCCGGTGTGGGCCAGCAGATGCCGGATGGTGGACCCTTCCGGACCTGCCGGATCGTCCAGGGCAACGGCCTCTTCTTCCAGGGCCACCTGGAACGCGTACGCGGTCAGCAGCTTGGTGACGGAGGCCAGCGGATAGCGCTTGTCCTGGTGACCGGCGCTTGCCAGCACTGTGCCGTCGGCAGTGACGACGGCGGCGGAAACGTTCCCTGCGGGCCAGGACTGGGTCTGTTCGAGAGTCTTCATCCCTGCCATCCTATGCGGCGTAGTGCTTGGCCAGGCGGGCCATGCCCTCCTCGACGGACACCTCCGGCTGCCAGTCGAGCACCTGACGGGTGTGCCGTTGGTCAAACCAGTGCGAGGTGGACAGCTGCTCGGCCAGGAACCTGGTCATGGGAGGTTCGTCCTCCACCAGTCCACGGGTCCCGGCAGCGAGCCAGGCCTTTTCAAGAACGCTGCCGGCGCCGCGGGCCAGCCAGCCGGGCACACTGAACGACGGCGCCGGGATGCCGGCGGCAGCGCAGATTCCGGAGATCATCTCCCGGACCATGCGCGGCTGGCCGTTGGTGACCACCAGCGCCTGTCCGCGGGCGTATTCCATCCGGTCCAGTGCACGCGCAATGGCGGCGGAGGCATTGTCCAGGTACGTGGTGTCGATCAGGGCAGCGCCGCCGTCGAGCAGGGGCAGCCGTCCGGAGCGCGCCCGGTCCATCACCCGTTCCACCAGCTGGGTGTCACCAGGCCCCCAGACAATGTGCGGCCGGATGGCGGCAACCCGGAAACCCGGGGAATCCTCAGCCAGCGCGAGGAGTTCCGCGGCGGCCTTGGACCGGGCATAGTGGCCGCGGGCCCGTTCAGGATCCGCGGTGCCCGCGCCCGCACCGGCAATGGGCTCACCGAAGTGGGCGACCGAGGGGGAGGACACAAACACGACGTCGCGTACCCCTGCAGCCCGGGCAGCGTCCAGGACGTTGCGGGTGCCTTCGATGTTGGTGGCCTGGAACTCGGACCACTCGCCGGTGAAGGACACCTTTGCAGCGAGGTGCACGACGGCGTCCATTCCCGCCATGGCTGCGTCCACCGCCGTGCGGTTCGTGATGGACCCGGCGACGAACTCCAGGCCGGGAACGGACGCGGGGCGCCGCTGCAGGGTGCGCACAAAGTGTCCCTGCCCGGCCAGGACGCCGGCGACGGCGCCGCCGAGCAGGCCGCTGGCGCCGGTGACGAGGATCCGGCGGCTCATCGGCGCGCCCCCGGTGCCGTGGTCCGTCCGCCGGCCAGGACCTGGGCGGCCCAGACTCCCAGAGCGGAGCGGTCAATCTTGGAATTGTGCCGGATGTCCGTGGGCATCTGCGGAAGCACCAGCACGGCGGCCAGGTCCAGTCCGCAGCGGTCGGCGACGGCGGTGCGGACGCCGGCGGCCAGGGAATCTTCGGCCGGCCCGGGCCTGCGGACGCCGTCGGCGGTTTCCACCACGGCCACCGGCACCTGCGTTCCGGCCGGACCCACGCCCACGAGGGCCGCCAGACGGACTGCGGGGACTGACTCGGCGGCCTGCTCCGCGGCGACCGGGGTGACCGGTCCGGCCGGGGTGGTGAGCACATGGCCAAGCCGGCCCTCTACCCACAGCCGGCCGTCGGCGTCGAAATGGCCCACGTCCCCTGTCCGGTGCCAGCCCGGCAGCGAACTGCTCTGGGCCTCGGTGATCCAGAGCCGGTCGTACCGGTCCTTCACATGCGGTGCGCTGACCAGGATTTCCCCGGTGATTCCGGGGGCCTCGGAGATCTCGCTGCCGGCGGTGCCGTCTGCGGAAAGAGGTGCAAGGGCCACGCGGGCGCCGGCTACTGCCGTGCCAACGCAGACGCCGTTTCCGGTACCTGCCTTGCGGATCTGTTCCAGGCTGATGTCCGTGACCGGCAGTGCCTCGGTCATTCCGTAGGGAGTGTGCAGGGCAGCAGCCGGGACGAGGTCCTGCACCCGGGCCAGCAGCGCTTCCGGGATGGGAGCCCCGGCGGAGAGCAGCAGGTCCACCTGTGACAGTGCGGTGCGCTGAGCGGCGTCGAGGTCCCCGGCTGTGGCCAGCACGTTGGTCAGTGCAGCCGGGGAGGCGAACACCGTGGTGGCCTGGACGGCCGCAGCGGCGTCAGCCAAGGCTGCGGCGGTCAGTGTCCGGGGAGCAGTGACATCCATGTCCGGTGTGACGCTGGTGGCACCCAGTGCCGGACCCAGCAGGGCGAACGGCGCGAAACCTGCCACCAGGGAGGACCCGGCCTTGAGGTTGTACGTCCGGCGCAGCGTGTCCCGCATCGCGGCAAGCCGGCGGTGGGTATAGACGGCGCCCTTGGCCGGGCCGGTGGAGCCTGAGGTGAAGAGGACCGCGGCGTCGGCGTCGGGCTCAACCTGCCAGTCGGGGACGGGCTGTCCGGTGCCTGCTGCGGTCAGTTCCGCCACCGTGTGCGCTGCACCCAGCAGGCGGCGCCTGGCCGGGGAAGCTTCGCCGGCCAGGACGCGGGTGCCGGGCCAGCCGAAGAGCCGCGCGCCGGTCAGGCCGCGTTCGATTCCCACGATGAAGTCCGGCCCAGCGCCCTTGATGGCACGGCTCAGGCCCTTGGTGCCCAGTCCGGCGTCGGCCACCACCACTACCGCGCCGAGGCGCAGGCAGGCGTAGATGAGGGTGGTGAGCTCGCTGCCGGGCGGAACCAGCAGGTTCACCCGGCTGCCCGGGCGGACTCCGATGCCGGCCAGCCCGGCGGCAAGCGCGTTAACCCGGGTGCCGAGTTCGGCCCAGGACAGCACTGCCGGAGCTTTCCCGGACGCAGCCGGGGCCATGTCGACGACGGCGGGTGAATTGTCTTCGTTGCGCTCGAGCAGCTCGGCGAGCATCGGACGGAACTCGTCCGCGCTTTCGGCAGGCGTCCCGGTCTGCGGCGTTTCCGCCGCCTGGCCGGCAACGGACTCCAGCCAGGCCAGGATCGGGCCTGCAATATCCCGGTCCTCCCCGACGAGATGCCCTGCGCCTTCGAAGCGGTGGACATCCAGGTGCGGCATCCTGCTGATCAGGTCCCGCAGGTACCGGTCGGAGAAGACCGGGTCCTTCGGCCCCCAGAGTGCCAGCGCCGGGATCTTGAGCCGGCGGATGCCTTCGGCGACCTGCTCCAGGGCCCGGTAGCTGGGGTGCGTTTCATCGGCGGGGATGTCGGCCACGAAGTTTCCGACGCCGGCCCGGCGGCCTGCCCCGCGGTACGGTGCCGCAAAGGCAGCACGCACCTCCGGTGCCAGGGCGGGCTGGGCGAGGGAATGGGTGACGCGGATAAAGGCATCCGTGCTCACGGTGCCCCACCCGTGGACCGCCGGATGCAGGGCCAGCCGGAGGGCAGGCGGCAGGGAGAACCCGGCAGGGTGCACGGCGGTGTTCGTGAGGACCACCCCGGCAAGCTGTTCCTGGTGCTGCAGCGCCCAGCCGAGGGAAATGATCCCGCCCCAGTCGTGCCCAACCGTGACCACCGGTCCGGTGAGCCCGAGAGCAGAAGTGAGGTTGCCCAGGTCGGTGATGCGGTCGGCCAGACGGCGGAACGTTCCGGTCCGGGCAGAGAAACCCATGTCCAGCTGGTCGACGGCGATGACCCGCCAGGGCTTTTCAGCCGAGCTTCCGGCGGCCGCCAGGGCCCGCCACAGATAGGACCAGGTGGGGTTGCCATGGACGCAGAGCAGGGTCCCGGCAGGTTCCGCGCCCCTGGACTCAAGGTCCGCAGCGTTATCGAGGAGATGCCACTCATGGACGGTTCCCGGACGGTCGACAGCCGCGGTGGAGGGCACCTGGACATAGCGGGACCAGGCGGCCGGAACACCGGGCCAAAGCTCAGCTACCACGCGATTTCCATCATGGTGGTGTTCAGGCCTGATCCCACGCCCATGCACAGCACCCGGTCCCCGGGATGCAGGGTGCGGGCTTCCTGGGCAAGGGTCATAGGCAGCGATGCGGGGCCAACATTGCCCCACCGGGGGAAGGTGATCGGAACGCGTTCCTTCTCCAGCTCCACGGCCTTGATGATGGCGTTCGTGTAGGAGTTTGAAACCTGGTGGGTGACGTAGCGGTCCATGCCCTTCCAGTCCCAGCCGTTCTCCTGCGCTTCGTGCCAGGCGGTGACCACCAGGTCCAGGCCGCCTTCCAGCAGTCCCTTGGTGTCGGTATACATTCCGCCTTCGCCGCCCACGCAGAGCTCGTGGTGCTCGGTGCCGGCCCGCGAGACCCCGCCCAGGATGCGGTGCGAACCGGGGTGGTCCCCGGCCCGGCCGATTACGGCAGCCGCGGCCCCGCTGCCCAGCGTCAGGGTCGCGAACTCGCGCAGGTAGTCCTGCCGTGTGGAGTCTTCACGGTTCAGGCGGCCGAACGTGGCTTCCTGGACGCCCTGCGAGTCTTCGCCGGCGACGATCAGGGCGTAATCGATCTGGCCCGACTCGATCATGTTGGAGGCCATGGTGATGCCGTTGACGAACCCGAGGCAGGCATTGGCGAGGTCAAAGTTCAGGCAAGAGGACGGCAGGCCAAGGCTGTGGTGGATTTTCACGGCAACGGACGGCTCGAGGTTCTTGCGGGTCACTGAGGTATTGATCAACAGGCCGATCTGCGAAGGCTCGACGCCGGCTTCGGCCATCGCCTTGGCCCCTGCCTCGATCGCCCCGTCCTCGAAAGTCGACCCGGGTGCCCACCACCGCCGTTCGCTGACGCCGGCTACCCGTTCCAGGAGGCCCTTGGAAAGCCTCAGCCGTTTCAAGGACGGCGAGAGCCGTTCGTCGAACTCCTGAGAACTGACAACAACGGGCGCTTCTACGCTCTTGACGCTCAGGAGCGCGGTGTTGGTGTGATGGAAGTTGAAGTTCCCGCTCAAAATGCCTGCCTTGTCTGCTGCCAAAAAAGATCGAGGTCCGGGCCCGGTCAAGCCCGTAACGGCGCCGTCGAACCATATGATTCTCTTAGAAGCCTACTTTCCTGCCCGGCCTGGAACGCGCGAAATCCCGGATTACGCTCTGCGAGTACTGCGCTTAAGTGTGGGGCACCGCCCGGCTTTAGGGAATCTTCCACAAAAGAGAGACAGAGGCCAGTGCACTTAAAAACCCTCACGATGCGGGGCTTCAAGTCCTTCGCGTCGGCCACCACCTTCGAGTTTGAGCCGGGAGTGACCGCCGTAGTCGGTCCCAACGGCTCAGGCAAGTCCAATGTGGTGGACGCCCTTGCCTGGGTGATGGGGGAACAGGGAGCGAAGACCCTGCGCGGCGGAAAAATGGAAGATGTCATCTTCGCCGGCACGTCGGGGCGACCTCCGCTGGGCCGTGCCCAGGTGTCCCTCACCATTGACAATGCCGACGGCGCCCTGCCGATCGAGTACTCCGAAGTCACCATCTCCCGCACGCTGTTCCGTGCCGGGGGATCCGAGTATGCGATCAACGGGGCCCCCTGCCGCCTGCTGGACATCCAGGAGCTGCTTTCCGACTCCGGCCTGGGCCGGGAAATGCACGTGATCGTCGGCCAGGGGCAGCTGGACAAAGTGCTGCACGCCTCTCCCGAGGACCGGCGCGGGTTCATCGAGGAAGCCGCAGGAATCCTCAAACACCGCCGCCGCCGGGAAAAGACGGTCCGCAAACTCGACGCGATGCAGGCCAACCTGGCCCGCTTGACCGACCTGACCTCGGAACTGCGGCGCCAGCTCGGCCCGCTGGGCAAGCAGGCCGACGTCGCGCGGCGCGCGAAGACGGTCCAGCAGGACGTCCGGGATGCCCGTGCCCGCCTGCTCGCCGACGACATCGTGACCCTCACCGCCGCCGTCGAACAGGACACCGCTGCCGAGAATGCGCTTCGGGAACGCCGGAAGGAAATCGAACAGGCCGTCCAGGCCCAGGGTGCCCGGCTGGCAGAGCTGGAACGGCTGGCAGCCGTTGCGACTCCGCGCCTGAACACGGCCCGCGACACCTGGTACTCCCTGTCCACGGTGGCTGAGCGGCTGCGTGCCCTGGCAGCGCTTGCCCAGGAACGCCGCCGCCTGCTTGGATCGGACGAACCGGCGCCGGATCCGGGCCGGGACCCGGAGAAGCTGCAGGCGCAGGCCGCCCGGGTACGCGCGGAAGCCGAAGAACTATCCCGCGAAGTCGAAGACCGTGAAGGCGCGCTCGAAGACACCATGGAGATCCGGGCCGCCGCGGAGGAGGACGCCGCCGCCGAGGAGCGCCGGCTCACCTCCCTGCTCCGGGCCGCCGCTGACCGCCGGGAGGGACTGGCACGGCTGTCCGGCTCCGTAGCGGCAGCACGCTCCCGCGTGGAAGCGGCGGAGGCGGAACTGGGCAGGCTCCGCGCCTCCATCGCCCAGGGCGAGGAGCGGCGGCGCAAGGCCGAGGAAGACTTCACGGCACTCGAACACCAGGCCGCAGGAGCCGAAGCCGGGGAAGAAAGCCTGGATGCGGAGTATGAAGAAGCCGCCGCCGTCCTCGAATCGATCGAGGAACGGGTCCGGAAGCTGCAGGACGAGGAACACGCTGCAGTCCGCGACCGGGACACCCTGACCGCACGGCGGGATGCGCTCGCGGTCGGCCTGGACCGGAAGGACGGCACCCAGGAACTGCAGGAGGCAGGGCTCGACGGCGTCCTGGCGCCGCTGGCTGACCTGCTCACCGTACGCCCGGGCTATGAACGCGCCGTCAGTGCGGCCCTCGGTCCAGCGGCTGAGGCGCTCGCAGTATCCGGGACGGAACCGGCGCTGGCTGCCCTGAGCCTGCTCAAGCAGTCCGGTGGGGGCCAGGTATCGCTGGTCCTGGCCGGAGGGGACGCCGCGTCGCTGCCCACAGCCGGCGACGGCGGGATGCCGGTGCTGCCTGAGGGCTGCCTCCATGTTCTGGAGGTAGTGCAGGCGGTACCCGGTGCGGACGCTGCCGTGCGCGCTTTGCTGCGCGACGCCGTCGTCGTGAACACCTTGGAGGAAGCTGCCGCGGTGCTGGCCGAGGCCCCGGAGCTGACGGCCGTCACCATGGAAGGCGACCTGCTGTCCTCATTCAGTGCCCGCGGCGGCTCCGCGTCTGCTCCGGGGCTGATCGAAGTCCAGGCTGCCGTCGAGGAGACGGAGGCCCGCCTGGCCGAAGCAACGGCGAGGGCGGAAGCGGCGAGGTTCGCAATTGCCGGCGCTGCGGCTGAGCGGGAAGCTGCCCAGGCGCGCGTGAACGCAGCACTGGCCGGACTGCATGATTCGGATGCACGGCTGGCCGCTGTTGGTGAACGGCTCGGCGCACTCGGTTCCGTGCTGCGCGCGGCGTCGGGGGAGGCCGAACGGCTCACCCGCCTCGCCGCTGATGCGGAAGAGAACCTCTCCCGGGAACAGCAGGCCCTCGCAGCTGTTACTGAACGGCTTGCTGCGGCCCAGGGGGTGCCTGCGGACGCGGAAGAGCCATCGACGGAGCGCCGGGATGCACTGGCACTGGCCGCTGCGCAGGCACGGCAGGCCGAAATGGATGCCAGGCTCTCTCTGAGGTCGGCCCAGGAGCAATTAGCGGCAGTGTCGGGCCGTGCAGAATCGCTGGAACGCGCGGCAGCGGCAGAGCGGAAGGCTCGCGAAGCTGCGGCTGAACGGGCCCGAATTCGGGCTGCGCAGGCCAGCCGTGCCGCCGCCGTGGCCGAGGCAGCTGCCCTGGCTGCGCGCTGGGCCGGGGTTTCGCTCGAAGCCGCAGCCGCCGAGCGGGACCGGGCCGAAGCCGTCCGGGCCGAATGGGACGCTGAACTCACGACAGTGCGGAGTGCCAACGCTGAAGCCGCCGCGGAGCTGGCGAAGCTCACGGATTCGGTGCACCGCGATGAGCTGCTGCGGGCTGAAAAGCGGCTGCGGATCGAGGCGTTGGAAACGCGGTCGATTGAGGAACTGGGTATCACTGCCGATCGGCTGGTCGCCGAGTACGGGCCGGACCAGCTGGTGCCCGTGCCCGCCGGGACCACGGAGGCCGCCGGCAAATGGGCAGCGCTGCATGTGGCGGTGGACGACGACGGCAATCCGGTCACCGAGGGGGTGCCCTATGTTCGTGCCGAGCAGGAAAAACGCCTCAAGCGTGCCCAGCGGGACCTCAGCTCGCTCGGCAAGGTCAATCCGCTGGCGCTGGAAGAATTCGCGGCGCTGGAGGAACGCCACAAGTTCCTGAGTACCCAGCTCCAGGACCTGAAAGCCACCCGCAAGGACCTGATGGACATCATCCGGGAAGTGGACCAGCGGGTGGAGGAAGTCTTCACTGAGGCGTTCCGGGACACAGCCGTACAGTTCGAGCGGGTCTTCGGGCGCCTCTTTCCCGGGGGTGAGGGCCGTCTGGTGCTGACGGACCCCCAGGACATGCTGACTACGGGCATCGAGGTGGAGGCCCGGCCGGCCGGGAAGAAGATCAAACGCCTCTCGCTGCTCTCCGGCGGTGAGCGCTCGCTGACCGCCGTCGCGCTGCTCGTGGCGATTTTCAAGGCGCGCCCGTCGCCGTTCTACGTGATGGACGAGGTCGAAGCAGCCCTGGACGACACCAACCTCGGCCGGCTCATCACGATCTTCGAGGAACTGCGGGAATCGAGCCAGCTGATCGTCATCACGCACCAGAAACGGACCATGGAAGTCGCAGATGCCCTGTACGGCGTCTCGATGCGCGGGGACGGGGTATCAGCGGTCATCAGCCAGCGGCTGGACAAAGCAGGGGTCTGACCGGCTACCGGGCGTAGCGGGCGGTGAAATTGCGCAGGATCGCCCCGGGAGCGTCGACCTTGGCGGGCCGCACCGAATCCATTACTGCCTCGGCCTCTTCGGGAGGGAAATATCCTGCATTCCGGTAGACGGAAATGCGCGTCAGCAGTCCGGCGACGTCCAGCTCGGGATGGAACTGGGTTGCGTAGAGGTTCGTACGGACACGGAACATCTGCACCGGGCAGGTGGGGGAGCCCGCCAGGTTGACGGCGTGGGCCGGCAGCTTGGACACCGCTTCCTTGTGTCCCACGAAGGCATCGAACGTCTCGGGCAGCCCGGCCAGGAGCGGATCAGCCCGGCCATCGGCCGTGAGCGTGACGGGAACCGCCCCGATGGCTTCACCAAACTGCCGGTCGACGACGGCGCCCTGGTGGCGGCCCAGCGTCCCTACCCCGTAGCAGGCCCCCAGGAAGGGAAAATCCTGTGCGACTACCTGGTCCAGCAGGGCACTGAGCTCCTTTTCGACCCGGTGCTGAAGGGGCGTCTTGGACTCTTCCGGATCCGAGGAATTGAACGGGCTCCCGCCGATGATGATGCCGCTGTAGCGGTCCAGGTCAATGTCCGGCAGGGGAGCGGCCTCCAGCCGGACGCGGTGCAGCTCCGCGGGCATCAGGCCGCCGAACCGGAGATAGGACTCGTACTCTTCCTCCGCGGCGTCGTCTTCAGCGCGGGAGGCCAGCAACAGGAAGGGCTTCATTCCTCGATGGTAGTGCGGCTTCCGCGGGTCCGGGCCAACCGCTGCTCCGGAGCCAGTGTTTCGCGTGCCGAGAGCCAAATCAGCAGGGCCAGTGCGGCCACCGCACCGGTGACGGCGAAGGCCCAGGTGTAGCCCAGCTGGTCGGCGAGCACGCCTGCAATGATGGGGCCGATGATGGCACCGGTGTCAGCGGACATTTGGAAGGCGGCCAGCACCTTGCCGCCGCTGCGTCCGCTGCCAACGACGTCGGCTACGGCAGCCTGCTGCGCAGGGTTCAGCAGCCCGGTGCCGAGCCCGGCGACGGCGGAGACGACCAGGAACATTGCCACGCTCCCGGAGAAGCCGATCGCCGCCGTCGCCGCTGCGTTGACGGCCAGGCCGGTGATGACCAGCGGCTTGCGTCCCCAGCTGTCCGCCAGCCGGCCGGAGAACGTCAGCGCCAGCGCGGTCCCGGCGGCGAACGCCGTCAGGGAGATGCCGGCGATTTCCGGGCCGGCGGAAAGCACCGCGGCGGCGAAAAGGGGCAGCAGCGAGTTGCGCACGCCGAAGGATGACCAGCCGTTCGCAAAACTGGAGACCATCGCCGCCCGGTAAGCGGAGTCGGACAGGGCCTCCCGTACGGAGAGGTGGACGCGTTCGGGAGCGGTCCCGCCGGGGGCCCCGGTCCCGCTGGCATCCCGGAGCAGGAACGCCACGACCACGGCTGCAACCAGCAGTGCCGCTGCATAGACCAGGAATGGAACCCGCAGGCCGAAACCGGCCAGCAGGCCGCCCAGGAGGGGACCGCCGATGTTGCCCAGGAGGAAAGACGAGGCATAGGCGCCGGAGATGCGGCCGCGGATGGCCGGTGGTGCCAGCCGGATGATGAGTGCCATGGCAGAGATCGTGAACATGGTCGAACCGATCCCGCCCAGCCCCCGGAAAATCAGGAGCTGCCAGTAACTGCCGGCGAAGGCACACGCCGCGGTGGACAGCGCAACGATGAGGAGCCCCATCACGTAGACCGGGCGCTCGCCGATCTTTTCCAGAAGTGCGCCGCCGGCCGGCGCGAACACCAGCCGGGTGAAAGCGAAGGCGCTGACGACAACGGAGGATGCAGCGACGCCGACGTTGAAGCTCTGAGCAAACTGCGGCAGCACCGGCGCCACCAGGCCGAAGCCGAGGGCAATGAGGAAGGCCGCAGCGATGAGGACCTTGATTTCGCGGGGAATGGGAATACGGGGTGTGCTCGCCATGATGTTTTGATTCTCGCAGAGTCTGCGGGGTTTGTGCCTGTCCGCTTGAGGCGTATCCGAGCCGCTGCCAGCGGCTGGACGGGTGCCGGGGTGCGGTGCCGTATGACATGCTGGAAAGCGTGAATGAGACTCTTTCGATTGTGATCTATGTGGTCATTGGGCTTGCCGTGATCGGTTCCCTGGCGGCCCTGCTGGTACGAACCAGGCGTACGCCGAAGGGGATGTATCCCACGACGCGTGACGCTGACGACCAGCCAGGAGGCAGCACCGCCGTCCTGGACAGGCCGGGAACCGCCGAAGCGGGACCCGATTCGCCGGTGATCGTCCCGGATGACCTCCGGGACCTCGAAGAGGCGGAAACGCCCGCGCCGGTGGTGGAGACCCCCGAACCCGTACAGGGACGCCTGGCCCGGCTCCGCGCCAGGTTGGCCAAATCGAACAACGCTCTCGGCAAGGCCCTGCTGACCCTGCTGTCCAGCGACAAGATCGATGAGGACGTCTGGGACGAGATCGAGGAAACGCTGCTCCTGGCGGACCTTGGCACCGAACCGACCATGGAACTGGTCGATGCCCTGCGCGAGCGGGTCAAGATTTCCGGCAGCCGCGACCCCGAAGAGGTCCACGCGATGCTGCGCGAAGAGCTGGTCAAGCTCGTGGATCCGTCCATGGACCGCTCCCTGGCCGTCGACCGCCATGCCGATAAGCCCGCCGTCGTGATGGTCGTGGGCGTGAACGGCGTCGGCAAGACCACCACCGTGGGCAAGCTGGCCCGCGTGCTCGTGGCGGAGGACAAAGACGTCCTGCTCGGTGCAGCTGACACCTTCCGGGCCGCCGCCGCCGAACAGCTCGCCACCTGGGGCCAGCGCGTGGGCGTGCCCACCGTTCGCTCCGAGGTCGACGGGGCCGATCCGGCGTCCGTCGCCTTTGAGGCCGTCAAGGCCGGGATCGACGGCGAAGTCGACACAGTGCTGATCGACACCGCCGGCCGCCTGCAAAACAAGGTCGGCCTCATGGACGAGCTGGGCAAAGTCAAGCGCGTTATCGAGAAGCAGGCCGAGGTAGACGAGGTCCTGCTGGTCCTTGACGCGACCACCGGCCAGAACGGACTCACCCAGGCCAAGGTCTTCGCCGAGGTTGTGAACATCACCGGCATCGTCCTGACCAAGCTCGACGGAACGGCCAAGGGCGGCATCGTCGTCGCCATCCAGCGCACCCTCGGAGTTCCCGTGAAGCTCGTGGGACTGGGCGAAGGGCCGGATGACCTGGCACCCTTCGACGCTGAAGCCTTTGTGGACGCCCTCCTGTCCTAGCAAGCGACAGTCCCGGCACCATACAAAAGAGAGCTCCCCGCACCATCCGGTGCGGGGAGCTCTCTTTTGTATGCCGGGACTACTCCTGGAACGTGAAGTTCAGGACAGTCACGGTTCCGGCGGTAAGGGCGAATTCCTGCGTCTCGGAGCCGTAGGCGAACCCGGGCAGGGTCAGCCGTTCTGCCACCGGGACCGCCTCGGCCTTCTGCCCGTCGATCATGGTGCTGTCCTCAGAGGCATAGGAGGCCCCGGTCATCTGGGTCATTGCCGCCGTCAGGGGCTTGGCCGGGAGCTTCAGGCTCACCTGCATCTGCGCGTCCGTCTCGGGGTTGTTGGCGTTAATCAGGACAACGCTGATGCTTCCATCGTCGTGATGGACGGAATAGGAGTGGCTGAGACCCCCGCCTTCCTCGCTGACCTGCAGGAACTGGCCCGGCGCCATCTCGGCGATCATGGACAGACCGAAGAAATTGGCGCGTTCCTCGACAACCCCGTTGGGCTGGAGGTAAGCACCCCCGGCGCAGATGACGGACATGGGGGGGCCGCCCTGGCAGGTGAGGAGCGAACTGTGGAGGCTCAGCCTGGTGATGCCAAGCTGGGCGGCACTGATGGCGTAGTCAGCCGCCCACAGGGCCGAAGCGTGGGTCTTGGTCGTCTCGTTGGAACCCGGGCAGGCGGAGATACCGGCTTCCGTGAGCCACGTTTCCAGTCCTGCCTCATTCGCAGGTTCCAGTGCGGCTACGCGGTACTCGTTGGCGTGGTCATGGATGCGCTGGGCCACTAGGTTGGCCAGGGTGGGTTCACCGAACGGATCAGCAGCGCCGTCACAAACGGAGAGCGGGTAGTGATGGAAGGAGAAGATCCGCTCCTGCGGAAGATCCACTTCGGTGAACTGCTTCCACCAGGACTGTGTGTAAACGCCGGGACCGATGATCTTCACTTCGGGGGCAGCCGCGTAGATGGCGTCGGCGTAGGCCTTGAGCTCAACAAGGTAGTCATCCACTGTCCAGCTTGGATCCCGTAGCCCGTTCTTGGGATAGCCATTGGGCTCGTTCCCAACCGTGATTCCCACCAGCCGGTCGCCAAAAATCCTGTCGGCGTGGGCGGCCATGTCTGCGGCGCGGGCAGGATCGTAGTTGCCAAGATCCACAGTGAGGTTGATGGTGGCGTCCAGGGCCGTCAGGAGCGTGTTGACCCGTTCCAGATCCGCCGGCGTCACCGCCCGAACGGGATGTGCCTTGTCGCCTTGGAGATGTCCGGGAATCGGTTCATTGGCCGAGGTCCAGAAGAACCGCCGGTCCACGGCGTTTCCGCCGAAACGCAGCAGGGGCTGTCCCAGGCCGCTGAGGGACTGCACCATTTCGGGGTTGTCACCGGACATTGCGGGATCAGCCAGATCCGTTGCCTCAAGTGAGAGACCGACCAAACCCTTGGGCAGCGACGTGCCGGTAGTCGTGGCGCTGATATCCAGCGAGAGCGGGTTTACAGCATTCAGGGGAGATCCCTCGGGCGGTCCGGCCTGGTTATAATAGGCGAACTCCGGCTCCGGCGGCAAAGTGGCCGCAGCAGCAATTGAGACTTTTTCACCCTCCGAAGAGTTCAAAGCGAGAGGAACGGCGATTCCAGCCGTCAGCAGGACGGCGCCCGCGATGCCGCCGGCAATCCATTTCTTCCTGCGAGCCTTGGCGGGGTCTGCACGGCGGAGGCGCCTGGGCGGCTGGGGCCCGTTCGTGTCCGGCTGCTGTGCACGGCTTCCGCGCGCAGGATTCTGTTGGGGCATGGAAAAGTTCCTCAGGACGGGGACGGGAGTCGCCTACATACTATCCGCGCGCCGCCCGCAACCCCTGTAGCCAACATCCCCGGCAAGTTCCCACTGCCGGGTAACGTTCCCGAAACCTTTCCGTCACTGGTCTTTTACACGTACGCCGGCTTTGTAACCTTCCGGCAATCCGGCCGGCCGAATGCTGAAACCTGACCCGGGCAAAGTTCTTTCCAGGCGGGAGATGCCCGCACGATTGTGGAAGGACGCGAAGATGGATCTGACAGCAGGTCACGTCTGGGTGATGATATCGGCGGCACTCGTGCTGCTCATGACTCCCGGAGTGGCATTCTTTTACGGCGGTATGACCCGGGCCAAGGCTGCCCTGAACATGATGATGATGAGCTTCGTCTCCATCGGTCTTGTCGGAGTCGTCTGGGTTCTCTGGGGCTTCTCAATGACCGGCGGAGACGGCGTTGCCGGGCTCTTCGGCAGCCCGTTCGCCTCCTTCGGCCTTGAGGGCCTGATCGGTACCGAAGACATGATCAGCGCCGGCTTCGGCGCCACCTTCGCCATCATCACCGTCGCACTCATCAGCGGGGCGATCGCAGACCGGGCCAAGTTCAGTGCCTGGGCGATCTTTGTCCCCGTGTGGGTCACCCTGGTCTACTGCCCGCTGGCCTTCATGGTCTGGGGCGGCGGCCTGCTCGGTGAAGAAGGAGCCATCGGCTCCGTGGTCGGGGAAGCCATCGACTTTGCCGGCGGCACCGTCGTACACGTCAACGCCGGCGTAGCGGCTCTGGTCCTGGCACTGATCATCGGCAAGCGCCGCGGGTTCGGCTCCGATCCGAGCCACCGTCCGCACAACATCCCGTTCGTCATGCTCGGTGCAGCACTGCTCTGGTTCGGCTGGTTCGGATTCAACGGCGGAGCCGCAGGCACTGCCGAAGAAGCCGGCCTGATCTGGGTGAACACCCTGGCAGCTCCCGCCGCCGCAATGGTCGGCTGGCTGATCACCGAACGTATCCGCGACGGCCGTCCGACCTCCCTCGGCGCAGCGTCGGGCATCGTGGCCGGTCTCGTGGCGATCACCCCGGCGTGCGCCAGCGTCTCGCCGATTGGTGCCCTGGCCCTCGGTCTGGTCGCCGGTATCGTTTCCGCCCTGGCGGTTGGCCTCAAGTACAAGTTCGGCTACGACGATTCCCTCGACGTCGTAGGCGTCCACCTGGTCGCCGGCCTCATCGGCACTGTCGCCCTGGGCTTCATTGCACTGCCGGTTGACGGCGAAGGCGGTGGCCTGTTCTACGGCGGCGGCTTGGCCCAGCTGGGTGCACAGATCGTTGCGACCATTGTGGCAATCCTCTTCTCAGCCATCATGACGCTCATCATCGGCCTGGCCATCCACAAGACCATCGGCTTCCGGGTATCCGAGGAGCAGGAAATCAACGGCGTGGACCTCAGCGAACATGCTGAGACCGCCTACGAACTCGGCGGCGTCGGCGTCGGCGGTACATTCCGTCCGCTGGCTGAAACCGTTCCCGCTGCCACCAAGGAGAGCATCAACTCATGAAACTCGTCACCGCAATTGTCCGGCCCGAGAAGTTCGACGCCATCCGGGGCGCCCTGGAAAGCTACGGAGTCCAGGGACTGACCGTCAGCCAGGCCAGCGGCTACGGCCGCCAGCGCGGACATACTGAGGTCTACCGCGGCGCAGAATACACCGTCGACCTGCTGCCGAAGCTGCGCGTCGAGGTGCTGGCCGCCAACGAATGGGTCAACGACATCGTGGATGTCCTTGTCTCCACTGCCAACACCGGCCGGGCCGGAGACGGCAAGGTCTGGGTGACCAATGTCGAAGAAGCACTGCGCGTCCGGACGGGCGAGCGGGGCGACTCCGCACTGTAGGTCCACCGCTGCAAGTCCACCACAAACAGGCATCTCCCATGAGGAAACCGCCCGGCCGAATTCTCGGCCGGGCGGTTTCTTCGTGCTGCCTGTCCATCAAACTGCCGGCAGGGTCGAAGGGCTACAGGCCGCTGCGGCTGGTGTTCCAGTCCCGGGGACCCTCCGTACCCGCAGCATAGGTTTGCATAGGGACCTTGTTTCCACGCCAGGCGGCGAGCACGGGATCCACGATCCGCCAGCATTCCTCGGCAATGTCCCCGCGGACGGAGAGCAGTTCGTTTCCCTCCAGGACGGCCTCCAGGACTTCTCCGTACGCGGTCAGCCGGGAGGCATGCAGCTCGGCGGTCAGGGAGCTGCGTTCGAGCTTGAAGATGTCCGCAGGGCCGTTGACGTTCATTTCCAGTTCCAGGAAGGCCGGATTGAAGGAGATCCTCAGCCGGGAGGGGAGCGCTGTATCTCCGGTGAAGCCTTCGGGCAGGTGGTTGACCGGCCGGAAGGTGACGACAGCTTCCTTGCGACGCCGGGCTTGGGCCTTGCCCGAGCGCAGGATAAACGGGACACCTGCCCAGCGTTCGTTGTTGATGGCGATTTCGATCTCAGCGAGGGTCTCTGTGCCCCGGTGGGGATCTACCCCCGGGGACTCGGTATAGCCGGTGATCTCCTTGCCCTCAATGACGCCGGCGGTGTACCGGGCACGCCGCGTGCTGGCCAGAAAGTCCTCCGGCACCGAGGAGGCCCGGAGAACTGCCGCAACCAGATCGCGCAGATCCCTTTCACCCAGGCTGGCCGGCGGGCCAATCGCCATGAAGGCCATCGTGTGCAGCAGATGGCTTTGGATCATGTCTTCCAGGGCCCCGGAGCTGTCGTAGTACTTTGCCCGGCCTTCCAGGGCAAGCTGCTCATCAAACAGGATTTCCATCTTTTCGATGTGCAGGGAATTCCACACGGGTTCCAAGAGCCGGTTCGAAAACCGCATGCCTACGAGGTTCATGACGGTCGTCATGCCCAGGAAATGGTCCACGCGGAAGATGTCCTTTTCCGGCACCAGGTCCGCCAGGAGCCGGTTGAGCTCACGTGCCGATGACTGGTCCGTTCCAAAGGGTTTTTCCAGGACCAGCAGCGTATTCGGGGGAAGGTCGTCGCGGTTGAGCCCCTGCACAGCCGTAAGGGTCAGGGCCGGGGGGAGCCCAAAGTACACGGCCAGGGGTGCATCGAGTGTTTGCAGCGAGGCTCCCAGGTCGTCCGGCCGGGACAAATCCATTTGAAGGTACCTGCTGCGCTGGACCGCGGCTGAAAGTTCGCGCTGCGCGTCCGGATCGGCGTCGTTGTTCTCCGAGCTGAAAGCCTCCCTCACCCGGTCCTGCCACTGCTCCTGGCTCCAGCTGCGGGACCCGGATCCGACAACCACCAGCCCGGGCGCCCGCCCCCGGGCGATCAGCCTGGCCAGCCCCGGCAAAAGCAGGCGGCGGGACAGATCACCGGTGGCGCCTAGGATCAGCAGGGTATGGACGCGCGTCTCGCGGACGCCTTCATCAGCCATTTCTCCAGCGTGCCACCGGGGGGCGCTTCGGTGTAAGGGCATGCGGCGAATACCCACCCGCGCTTGGTACCCTTAACAGCTGGGCCTGGCAAACATGGCGAACTACCCGATGAAAGAAGTGCGCAGCGCGTGTTCAATTCACTGTCTGACCGGTTGACCTCCACGTTTAAGAACCTGCGGGGCAAGGGGCGTCTGAGCGAAGCGGACGTCGATGCCACAGTGCGGGAAATCCGCCGTGCCCTCCTCGACGCCGACGTCGCGGTACCCGTGGTCCGGGCCTTCACTGCTTCGGTCAAGGAGCGGGCCCTCGGCCTGGAAGTTTCGCAGGCCCTGAACCCGGGCCAGCAGGTCGTCAAGATCGTCAACGAGGAGCTCGTCGGCATCCTCGGCGGCCAGACCCGCCGCCTGTCCCTGGCCAAGAACCCGCCGACGGTGATCATGCTCGCCGGCCTCCAGGGCGCCGGTAAGACGACACTGGCGGGCAAGCTGTCCCGTTACCTCAAGGACCAGGGTCACAGCCCGCTGCTGGTTGCTGCCGATCTCCAGCGCCCCAACGCCGTCAAGCAGCTGCAAGTCAACGGTGAACGCGCCGGCGTGCCGGTCTACGCTCCGCATCCCGGCGTCAGCTCGGAATTCGAAGCCGCCACCGGCGATCCGGTGGCCGTCGCCCGCCAGGGTGTGGAGGAAGCGCGCACCAAGCTGCATGACATCGTCATCGTGGACACCGCAGGCCGCCTGGGCGTGGATGCGGAACTGATGCAGCAGGCCGCAGACATCCGCGCGGCGATCACGCCGGACGAAGTGCTCTTCGTTATCGATGCCATGATCGGCCAGGATGCCGTTGCCACGGCGCAGGCCTTCAACGAAGGCGTGAACTTCACCGGCGTTGTCCTCACAAAGCTCGACGGCGATGCCCGCGGCGGTGCCGCGCTCTCCGTTGCCTCCGTCACCGGCAAGCCCGTGATGTTCGCTTCCACCGGTGAAGGCCTGAAGGATTTCGAGGTCTTCCACCCGGATCGCATGGCCAGCCGCATCCTCGACATGGGCGACATCCTCACCCTTATTGAGCAGGCGGAGAAGACCTGGGACAAGGATGAAGCTGCCCGGATGGCGAAGAAGTTCGCCGACCAGGAAGACTTCACCCTGGATGACTTCCTCGCCCAGATGGTGCAGCTGCGCAACATGGGTTCCATGAAGAAGATGCTCATGATGATGCCCGGTGCTGCCGGAATGCGTGAGCAGCTGGAGAACTTCGACGAGCGTGAAATCGACCGCGTCGAGGCGATCGTCCGTTCCATGACGCCGCACGAACGGGTAGCTCCCAAGATCATCAACGGCTCCCGCCGTGCCCGCATCGCCCGCGGCTCCGGCGTCCACGTCTCGGAGGTCAACGGCCTCCTCGAGCGCTTCGCCCAGGCACAGAAGATGATGAAGAAGATGGCTGCAGGCGGCGGCATCCCGGGGATGCCCGGCGTTGCAGGCCCCGGAGGGTTCGGCGGCAGCCGCAAGAAGCAGCAGGCTGCCAAGGGCAAGAAGAAGGCCCGTTCCGGCAACCCGGCCAAGGCCGCCCAGGAACTGGCGGAGGCCGAGGCGCGCCGCGCCGGGGCACGCAAGTCGCTGCCCACCGGTTCGGCTTTCGGGCAGCAGGGCGGGGAATTTGATCCGTCGTCCCTGAACCTTCCCAAGGGCTTCGACAAGTTCCTCGGGAAATAGCCGGCTGACCTGAGAGCTGTCATTCCTCCGCCCAGCGGATAGGCTTCACCGCAATCGTGAAGTGATCCGTACGGGGAGGAAAGAACGTGGCAGCTTCGGGTTTGGCCCGCTTCTACGGCAGCGTCTTCCGCCGCCGGGTCGATGCTGCCGCCCTGGTGCGCGACAGCGTGGGGGCCGTTCTTGCCGTCCGCTCAGGCGACGGGCCCTGGGCATTGCCGGGCGCCGTCGTCAAAGCGGGTGAAGATCCCCGGACTGCCGCTGCACGTGCGTTGTCGCCGGTCCTCGGCGACCGGATTCCTGCCGGCCGGATGCTTGTGTTCGACTGTGCGGTCGATTCGGCCCAGGACGCCGGCGGCCTCGCATTCGTGTACGACGGCGGATCGGTACCGGCCGCCACCTCCGGCTTTCGGGCGGCCGGCGATACCGTACATGCCAGGTTCTTGTCCATTGACGCGTGCACGAGGCTGCTGGAGCCGGCAGAAGTAGCCCGGCTGGCGGCAGCCCTGACTGCCCTGGAAACGCAGTCCGTGGCGGAGCTGGTCGACGGACGCCTGATCCCGGGTGCCCTGCCTGCCAGGCCGGGGATACCGGCCATGATGCCGCAGCTTCCGGAAGTGTCCCACCTGCTGGGTTAGAACATGTCCCGAACCTGCCGAAGATAAGCTATCCGGATGGCTCAGCAGCGGATGGCCTTTCTCCCCGAGGTGCACCCCGCAGGTGTACCCGATGCGAAGGCAGCAGCACTCCGGCGGATGCAGGCCCCGCCGGGGGAAGCGCCCCTGGAGATCGTTCCCGGGGTCCCGACTCTCGTGCTGACAGGTGGATGGGAGCCGCTGTACGAGGAAGTTGCTGCCTTTCCCAAATCCACCGGAGCAGGGCACATCGGAGCCGGCGGCAACCACCGTCCGCAGGACAGCCCTGAAGGCCGGGAGGCGATCCAAGCCTTTCTAAGCGGTTTCCGGGGGAGTGCCGCAGCATGAACGGCGCTGTCCGTCCCGCGTCGCCCGGCGAACTGTCCCTGCTTCCCGCGATCGAGGCCGCATCTGACACCCTGCTGCAGGATGTCCCGGGGACGCAGCCGGGCGCTGTGGACCGCTTGCCTCCGCCGACGAGCGAGGAGGCGCTGCACACAGCGCTCCAGGTACTCGTGGCCGGGCGGCCGCCGCAGGGTTTCGCGCGGATCGAGGAGGTCGGAACGGACGCGCACCTCGAGCAGCTTTCTGTCGATCCGCGGCACGCAGGCAGGGGAGTGGGGCGCGCCCTGGTAGAGGCCGCACTCGCCTGGGCCCGGGAGCAGGGTTATCCCGGCATGACTCTGTGTACCTTTGCCGATGTTCCGTTCAACGCGCCCTTCTACCGCAGCTGCGGCTTCGTCGTTATTGATCCCGAGGGGGAGCTGGCACGGGTCCGGGAGAATGAACGCCGTCTTGGACTGGACTCGCTGGGAGCAAGGGTGGCCATGCGCAAATCCTTCGAACAGGGCTGACGATGACAAGGCGCCCGCTAGGAAATACGTGAAGCTTCAAGTAAGCTATTTACATGAACCTTCAACCAAACCCTGATCTCCTACCCGCCGACCTTGCCATGGGCACCGTGATGCTGAAGGTGGGCAATATGGAGAGAGTGTGGGGCTATTACCGTGAAGCGCTCGGGCTCGACGTCGTCGCAGAGGCTGACGGTGGCCTGTATTTGGGGCGCGGGACGGTGCCGCTGGTGCATCTGGCACCCGCGCAGGGCCTGCAGGTCGCATCGCGGGGAGAGGCAGGACTGTTCCATACGGCGATCCTGTTCGAGTCCCAGTCGGACCTTGCGGCGACAGTGGCGATGGCGGCACAGTTCGATCCTTCCGCCTACGTCGGCAGCGCGGACCACCTGGTCAGCGAAGCCTTCTATTTCACTGATCCCGAAGGCAACGGAATCGAACTCTACTGGGACCGTCCCCGTGAGGCGTGGGACTGGGATACGACGGCGGCAGGCAAGACCGTCCGCATGGCATCGCTGGCGCTTCCCCCGCAGCAGTATTTCCGGGAGCACCTCTCCGAAGAGGCCATGTCGCGGGTTGCCGCAGCAGCAGCCGGTGTGGGGCACGTGCATCTGCAGGTCGGCGACACCGCCACCGCGGCCGAGTTCTACGTGGGTACCCTGGGCTTTGAACGCACGGCGGATTTCCATGGCCAGGCACTGTTCGTTTCCGCTGGCGGCTATCACCACCACATGGCAATGAATGTGTGGAACAGCCAAGGCGCCGGTCCCAGGAAGGACACGCTTGGGCTTGGTGAGGTGCTCATCCGGGTTCCAGGGCAGGATGACGTCGGAGCGCTGGCTGACCGGCTGAAGGCCGCCGGAGTTTCCAGCCACCACACAGGCGCCGAACTGCGCTTCGAAGATCCCTGGCGCAACCGCATCAGGGTTGCCGCCGCCTGAGCGGAGGCGAAACCTCCCCGGCGGGGCGTGAGTCGCAAAAGATGGAGGCATCTGGCACAATGGTCAGGTACTTGATCTGCGCGGCCCCTCTCTCCGTGCACGCATCTTGTCCTTTTGAACCCCAACGTATGGCCCGCCCCACGGGAGCAGAAGTACGGGTTCGCCCCATTTCAGATCAGGAGTGACCACAAAAGTGGCCGTAAAGATTCGCCTCAAGCGCCTCGGTAAGAAGTTCTCAGCACACTACCGCGTTGTTGTCATGGATTCCCGTGCCAAGCGCGATGGCCGTGCCATCGAAGAAATCGGACTCTACCGTCCGACCGAGGAGCCGTCGTACATCGACATCAAGTCCGACCGTGCCCAGTACTGGCTCGGCGTCGGCGCCCAGCCGACCGAGCAGGTCGCAGCTCTGCTGAAGATCACCGGTGACTGGCAGAAGTTCAAGAACATCGAGGGCCAGGAAGGTACCCTGCGTACCAAGGCCCCGAAGGAGCCCTTCGTGGTTCCCGAGAAGAAGTCCGTGATTGTCCCCGAAGCAATCACCCCGAAGGCCAAGAAGGAAGAGGCAGAAGCCGCTTCCACCGAGGCTGAGGCTGAGTAGATTGCTGGCCGAAGCGCTGGAGCACCTCGTGCGCGGAATCGTTGACTCCCCTGAGGATGTCAAGGTTTCCGCAAAGAACAACCGCCGCGGGGAAACCCTCGAGGTCCGTGTTCATCAGGACGATCTTGGCCGGGTAATCGGCCGCCAGGGACGCACCGCCCGCGCATTGCGCACGGTGATTTCCGCCCTGGCCGGCAGCGACCAGGTCCGCGTCGACGTCGTCGACACTGACCGGCGCCGCTGACGCACCAGCAATTCAAGCAGTTCTTAGCATCCGGCCCCGCACCAGATAATGGTGTAGGGGCCGGATGTTTTTTTACGCCGCCGGCCCCCACCGGCAGTCCCTTTCGAACCTAGGAGAATCCATGCAGTTACAGGTGGCACGCATCGGCAAGCCCCACGGCATCCGCGGCGAGGTGACCGTGCAGGTGCTGACCGATGCCCCCGAAGACCGCTTTGTGCCCGGTGCAGTGCTCACCGTCGAGCCGGCGTCCAAGGGCCCGCTGACTGTGCTGAGCGCACGCTGGAACAAGGACATCCTCCTGCTCGGGTTCGAAGAAGTGGTGGATCGCAACGGCGCCGAGGAACTGCGCGGCGTGAAGCTTTTCATCGACACGGACGAAGCCGGCGCAGAAGAGGACGGCGAAGGCTGGTACGAACACGAACTGGTGGGCCTGAAGGCCAAGGTGGGCGGCGACGTCGTCGGCACCGTGACTGCGCTGCGTACCCTTACTGTCCAGGACCTGCTCATCGTGGAAGACACGCAGGGGCGGGAGGTCCTGGTCCCCTTCGTCGAGGCGATCGTTCCGGAGGTCAACACGGAGGACGGCTATGTGCTGCTGACTCCGCCGGCCGGACTCTTTGAGCTCAACATCCCGGAGGCAGACAAGGGCGGGGCAGGCAGCTAAGTGCGCATCGACGTCTTCTCCATTTTTCCGGAGTACCTCGCCGCACTGGACCTGTCCCTGATCGGCAAGGCACGCCAGGACGGGCTCCTTGACGTGCGTGTCCACGACCTGCGCGCCTTCACCACGGACCGGCACCGCACTGTGGATGACACTCCCTACGGCGGCGGAGCCGGCATGGTGATGAAGCCCGAACCCTGGTCCCAGGCGCTGGCCTCTTCCCTGGCGGACGCCGGTGCCGGGGACACCGCCGGTACCCGGCCGGTCCTGATCGTCCCGTCGCCTGCCGGAGAAGTCTTCACCCAGGCCACGGCCTATGAGCTTGCGGAGGCAGAGCACCTGGTCTTCGCCTGCGGGCGCTATGAGGGCATAGACGAGAGGGTGCTGGAATGGGCCGGGGAGAACTTCGACGTCCGCCCCATGAGCCTGGGCGACTACGTCCTGAACGGCGGGGAGGTGGCCGTGCTGGCCATGGTCGAGGCGATCGGCCGCCTGGTGCCCGGCGTCGTTGGCAATCCTGAATCCCTGGTCGAGGAATCCCACTCCGACGGCCTCCTGGAGTATCCGGTCTATACCAAGCCTTCAATCTGGCGTGAACGTGCGATTCCGGAGGTGCTGCTGAGCGGCAACCACGCGAAGATCGCCCGTTTCCGCCGGGACGAACAGCTCAGGCGCACGTCCGAGCGCCGGCCGGACCTGCTGGCCAAACTCGACCCGGCCAGCCTGGACAAGGCAGACAAGGCCACGCTGGCAGCCCTGGGCTGGACGGTTACGCCCGAGGCCGTCCTGCCCCGGCCCTGACCCGGATGCGGTTGGGAGCTGGAACCAAAGCTGTGGCACAATAGGTAGTTGTGTCATCTGGGTCCGCACCTGCCACAGGGGGAGCGAGACCAACAGGTAAGGCACACCGGCAACCGATTCCCGGACCGCCGGTTTTCATAGCTTCGGCAGTATCTGTGCGCTGAGTGCGCATCCTTGCTGCCGTGACCAAAGTGGATGACCTGTGGCGTTCACCAGGAGTGAGTAACAATGCACATCCTAGATTCTGTTGACGCAGCCTCGCTGCGTTCGGACATCCCCGAGTTCCGCGCCGGTGACACGGTCAAGGTTCACGTCAACATCGTTGAAGGCAAGAACACCCGTGTTCAGGTCTTCCAGGGCTTCGTCATGAAGCGCCAGGGCGACGGCCTCCGCGAGACCTTCACGGTCCGCAAGGTCAGCTTCGGTGTCGGCGTGGAGCGTACCTTCCCGGTGCACTCCCCGGTCATCGACAAGATCGAGGTCGTTAGCCGTGGTGACGTCCGCCGCGCCAAGCTGTACTACATGCGCGACCTGCGCGGCAAGGCTGCCAAGATCAAGGAAAAGCGCGACTTCCGTCCCGCCAAGTAATAACTTGCCTGATATATCCGCCGACGGGGCCCCGCCCCGAAAGCACGCGAAACGCCGGTCCCTGGGGGACTGGCGTTTCGTGTTCTGGGCCGCAGCAGCGGCCGTTGTGCTTGCCGGAGTCGTCCGCGCCTTCTTCTTTGACGTGTTCTACATTCCCTCCGGGTCCATGGAGCCGCTGCTTGAACCCGGGGACCGCATACTGGTCTCGAGGATGGAATACCGCAGCGGCGAGATCCAGCGGGGCGACGTCGTAGTCTTCGACGGACGCGGCTCCCTGGCACCCCTGCACAGCAGTGATCCCCTCCTGCAGCAGGGGCTGGCCAAAGCGGGCCAGTGGCTGGGCCTGACGGGCAGCGATTCCATCTACGTGAAGCGCGTCATCGGTCTTCCGGGTGACCGGGTTGCGTGCTGCTCGGACGGCGGAAGCCTGACCGTCAACGGCACGCCGGTCCAGGAGCCCTATCTGTTCCCCGGCGACGCTGCCAGCGAGCAGGCGTTCGACGTCGAGGTCCCGGCCGGGCGCCTGTGGCTGCTGGGGGACCACCGTTCCGAATCAGCTGATTCCAGGTCGCTGCTCGGCGCTCCCGGAGGTGGACTCATCCCGCAGGATCGTGTGATTGGGCGCGCCCAGCAAATCCTATGGCCGTTCGAAAGAAGCTCAGAGATTGAACGGCTAGAGTTGGAAGCCGTATGGAATTTAGCGGAATAAGAGGACAGCACATGGCGCAGGACTTCCCGGACGATCCCCGTGACGGGAACGCGGACCCCGGCGAACCGCGCCGCAATGCCGCCCACGCCTCAGGCAAGGACGGCAAGAGCCGCGGTTTCGGTGCCTGGCTGCGTGAAGTACTCACCATTGTTGTCATCGCGCTCCTGCTCTCCTTCCTGATCAAGACCTTCCTGTTCCGGGCATTCTTCATCCCCTCCGGTTCAATGGAACAGACCCTGGAAATCCATGACCGGATCTTCGTGAACCTCCTGGTACCGGAGCCGTTCGATCTCACCCGCGGCGACGTCGTCGTCTTCAAGGACACCCAGGGCTGGCTGCCGCCCACGGGCAACGGGGATGACGGGAACTTCATCGCCGATGCGCTCACGTTCGTGGGACTGCTGCCGGACGAATCCGAACAGCATCTGGTCAAGCGCATCATCGGGATGCCCGGTGACCATGTCACCTGCTGCACCGCCGACGGCAAAATCACCATCAACGGTGAGCCCATCGACGAACCCTACGTCTATGCGGGGGCTCTTCCCTCCGAGGCACCCTTCGACGTTGTCGTGCCGGAGGGCAAGGTCTGGGTCATGGGCGACCACCGCAACGCCTCGGCTGACTCCCGGGAACACCAGGACGGCGCAAATGAGGGCTTCGTCAACATCGAGGACATTGAAGGCAAAGCCGCTGTCATCGCCTGGCCGCTGGACCGTGCCGGCTTCATCGGCAGCTACCCCGAAGTCTTCAAAAACGTTCCCGCACCAGCCGGAGCCGAAACGGTTTCCCCGTGAGCACCGAACCCCAGCTAAGGCTCCGGATTCCGGCGGGCGCCTCTGCAGCGAAGCCCGCTGGGAGCATACGCACCGCGCGGCCCAAGGCGGCGGGGGCGAAGGGCCCCTCGCTGCGGTATGAACGCACTTTTACCGCGGTCGGGCACCGGGTCCTGGCTGGATGCGACGAAGTCGGACGGGGTGCCCTTGCCGGTCCCGTCAGTGTCGGGCTGGTGGCGGTAGAGCTCGAGTCCGTGCGCTCCCTTAAGGGGGTCCGAGACAGTAAGCTCCTTTCGCCGGCGGACCGCGAAGCACTGGTCCCGCTCATCAAGAAGTGGTGCCCGGCGTGGGGAGTCGGACACGCCAGCGCCGCGGAGATCGACCTGCTGGGGCTTATGGGAGCGCTGCGGCTGGCCGGTACGCGCGCGTGGGCCCAGGTCTGCGAGACCCTCACCCCCGACGTCGTGCTCCTGGACGGCAACCACAACTGGCTCTCCCCGGCGGCGCAGGCAAGCCTGTTCGACGTCGAGGAGGAGGATGAGGGCGGCTGCAAGGCTCCGGTCCATACCCGGATCAAGGCTGACATGACGTGCCTCAGTGTTGCCGCGGCCTCGGTGCTGGCCAAGGTCGAACGTGACGCCGTGATGGTCGAGTACGCCCGGCTGCACCCGGCCTACGGCTGGGAAATCAACAAGGGATACGCCACCGAAGCGCACCGTGCCGCTATCGATACGCTTGGGCCTTCTCCGCTGCACCGCCTGTCCTGGCGGCTGGGAACCGGCCGAACAGAGGAAGATGGGCCTGCTGCAGGCCCGGTTGGGGGATGATGGTGCCATGAGCGCAGAGGATCTTGAGAACTACGAGACAGACATGGAGCTGCAGCTCTACCGTGAATACCGCGATGTCGTGGGGCTGTTCAGCTACGTGGTGGAAACCGAACGGCGCTTCTACCTGGCGAACCATGTGGACCTCCAGGCGCGGTCAGCCGACGGAGAGATCTATTTTGACCTCACCCTGCAGGATGCCTGGGTCTGGGATGTCTACCGGTCAGCACGTTTCGTGAAGAGCGTCCGGGTGATCACGTTCAAGGACGTCAACGTCGAAGAGCTGACGCGCAACGACGACCTGACGCTGCCCAAGGCCGACGAACTGGGTTAGCTGGCGGCCGTATCCGGTCCCGGCGCAGCCGGGAGACGCGGCAGGAGGCTCAGCACATCGCTCCACAGGATCCGCGGTGTTCGCGGGGCACTGGACTCCAGCTCGGAAAACCAGCCGTCAATCATCTGGCCCCGATGTGCCAGCATGTGCGGCACACTGACGGGAAGCGGAAACCCGTTGCGCCAGACGGTTTTGTAGCTGCCGAGGTTACCGACGTTGGAGGACCAGTTCAGCCGTTCCCAGCCCAGGGTATCGAAAGCGTAGCCGACCGCCAGACGGACAGCCCGGCTCATGAGTCCCTGGCCCCGGAACTCGGGGGAGGTCACGAATCCCAGTCCGCCGGTCCCCGCCCCCTGCCAGCGCAGGTCGATGCTGCCGGCATAACGTCCCCCGTTCTCCAATGCCCAGGACACCGTGTCCTGCTGGGGTGTGCCCACCGCGCGGATGTAGTTCAGGGCCATGTCCCGGGTGTAGTCCAGCGGCACCGTGGTCCAGGCAATGGTCTGCGGGTCCACCGAGCGCGCCACGACGGCGTCGGCATCCGACTCCGTGTGCGGCCTCAGCAGGAGGGACTCATCCCGCAGCAGCGGTATTTCGAGGACCATTTCTCCAAGGTACCGCCGGGGTCGGGACCAGACATCATAAACTGCCCTCGTGGCCAACTCCCAGCCCAATCCCGGCGCACTCTCCGGCGTGCGCATCTACGCCCAGCTCAAGCCTGACGAAGCGGCCCTGGCCCGGCTGCTCCTGCTGCAGGCCGGCGCCCGGGAGGCCGCGCCGGAAACCCGCCTGGTCTCCCCGGACCGGCTGCACCTGACCCTCATCCATTTCGGGAAGGCCGACGAAGCGTACTCGCGTTTGTCAGCCGTTACGGGAACAGGACCAAAGGCGTACCGGGAAGCGCTGGGCGATTACCTCAAGGACACAACTGCCGCCCTGCCTGACACGGACTTCCAGCTCACACCAACCTATTTGTCCGCCTTCGGAAGCCACGGCTCGACCCTCGCGTTGGAGCTTCGCTCCACGCCGGCGCTGGAAGCGCTGCACGCAGAGCTCTACGCTGTGCTGCTCGAGTTCCTCTCCGCCTGCGGCATTGCCGATCCGGCAGGGTACGCCGCGGGGGATCCTGCCCTTTGTTTCGCTGCACGGCTGCGGCCGCACATCAGTCTCCTGCACGGCTTCCGCGGCTTTCACGGTTTCGCGGACGACGCTGCACCGCGGGTAGACCCCGCGCCCCTGCGGCTGCAGGTGACGCCGGTGCTCTACCGGGTCTGATCGAGCGGTTTGCTCCTGCACATTCTCCCGGCAGTGCGGGCAGGTGGTGTGCATATCCACAGTGCTGCCCGCGCGTAATCTCCGCACCCGGGGACCGGCGCAGAATCAACGCATGAAAGCCAAAGACCTCCTGGGCAGGACAGGCGAAGAACTCGCTGTCGGCCACCTTGCTGCTGCCGGCTACCAAATTCTCGAACGGAACTGGCGGTGCCGGCAGGGAGAGATCGACGTCGTGGCCCGCGACGGCGACACGCTGGTGGTGGTGGAGGTCAAGACCAGGTCGTCCCTGGATTTTGGCCACCCGTTCGAAGCAGTGAGTGCTGCCAAACTGGCACGCCTGTGCCTGCTGGCTGCTGCTTGGGCGCGGGCCCATGCGGTTTCCACGCGCAGCTGGCGGGTGGACGCCGTCTCCGTCCTGCTACCGGCCGGAGACGGACCCGGCGACCGTCCCGCCCCTGTGATCGAGCACCTGTTGGGTATCGGCTGATGGGGCTCGGACGTACCTACGGCGTGGGTTTGACCGGGTTGGAGGGACGGATGGTTGAAGTAGAGGCAGACATCGGGCAAAGCCTTCCGGCGTTCATCCTTTTAGGACTGCCCGATGCGTCACTGAACGAATCCCGCGACCGGGTGAAGTCCGCTGCCAAGAACTCGGGGCTGCCGCTGAGCCGGAGGAAGATCACGGTCAATCTGATGCCGGCGGATGTACACAAACGCGGCTCCGGCTTCGACCTGGCCATTGTGATGGCGGCACTGTGTGCAGCCGGTGATGTCCGTCCGACGGGAAGGACAGTTTTCCTCGCCGAACTCGGCCTCGACGGCAGGCTGCGCCCCCTCCACGGTGTTCTTCCAGCAGTCATGGCTGCGGTCGCAGCGGGCTTTCCCGACATCGCAGTGGCGGCGGCCAACGCCGCGGAAGCGGCACTGGTGCCATCCTCGCGCGTGCGTGGCTTCGCTTCACTTGCAGCTGTTGCACAGGCGTTCGGAGCGGATCCCGAAAACCTGGTGTTCCCTCCGGAGGATGAACCGGCTTCCGGCACTGCCGCCCACGACGCCCCGGAAGCCGTGCCGGCGCCTGACCTGGCCGATATTGCGGGCCAGTCGGAGGCGCGGTTTGCGCTGGAGGTTGCCGCCGCCGGAGCCCACCACCTACTGATGACGGGCCCACCCGGTGCCGGAAAGACCATGCTGGCCGAACGCCTGCCCGGTCTGCTGCCTGACCTGGCGGACACTGCCGCCATGGAAGTCACAGCGATCCATTCCCTGGGCTGGCGGGGCCGGCCCTGCTCGGGCCTGGTCCGGCGACCGCCCTTTGAGAGTCCGCACCATACTGCTACGGCTGCCGCGGTCATCGGCGGTGGTTCTGGAATTCCACGCCCGGGTGCCGCTTCGCGCGCCCACCGGGGCGTACTCTTCCTCGACGAGGCGCCGGAGTACGAACCCAGGGTCCTGGATGCCCTGCGCCAACCGCTTGAAAGCGGAACCCTGGTGCTGCACAGGGCAGCGGGAACCGCCGTCTATCCTGCACGGTTCCAGCTGGTCCTCGCAGCGAATCCCTGCCCCTGCGGGCTGGCGAGCGGAAAGGGGACCGAATGCACCTGCAGCGCCCAGCAGAGACGCCGCTACTTCAGCAGGCTCTCGGGTCCGCTCCTCGACCGGGTCGACCTGCAGCTGGCAATCCGGAGGGTCTCCCTGCTGGACTTCACGGAAGCCGGCAAGGCGGAGCCAACGGCCGTTGTTGCCCGCAGGGTCCGCCAGGCGCGCTCGAGCCAGCGGGAAAGACTGCTGCCGCTGGGCTGCGAAACGAACGCCGAAGTGAGCGGACAGGTCCTGCGCGGACCGCTCCGCCCCGGAAGCCGCAGCACGGCGGCGCTGGACCGGGCACTGGATCGCCAGACACTCACTGCCCGGGGCTATGACCGTGTCCTCCGGGTCGCATGGACGGTAGCCGACTTATCCGGCCACGCGTGTCCCGACGCCGATGACATTGGGCAGGCCCTCGCGTTCCGGCAGCAAGCGGGCGCAGCATGAGCGCCGCCGCTCCCGGGATCCTGCTCGCCCGGGCAGTGCTGTCCCGGCTTATCGAACCATCTGACGTACTTGGCCAGGCACTCGTGGCAGTCGCCGGCCCCGAGTCCGCTGCCCGTATCGCTGCGGGACGCCAGCCGGCCGCGGGAGCCCTGCGCCGCAGCGTGGCCGCCTTGCTCGAAGAGAACGGCGTCCAGGCCTCGGACCGGACGTTTGAACAGGGGTTGGAGCGCTGGCTCCCGCGCGCGGCGGATGTGGCTCCGGAACGCGACCTCGCCACGGTGGCCCGCTTCGGGGGAAAGCTGCTCGTCCCTGAGTTCGAGGGCTGGCCGGAGGCGCTCAACGACCTGGGCTTGGGGACCCCGTTTTGTCTCTGGAGCCGGGGACCGGGCAGAGTTCCCGACGCCCGGCGCTGCATCGCCGTTGTCGGGTCCCGGGACGCGACGTCTTACGGCCTGGCAATCACCGCAGACATCGCGGCTGGACTTGCTGCCCGGGGGAGTACCGTGATTTCCGGCGGAGCCTACGGTATAGATGCCCAGGCCCACCGTGCGGCGCTCGCGGGAAGGCGGGAGCTGCCCGGGGATGATGGCGTGCCGGTGACCATAGCCGTCATGGCCGGAGGCATCGACCGCTTTTATCCCACCGGAAATGAGGATCTGCTGCGCGGCGTGGCAGAGGCTGGCCTGATCCTCAGCGAGGTGCCGCCGGGGTCTGCGCCCACGCGGTGGAGGTTCCTGCAGCGCAACCGGCTCATCGCAGCGCTCGCCGCCGCGACAGTCGTCGTGGAAGCTCGCTGGCGTTCAGGGGCCCTCAACACAGCCCATCACGCTGCCGGCCTTGGGCGCGGCGTCGGGACTGTCCCCGGTCCGGTGTATTCAGCCAATTCGGCCGGCTGCCACCGGCTTCTCCGCGAAGGCAGTGCCGTGTGTGTGACTGATGCCGCTGAAGTCCTTGAACTGGCTGATCCTTTCACCGTCCCGGTGGGGGAAGAACCCGAAGGGACGCTTCCCGATGCGCAGGAGCGGTCCCCGCGGGCGGACCACGACGGCTTGGCGGCGGAGGACATCCTCCTGCTGGACGCACTGCCGCTGAGGAAGGGCTCCAACCTGCAGAAGCTGGCCGTTGTGGCCGGCCTTGGCGTTCCCGCCGTCCGGGCCGGGCTGGCACGCCTGGAACTCGCTGGACTGGCGCGCAGGACAGCACAGGGCCTCTGGCAGCGGTCCGGCCGTTAGCGCAATCGGGATCATCCAATCCATACCAACCAGCAGAAAAGGACAACGCCATGAGGACCCATAAAGTCATTGCCACGCCCCTCGGAATCTTCACCCTGGTGGCGGAGGACTCCCTGCTCATTGCGGTGGAACCGTCCGCGCCCGATCCGGCCGCACCGGTCGCAGCCCGCTTCGGGCTGGCAGCGGAAACCGGATTCGAAGCAGCTGAACGGCAGCTGGAGGAGTTCTTCCAAGGCAGGAGGTGCTGCTTCGACCTCCCGGTGTCGCAGGAAGGGACCCCGTTTCAGCGCCAGGTATGGAGTGCGGTAAAGCTGATTCCCTACGGCCAGACCCGGACCTACAAACAGCTGGCCCTTGAGTTGGGCGACGCGTCCAAGGCACGCGGCGTCGGCGCCGCGCTGGCACGCAACATGCTCAATATCGTGGTTCCGACCCATCGGGTCCTCGGCAGCCGCGGAAAACTGACCGGCTATTCCGGCGGGGTTGATGCCAAGCGGATGCTCCTCGACCTGGAGGCAGGTCCGGATAACGAGGCGCTTCGCCAGCAGTGCTCCGGCGCCGGTGCGCCTGCTTGAAGCGGTCGCTGAAAGCAGGGAAGGTAGGACGGTGAGCAAAGAGCCGGGCAGCACTGCAGCAGCGGAGCAGACACGCCAATCCGCCGTTCCCGAGGCAGCCCAGGCCAGGGCAGATGCCGGAGGAACCACACCCAGGCCGGCGGAGTTCAGCCGGGCACTCGAGTCCTTCTGCAGCTACCTTGCATCGGAGCGGGGACGGTCGGCGCACACGGTCCGGGCCTATGAAGGTGATGTGTCGGCCCTCCTGGATTACGCTGCAGCCCTTGGTCTGACGACCCTCGCCGATATCGACCTGCAGGTGCTCCGCGGCTGGCTCGGCAAGCAGAATGAAGCTTCCCTGGCCCGCACGACCCTGGCCCGGAGAGCGGCCACCGCGCGGTCGTTTACCGGTTGGGCGCTGCGGGAAGAACTGATCGCCGCTGACCCGGCGCTGCGCCTGAAAGCGCCGAAGCGAAACAAGACCCTCCCGGGGGTTCTGCGGCCGGGTCAGCTCGAGACTCTCTTTGAGACCCTTGCTGCCGCTGCGGCGGAGGGAGGGCCGCTGGCGCTCCGCAACCGTGCGCTGGTGGAACTGCTGTACGCCACCGGTATCCGGGTCGGGGAACTTGTCGGCCTCGACGTTGACGATCTTGACCTGGAACGCCGGACGCTGCGGGTACTCGGCAAAGGCAACAAGGAGCGCACCGTTCCCTACGGACTGCCGGCAGCCCTGGCCGTCGATGACTGGCTGCGCCGCGGCCGGCCAGACCTGGCAGGAGCGGAAAGCGGGCCGGCTCTCTTCCTCGGCCGCCGGGGACGCCGAATCGATCAGCGTCAGGTCCGGTCCGTCACTTCTGCCCTTTTCGAAGCACTTGGCGATACATCCGCCACCGGACCGCACGCCCTTCGGCACAGCGCCGCGACCCACCTGCTTGATGGGGGAGCCGATCTCCGAAGCGTCCAGGAAATCCTGGGACACAGCAGCTTGGCGACCACGCAGCTGTATACCCACGTCTCGGTGGACCGGCTCCGGCAGAGTTACCAGCAGGCCCACCCGCGCGCCTGAGTCACGGCAGGTGCCTTCCGTGACAGATTTGCACTTGCAACCAAGTAGTTTCATTGGCGTAATCGAGTAACTTGCGGCACAATGATGCTAGGTCTCACGGTTAGCGGTTCCGCACTGACGGGCCCGCAGGAGATTTAGGGCTTACAACTTCAGGATTCCGTCCCGCTTTGCAGGTCGTTGGGGAAGACGCACCTACAGCTACGGAGGATGGAATGACTGTTGTGATGGCGCACGGCGTATTGTTCGTGCACTCAGCCCCTTCTGCGTTGTGCCCGCACATTGAGTGGGCCATCGGATCCGTCGTTGAAAAGCGGACGGAATTTCAGTGGACCCCGCAGCCAGCCGCTCCCGGAATGGTCCGCGCCGAGCTTGCCTGGTCCGGACCGCAGGGCACAGGTTCACTGCTCGCCTCCGCCCTGCGGGGCTGGGCGCACCTCCGTTATGAAGTCACCGAGGACCCCAGCGCGGGTGCAGACGGCAGCCGCTGGTCCCACACACCCGAACTCGGGATTTTTCACGCCACCACGGATGTCAGCGGAAACATCATGGTTTCCGAAGACCGCATCCGTTATGCCTATGAAAACGGCGCCGGTGACCCTGCGGCCGTCTACCACGAGTTGTCCCTGGCGCTCGGGGAAGCCTGGGACGACGAACTGGAGCCGTTCAGGCACGCAGCGGACGGCGCACCGGTGCGCTGGCTGCACCAGGTCGGCTGATTCCTCCTCCTCCACACGCGTCTTACACGATATTCAGCGTCAATCGGCAAAGGCCGGGATCCCCGCAGGGATCCCGGCCTTTGTCTGTCCTGCTGTCAGGAACTAGTGGCTGCGAAGGGCTACAACGGCGTTGTGTCCGCCGAACCCGAAGGAGTTGTTCAGCGCAACGATGTCACCCTGGGGCAAATCGCGTGCCGTGGTCACGACGTCGAGCGGGATTTCGGGATCCTGGTTGTCCAGGTTGATGGTGGCGGGGGCCTGGCGGGTGTAGACAGCCATGGCGGTCAGCACGGCTTCCACGGCACCCGAGGCGCCGAGCAGGTGTCCGGTCTGTGACTTGGTAGCCGAGACAGCGACATTGTCCACATGCGCTCCGAGTGCAGCCTTCAGTGCGGTGTATTCGGGTTTGTCGCCCACCGGAGTTGAGGTTGCGTGCGCATTGACGTGGACTACGTCCCCGGCCTGGGCGCGGGCATCGAACAGTGCGGCCTTCAAGGCACGGGTGGCGCCCAGCCCTTCGGGGTCCGGTGCCGTGATGTGGTAGGCATCCGCGGTGACGGCGGTTCCGGCCAGTTCGGCGTAGATGCGTGCACCGCGGGCAAGGGCGTGTTCTTCTGCTTCGAGTACCAGCGCACCCGCGCCTTCACCCATCACGAAGCCGTCCCGGTCCCTGTCATAGGGCCGTGAGGCGCGTTCCGGATCATCGTTGCGCTTGGAGAGTGCCTGCATGGAGGCGAAGGAGGCCAGCGGCATGGGGTGGATAGCTGCCTCCGCTCCGCCGCAGACCACAACGTCTGCCTTTCCGGAACGGATGAGTTCCAGGCCCTGGTGCAGTGACTCGGTTCCGGACGCGCAGGCCGACACAGGTGTGTGCGCTCCGGCCCGGGCACCCAGGTCCAGGCTGACGGCAGCGGCGGGACCGTTTGGCATCAGCATGGGCACGGTCATCGGCAGCACGCGACGGGGACCTTTCTCCCGCAGCGTGTCCCACGCGTCAAGCAGGGTCCAGACCCCGCCGATGCCGGTGGCGAAGGAGACGGCCAGGCGGTCGTGGTCAATCTCGCTCTCGGCCAGGCCTGAGTCGGCCCAGGCTTCGCGGGAAGCGACGACGGCGAACTGCGTCGAAGGGTCCATCCGTTTTGCTTCAACCCGGGAGAGGACTTCAGAGGCCGGAGTGGACACCCGTGCAGCGAAGGTGACGGGCAGGGCGTACTTCTCAACCCATTCGTCCTCCAGCGTCCGGGCACCGGAGACGCCCACCAGGGCGTTCTTCCACATGGTCGGGACGTCTCCGCCGATCGGCGACGTTGCGCCGAGGCCGGTAATGACTACTTTGCGGGCCATGATTCACTCTCTCGGAAAATTGGTGGCTCACCGCTCTGCGGCGAGGCGAGGTGATGCTGCAAAGGGCGGCCGCAGGCAGCGGCCGCCCTCCACGAACTACGCCTGGGCGTTGGAGATGAAGTCGACGGCGTCGCCAACGGTCTTGAGGTTCTTGACCTCTTCGTCGGGAATGCGAACGCCGAACTTTTCCTCGGCGTTGACGACGATGGTCATCATCGAGATGGAGTCAATGTCCAGGTCATCCGTGAAGGACTTGTCCAGCTCAACGGCCTCGGGGGCCAGGCCGGTTTCCTCGTTCACGATCTCGGCGAGACCGGCCAGGATTTCTTCGTTGCTAGCCATGGGGGCTCCTTTTTTTCGTTGGTACCGGTGCTGGACCGGTGTGGGTTTTCCAACCGCCGGGGCGGTGTGGTCTATCAAAACTAGGGAAGGACAATTACCTGTGCGCCAAACACCAGGCCTGCGCCGAAACCGATCTGCAGGGAGAGCTTGCCGCTAAGTTCGGGGTGCTCGCTGAGCAGCCGGTGTGTGGCCAAGGGGATGGAAGCCGCGGAGGTGTTGCCGGCGTCGGCAATGTCCCGGGCGATGACCACTGATTCGGGCAGTTTCAGCTGCTTGGCCATCTCATCGATGATTCTCATGTTGGCCTGGTGCGGGACAAAGGCTGAGAGGTCAGCGGCCGTGATGCCCGCAGCGTCAAGCGCCTGCTGCGCAGCCTTGGCCATTTCCCAGACAGCCCAGCGGAAGACAGTCTGTCCGTCCTGGCGGAGGGTCGGCCACAGCTTGGTTTCGCGCTCAGCCAGCACCGATGCCTGAATCGTGCCTTCGGACTCGGCAGCCAGGGAGAGCTCCCGGATTTCAAGCATGGAGTGGGTCATGCCGATTGCACCGGACTTGCTGCCGTCCGATCCCCATACTGAAGGCCCGATGCCCGGTGTATCGGAAGGACCGATGACGACGGCGCCGGCACCGTCACCGAGGAGGAACGAAATGGTGCGCTCGGTGTTGTCGATGAAGTCCGAGAGTTTTTCGACGCCAACCACCAGGACGTACTTGGCGGCCCCGGAGCGCACCAGGGCGTCCGCCTGGGCAATTCCGTAGCAGTAGCCAGCGCAGGCAGCGGAGACATCGTAGGCGGGCGCCGGTGTGGCACCGAGACGGTCAGCGACCTGGGCGGCTGCCGAAGGCGTGGCGTAGGGGTGTGTCACGGTGGAAATGATGACGGCATCCAGTGCGGATCCGTCGATGCCGGCCTTTTCGAGTGCCTCGCGTCCGGCCATCTCGGCCATGTCCACAACGGACGTACCCTTGTCAGCGCGGTGGCGGGTGACAATGCCCGTCCGCTGCCGGATCCACTCGTCCGAGGACTCGATCCACTGGCAGACGTCGTCGTTGCTCACAATCACGTCGGGACGGAACGCGCCAATGCCGTGGATACGGCTGAACTCGTTGACGGGGGACTGCTTCAGGGTGGGCGTGCTCACGCATTACCTTCTTGGGTTGTAACTGCTGCCGCGCCGGAGTGCTCGGACACAAAGGCCCGGGCAGCGGCGAGGTCTTCGGGGGTCTTCAGGGCCAGGGCCGGAACTCCGCGCATGCCGCGCCTGGCCAAACCGGTAAGGGTGCCTGCCGGTGGAAGCTCCAGGATGCCGGTGACGCCCATGCCTGTCATGGTTTCCATGCACAGGTCCCAGCGGACCGGGCGGGACACCTGGGCGATCAGGCTGTCGAGGTTGGCTTCACCGCTGACGACCGCGGTGCCGTCGTAATTCGAGAGCAGCGTGGGGCGCGGCTCGGCGGGAGAAAGCGTGGGGCGCAGTGCCTCAAGGACGCTGAGCGCCGGCTCCATATGGCCGGTGTGGAAGGCACCGGCTACCTTGAGCGCTATGACCCGTGCCTTGGCAGGGGGGTTTTCAGCCAGGCGGCCGAGCTGCTCCAGCGTGCCGGCGGCGACGATCTGTCCGCCGCCGTTGGCATTGGCAGCTGTGAGTCCAAGCTCGGCAAGGACGCGTGCCACGTCCTCCGGATCGCCGCCAAGGACGGCGCTCATGCCGGTGGGTAGCGCTGCCGCGGCGCGGGCCATGGCATTGGCGCGTTCGCGCACGAAGGCCATGGCGTCCGCCTCCGGCAGTGCACCCGCCAGTGCGGAGGCCGTGATTTCGCCGACCGAGTGTCCCGCGACAACCGTGGCCGCAGTCAGCGCTTCGGCATCAAACAGCAGCCGGCCGGCCACAAGTCCGGCCGCGACGATCAGCGGCTGGGCGACGGCGGTGTCCTTGATGGTTTCCTCATCGGAGACGGTGCCGTGGGCCACGAGGTCAAGCCCGGCGACGTCGGAGAGCTCTTCAAGGTGCTCCCGGACCCCGGGCAGTTCGAGCCACGGAGCGAGGAAGCCTGGCGTTTGTGACCCCTGGCCGGGGCAGACGATTGCAAGCACGTAACAAGCTTTCCAAAGAAGGTGCGATTTGCCGGGTGTTTAGGTGAACCAAGCTGTCTGGGGCGTGTTGTAGGAAGTCTACAAGCGAAGTCCCTGCTGGCAAGGGTGGTCAGGAGCGGGCTGCCGGCCGTTCCGCGGCTGATTTTCCGGCGGGTGCGAGGCGCCCGACCACCAGGGCTGTCTGCAGCACGAAGGCCTCCCGGGGCAGCATGGGGTCCCATCCGGTGATGTCGCAGACGCGCCTGAGCCGGTACCGGACCGTATTGGCGTGGACAAAGAGTTCCCGCGCCGTGGCTTCAAGGGAGTGCCCCAGGGAGAGATACGCCGAAAGGGTGTCAGCCAAGCCGTTGGAGGCGGCCAGCAGCGGGCGGTAGATGTTGCGTATCAGGGCTTTCCGGGCAGAGTCATCGCCGGACATCACGCGTTCGGGCCACAGGTCGTCGGCTGCCACTGGACGGGGAGCAGCAGGCCAGGCGCGGGCAGCGCTCAGGCTGGCAAACGCCGCCTGGGCCGATGGCCCGGCCTCCACGAGTGACTCCGCCGCCGGGCCGTAAACGACCGGGCCCGGCCCGAACAGGTCCGCAAGCCGGGAGAGGGCGCCGGCCTTGTCGGAGAGCCCGCCCAGGACCAGGATGAGGCGGTCGCCCTGGATGCCCACAAGGGTGTCTTCGGCGAGCCTTCCGGCAACCCTGCGCATCTCATTCACGAAGGTCGGGTTGGGGTCGGCCGGGGGACTGCCAACGATGACGGTCACGGGCGCTGCCGAGGTCCAGCCCACCGCAGCGATCCTTGACCGCAGCGCGTCCGAACTCTCCCCGCGCAGGATGGCGTCGACCACAAGCGCCTCCAGCCTGGTATCCCAGGCGCCGCGGGTCTCTGCTGCGCGGGCATAAACGTCAGCGGCTGCGAAAGCGACCTCGCGGGAATACCGGAGAACGGCTTCACGCAGCGGGCCCTGCACCGAACCGGCAGCGAGCTCCGGAACCCGGTCCTCGACAACCTGGACTACGACCCGGATGAGGGAAAGGGCTTTCTGCAGGCTGATGGCACGGGTCAGCTCAGTGGGTGCGGTGCCGAAAACATCGCTGAGCACCCAGGCCGGCGAGGCCGGGCGTTCGTACCAGTTGACGAATGAGGCGATGCCTTTTTGCGCCACCATGCCCAGCGCCGAACGCTCATCCGGACGAAGCCCGCGGTACCACGGAAGGGAAACGTCCAATTGCTTCAGTGTGGCTGTGGAGAGCTTGCCGATATTCGCTTTGAGGCGCTCAAGGACCAGCGGGTCTGCGCCGCCTGCTTCGGGCGGAGTTGTGGCCTTGGTCACCGGTGGGGTTGCTGGCATCTTTGAAGCTTACGGCCTTGGGCCCGCAACCTCCATTTTGTGAGAAGGCTACAACTGTGGACAGCAGGCGGGGAGGTTTTCGGAAGGTCCCCGCCGGCAGGTCCGTATGCCGGCGTTCACAGGGCCGATCCCAGGCGGCGGAACCTCTCAGCACGTCCAACAAGTGCTTTCCGCCCCGGGACGGAACGCAGGGTTGCAAGTTCCTCCACGGCCTTGGCCATCCGCCGGCAGAACGCCGGTGCCTCGGCGGAGGCATCGGGCCGTTCCTCCACAACGTGGTCCACGATTCCGTGAGCGGCCAGGGCCCCGGCGGTGTCGATGATCGTCAGCAGGGGCAGGTCCAGCTCTTCAGCCAGGCGCATGCCCCGGCGGGCTTCCCGGAGCGAAGCGGGGCCATGATGACGTTCATCGCCGAGCAGGTCCGCGAGACCCGGCTCGCGTCGCTGGGCCAGCCGGGGCGTCCTGAAGCCTCCCCGGCCTCCCACCCCGCCATAGCGGACGCGATCACCGCCGGTGATCCGCCAGCGGCTGCGGCCGCAATGCAGGCCCACATCGACCTGGTTGCCGAGACAGACCTGTAGCCGGCCTGACCTGTAGCATCCGCGGCGGCGGGGCCGCCTGGCCTAGCGCCCTGTCACAGCGCGGATGCCGGCTTAGGCGTCGCCGCCCGCGTTGCCGCTGGATCCCTTCGTGACATCCAGCAGATGGTACTTCGAGATGGCCTCCTGCGGCGCCGAGGCATCTACCTCTTTGCGCCGCGCCAGCATTTCCAGTGACCGGACCACCATGGAATGGCTGTCGATCTTGAAGAACCGGCGGGCTGCCGCACGGGTATCCGCGAAGCCGAAGCCGTCGGCACCCAGGGACGCAAACTCGTTCGGCAGGAACTGCCGGATCTGGTCCGGAAGCGCCTTCATGTAGTCACTCGAGGCAACGATCGGCCCCGTGGCTCCGGCCATTTGCTGCGTTACGAAGGGGACCCGTGCTTCGGCATCCGGGTGCAGGAAGGAATGCTCTTCCGCTGCCAGTCCGTCACGGCGCAGCTCGTTCCAGGAGGTCACTGACCAGACATCCGCCGAAACGTTCCAGTCGTCTGCTAGGAGGCGCTGGGCTTCCAATGCCCAGGGAACCGCGACGCCGGACGCCAGCAGCTGTGTCCTGGGTCCGTCAATGCTCGCGGGGGAGAGCAGGTAGATGCCTTTGATGACGCCTTCCACGTCAAGGTCCTCCGGCGCCTTGGGCTGCTGGATCGGCTCGTTGTAGGCCATGATGTTGAAGATGACGTTCGGGTCCTGCGAGTCCGGGCCGTACATCTGCTCCAGTCCGTGGCGGACAATGTGCCCGATCTCGTAGCCGTAGGCAGGATCGTAGGTCCGCACCGCGGGATTGGTGGAGGCCAGGATAGGGGAATGCCCGTCGGCATGCTGCAAACCCTCACCCGTCAGCGTCGTCCGGCCCGCGGTGGCCGAGATCATGAAACCCCGCGCCATCTGGTCCGCAGCGGCCCAGATGAAGTCCCCGGTCCGCTGGAACCCGAACATCGAATAGAACACATAGACCGGGATCAGGGGAACGCCCTGGGTCGCATAGGCCGTCCCGGCAGCGGTGAAGGCGGCAATGGAGCCGGCTTCGTTGATGCCCATGTGCACGATCTGGCCCTGCGGGGACTCCTTGTACGCCAGGACGAGGTCCCGGTCCACAGACAGGTAGTTCTGCCCCTGGGGGTTGTAGATCTTCGCCGTCGGGAAGAAAGAGTCCATGCCGAAGGTCCTGGCCTCATCCGGGATGATCGGCACAATCCGGGTGCCGAACTCCTTGTCCCGCATCAGGTCCTTGAGCAGCCGCACAAAGGCCATGGTGCTCGCAGCCAGCTGTTTGCCCGAGCCCCGGTTCGCTACTTCGTAGGACTTTTCGCCGGGCAGGTGGATGGGTTTGAAGTCCGAGCGGCGCTCCGGCAGGAACCCGCCCAGCTCCCGGCGCCGGTCCAGCATGTACCGGATCTCAGGCGCCTGCGGACCCGGGTTGTAATACGGAGGACGGTAGGGATCCGCCTCGAGCTGTTCGTCGGTGATGGGAATCCGCAGGTAGTCCCGGAACAGCTTCAGGTCATCCAGCGTCAGCTTCTTCATCTGGTGAGTGGCGTTCCGGGCCTCGAAATGCGGACCCAGCCCGTAACCCTTCACCGTGTGGGCCAGGACAACAGTCGGCTTGCCCTTGAATTCGACTGCCGCTTTGTATGCGGCGTAGACCTTCCGGTAGTCGTGCCCGCCCCGCTTCAGGTTCCAGATGTCATCGTCGGAAAGTCCTGAGACCATGGCCTTGGTCTGGGGACTCTTGCCGAAGAAGTGGTCCCGGACGAATCCGCCGGACTCGCCCTTGTAGGTCTGGTAGTCGCCGTCGGGCGTGGAGTTCATGATGTCCACCAGCGCGCCGTCTTCATCCGCTTCCAGCAGCGGATCCCACTCCCTGCCCCACACGACTTTGATGACGTTCCATCCTGCGCCGCGGAAGAAGGCTTCCAGCTCCTGCATGATCTTGCCGTTGCCGCGCACCGGACCGTCGAGGCGCTGCAGGTTGCAGTTGACGACGAAGGTCAGGTTGTCGAGCTTGTCGTTGGCCGCGACGTGCAGCAGCCCGCGGGATTCGGGTTCGTCCATTTCGCCGTCGCCCAGGAACGCCCAGACGTGCTGGTTGGAGGTGTCCTTCATGCCGCGGTTATCCATGTAGCGGTTTAGCTGCGCCTGGAAGATGGCGTTCATTGGCCCGATTCCCATGGACACGGTGGGGAACTCCCAGAAATCCGGCATGGAACGCGGATGCGGGTAGGAGGACAGTGCATGGCCTTCCCGGGATTTTTCCTGCCGGAAGCCGTCAAGGTCCTCTTCGGTGAGCCTGCCCTCCAGGTACGCCCGGGCGTACATTCCCGGAGCCGCATGGCCCTGGAAATAGACCTGGTCGCCCCGGCCCGGGAAGTCCTTGCCGCGGAAGAAATGGTTCATGCCCACTTCATAGAGGGTTGCAGCTCCGGCGAAGGTCGAGATGTGGCCGCCGACCCCAATGCCGGGGCGCTGGGCACGGTGGACCATTACGGCCGCGTTCCAGCGCATCCATGCCCTGAACCGGCGCTCGATCTCTTCGTCTCCCGGGAACTCCGGTTCCTGGTCCACCGGGATCGTGTTGACGTAGTCCGTGGTGGTGACCATGGGCACACCCACGGAGTGGGCCCCCGCGCGCTGGAGCAGAGAACGCATGATGAACTGCGCCCGTTCGGTGCCTTCGGTCCGGATCAGATCGTCCAGCGATTCGATCCATTCGGCGGTTTCTTCCGGATCCTTGTCCGGCAGCTGGCCCGTAAGCCCGCTGAGGATGTCCGTTTTGTCTTCTGCGGCCACGAAATTCTCCTATGCACAGATGGTGACTGGACATTGGTCTGACGCTGCGCTGATGATTCCCGGCCCTGTCTGCCGGGCGGCTGTGTGCTTTGGTCCCATGGGCGGCGTGCGAGGCCCCGGAGCCCTTTAGGCCACTGTAGACCGGTGGCCAATTCTTTCGTAGGGTCCGCGGCGAACCTCGTGCCTGCGGGGCAAGGGACCCTTGGGCATCACGTCCGGGGCGCGGCCGCAGGGCGCAAAACCCCTTGAAGCTTGCCCCCAAAAGGTGTTCCCTTGTGATCAGGAACGGGCAGTTCGCCCCAAGATGTGATTCCCTTGTATTTATGCAGTCAACCAGGAGGAGTGAAGTGAGCGAGGCCGATGCCGCCACAGAGAGCAATGTGGCGGAAAGAATGGGTTTCAAAGACGGCGACCTGATTCAGGAATTCGGCTACGACGACGACGTTGACTTCGATCTCCGGGAGGATCTTGAGGACCTCATCGGCGGCGAACTCCTGACGGAGGATGATCATGACGTCGTCGACGGCGTGATCTTGTGGTGGCGCGCCGATGACGGTGATTTGGTAGACGCACTGGTCGATTCGCTGACCACGCTGGACGACGGCGGCGTCGTCTGGGTCCTCACCCCCAAGTCCGGCCGGAACGGCTATGTTCCCCCGGCCGACATTGAGGAAGCAGCTCCCACTGCGGGCCTGCACGTCACCACCTCCCCGGGTGTGTGTCAGGACTGGGCAGCCACCCGCCTGGTGAGCCGCAGGAAGAAGTAGCGGCGCATGCCGGCTGCAACCGGTCCCAATCCCGGGGAGCCCGCCCCCGGCTTCGAGCTCCCGAACCAGTATGGGGAGCCGGTGAGCCTGGAGCGGTTGGCAGGAAAACCGGTGGTCCTGGTTTTCTATCCCTTTGCTTTCTCACGGGTATGTTCCGGAGAGCTGGCGGAACTGGCATCCCTGCAGCCGGAGTTCGATGCTGCCGGGGCTTCACTGCTGGCAGTCTCCTGCGACGCAAAATACTCGCTGCGGGCCTGGGCCGCGGAGCAGGGCTGGGAGTTTGACCTGCTTTCGGATTTCTGGCCCCACGGTGCCGTCGCGCGGCGCTACGGTGTGTTTGACGAAAACCGCGGGTTAGCCACAAGGTCCAGCTTTGTCATCGGAGCCGACCGCATCATCCGCACGGTCCTGAGCTCCGCGATGGGTGAACCCCGAGACCAGGCAGCATACCGGGAGGCGCTCCTGGAACTCTCAACGGCTGGCCGTAGCTGACATGCCCCTGGCGCGCAAACCCTCCGGCCCCGCCGGAACCGGCCTGACCGGGTTCGTAACCCGGGATCCGGCCGATGCTTCCACGGATCCCACGGATGCCGAGCGGGCGCAGCTGGATGCCGCCGTCGAACTTCTCGCGGGGCGCCGCATGGCACTGCTGACCGGGGCGGGCCTCAGCACTGACTCCGGGATTCCGGATTACCGCGGACCGGACGCGCCGCCGCGCAATCCCATGACGTATCAGCAATTTGTGGGCGATCCCGTCATGCGGCAGCGATACTGGGCACGCAACCACGTCGGATGGCACCACCTGCGGCACGCCGTGCCCAACGCAGGACATGAGGCCGTGGTCCATCTGGAGGAACGCGGGCTGCTGACGGGCGTGATCACGCAGAATGTGGACCGGCTCCACAGCGATGCGGGCAGCATCCGGGTCATCGACCTCCACGGCAGGTATGACCGTGTCCTCTGCCTCTCCTGCGGGTCCGTCTACACGCGCGAAGGGATCGCGCGGCTGCTGGAAAAGCTGAATCCGGGATACCTGGAACAGGTCGGTGCCGAGTGGGACACAGCACCCGACGCCGATGCCGAGATCGCGGACACGGAAGGCTTTACGGTCGCGGACTGCCCGGTCTGCGACGGCATGCTGAAGCCCGACTTCGTCTACTTTGGCGAGAACGTTCCCAAGGAACGCGTCCGGCTCGCTTACGCGGCCGTGGATGACGCCGGTGCCCTGCTCGTGGCGGGCTCCTCACTGACCGTGATGAGCGGACTGCGTTTTGTCCGCCACGCCGCGAAAGAGGGAAAGCCGGTGGTGATCATTAACCGCGGGCAGACCCGGGGGGATGATCTGGCGGACCTGAAGATCGACATGGGGGTGGGCACAGCACTGCAGTATCTGGCCCGCTCCTTGCCCGAGCCCGGCAGGACACAGCACGACGCCGGAGCGCAGCCGGATTAGGCGTTTAGGACGCCTGTCCGGTAATGTAATTCCTCGTGATGCGGCGCTGGCCGGGATATCCCAGCTGGCATAACGGGTCACGTCGGGTCTTTAGCTCAGCTGGTAGAGCGCCACGTTTACACCGTGGATGTCATCGGTTCGATCCCGGTAGGACCCACGGACAAAACCCGCCTCGGTAATAACCGAAGGCGGGTTTTTTCGTCCCGTGCGGAGGCAGGGTGACCCCCGGAGCACACCCGCCGAATGCCCCGCCAAGGTGGCAGCCGGCACACACCAGACTTTGAGGTTTTGGTGGTAAGACGGAACAGGCTGCCAACTAAGGCGGCCATTCCCATGTTCGATGTGAAAGACCACCGTTGCGCACCACCTTTTTCAAATCCCTCCTGGCATCGCTGCTGGCCGCGGGAACGCTGGTCTCCGCGGTTGCCGGCTGCACGCCTGTACCGGACCAAGGAGAGGCCGCGGTCCCTCAGCAAGCTGCGACGCCGTCGCCCACTGCGCGGCCCGAGACGCAGCTGATGACCGAATTGGACCGGTACAACGCCGAAACCAGCATTGACTTCTCGGTTGCACTGTACGAGCACGACACCGGCCAGGCCTGGACCTACAACCCGTCGGGACGCTATCTCGAAGCCAGCCTGGTGAAGGTGCCCATCCTCCTCACCCTGCTGAGGCAGGCAACTGAGGAGGGCAGGGAGCTATCGGCCGGGGAGCGCGCACTGGCGGAGGAGATGATCCGCCGGAGTGACAACACGGCAACTGACCAGCTCTACGCACTGGTTGGCGGAGCTCCTGAACTGCAGGCAACGTATGACCGGCTCGGCATCTCGGAGACTGTGGCAACGGAAATCTGGGGTACGAACGAGACCACCGCGGAGGACCAGTTGCGGATTGCGACGGCTGTGGCCCGGGGCGTGGACTGGATCGATCCCCAGCTGCATGAGTATGCGGTGACGCTGCTGGAGAGCGTAGTGCCGGAGCAGTCATGGGGGATCAGCGCCGGAACCCTCAGTTCCGTGGCAGAAGTGGGCCTGAAAAACGGCTGGCTGCAGGATGACCTGCTGTCCTGGAATGTGGGCAGCTCCGGGTTTGTTCTCGGAGACGGCGCCGAATACAGCCTGGTGGTCCTGACCGCAGGTACAGAGACTCTCGAGGACGGTATCGCCGTCCTCGAAGGCGCCGCTTCGATAGTGAACCGCTGGGAGCTGCGGGACTCCGCGTAGCGTCGGGGTCCGGGAGCCTGCGGACCGGAACTATTCTTCGCTGCCCTGCCCGGAGACCCGGTGGTACGCGGCGATCAGCGGAGCCGCTGAGAGCCCGTGTGCGAAGACGCTCAACAGCACCGTCGTGACCACCGTAGCCAGCAGGGTGCCCGCAGCAGGGATGCCGCGTTCATAGGCCAGCAGCCCGAAGACAACAGAGGCGAGCCCACGCGGGCCGAACCATCCCATGAACGCCTTGGTCTGCCACCCCGCCCCGCTGCCGGCCATGGCCAGGAAAACCGGGAGCATCCGCACCACGGTCAGGCTGAGCACGGCATAGAAAAGCACGGCCCATGACAGGTATGGCAGCGCAGCCAGAACCGCCACGGCACCGAAAACCATCCAGGTGGCTGCTGCGAGGACGGAGCCGGTATCAGCTGTGAACCGGGTCGCATCCTTCGTTCCGGGGCCGCCGGCAAACCGGAAGGCCATCCCTCCCACAAAAGCGGCAATGAACACGCTTCCACCGAGAGCACCCGCTGCGGCGTAGGCGCCCAGGGCAACGGCAAGCGTCAAGGGCTGGACCCATTCACTCTGCAGCCAGTCCCGTGCCCGGGCCGTGCGAAGGACATACCCCCCCCGGCCCCCGCCCACAGCCAGGCCCGCCACAGCGCCCGAGCCGATCTCTTCGGCTACAGCTGCTGCGACAGCCGACGGAACACTGCCTTCCAGCGTCGCCATCGTAATGTCCAGGGAGACGAGGAAGAACGGCACAGCGATGCCGTCGTTCAGGCCGCTTTCCACGGTCAGGGCTTCGCGGATCCGCGGGGGCATCGCGGCGTCATCGACGACGCTCTGGCCAAGGGCCGCATCCGTTGCACAGAGCATTGTGGACAGCAGGAAGACACTGGCAAGCGGCAGGCCGGGGAAAAGGAGCAGGCCCGCCCCCAGCCCCAGGAGCAGCGTCAGGGGCAGGCCGATCAGCAGAAGCCGTCCAGGCCATCCGGGACTACGGCGCAGCAGACCGAGGTCCAGCCGCGCCGCATCCGTAAACAGGAGGAAAACCAGGGCCAGTTCGGTTACGTGTTCGACGACGGTGCTGTCCACAGCGGGGCCCAGCGACCCCGGGGCCGCAGCGCCCAGGATGATCCCGGCCGTGACGAAGACCATGGCAGAGGTGACGCCGTAACGGTTCAGGGGCCGGGACAAGGTGCTGAAAAGAGCCAGCACGATGGTTCCGATGAGCAGGACAATCATGGGCTTTCCCTCCTGTGCCCCGCGCCGATCCGGACCTGCTGTACCGGTCACCGTCCCGGCAACGCGGACAAGGTCGAACCGCTTTGCTTCCAAGAATGCGGAAAACCTGCCCACGGCGGAAGCGGGCGGATATCCTGATCTGGTCGGCTGCGGTGCACAGGAGCCCTGGCAGCGCAGCAAGCCGCAGTGAAAGGCCCCGATTATGGGCAGGACAACCAGGCACCAGAGCATTCCGGAGCGCGCCGCAGGGGGCAGGCAGCGCCGGCAAGCCACACCCCGCGCCGTACACCGGGACTGGGTCCCGTCACCCGGGCGGCCGGACCCGGTGGCGCTCATCGAAGAGCAGAACCTGACCCGTGAACCGGACCTGGTACCGGTGAGGCACGCCAGGATGCTGGCCTCGCCGTTGACGTTCTACCGCGGGGCGGCGAAGATCATGGCCGCGGATCTCAAGGACACCGCGCGGGCGGGGCTGGATGTCCAGCTCTGCGGTGATGCCCACCTGTCCAATTTCGGCGTGTTTGCCTCCCCTGAGCGGACCCTGGTCTTTGATCTCAACGACTTCGACGAAACCCTCCCCGGGCCGTTCGAGTACGACGTTCTGCGGATGGCAGCGAGTTTCACCATTGCGGCCAGGCACAACATGTTCAGCCGGGAGGATGCGCGCGGTGTGTCCCTTGCAGCGATCCGGTCATACCGCGAAGCGATGCGCAGCTTCGCGCAGATGGGCACGTTGGACATCTGGTATGCGCGGCAGTCGGACCAGGACCTGCTCGCAGCGATCCAGCTCGTGGCCGAGTCCAGCAAGGGCAAAGCAGAGAAAAGGGCGGCAAAGCTGGCGGGAGAGAAAGTGGCGAAGGCAGTTCGGAAAGCACGCTCGCGGGACAGCCTGCAGGCGCTGTCCAAGCTTGCCGAACGTGTGGACGGCACGTACCGGATTGTCAGCCAGCCTCCGATCATCATCCCGGTCCGGGAACTGGAGGCAGTGTTCGGCACGTCCGCGGAAGAGATGGCGAACGACATGAGGGACCAGCTGCATTCCTACCGCCAGAACCTGCAGCATGACAGGCGCCAGCTCCTTGAGCGCTTCGAAATGCTCGACGTAGCCCGCAAGGTCGTGGGTGTTGGAAGCGTCGGCACAAGGGCCTTTATCGTTCTCCTCCAAGGCCGCGACTCCGCAGACCCGCTGTTCCTGCAGGTCAAGGAAGCAACGCGGTCCGTCCTGGAAGACCACCTGCCCCGCAGCGCCTACCGCCATCCCGGAGCGCGGGTGGTCCAGGGCCAGCGCAGGATGCAGGCCGCGAGCGATATTTTCCTGGGCTGGACCAAAGGCGTTCAGGAAAACCGATACCTGTATTGGCGCCAGCTGCGGGACATGAAAGGCTCCGCGGTCATCGAAGGCATACGGCCGATGGGGATGGGTTTCTATGCCCGTGCGTGCGGCTGGACCCTCGCCAGGGCGCACGCCAGGTCCGGGGACCCCATCGCGATCGCAGCCTACCTGGGCAAGGGGGACGTTTTCGACGAATCCGTTGCGGATTTCTGCGACCGGTACGCCGACCAAAACGAGCGGGACTATGAGGCCTTCTCAGCAGCCGTCCGCTCGGGGCGGGTTCCGGCCGCCGCCGGATCCTGACCTCCGCGTGCAGGCCGCGGCAAGCAGCCGTGTGGCGGGGGCGGCCTCCGGGAGAATAGGCTAAAGGCTGAAGACGGCGCCACTGCTGCGCCGACACCGTGCTGGTTCCCGGCACCTGAAGAATCCTTGGAGTGAACTTGAGCGCACAAATCGGTGTAACCGGCCTGGCTGTCATGGGGGCGAATCTCGCCCGCAACCTGGCCCGCAACGGCTACACGGTGGCCCTGCACAACCGGTCGGTGGAAAAAACGGACGCCCTGCTGAACGCCCACGGGGACGAAGGCGACTTCGTCCGCACGGAGACCCTGCAGGAGCTGGTGGATTCCCTCGAAAAACCGCGCCGCGTCCTGATCATGGTGAAGGCCGGAGCGCCCGTGGATTCGGTCATCGACCAGCTGGTGCCGCTCCTGGAGCCGGGCGACATCGTCATTGACGCCGGGAACTCCCACTACGAAGACACCCGCCGCCGTGAGGCCGCACTGGCCGAAAAGGACCTGCACTTCGTTGGCGTCGGGGTTTCCGGCGGTGAAGAAGGTGCACTCCTGGGTCCGTCCATCATGCCCGGCGGCTCCCGCGAGTCCTACGACTCGCTCGGCCCGATGCTGGAGAAGATTTCCGCCAAGTACAACGGCGAGCCGTGCTGCACCTGGGTCGGCACCGACGGCGCCGGGCACTTCGTGAAGATGGTTCACAACGGCATTGAATACGCCGACATGCAGGTCATCGGCGAGGCCTACGACCTGCTGCGCTCCGCTGCCGGAATTGAACCGGCCGAGCAGGCACAGATCTTCACCGAGTGGAACCGGGGCCAGCTGAGCTCCTTCCTCATCGAGATCACGGCCGAAGTCCTGGCCCACACCGACCCGAAGACCGGCAAGCCGTTTGTTGACGTCGTCGTGGATTCCGCCGGCCAGAAGGGCACCGGCCGCTGGACCGTTGTCTCGGGCCTGGACCTGGGCTCCCCGGTCTCGGCGATCGCCGAATCCGTCTTCGCCCGCGCCCTTTCTTCCCAGCGCGGCCAGCGCGAGGAAGCCCAGGGCATCCTGGCCGGTGAGGAAATCGGCGTCGAGCTGCCGGATACCTTTGTGGAGGACGTGCGGCAGGCGCTGTACGCGTCCAAGCTCGTCAGCTACGCCCAGGGCCTGGACATGCTCACCGGCGCTGCCAAGACCTACGGCTGGGATCTGAAGCTGGATGAGATTGCCTCGCTGTGGCGTGCCGGCTGCATCATCCGTGCCGAACTGCTCGATGACATCATGAAGGCCTACGCGGACGGAAAGGCTCCGGCCAACCTGCTGCTGGCCCCGGCCTTCGCCGAGTCCATTGCCCAGGCGCTGCCGGCCTGGCGCCGTGTGGTCTCCGTGGCTGTGCAGCTGGGGATCCCGGTTCCGGTCTTCTCCTCCTCGCTGGCCTACTACGACGGCCTGCGCCGCAAGCGCCTTCCGGCCGCGCTGACCCAGGGGCTGCGCGATCTCTTCGGCGCGCACACCTACAGCCGGGTCGACGCAGAAGGCACCTTCCACACGCTGTGGAGCGGTGACCACTCCGAAATCGAAGCCGTGGACACCCACTAGTTCCCGGAACAGCAGAAGGCCGGCCGCTCCCAATCGGGTGCGGCCGGCCTTCTGCTTTGCGCTGCTAAATGTAGATCGCGGGATCCACGTACTCCGCCGGATCCACGGCGGGCTGGTTCATCTTGGGGTCACGGTGCCGCCAGGTCGCGGGGATGCCGGTAATGATCGAATCGGCCGGAGCGTCCTTGACGACGACGGCGTTCGCTCCCACGGCGCTGTTGGCGCCGATGGTGACCGGCCCCAGGATCTTCGCCCCGGCGCCCACGACGACGCCGTTGCAGAGGGTGGGATGGCGCTTGACCTTCGCCAGTGAGCGGCCGCCCAGGGTCACGCCGTGGTAGAGCATGACGTCGTCGCCAATCTCCGCTGTTTCACCGATCACGACGCCCATGCCGTGGTCGATGAAGAACCGCCGTCCAATGGTTGCCCCGGGATGGATTTCGATTCCCGTGGCGAACCGTGCGGCCTGGGACAGGACCCGTGCCGGGAAGCGCAGCGCCGGCTTAGACCACATCCGGTGCGTCAGGCGGTGCACCCAGATGGCGTGCAGGCCGGAGTAGACGACGAGGTTCTCGAAGGAACCCCGGGCCGCCGGGTCGTGGGACGCGGCGGCGTCGAGGTCTTCGCGCAGGCGTGACAGGAGACGCACGTGGAACTTTCTGCTTGGTAGTTCTCCGCCGTCGCAGGCGGGGCTGGCTAGCCGCGGATGTCGTCGTAGAGAACCGTGGAAATGTAACGTTCTCCGAAGTCGCAGACAACGGCCACGATCAGCTTACCGGCGTTTTCGGGGCGCTTGGCCAGTTCCAGTGCGGCCCAGACGATCGCACCGGAGGAGATGCCGCCGAGGATGCCTTCCTGCGTACCCAGTGCCCGTGCCGTGGCGACGGAGTCCTCGATGGACGCGTCAAACACCTCGTCGTAGATCTCGGTGTCCAGGATCTCGGGGACGAAGTTGGCGCCAATACCCTGGATCTTGTGCGGCCCCGGGGAACCGCCGTTGAGGATCGCGGAATCCTTGGGCTCAACGGCGACGATCTGGACGCCGGGCTTGCGCTTCTTCAGGACCTGGCCGACGCCCGTGACGGTGCCGCCGGTGCCGACTCCGGCTACGAAGATGTCCACCTTGCCGTCGGTGTCTTCCCAGATCTCCTCGGCAGTGGTGGTGCGGTGGATTTCCACATTGGCCTGGTTGGCGAACTGCTGGGCCCAGATGGAGTTCTCCGTGGTGGCCACGATTTCCTTGGCCTTCTCGACGGCGCCGCGCATGCCGTCAGCACCCGGAGTCAGGACGATTTCGGCGCCGAAGGCGCGCAGCATGACCCGGCGTTCCGTGGACATCGTTTCGGGCATGGTCAGGATGACCTTGTAGCCGCGGGCGGCGCCGACCATGGCCAGGGCGATTCCGGTGTTGCCGGACGTGCCCTCGACGATGGTTCCTCCCGGGCGGAGGGCCCCGGCCTTTTCAGCCGCGTCGACAATGGCGACGCCGATGCGGTCCTTGACCGAGTTGGCGGGGTTGTAGAACTCCAGCTTTACCGCTACGTCGCCGGGCAGGCCTTCGGTGAGCCGGTTGAGGCGGACCAGGGGCGTGCCGCCTACCAGCTGGGTGACGTCGTCGTAAATTCGTGCCATGTGGATTTTCCTCTGTTCGTTGGCCTGTGGGCCGGCGTGAAGGCAGTTTCCTCAAGCCTATCGCCGGTCATTCACAGGATTAGTTGTCAAGCCATTCGGCGTAATATTTCCTGGCCTTCGCCAGCTTCGGGTTGATGATCACCTGGCAGTAGCCCTGTTCGGGATGCTTGGCGTAAAAGTCCTGGTGGTACTCCTCAGCCCGGTGGAATGTGGGCAGGGGGGTGATCTCCGTGACAATAGGGTCACTCCACAGCGCCTGGGCCCGCTGGACCGCTTTCTCCATCTCTTCGCGCTCCTGGTCTGTCCGGTAGAACATCGAGGACCGGTACTGCGTGCCGACGTCGTATCCCTGCCGGTTAAGCGTCGTCGGATCGTGCGAGATGAAGAACATATCCAGGATGACCTCGGCGGGGATGATGTTTTCATCGAATGTCACGGCCACGACCTCTGCGTGCCCGGTGATCCCAGAACAAACACTGTCGTAGTCCGGGTGGGCGGTAAACCCGCCGGTGTAGCCGGACACCACGCTCTGCACGCCGCGTGTTTTCTGATAGATGGCGTCGAGGCACCAGAAGCAGCCTCCGCCAAGAACATAGGTCTTCATGCTCATGTACAAGGCGGCTGCGCTGTCAAAGATTCCCGGGTTTGCGGTGTGCCCGCAAAGGGGTGCCGTGGGGTAGAACTTATATCTATGGAAACCCCACGCAACGGCGACAATGACGCCACCGGCGCCGACCTGCCGGACACTCCCCAGGAAACTCCGGGCACCCCGGCCACTCCGGATGCGGAAACCCTCTCCCAACCCACCGTTGGCGATGTCCTGCTGGCCGTCGAAGAGCTCTGGCCCGAGTCACTTGCCGAGGACTGGGATGCCGTCGGGATGGTTACGGGACGGCCCTCCCGCGCGGTCACGCGGATCCTGCTCGCCGTCGATCCCACGCATGAAGTGATCGACGAAGCACTCGAGTGGGGTGCGGACCTCCTGCTGACGCACCACCCGCTGCTGCTTAAGCCCGTCCACTCGGTGGCGGGTACCGGATTCAAGGGCGACGCCGTGCACCGGCTGATTGAAGGCGGCTGCGCCCTGGTGACTGCCCACACCAACGGCGACAGCGCCGTCGGGGGAGTCTCCGATGTCCTGGCAGATGCTTTTGGCCTGCACGACACCGTCCCGTTGGTTCCGGCCGTCAACGGACTTCCCGAGGAAGGCATCGGGCGGGTAGGCAACCTCGCGGAGGTCACGACGCTGGGAAACTTCGCCGAACTGGTTTTCAGCATCATGCCGGCTGTCGCCGGTGGAGTGCGGGTGGCGGGGGACCCGCAGGGACTTGTCCGCCGGGTTGCTGTGTGCGGCGGTGCAGGCGACAGCCTGTTCGACGCCGTCCGCGCCCAGCATGCGGATGTCTACGTCACCGCTGACCTCCGGCACCATCCCGCCTCAGAGGCGAGGGAAGCGGCCGTGAACGGCCGTCCCTACCTCATTGATGTCTCGCACTTCGGCAGCGAGTGGCTCTGGCTGACCCCGGCGGCCCAGGCGCTGGAGAACGTGCTGACGGACCAGGGATTCACCGTGGAAATCCGGGTCAGCAGCCGCAATACCGATCCGTGGGACTTTGTGCTGACCCCCGGCTGAACAGGCGCGGCCCCAGTGGCATAGGCTAGGAGGGCCGCACCAGACAGGCAAGCGGATCAAGTGGAGGTATTTGGTGGCAAAAGCATCATCGGCGGAGCAGCTGCGGCTGCTGGACCTGCAGGCATTGGACAGCAGGATGAAGCAGCTGGACTCCCGCGCCCGCAGGGTGCGCGAGAACCCGGACCTCACGGCCCTGGCCGGTAAAGCCGCCGCGGCACGCACCGCCCTCGGAGCCGCCGCCACGCAGAGCGCGGACATTGAGCGCAAGCTCGCGCGAGCCGAAGCGGACGTTGCATCCGTCGTCGCGCGCCTGGAACGCGACCAGAAGCACCTTGACAGCGGCCACGGCGGTTCCAAGGAACTCACGGCGCTGCAGAGCGAGATCGAATCACTGAGCCGCCGGCGTTCGGACCTGGAAGACACCGAGCTTGAGGTGATGGAGCGCCTCGAAGCGGTCAAGGCCGTAGAAGCCGAGCGCCGCACCGAGGCTGCGGCAGCCGAGACGGAACTCACTGACCTTGAGGGCCGGCGGGATACAGAACTTGCGGAGATTGAAGCCGAGCGCGCTGAAATCATGCGCCAGCGCACCGAGCTTGCCGGACGTTTTGCGCCCGACCTCCTGGCGGTCTACGAACGCACCCTTTCCCGGCACGGGATTGGCGCTGCCCGGCTGTTCCACGGAACGTCGGAGGGATCCGGCATGCAGCTGAGCCCGGGCGACCTTGCAGATATCCGCAAGGCAGCAGCAGACGACATCGTTTTCTGCCCGGATTCCGGCTGCATCCTGGTGCGCTCCTCGGAGTGGGGCAGCTAGTTCCGTGACCCTGTTTGACCCGTCGGACACGCCTGTCCATTCTTCAGCTGCTCCCGCCCGCCGGACCCTCATCGTCGAAGCGGACGGCGGTTCGCGCGGAAATCCGGGCCACGCCGGGTACGGGGCCCTGGTCCGTGATCCGGATACCGGGGAGATCCTCATGGAGAAGGCAGAATACCTGGGCATCGTTTCCAACAATGTTGCGGAGTACTCCGGCCTGATTGCTGCACTGGAGCTGGCCCATGAGGTCGACCCCGAGGCCTGGATCCTGGCCAAGATGGACTCCAAGCTCGTCGTTGAACAGATGAGCGGGCGCTGGAAGATCAAACACGAGGACATGCAGCGGCTAGCGGCCAAAGCCAGGGCCACAGTGGACCCCCGCCGCGTGAAGTACCAGTGGATCCCGCGGGAGATCAACAAGGACGCGGACCGCCTGTCCAACGAAGCCATGGACGCCGGAATTGCCGGCGTGCCGTGGAAGCAGCGGGAATCAACCCGCACAGCGACGCCCGCAGGCTCGCCGACGGCCGTGGAGAGTGAGGGTTCTTCTGCCAAGGAAGCAGCCAGCGCCGCGGATAGCGCCCCTACTGGCCGCATCCACCACACCGAGATCTGGGTGCGGGACCTGCCCCGGGCGGAAGAGAGCCTGGGCTGGCTGCTGGAGCGCCTGGGCTTCGTGCTGCGGGACCGGTGGGCCACCGGGGCGCGCTGGCAGGGCGCTGCGGGCTACATCGTGATTGAGGCAGGGCCCGACGTCCTTCCGGCGGACCACGAACGGCGCAGGCCAGGGGTGAACCACCTGGCGTTCGGAGCGGGATCTCCTGCCGACGTCGACCTTCTGGCCCGGCGCGCCGCAAGCCACGGCTGGAGCCTGCTCTTCGGAGATAAGCATCCGCATGCCGGGGGAGCGGACCACTACGCTGCCTACCTCGAAAACGCTGACGGTTTCGAAGTTGAGCTCGTAGCAGACCTTCCCTGATCCGACCGTGCCGCGGGACTAGTGGTCTTCGGGCAGGATGAGGTTGAGCTGATGCGGTTTTCGTCCCTGTGCCGGAACGAGCTCTGCTTCCCACTTTTCGGCTGCGGCGTGCTGCAGTTCGTCAACGGTGGACGGCTCGGCGCCTGTCCTGGTGAGCAGATGCCGTGCGAGTTCCCCGCGTGTGTGCTTGGCGAAGTGGGATACGACCTTGCGCTCCCCGCCCCGCACCTGGAAGACGTTGACTGCTGCGCTGCGCGCAGGATCCGGCTGCCAGGCCGCTGCATAGGTGCTGGATCGGCAGTCCACCACCAGATCGCCGGCAGCGCATTCATTCAGCGGCTCCGTGAGTGCCGCTTTCCAGAAGGCAGCGAGCCGCCCGACGCCGGGAAGATTTGTTCCCATGGACAGCCGGTAGGCGGGAATCATGTCCGCAAAGCCAATGGCGCCCCACAGGGCAGAAACAACAACGACGGCGGCGTCGGCACGTGCCCGCTGTGCCGGCGTCAGGGACGCATAGCCGAGGGCATCGTAGAGGACTCCGGAGTACACCTGGTGCGCCGGGGCGCAGGGCTCGCTCTCCAACACCGTGTTGCGGGTGACCTCGGCGGCCAGCGAGAGTCCTGCGCCGAGGATCTTGTGGGCATCTGCTGATGCACTGGTCTCGGCCAGGGCCGAGAGCACGAGCTTCCGGGCCGTGGCCAGCTCCGGAAAGCGGAGGAAATCGGGGTTCAGCGTGGGCCCCTGTGCGGGGCGGGTCTTGCCCTCCGAGGGCGGCAGCAGGATCAGCACTGATTAATCCTACGTTTGCGGGCAGGTAGCATTGACCGCGGGACGGGTTGGCCAGGCAATCGCGTCAGGACGGCTTCGGCCGGACCTGCCGAGGAAAGTCCGGGCTCCGCAGGGCAGGGTGGTGGGTAACGCCCACTCGGGGAAACCCGCAGGCCAGTGCCACAGAGAAGAGACCGCCCGCGTTCATGCGCAGGTAAGGGTGAAACGGTGGTGTAAGAGACCACCAGTGTCCCGGGTGACCGGGACAGCTAGGTAAACCCCACCCGGAGCAAGGCCAGACAGGATGTGTTTGAGGGCTGCCCGCCCGAGCATCCGGGTAGGCTGCTGGAGGGTATCGGCAACGGTACTCGTAGATGGATGATTGCCGCCCGTCCGCTGGTAACGGCGGACAGGTACAAAACCCGGCTTATCGGCCAGCCCGTCCCTCATGAGCTGGTTCGGCCGGTACTTTGCCGCTCTTTGGTCTCCCGGCGTGCCGGGACGGCGATCCCGCGGATGCGCCGCTTACGCCTGTTCGGAAGCGGAAACAACAGGCGGAGGGGCTTTCCGCTTCATTTCCGGCCACTTTTCTTCAAGCGCACGGCGAGTCATGCACTCGCATCCACCTCGGCTATTCTGTGTCGATGGTCACTACGTCTCCGCCATCACGGCATCTGGTGCTTCGCAACGCGAACTTCCGGGCCCTCTGGATTTCGTCGACCATGGGAATCCTGGGCGGATCCGTGACCGCGGTCGCCCTGCCGGTTATCGCCGCCGTGGAACTGGGGGCCAGTGACTTCGCCGTTGCTGCCCTTTCGGGAATGGTTTTCCTTCCCTGGCTCCTTTTTGGACTGCCGGTCGGAGTTATCGTGGACCGGCGCCGGCGGCGTCCGGTGATCCTCATTTCGCTCATCGCCAGGGTGGTGTTGCTGGCCACGCTTCCCATTGCTTACTGGATGGGAGTGCTCAGCACCGCACAACTGTTTGTCGTGTCGTTCCTGGCGGGCCTGGCTGCCGTCTATTTCACCCTCGCCGAGGCTGCTCTGATACCGCGCGCCGTCGCCAAAGACGAGTTGATAGAAGGCAACGGCTTGATGACCGGTTCCGGAGCTTCGGCCGACGCCGTTGGCCGCGGGCTGGGAGGCTGGCTCACGCACGCTGTCGGCGCTTCGAACTCGCTGCTGGTCCAGGTGGCAGCGTCCGTTGCCTCCTGCGCGGCGATACTGCGGCTCAACGTCGAGGAGCCCCTTCCGGCATCAACCGAGAAGCGTCACATCTGGCGTGAAATGGGATCGGGACTGCGCTATACGCTCAGCACAACGCCGCTGCGCGTCCTGCTGCTGGTCGCCGCACTGTGGAACCTCGGCGGCAACATAGTGGTGTCCCTGATCGTCCTGCTGGTGGTGAGGACGCTGGGCCAGACCGGGACCTGGCTGGGGCTCCTGATGGCCGCTACCGCGGTGGGCGGAACCCTGGGCGGGCTGAGCGTCAAATGGCTGGCGGACAGGTTCGGGTCGGGCGTCGTATGGCGCTACTCCATGTTTCCCGCCGCGATTGGCTACGCAGCCCTGCTGCTCATGACACCCGGCTGGGGCATGCTGCCGGGTTTCTTCGGAATGTTCCTGACCGGGCTCGCCATCTCGATGAACATCGTGGTTTCCACGAGTTTCCGCCAGCGGGTATGCCCGTCCGGCATGATGGGCAGGCTGGGTTCCGCCACCCGGATGGTGAGCTGGGGGATGCTGGCGGTTGCGTCCCTGGTCGCCGGCATCCTGGCCTCCACCATCGGCGTGCGCGCCGGCATCGTGACGGGAATCGTCATAGCTGTCCTGGCGCCCGTGGTTGCCTCCTTCGGTCCGCTGAGGGGTGTGCATCATCTGGAGGACCTGGCGCCCATGCCCGAGGATGACCCGGCGCACGAATCGCCGGCTGACAGCGGCCGGGGCACCGGCCCCGCGGCACCGGCCCCTGAAGACTTGGACGCAGACGAGGCGCGGTCCAGGGAAAACGGCGAAGCCGTCCTGGAAAAGTAGCAGGTGCCTGCCATAGTGCCTGAAGTCCGGACACCCGCCGCAGCCGCCCGCCGGCCTGTGATGAAGATCTCCCGGGCTGGTCCTGCTCTGCTGTTGTGGCCTAATACACTTAGTAGTGGTCCGCGGCACGCAGTATCTGCCGCCGGCCACAACGAAGACCCGGCCCTCAAGGGCTTGCCGCCGGTGTGAGTTCCGGCGGTCATACCAACCGTCACAAAGCAGTGCCGGCTGAGACAAAGGATGTGAAGATCTGTGAGCCAGAAGTCCGATACCTGCCTGGATGCGTGGATGGACAGGGAGGCAATGGCAGAAGCCATGATCCCGCTTATTGGCCGGCTTTACCGGGAGAACAGCGTTGTCACGTCAGTTCACGGCCGCCCGCTGGTCAACCGTTCCGTCATTGACATCCTGAAGGCACACCGCTTTGCCCGGCAGATCGACGACGTCGAACTTCCCGTCTCCGAGACCCTGCCGATCCTGCGCGCCCTGACCGAACTCGAACTTGGCGCAGCTTCCGTGGACCTGGCCCGCATGAATACCAAGTACCAGCGTGAAGGCAACGGCGTCCCGCTCCTGGACTTCCTCCGCACGGAGCTGGCGGACGTCGCCGGCAAGCACGGCGCGGACGAGCGCACCAGCACCGATGTGGTCCTGTACGGCTTTGGCCGCATCGGCCGCCTGCTGGCCCGCATCCTCATTGACCACGAAGGCGGCGGACACGGGCTGCGCCTGCGGGCCATCGTTGTGCGCAAGGGCGCCGAAAACGATCTGGTCAAGCGTGCCAGCCTGCTGCGCCGCGACTCGGTCCATGGTGCCTTCCCCGGCACCATCACCGTGGATGAAGAGAACAACACCATCCTGGCCAACGGAACTTTGATCCAGGTCATCTACTCCAACGACCCGGCAACCGTGGACTACACCTCCTACGGCATCAACAACGCCATTGTGGTGGACAACACCGGCCGCTGGCGCGATGAAGCCGGACTGGCTCAGCACCTGAGCGCCAAGGGTGTCTCCCGCGTACTGCTCACCGCTCCGGGCAAGGGCGACCTGAAGAACATCGTGCACGGCATCAACCACCAGGCCATCACCGACGAGGACAAGATCCTCTCGGCAGCGTCCTGTACCACGAACGCCATCACTCCGGTGCTGAAGGTCCTCAATGACAAGTTCGGCATCGTGAACGGACACGTCGAGACGGTTCACTCCTTCACCAATGACCAGAACCTGATCGACAACTTCCACAAGGGTGACCGCCGCGGCCGCTCCGCTGCGCTGAACATGGTCATCACCGAGACCGGAGCTGCGAAGGCTGTTGCCAAGGCACTGCCGGAACTGGCCGGCAAGCTCAGCGGCAACGCGATCCGCGTTCCCACCCCGGATGTCTCGATGGCCATCCTGAACGTGAACCTCGAGACCGAGACCACCAAGGAAGAGCTGAACACCTTCCTCCGGGAGACCTCGCTGAACTCCGAGCTGCACAAGCAGATCGACTACATCGATTCGCCCGAAGTGGTCTCCACCGACTTTGTCGGTTCAAAGCGCGCCGGAATCGTTGACGGCCTGGCCACCATCTCCAACGGCAAGAACGCCATCCTCTACGTCTGGTACGACAACGAGTACGGCTACAGCTGCCAGGTCATCCGTGTCCTGGAAGAGATGGCACATGTGAACCCGCCGGCGTTCCCGCGGGCTGAGGAGCTGGCCGTTACCGCCTAGCAACACCTCTGCCCGAATAAAAGCAGTGCCCGTCCGGTGACCCGGACGGGCACTGCTTTTATCTATGAGCGGCTGTTGGAGCGGTTGTTTGTTCCCGCTGCAGTATTCGGGTGTCAGTGGCCGAAAGGATCCGGATCGACGCCGGGCATCCAGGTCAGGCCGGGAACACCCCAGCCGTTGGCCTTGAGCACCTTGCGTGCCTTGCGCCCCCACCGGTCATTGAGCCGGTCAACATAGAGCTTGCCGTCCAGATGGTCGTACTCGTGCTGGAGGACCCTCGCGAACCAGTCGGTGGCTTCGAACTGCACCGGCTTTCCGGTCTCATCAACGCCGGAGATGCGCGCCCATTCGGCCCGCCGCAGCGGAAAGTTCTCACCGGGGACGGACAGGCAGCCCTCCGTGTCCTCATCCGGGTCCGGCGCAGATCCGGGGACCTTGGACGTGACCAGGACGGGGTTGATCAGGACGCCGCGGTCCGGTGCGTCGTCGTCATTCGGGAAATGGAAAGTAAAGATGCGCAGCCCAACGCCGATCTGCGGGGCAGCCAGGCCCACACCGTTGGAAACGTCCATGGTTTCGAACATGTCGGCCACCAGGGTGCGCAGTTCATCGTCGAAGACCTCGACTTCGGCAGCCCGGCGGTGCAGGACGGGTTCCCCGTGAATGACTATGGGACGGACGGTCATTGCGTGTTGTGCTTCTTTCTTCCGGGAAGGGCTGAGCGGAGGTTGCTAGGCGGCAATGCTGCGTCCGATGACGTCCCGCATGATTTCCGAAGTTCCGCCGAAAATCGTCAGGAGGCGCGCCGCGAGGAAGGCCTGCGCGACGGGATACTCCATGATGTAACCGTAGCCTCCATGGAGCTGCAGGCAGCGGTCGGTGATGGACTTGACCCGCTCGCTGGCCCAGAGCTTGGCCTTGGCAGCTGAGACGGCGTCCAGGGTCCCGGCGTTGAAGGCCAGCACCGCGGAATCGACGTAGGCTTCCGTGACCTCCACCTCGGTAAGGATGTCTGCGAGGACGAAACGTGAGTTCTGGAAATCAGCGACCCGCTGGCCAAAAGCAGCACGGTCCCGGGTGTACTGCCTGGTCGCTTCATAAACCGCACGGGCGACAGCGGAGGAGGCGACAGCGATGGCCAGGCGTCCCTGGGGGAGCTGCTCTGCCGCGTACTTAAGGCCCTGCCCCTGCACGCCCACGAGGTTCCCGGCCGGGACGAGGACGTCGTCAAAGAAGAGTTCAGCAGTATCAGAGGCCTTGACGCCCATTTTGTCCAGCTGGCGTCCGGTGGTGTAACCGTCGGTTTTCTCCACCATGAACAGGCTGAAGGAATCGCCCGACCCCCGCCCGGTGCTGCCGTCGGTCCGGGCGAGGACCAGGGCAGCGTCGCCGCTGATGCCGTTGCCAATAAAGGTCTTCTGGCCATTGAGCAGCCAGTCGCCGTCGGGGGTCCTGACCGCCTTGGTACGGACGCCCCGCAGGTCGCTCCCCGCCCCCGGTTCGCTCCACGCTACGGAGGTGACCTTGTCCCCGCTGACCATCTGCGGCAGCCAGCGTTCCTTAAGATCATCGGATCCATAGGCCAGCAGGTGGGGGAGGACCAGATCATCCTGGAGATGGAACGCAAGCGCCACGGCGAGGTGGTTGGAGCGGGCGAACTCTTCATCGAGGACCACGCGGTAACGGTAGTCCGGCATGCCGGCTCCGCCGAACTCTTCGGGGACGGCAAGGCCGAGGAGGCCCTGCTCTCCCGCTGCCTTCCAGATACGCCGCGGCATCATGTGGTCCGCTTCCCAGCCGGCATAGCCCGGAGCGATCTCCCGCTCGTTGTATTCGCGGGCGAGGTCCCGGAAAAGTTCGTGGTCCTCTTCGAACAGCGTGCGTTCCACGCAGCGACTCCTTGTGCAAAAACGAAACAACTACGAAGAAGGCCGCCCCGGAAATATCCGAGGCGGCCTGTCGAAGCTGGATGCCAGCCTCATTGGGGTGAGTAACGGGGGTTGAACCCGCGACCTCCTGGACCACAACCAGGCGCTCTGCCAACTGAGCTATACCCACCATGTGCACTCAGATATTCATTCACAAAGTCCAGGCGAGTGGTCCTTGTGAACTCATTTATCTGAGGCAGCGGATACAAGCTTACACGCTTTTTCGCGTGCTCCTGACACGTTGGGCACCGTGGGCCCCAAATGTGACGGAGCTAACCATCGAGGCCGTCCCGTTCCAGTCCCGCAGCGATCTTCTTCGCGGCAGCCGAATCGGGCCCGGGCGCCGGAACGAAGACAGCGGCACGGTAGTAACGGAGCTCATTGATGGAGTCCTGGATATCGCCCAGGGCGCGGTGCCCGCCGTGCTTCGCGGGGGCCTGGAAGTAGGCGCGGGGGTACCAGCGGCGGGCCAGTTCCTTGATCGTGGAAACGTCGATGATCCGGTAGTGCAGGTAATCGATGACTTCCGGCATGTCACGGGCCAGGAACATCCTGTCGGTGCCGACGGAGTTTCCTGCGAGCTGTGCCTTCTTCGGCTCGGGCACCCACTTGGTGATGTACTCGATGACTTCGGCTTCAGCCTCTGCCATTGTCATGCCGTGGGGGAGTTCCTCAAGCAGCTTCGACGTCGTATGCATCTGCCGGACGAAGTCGCCCATCTGCTCCAGGGCGGAGTCCTCGGGCTTGATGACGACGTCGACACCCTCGCCGAGTACATTCAGTTCTGAATCGGTAACCAGGACGGCGACCTCAATCAGGGCATCGGCACTGATGTCCAGTCCGGTCATCTCGCAGTCAATCCATACAATGCGTTCATTTGTTATTGGCACGAGACAAATGTACCCCGGCCGCTGGCCAGGGCGCCGGGCACTGGGCTAGAAGCTCGAATGGCTGCGCTGACTCCGGTCGCGCCGGTCGGTTGCCGGTGCTGCGGGTGTCCGCCGGCGGGTGGGGACGTACGGCTGCAGCGGCAGCGACCCGGTTTCCGGCGGGCCAAAGGTGCGCGTCCAGCGGCTGGGTCCGTCCTGCTGGAAGGACGGGCGGTCCGTAGAGCCGAGGAATTCCCGTACTGCCTCCGGGGCTGCCGGAATACGCGGAAGAGGGGCTTCTTCCGGGGCCGCAGCTTTCGCGGCAGCTGCGGCGGCGATGGCTTCCGCTACGGAGGGCGCCGCAGTATCGGGGGCCCCGCTGTTGCCTGGCCCGGCGACGGGTCCGGACACTGGGCTTGGCTGCAGCGCAGGAATGCGCGCAGGAACAGCTGCATCTGACGTTGCAGCTTTGGTGGCCGCAGCGGGAGAGAGGTACCAGGCGAGGATAAAGGCTGTGAGCAGCAGGGCGGACGCCCCTGCGGCCGGTCCGGCGGGTATCTCGGCCCAGGTGAGGCTCAGTGCGCTGGTCCCGGTGAGGAACACCCCCCAGGCCAGGAGTTCGGGATTGCGGCGCGCAGTCGTTCCCGTTTCGGGGGTACGCCTGCCCCGCCGGTGTTCTACTGGTTCTGCCCGGTGGCGCCCCACAGCCCATACCGCCTTGCCTTGTCCGATCCAACCCGCTCAGTCTATGTGAGCCGTGACGCACCTTTCGCTAAGCGCGCCGGGCAGCAGGGGAGCGGTTACACCTCGATGCTAATATTTGGCCTACTGACGAAGCCGCCTTGGCAGGGCCCGCTGACGGACCATGAGCCTGTGCGGATCCGCGGCGGCGCCCGTCTGCATTCGGGCGCCTGAACGTTGGGACAGCTGCACGAACCAGAGATTGGAACGACCCACGATGACCGCCCAGGTCCCTGCGACCGAGCCTTCGTCTCCCTCACCGGAGAACGTGAACGCCGATCGTCCCAATGTCGCCATCGTCCAAGGATTCGTCGGTTCGCTGCTGATGCTGGCCGGGTCCCTCGGTGTCGGATGGCTTTCCCTGTCGTCCGTCGAGCTGCGGCGGGTGGGCTTCATCATGTGGCTGCGCTTCGAGCCGGCAGGGGCGGTCATCTCCGTCTTCCTCCTCGCCGTCGGCGGCATGCTGCTGGTGCGCTCATGGCTCCGGCTGGGGCAGCGGATTGGGGACTGGGGGCCCGAATCCAGGCCTTACGTGCTGAAGGCTGTCCTTGCCTGGGGAGCGCCCATGACGGTGGCGCTGCCGCTGTTCAGCAGGGATGTCTTTGCCTACATCGCCCAGGGGCTGGTCATGGTCAGCGGCCTTAATCCCTACAAGGACGGCTACTCGCAGATTTCCAACTACCTGCAGCTCGGCGCGGACGATTTGTGGGCACAGAGTCCCACACCGTATGGACCGATTTTCCTGTGGATTGAGGAAATCGTAGTCCGCATTACCGGAGGGCAGACAGAGTTTTCCATCCTCCTGTTCCGGCTGATATCAGTGGCCGGTGTCGCCATGTGCGTGTATTACGTTCCCAAGCTGGCCGAGCTGCACGGCATCAACCCGAACCGGGCACTCTGGCTCACGGCCGCCAACCCGCTGTTCCTGACCAACTTCATCGCCAGCATCCACAACGACGCCCTTATGATCGGGCTCGCCCTTGCCGGCCTGTACTACGCCGCGACCAAGCGTGCCATTCTTGGCATCCTGCTGGTGACGCTTTCCGTGGGCATTAAGCCCATCACCCTGATCTTCCTGCCCTTCATTGGTCTCATGTGGGCAGGCAAAGGTGCCTCCTGGCCGCGCAGGTTCCTTTACTGGTTCCTCACCGCAGGACTTTCGCTGGGGCTGCTGGCTGTCCTGGGTGTCATCAACGGACTGGGCTTCGGCTGGGTAGGAGCGCTGAGCACTCCGGGCAGCGTCTGGATCTGGTACGCCCCGGTCGGGTTCCTGGGACTCATCGTGGCAACCCTGGGCAACGCACTCGGTCTCCCGGGCTGGTCCTTTGCGGACTTCATCCACACCGTGGGCCGGCTGGCCTCCCTGGCCATTGTCGCCTGGCTCATGTTCGTGGGGGACTACAGCCGGCTGGTCCGGCGCCTGACCCTGGCTTTCGCAGCGATCGTCATGCTGGCACCGATGATCCAGTCCTGGTATGTCGTCTGGCTGATCCCGCTCTTTGCTGTCACAGGCATCCGCGACGACTGGCAGGTGAAGACGCTGTACCTCTTTGTCTCGTTCTTCATGGTCTATGCGATCAGCGACCAGCTCGACATCTGGCCCTACTTTGAGTTCAGCCTCAGCGCTGCCCGCCAGATTGCGGCCGTTACCGCAGTGGGCTTCGCGCTCTACCTGATCTTCCTTGATCCCAAGACCAAGGTGCTCTTCCGGAAGAAGCTTACGGAGCCGTCTCCGGGCGAACTTCGGATTCGCTGAGCTCCCGGCCCGCCCGTGCCAGCCGGACGACGTCCAGGACCGCCCAGGCGAACAGGGCGATGACAAGGATGTTCCGGACGGTGAGCAGCAGTGCGACTCCGATGTTGAGGTCGTTGTACAGCGCTTCGTAGAAGATCGGGTAGACCAAAGTGGTCAGCCCGGCAATCGGGATCATCATGGCCGCCGGAACGAGCCAGGACCGGCCCTTCCAGGCAATGCCGACAGCGGCGACGGCGCCAAGCCAGAGCATGAACTGCGGCGAGCCGACCTTGTTGAAGACAATAAAGGCACCCACGAGTGCCAGGGAGCCGGAAGCCAACAGCGCCCCGGCGTCGGCTCCGCGGCGCAGCGCCCACAGCAGCAGGACGACGACGGCGGCCGCCGCCAGCACCAGGAGCGGGGTCATTAGCGCGGCAACCGGCTCGCCAAGGGCGCCCCGGACTTCGCGTGTGTTGATGATGATGTCTTCGTAGATGTGCGCATCCGAACTGCCCAGGATTGCCTGCCACAATCCAGGCGTCGTGAACGGTGCCTCCAGCTGCATCCCCCGGTCGCCCTGGGCTCCGACGAAACTCAGGAGGTGGCGGACGCCGCCCGCTGCTGCCACGACGGCGGCGATGGCTGCCGAGACCGCCGCACCGGTGGCCAGCACGGTCAGGCGCCGCCGGGAGACGGCCAGCACGGCCAGGATCACCGCTGCAGGCCAGACTTTGATCCAGGTGGCAGTTGCCAGCAGGGCCGCGGCGACGACGGGCCGCCGGGCCAGGAGCAGCAACCCGATGATGACCAGGGGTACGGTCAGGCCGTCCACACGCCCAACCGCGACCGGAGCCAGCAAGGCGGTAATGCCCATCCACCAATAGGCGGCAGCGTACCGCTGGCGGGTGCGCTGGCTGGTGAGGACGGCCAAGGCTGCGGCGTTGAGGCCCGCAAAAATGAGGAACCAGGCCAGCTGGTACGGCCCGTAGCCCAGGACGGCCGCCAGGAGCATTGGCACCAGTGCACCGATGGGATAGACCCAGTCCGTGCTGATGCCCTGCCAGTAGCCCTCCGTGATGCCTTCGAAGGCCCACTGGCGGTAGAACTGGATGTCACTGAGCACTTCGCCGGTAAAGATCAGCGGGGAAAGAAAGCCAAAGAAGAGCAGGTGAAGGACGGCGAACGTGATCCACAGGACGCGCGGCCGCATGTATCGGGAGTCGGCGGAAACCGGAATGGACGGCATGCGGGGTGGTTCTCCTTCGCGGGTCTTCGGGACACGCGAACGGCTGCGCCCCAGCGACTAGGGTACCGTCGGCGCATCACGGGCATGCAATCGCGGGCGGGACACGGAATACTGGAGGCATGTCCGACGGAACAGAACACTCAATCACTGCCGACTTTGACGTCTCCTCGTGGGAGCCGACCCCCTATGTGGTGGAGGGGACGAACAGCGAACTCTCCACAGTCCGGGCGGTGAAGATCTTCGAGGGAAGCATCTCAGGCACCAGCGTCGCTGACCTCCTGCTGGCCGGAAACGCCGCAGGTGCCGGCTACGTGGGCAGTGAAGTCTTTGCCGGCAGCGTCGAAGGCCGCGAAGGAACCATGGTGATTCAGCACTGGGGCCTCGCCGAGGGGGAGGCAACGGCGTCGTCGGGGCACATCATCCCGGGATCCGGAACCGGAGCACTTGCCGGAATCTCCGGCAAAGCGATCTTCACCCAGGCTGAAGACGGGCAGCACCGGCTGGAACTGCGGGTCACTTTCCCGGCCCCGGCGTCTGCCCCGAATGACCCTGAGGGCGGCGGGGACGCGGCAGCGGCAGCTGCGCCGGGTTACTAGCGCGGGTCCTGTCCCTGGGACACGAGCAGCCATCCGGACGCAAAGGCGCAGGCAGCGATGATGACGGCGAAGGCGCCGAGCCACAGAGCTGCCGGAACGCCGGTTTGCCGGGCGAGGATCCAAGCATCCGAGGAAGGCAGTGCGTGTCTCCGGCGGGTATGGACGCCCAGCAGGTTGAGCCAGTCGCGCACGCCGCCGACGACCAGGCCGATCCCGAGGGCAACGACGGCGTAGGACGCTGTCGCAGCGGAGGTCCACCAGAGCAGGAACACTGACGCGGCTGAGCAGCCGGCTGCGATGGCGATCCCCTGCAGGTTGCGGATGAAGAGCAGCGAGAGGGCGAGGACGAGCACGCCTGCAGAGAGGGCGGCCGGCGCCCATCCCTGGACCGCTGCCCATATCAATACGGCTCCGGTGAGGGCGGGAACGGGGTAACCCCAGAAACCGGCCCATACGGCCCCGAAACCGCCGCGCCCCAGGCTGCGCATCTGCCCCGAGTGGTCAAAGCGCAGTTCGATGCCTTTAATGCGGTGGCCTGCACTCAGTGCAGCGAAGGCATGGCCGATTTCGTGCACGAACGTGACAAAGAGCCCGAACCAGCGCCAGGACCCCCGGGGAATCGAAACCAGTGCCGCGCCGGCAACAAGAGCGGCCAGGAGCCACGGCGGAGCGCTGAGGCCCTCGGCCCGGGTGAAGCCCTCAAGGAGCTTGGCAGGGATTCCTGCAGCCCAGTCGCCTTGTTCCCTAGAGATCGAGCTGTCCGCGGAGGATGGATTTTCCGGAGTGTGCAGGATTGCCGTCGTTGGGCTCGTCGGAAACATCCACGATGGGATAGGAAGCAAGGTCGAGCCCCTCCGGAATCTGGAACCTGGCCTCGCGTCCGTCCATGGTGCCGAGACTGACCATGGAAGTGATGTCAGGCGAAATGAGCCAGACCTCCCGGTACCCCTCGGCATCCGAGCCGGTGGAGGTAACCACAAGTTCACGCTCTCCGTCCGGGAGTTCATCCACGGTGGCTGTGCCTTCATCCGTGTAGGACGGCAGCGGTTCCAGCGTCACTGAGGCAAGGACTTCAGGCTGTGCAGCCTGGTTCTGGAGGATGCCCCAGGTGGCTGCGCCTGCGAGTACTGCGGCTGCAGCGGCGGCGGCCAGCCACTTTGTTCCCCGCCGGCGGCTGCGCGCAGCATCCAGGGAGACCGGTGCCGGGGGTTCCTCGCTTGCGGGGCCATGGTTGGCAGGCTCTCCCGAACCCGGCCCGGTTTCAGCATGCTGGACGCCTTCGAAAGGATCCCGGCGAAGATCCGCTGAGAGTCCCAGGGATTCATGGATGCCGGCCCACACCGCGGGCGGAGGGATCGATCCGGCCGGGGCTGCGTCCGTACTGCGCCCGGCGCTGACTACACGCCCATAGGAAAGGACTTCGGCCTGGCAACGCTCGCAGTGCTCAAGATGCGCAGCCTCATCCGGGGTTGGTGCCTCACCCAGGGCAAGAAGGGCCAATGCATCATCGTGCAGGTGCTGCATCGCTTACCTCCAATCGTTGCCGCAGTTGGGTCAGTCCCCGGCGGATATGGCTCTTTACGGTTCCCAGCGGAAGCTCGAGACGATCAGATATCTGCTGGTGAGTGAGGTCTTCGTGGAAGGCCAGCCGCAGGATCGAATGCTGGGGTTCTCCCAGGCGGGTGAGTTCGGCGTCGAGCACAACTTTGTCCGCCACAGTTTCGGGATCCGGCCTGGCCGGAACAGACCGTTGTTCCCTCGACGCCGCGCCTTCCATGATTTCATCCTCACGGATCCTGGAGGAGGTCATCGTGGCAGCAACATTGCGGGAGATGCCGATCAGCCAGGCCGCCAGGGTGGAGCGTGCGGGAGAGTAAGTCTGCCGGTAGCGCCAGGCCCTGATGAAGACTTCCTGCACGGCGTCGTCGGCTGCAGCCGCGTCCGCCAGCCGCCGCAGCGACATGCTGCGCACCAGCGGAGCGAAGCGGCGGTAAGCCTCGGCAAGGGCTGCCTCCTCACCTGCGGCGAAGGCCTCGTCGAGGCCGTCGTCCCACTCGGGGGCACCGGATGACATCTGCTGCGTTCTCCTGCCGTTGGCCTGCCGACGTGCAGCCTGATGGCCGCTGAGCATGCGGAATGTCCCTATGATACCGGTGTTGCCGTAAGCACAACGTTATCTTCATAGTCATTCTCCGTGTCGAGCCACTTGCCGCCGCAGGTAACCAGCTTCAGCAGGTGCCCGCCGGTGCGGTCGAAGAGGCGGTGGCCGTCAAGCGAACGCTTGGCGATGTTTTCAACCTTTTCCGTTTGGTAGGTGAGGGTGGTGCCGTCCTCCCGGGTGACGATCACGCGGGTTCCGGGTTCAACGTCCTTCAAGGACGCGATGGGCAGGACTTCGGTCTGCGAATCGACGTGCGCTGCCAGCACTGAAGAGCCTGATGCTGCACCTGGAGCCGGCCCGTAGCGGTACCACCCGGCCTGGAAATGATTGTCGGGAATGGTCATGGCGCCGTTCTCCTCTACGCCGACGGGCACGACTTCAAGGTCAATCCCGGTTCCTTCCACCTGTACCCGGACCGGTGCCGGGATGCTTTCCGATGCCTCCGGTGAGGCCTGCCGGACAGGAATATTCCCGGGATCCCCGAGGGGAACCGGTGCAGGGGCCCCAGCCGCCGGTGCACTGGACGAGGCCTGTGTCTGGGTGGCAACTGGTTCCGGCGCGGATGCTCCGGTGCCGCAGGCGCCGATTCCCAGGGTTCCTGCGACGAGCAGTGCGCCCGCGAGGAAGCGGCGCTGACGTGCGGCCTTGGTCATAGGGGGTTCTCCTCCTGGACTGTGGTTGAAGGGGTGGCTGAAGGAAGGTGCAGCGCGGCCATGGGAGCCGCGCTGCACCTTCGCTGGAGGGCGCAGGGCGCCGTGGGGCCTAGAGGCCGGACTCAGCCTTGGCCGTGCTGCGGCGGCGTGCGACGAAGGCCGTGCCGGCCAGTGCCATCAGGGTCAGCCCGCCGGCTGCGGCCAGCATGGCACCGGAGTTGTCCTCAGCGGCCGGCAAGGCACCGGGTACGGCGTTCGGTGCGCTTTCCATGCCTTCGATCGTCTGCGTGGCGAGGGCCAGGTTGCCGTCTTCCAGCGAGCCCCAGGCGTAAACGATCGTGTGGACACCCTCGGGGAGGGTGAGGTCAGCCGGGCCAATGACGGGTTCAGTGGTTCCGGCTGCCGCGACCGAGGCGGAGATGGTCCCGGCGTCAACCGCCAGTGTCTTCTCCTCGGGGTTGGCCAGGTTGGTGATGACGGCGGTCCCGTTGGCCAGGACGTCAACAGCCGGTGCTGCCGCGACGTGCCGAACCGTCAGATGTGCCTTGCCCGGGTCCACGGTGGACATGTCGTTCGAGTACACGTTCGCCGTCGGTGTTCCATCCGCGCTCAGGTTGGCGACGGCGGTGAAGTTGCCGCCGGCGGTGAGCTGGGCGGAAACCGGACCGATAATTGGAGCGGAAGCGTCTGCGGCATCAGCTGCGGTGACGGCGAGCTCATAGCTTCCTGCCGGAAGTGAGAGCGGGCCCGCCATGCTGCCCGGAGTGAAATCGTCGAGGGTCAGTGCTCCGTTGACGTAAACGTCGACAGTGGTGTCGGGAACTGCGTGGAAGACTGAGAGCTGGGCATCGTCCGCGGCGGATGCCGCGGGGGCTGCCGCCAATCCGGCCCCGGCTGCCAGGCCTGCTGCTGCGAAAAGTGTGGCGGTCCTGCGCATGGCTTCTCCTTTGGTTTCGCCGGGCTCATGACCCGGCTTCTTTGTGGCCTACACCTCCTTTACTTCCGGGGCCTCCAATTTGGATGCAGATGAATGGAAAAAATTTTCGGCACCTCCGCGCAGGAACGAAATTCGCGCCCGGACGGAGAGCCTGCCCATGTCACACACTGGCTGCGTAGTATCATCGATTGGTCTGCCCCCGTAGCTCAATGGATAGAGCAACGGCCTTCTAATCCGTAGGTTGCGCGTTCGAGTCGCGCCGGGGGCACCACTGCGTCCCCGCATTAACGCCGGATGCTCAGTTCCCGGATCTTTCCTTGCCGGCGGGCGCGCGCTGATGCCTGCGGCGCTTCTGCCTGCGGACATTCCCTCCCCAGCCACAAGGACCGGGCAGTGCGGCACCCTGGATCCACAGCCCGGCCGAACCCGCCGAACCCTGCCGCCGAGTCGGGAACGATGAGGCGACCGGCGGATGTGCCGGGCTGGAGCAGGCGTCTTGGCGGGCGCCGCCACCGAAAGCAGGGGAAGCACCATGACCGATTCGATCACTCTTCGCGGGTTCGTTGCCACGGAGGTCCGCACCACCACAGCCGACAGCGGCCTGGCTATCGCCGGTTTCCGGATGTGCACCACTGAACGGCGGATAGACCGGGAAACCGGGCTCTGGGTGGACGGCCATACCAACTGGTACTCCGTGTCGATGTTCCGGCAACTGGCCACCAACGCGGGCGTGAGTGTCCACAAGGGCGACAGGGTCATCGTCACCGGGCGGCTGAGGGTCCGTCAGTGGGCCACCGACGGCGGCCGCAGCGGAACCTCAGTGGATATCGATGCCGACGCAGTGGGACATGACCTGATGTGGGGGACAGCTAATTTCAGGCGCAACATCAGTGACAAGTCTTCCCAGCGCAGCACCGGGGAAGACAGCCATGACCTGCCGGGCGACGTCGACCCGGTCACCGGTGAAATCCTGGGCAGCGGGGAAGCCGAGGGTTTCCAGCCCGCGGAGACAATGGACGCCGGCATAGGAATGGATTTCGGTTCCGCAGAGGCCCACACCGGGGAACCCGAGCGGGCGTCGGCGGCCTACTGATCGGCGTGCCGGGCCGGGCGCCTCGGCATCGTCCGGGCCGCGTGGCAGAATGGCGCAATGACCGCAGCTAATCACGGACCGGCAGCTGGCCCGGACGGTGCCCGGGGGACGAAGCAGCGACGTTCTGCTTCCGCAACCGTGCTCGCAGCAGTGACCCTCGTGGGACTGATCCTGACCGTAGGCGGCTGCAGTGCACCTGCAACCACGCCTGCCGAGGAACCCCAGTCCTCGGCAGCGCCGGAGGCGCCGGCCGTTTCCGAGCCGGCGGAAGGTGCTCCCGCAGAGGCAGAAGCCGTCCGCCTGGAGCTCACCGCGCTGGCTGCAGAGGTTCCTGCGCCGTCCCGGGACGAAGTGCGGGCAGCCTACGCTGCCGCCGGATTCAGCCCGGACGTCGTCGAAGTCTCGCAGGACTCCACGCCCACTGGACTGGCTGTTGATTCGATTGTTTCCGCCGCGGCGGTGGGGCAGGACTGCGTACTGGCAGAGATTCGAAGCGGGACCGCCACCGTGACCGTTGTGCCTGCGCTGGCCAATGGTGCCTGCCTGCTCGGTGATGACCGCTGATACGCCGGGCTGAACCCCGCCGCCGCAACCGGTGCATCGTGCCGATGACGCCTGCAGCCCGCTTCCCGCCAAATGGCACATAGTGGTGTCGACACACTAGCCTGAGAGCATGGCGGAATTTATCTACACGATGACCAAGGCCCGAAAGGCCGTTGGCGACAAAGTTATCCTCGACGACGTAAGCATGTCCTTCTACCCCGGCGCCAAGATCGGCGTGGTGGGGCCTAACGGTGCGGGTAAGTCCACCATCCTCAAGATCATGGCGGGGCTGGACACTCCCTCTAACGGTGAGGCACGGCTCAGCCCGGGCTACACCGTGGGCATCCTGCTGCAGGAACCCCCGCTGAACGAAGAAAAGACCGTCCTGGGCAACGTCCAGGAAGGCGTTGGGGAGATCTACGGCAAGATCCAGCGTTTCAACGAGATTTCCGAGGAGATGGCGCAGCCCGACGCTGACTTCGATTCCCTGCTCGAAGAAATGGGCAAGCTGCAGGAAGCTATCGACGCAGCTGACGCCTGGGACATCGATTCCCAGCTGGAGCAGGCAATGGATGCCCTCCGGTGCCCGCCGGCAGACGCCGACGTCACGGTCCTTTCCGGCGGTGAACGCCGCCGGGTGGCCCTGTGCAAGCTCCTGCTCCAGAAGCCGGACCTGCTGCTGCTTGATGAGCCCACCAACCACCTCGACGCCGAGAGCGTGCTGTGGCTGGAACAGCATCTCTCCTCCTACCACGGCGCCGTCCTGGCCGTGACCCACGACCGGTACTTCCTTGACCACGTGGCAGAATGGATCGCCGAAGTGGACCGCGGGCACCTCTACCCGTACGAGGGCAACTACTCCACTTACCTGGAGAAGAAGCGCGCCCGCCTTGAAGTGCAGGGTAAGAAAGACCAGAAGCTGGCCAAGCGTCTCTCCGACGAACTGGACTGGGTCCGCTCCAACGCCAAGGGACGCCAGACCAAGTCCAAGGCCCGCCTGGCACGCTACGAGGAAATGGCAGCGGAAGCTGAGCGCACCCGCAAGCTTGACTTCGAAGAAATCCAGATTCCCGCCGGCCCCCGGCTCGGCTCCCTGGTCCTGGAAGGGAAGAACCTGGAGAAGGGCTTCGACGGCCGCAAGCTGATCGAAGGATTGTCCTTCTCCCTGCCGCGCAACGGCATTGTCGGTGTGATTGGCCCCAACGGCGTCGGTAAGTCGACGCTTTTCAAGACGATTGTTGGCTTGGAGCCCCTCGACGGCGGTGAGCTGAAGATCGGTGAATCGGTCAAGATCTCCTACGTGGACCAGTCCCGCGGCGGCATCGATCCGAACAAGACCCTCTGGGAAGTTGTCTCCGACGGCCACGACTTCATTCAGGTCGGACAGGTCGAGATGCCCTCCCGCGCGTATGTCTCGGCGTTCGGTTTCAAAGGTCCGGACCAGCAGAAGAAAGCGGGCGTGCTCTCCGGCGGTGAGCGCAACCGGCTCAATCTCGCAATGACGCTAAAACAGGGCGGAAACCTGCTGCTGCTCGATGAGCCCACCAACGACCTCGATGTCGAGACGCTTTCCAGCCTCGAGAACGCGCTGCTGGAATTCCCGGGCTGCGCCGTCGTCGTCTCTCACGACCGCTGGTTCCTCGACCGTGTGGCCACCCACATCCTTGCGTGGGAAGGCACTGACGAAAACCCGGCCAACTGGTACTGGTTCGAAGGCAACTTCGAATCCTACGAGCAGAACAAGGTCGAGCGCCTCGGCGCCGACGCGGCCAAGCCGCACCGTGTGACGCACCGTCGCCTGACCCGCGACTAGCTCAAGCGGAATCTGCCTGACACGCGAAAGCGCCCTGCCGAACGGCAGGGCGCTTTCGCTTTTGCGTCCGCGCGGGACTACTGGAAGGCGGGATAATCCGGCAGCCGGAGCATGCCTTCCTGGGCCACGGTGGCCACGAGCTCTCCGGAACGGTTGAAGATCCGTCCGGAGGAGAGACCGCGGGCTCCGGAAGCACTGGGGGACTCCTGGACATAGAGCAGCCAGTCGTCCACACGCAGCGGGCGGTGCCACCACATGGCATGGTCAAGGCTTGCTACGGACATGCCGCGGCTGGCCCAGGAAATGCCGTGCCGCCGCAGGACCGGTTCCAGGATGGTGTAGTCCGTGGCATAGGCAAGCGCGGCGCGGTGCAGGTTCTGGTCATCGGGCATCGGACCGAATGTCTTCATCCACACGGCGTTGCGCGCTGTGCGTTCGGGGTCGGCCTGGAAATACACGGGCTGGGTCACGTGGCGGATGTCCATGGGCCGGTAATACGACCAGGCCTTCGCAACCGGGTGGTCGAAACCGGAGAGCAGCTGCGCCGTCGTAGGAAGGGTCTCCGGATCGGGTATGCCTTCAGGCATGGGCTCCTGATGGTCCAGGCCCTCGTCGGGGAGCTGGAATGAGGCAATGAGGGAGAGGATAGGCAGGCCGTTCTGATAGGCATGCGTCCGCCGGGCCGAGAAGGACCGGCCGTCCCGCAGCCGCTCCACACCGAACGTGATCGGCACTTCCGTGTCACCGGGGCGCAGGAAATAGCCGTGCATGGAGTGCATGAGCCGCTCCGGGGGGACCGTCCGCGCCGCGGCAACGAGCGACTGGCCGAGAACCTGGCCGCCGAAGACTCTCTTGCGTGGTTCCTGCTGGGACCCTCCCACGAAGATGTCTTCGTCGGTCTTGGCACCGCCCGCGTTGCTCAGGTCGAGAAGCTCGATCAGTGCGGCCGTCGGATCGAAGTCGTCGGCTGGCGCCATAGGTGTGTGTCTCCTTGCAAAAAGCGGTGGCAGTCTGCCGAATACGGGGTTCCGCCAGACGTGGATCTCTCTCGAGATTAGACGCATCAGCAGGGCCGGCCCAACATTTCGGCCCTGGCCATACAATGGCGCAGAGGTTCCGGAGCCTACCGGCAGGAGCCTGACTTCGCGCCAGCTGCGTTCTACCTGCGAAGATGGTTCGCATGCCTTTGCACCGATTTCCCATCCAGTTGCGCTTCGGCGACGAGGACGTCAACGGCCACGTCAACAACGTCCGGTACGTGCAGTTCCTCGAAGAGGCCCGGGTCCGGCTCTCCTTGCTGCCCTTGCCTGAAGCCGATGCGAAGGCGGGCGTATCCACGTTCCGCTCCGTGACCGCCGAGTTCGGAACAACCCTGGTGGCCCGCCAGGAAATTGAGTACATGACGCCGCTGACCTACAGCCAGGATCCGGCATGGATCGAGATTTGGGTCACCGAGGTGGGCGGGTCCAGCTTCTCTTACGGTTTCAGGCTCACCGATGAGTCCGCAGAGACCGTTTACGCGGTGGCTGAAGCCTCGATGGTCATGGTCAGCCGCACCACCGGACGTCCGGTGCCGCTCTCGGATGCCCAGCGCAGGATCCTTGGGGGCTGGCGGGGAGAACCCGCGCCGTTCCGCCGCCGTCGTTCCGTTGAGAGTCCAGCCGAGGGAGTTAAGTGATGCAGGCAGAGTCCTTGGATTTGGCAGACAGGCAGGTCACCGCGGACCTCCGAAACTTCGTGTCCCGCGCCCGAAGCGCCGACGACGGAGCGATCCGTCTCCAGGCCGTGGGGAACGTCCTCGCCGCGTATGTATGTGTCCTGCGGCCGCGGGTTCTCGGCGAGCCGATGCCAACCGTCATCGGGATGCGGGCGATGCCGCTGGCACGGCCGGCGTCGCTGGACACCACTGTCCAGCTCTCAGCTGTCGCGGACCGGCTGGCACGGATGGATGCGGACGCAACGAACCTGCCCATCCCGCCCATGTCCGTCTCGGAGAGCTGGGCGGGGATAGCTGCTCCCCGCTCCGGATGGCAGCGTGAGGCGGACGTCGAGACGGCACTGCTGGAACAGACGGCGCACCGCGGTATCCGTGAAGTGGCCGCGAGGATCCCCGGGCAGCCCGGAGCGGCGGTGGTCAACAACGTCCGGGTTCCGATTTGGAGTGAAGAGATCGCCGGGCTGGGCGTGGCGCTGCCTGCCGGGGCCGCCTTCGCAGCCCTGACGCTCGGATTCCTTCCGGAGAGCTCTGCCGGAGGCACCGCGGCACTCTTCAGCAACGGCCGCTGGCTGCGGCTCTCCACTGACCTTGGGCACGTACTGGTACGCCCCCCGTCGGTGCTCTTCTAGCACCGGTCCGGGGAGCTGTCCCGCCGGTTAGGCGGAGTTGACCATGGAGTGTGCGGCCCGGTCCAGGTAGTCCCAGAGTGTTTGCTCCTGCAGCGGCGGGAGCTCCAGGGCATCGACTGCCGTGCGCATGTGCCTCAGCCACGCATCCCGGGCAGCGGGGGAGACCTGGAAGGGCATGTGCCGCATCCGCAGCCGCGGATGGCCGCGCTGCTCCCCGTAAGTTCTGGGTCCGCCCCAGTACTGTTCCAGGAAGAGCAGCAGCCGTTCCTTGGCCGGGCCCAGGTCTTCTTCGGGATACATGGGCCGCATCAGCGGGTCGTCAGCGACACCGTCATAGAAGACGTCGACCAGCTTCACGAAGGTGTCATGGCCTCCGACGACTTCGTAGAAGTTATAGCCGGGCTGGGTGAAGCCGGTGCCGGGGGTCGAAGCGGTCAGCGGCAGTGCCGGCCCCTGGCCGTGCGGAGTCTCAGTCATTTCCTTTAACTTCCTTGTTTTCTGTGGCGCCTGCTGCGGCACCTTCGCCGGCGTCGTCACCGGCAGCGGGCTTGTACTTTCCCTGGGAGCGGTTGCCGACCATGGCGAACTCGCCGTTGCGGATGTACCAGATCACTCCGCGGTCATCGACCAGCCGGGTGATCCTGATACCCACTGACTGAACGGTGCCGGTGGTGGTGCCGACTTCGATCACGTCCCCGATGCCGTACTGGTCTTCCATCGTGATGAAGAATCCGGCGAGGGCGTCCCGGATCAGTTCGCGTGCGCCGAAGCCGAGGGCAATGCCGACGATTCCCACGCTGGCCAGCAGGGGAGCGATGTTGATGCCGATGGCGTCAAGGACCATGATGATCACGATCGTCCAGATCGCCACCGTGATGAAGCTGCGAAGCAGGGCGCCGAAGGTGTCAGCGCGCTGCGCCCGGCGTTTGTGGTCGAGGTTGCGCATCACCGGCTGCGCCCAGCGCATCCCGCTGATGCGGACCAGAGATGATCCCTTCTGGGCCCTGGCCACAACCTTGGAGATCAGGTAGCGGGCAACAAGCCAGACGATGAGTCCGGCGATGACGATGATTCCGGCCTCAAGCAGGCCGGTGACATCGAAGTTGATGACGGCTGGATAAATAGTTGCTGGAAGTTGCACGGTGCAGCGGCGTCCTTAGCTTCGGCGAATCGGCTTATCCAAGGCTACCGGTACGGCTATCCGCGGGTTGCCGCCTCATGCCGCACCGGGAAGTTCACACTCCGGGCGATAAAGCACAGGCGGTGCGCCTCATCGTGGAGGGCCAGGGCTGTGTCCGGGTCGCCATCGTCGATGACGACCTGCGGACGGAGCAGTACGGAAGTAAATTCGCCGCTGCCGTCGCGGTTCAGCCGTAGGGTGCCTTCGGCGTCGTCGTGATAGGAAACGACGTTGACGCCGTTTTTAACAGCGACGTGCAGGTAGGAGAGCATGTGGCACTGCGAGAGTGCGGTGAGCAGAAGCTGCTCCGGGTTCCACCGGTCCTTGTCACCGTGGAACGTGGGATCCGCGGTCCCGGCCAGGTCCGGCAGCCCCTCGGCGCGGACAATGTGGTCCCGCCCATATCCGCGGTAGTTCGTTGTCCCGCTGCCGCGGTTCCCGGTCCATTCCAGTGAGATGCCATAACGGTGCTCTGAGAGGTTCACGCCTCAAAGTTACCTTGGCAGCACCGTGGAAGGGAGCGGGAACCGCAGCGGAACAGTGCCGTTAGCGGTCGGCTGCCTGTGCCTTCAGCGCCCGGACGACGCCGTCGCGGCTTTCCAGCAGCAGCCGCCGCAGCGCCGGCGCTTCATCGCCCAGGGATGCCAGAAAGGCATCCGTGCGGTCCACGGTTGCCTGGGTGGTGAGGCGCGACGGGTAGAGGCCGACGACGATCTGCTGGGCGATCTCATGCGTGCGGCTGTCCCACACAGCGCGAATGGCGCCGAAGTACTTTTCGGCGTACGGCTCCAGCAGGGCCGTGTCATGAACGCGGCTGAATCCGCCGATAGCGGCCCGCTGGGCAGCGTTGGGCATGTCGGAGCGTTCGACGATTGCTTCCCACGCCGCAGCCTTGGCCTCTGCGGAGGGCAGGGCTGCGCGGGCTCCGGAAGCGGCCAGCGCTCCGGTCGCCGTCGCGTCGCGTTCCAGCTCGGCAGCAATCTCCGCCTCGCCTGACCGGCCGCCGGCCACCAGGGAAGCGAGCAGCTCCCAACGCAGGTCGGAGCCGACTTCCAGGCCCCCGAGCACGAGGTCGCCCGAGAGCAACCCGGCGACGGTATCGAGCTGTTCGGGGGTCTGTGCGTGGGAGGCAAAGGCCTTGACGAACTGCAGCTGGGAATCCGATCCTTCAGCGGCCCCGCGGCTGAGCTCCCAGAGGCTGTCGGCAGCCGCAGCCGTCATGGCCTGCTGGTCCTGCGGATTCACATAGAAGGCCAAGGTCGTTGCCAGCTGGCGCAGCAGGACCTGGACCACGGAAGAATCCGATTCGGAGGCAATGTTCTGCAGCACGAGCTCGACGTAGTTGCGGGCCGGGATTTCGCCGTCGCGGGTCGCGTCCCACGCGGAGGCCCAGACGAGGGTGCGCGGCAGCGACTCATCGATGTCGCGCAGGCGGCGGGTCGCCAGACGGGAGGACGCGTCGTCCAGACGGATTTTGGCGTAAGCGAGGTCGTCGTCGTTGAGCAGGATCAGGTCCGGACGCACGCGCCCGATGAGTTCCGGCACGCCGGTCAGCTCCCCGTCGACGTCGAGTTCCACCCGGTCGCTGCGGCGCAGCTTGCCGTCTTCGTCCGCTGTATAGAAGCCGATGGCCAGACGGTGCGGGCGCAGCGTCGGGTACTCCGGTACAGCGCTCTGGCGGACAGCGAAGGAGGTGATGACGCCGTCGTCGTCCGTTTCCAGCTCCGGACGCAGCGTGTTGACGCCTGCGGTTTCCAGCCACTGGGCGGACCACTGGCTGAGGTCGCGGCCGCTGGCTGCTTCGAGTTCGGAGAGCAGGTCAGAGAGTTCCGTGTTGCCCCAGGAGTGCTTGCCGAAGTACTCACGGACACCCTGCATGAACTTGTCCTGGCCGACCCAGGCCACCAGCTGCTTCAGGACGGAAGCGCCCTTGGCGTAGGTGATGCCGTCGAAATTGACCTGGACGTCTTCCAGATCGCGGATCTCTGCCACGATCGGGTGCGTGGTGGGGAGCTGGTCCTGGCGGTAGGCCCAGGCCTTTTCCATGGACGCGAAGGTAGTCCAGGCCTGCTTGAACTCGGTGGCTTCAGCCGCCGCGAGGGCTGACATGAATTCTGCGAACGACTCATTCAGCCACAGGTCATTCCACCAGCGCATGGTCACCAGGTCGCCGAACCACATGTGCGCGAGTTCGTGGAGCACGGTGATGGCGCGGCGCTCAACCGTGGCATCGGGGACGCGGCCGCGGAAGACGTAGCTTTCCAAGAAGGTCACAGCCCCGGCATTCTCCATGGCACCGGCGTTGAACTCGGGCACGAAGAGCTGGTCGTACTTCTCGAAGGGGTACGGGGTGCCGAACTGGGCTTCGTAGAATTCAAAGCCCTGCCGGGTCAGTTCGAAGATGTTCTCCGCATCCAAATACTCCATCAGGGACCTGCGGGCAAAGACGCCCAGCGGGATGGTGCGGCCGTCGGAGCTGGTGAGCTCGGAACGGACTGACTGGTACGGGCCCGCAATCAGCGCCGTGATGTAGGAAGAAATCCGGGGCGTCGGTTCGAAGGACCAGGTGGCGCTGGGGGACGTGGAATCCTCTGCGCTGGCCTTGACCGGTTCCGGTGTGGGGGAGTTGGAAATAACGTCCCAGTGCTCAGGTGCCGTCACCGTGAAGCGGAAGGTTGCCTTGAGGTCCGGCTGCTCGAAGACGGCGAACATCCGGCGGGAGTCCGGAACCTCGAACTGGGAATAGAGGTAGACCTCGTTGTCCACGGGATCCACGAAACGGTGCAGTCCCTCACCGGTGTTCATGTAGAACGCATCAGCATCCACCACGAGCTCGTTTGACTCTGCCAGGTTGGGCAGCTGGATGCGCACACCGTCTGAGACGGACTCAGGGTCCAGTGAGACACCGTTGAGGGTAATCCTGTGCACCTTGGCGGTGACTGCGTCAATGAAGGTGCTGGAACCCGGCTCGGCGGTGAAACGCACAACGGTGGTGCTGCCGAAAACGTCGTCACCGCGGGTCAGGTCAAGGTTGATGTCGTAAGACTCGACGTTGATCAGTTCTGCCCGTTCACGCGCCTCAGTGCGGGTGAGATTCATACCTGGCAAGGTTGAGCCTTTCGAAGTGGAGAAATGTTGCCGGCGTGGCACCTGGCCACGCCGGCGGCAATGAACAATTGCAACATTCTCTCACTTGGGGCTGTTCTGCCAAGCGGGGGACGGGCATTGCTGGTACGAACACGCGCGTGCAAACCTATAGCCGGCCGGCTGCACGGCGTGACAGGTACCCCTCCGACTTCATTCCGTCGCCGGAGTAATGCCATGTTTGGCCCGCAGGAGTGACACCCAGCAGGTCCGGGATTCCATCTGACGTCGTGTCACCGGTACCCAGAAGGCTGGCGAAAATGTTCCATCCGGTACCGACCTGTTCGCCCGGATATAGCGCACCGTTTCCACCGCCGCGATATAGGAGCAGGGAACCGGCGGCTGTCCGGGCCAGGATGTCGTTCGTCCCGCTCCGGTCATAATCACCGGCTGCTGTCAGCGTTAGGTTTTCCCACCCGAATTCCCCGATCTTTCGTGCGCTGGCGTAACCCTCATGGCCGTTGCCGACGCGTCCGGTACCGGCATAGAACCAGAGCGAGCCGTCTGAATGCCTGCCGATGAGGTCGGCCCTGTTGTCTCCGTTGAGGTCCGCCGATCCGAGGACCTGCCGGAAGATATTCCACCCTGTTCCGACTTTTTGGGCGTGCTTGTAACCCTCGCTCTTCCTGACACCAGCGTCGCCGGTCCCGGCGTAGAACCAGAGTGTGCCGTCGGGTTTGCGTGCGAGGAGGTCAGAACGCCCGTCACCGTTGAAGTCTCCGGGACTGATGACTTCGCTGAAGATATTCCATCCGGTGCCAATTCGGACCGGGGTTCCGTGTTTCCCTGCGGTGGTCCCCGGGTGGAGCCAGAGAGTGCCGTCACGGCGGACGCTTAGCAGATCTGCACGTTTGTCCCCGTTGAAGTCCTTCACACTGATTGTCTGTCTTGTGCTACCGAGGTTTGGTGTCTGGGTGCGGATACCGGGCTTGTAGCCTTCCGAAAGCCATACAGATCGGGTGCCTGCATAAAACGCCAGCGACCGGTCAGTGGAACGTCCAATGAGGTCCGGTTTGCCGTCCTTGTTGAAATCGAAGCCGCCGTGTATTTCCTGATAGATGTTCCAGCCGGTCCCAATGGTGAACCCTCCCCCGAAAGCGCCGTTTCCCCGGCCCGCGAGGAACACCATCCGCCCGTCCGGAGTGCGCCCGATGACATCGTTCTGGCCGTCCCCGTTGAAATCGCCTGCGCCAAGGACCTGGTTGTAGCTGTTCCATCCGCCGCTGACATAACGTGAGGAGCCGTGCTCACCCTTCCCCGTACCCTTGTACAGGTATCCCTTTCCATCATGTCCGACGGCGAGCAGATCTGCCCGCCGGCCGCCTCCGGCCTCGAACATGGGCAGGATCTGCCGGAATGCGTCCCAGCCCCCGATACCGATTTTGCGGCCAGCCCTGTAGCCCTCGTTGCCGCTGCCGACTTTGCCCGTTCCGGAATAGAGCCACAAGCTCCCGTCGGTGCCGCGTGCGAGGATATCGTTCCGGCCGTCGCCGTCGTAATCACCGGGTCCGATGAGCAGGTTGAAGATCTGCCACCCGCTTCCGATCCGCACAGCGGCACCAAACGTGCCGTTGGATTTGCCCGGAGTGAGCCAGAGGGTTCCGTCGGTTCGACGGCTAATCATGTCCGCCACCCCGTCTCCGTTAAAGTCCCCGGGTGTGAACGCACGGTAGGACCAGTCGTCTTGAACCGGGGCGCTGACGGTGATGGAAGCAGCAGAGGCATTCACCGAGTTGATCCTGATTTTGGTGCCGGTATGCGTGGTGAACGTCTGGCCGGCCTGCCAGGCATGATTGGCGTTGTAGTAGCCGGCAAACGGCCGCGTAGAGGGCGGAATGATGAGCGAGTTGATCGCCCATGAGTTGGCCCCGTCGGCCTTGACGATCTTCACGCCGCGGTTGCCGGCCGCTGCCCACTGCAGGTGCTGGTCGTATCCGGCAGGCTGGCGCAACTCCACGTAGTACGCGTCTCCTGAGACCGGATCAGTGAATTTCACCGCCCGGTTGGCCGCAGATCCGCCCCACGGGCGAAGCGAAAAGGTCCGTGATCCGTTGGCCTTGCCCGCATCGAGGATCTCGTTCCCCCTGCCGAAACTACCCGCATCCCAGAAATATGAATTGATCACGGGTTGGTGGTTCTGGGCCGAACCCATGAGATCGGTGGTGTCGCCGTATTCACGGCTGGTGCAGGCACCGTCCGCCCAGCGCCCGTTCGAGCCCGGGCCGACGTCCGAGCGCCCATTCGTGCACTGCAGGCTATTGGCATGAAGCAGGCCCAGGACATGGCCGAACTCATGCGTGACGACGTTGTTGGTGAAATTTGACGGAGCGGGCATGAGGATTCGTCCTGCCGTGCCGCCCACAGTCCACCCGCCGCCGAGGATGCCGCCGTAGCCACCGGACCGCAGATCGGCCGTGGGCACGAAGACCACGAGCGCCGTGTAGGGGTTGTCCACCCATTTCAGCTCTTTGGCGATCTTATTCATCATCGTCGCGTAGTCATCGGAAGCACGGGCGTTGGCGCTGCGGTGAATTTTCTCACTGGCTACGGACATCGACAGGCGACCGTTGGACATCGTTTTCCAGTAGTTGCTGGCGCTGGAGACCGAGTTGCGTGCGGAGGTGAGATTCACCAGGTTGCCGTTGCCGATCACCGTTGCACGGACGAGGGTGACCTTGATGTTTCCTGCCCGTGCCGCTGCGGAGAGCATGCTGGCCGCGCCGCCGCGCGCCAGCATCGGCTCTACGTGCTGATGTTCGGTCTCAACAGCAGAGCGGACGCTGCCGTCAGCCTCGGTGACCAGCGGGGTGTCAGGACCGGGAACGACATGGCCTTTACCGACAGGCACATACTCGTAGCCGTCGTCTTCGGGAACGGCTGTCTCTTCGGGGGTGTTCGAGGCATCGGCGACATCCAGTGGGACTGCCTGCTCTGCGGGCGCCGTGCTCTCCGGAGAAACCTCCGGAGCCGGAGACACCTCCGGAACCGGTGATATCGGCGCAGGAAGGGGCTCAGCGCCGCCATTCAGGGCATCTGCCGGGACCTCGCCCGGAAGAGCGGTGGGCTCAGGGCCACCGGGAGACTCCAGGACAGCATCAGGAAACGCCGGCTCCGCAGTCACGGCCGCCGCGGGAGGAAGACCTCCAAAAACGAGGCCTGCCGTCAACGTTGCAAGCAGGGCGAGTTTCCCGGTTTTCAATGGCAAATCCTTGCATAGCGTTACTTCGGAGGTGGACGTGGTTTCGCTGGGAACCCTCCAATGCCGGACTTGCCGACGGGCGAGCCCGTTCCCAGCGAAACCACTTGCACTCTCAGCTATCGGCTGGAGTTTAGGCGGCGTTACCCGTTTGCGTCACAGGAGGGCAAAAAAGTTAAGCTGGTACTGGAAGTTCCACCACATACACCCATGAACGGAAACCCATGCGCGTCCATATCGCTACAGACCATGCAGGACTCGAACTTAGCGCCCACCTGCAGGAACACCTGGCTTCGAAGGGGTATGAGGTCGTGGACCACGGTCCCAAGGAGTATGACGCGGAAGACGACTACCCGGGTTTCTGCATTGACGCCGCAAAAGCTGTTGCCGCGGACCAGGCAGCCGGAATCGATGCCCTGGGCATCGTGCTGGGCGGTTCAGGCAACGGAGAGCAGATCGCTGCCAACAAGGTCCGCGGCATCCGTGCGGCCCTCGCGTGGAACCTGGACACGGCGCGTCTTGCCCGCCAGCACAACGACGCCAACGTCGTCGCAGTCGGCGGACGGCAGCACAGCCTCGCCGAAGCGACGAACATCATTGACGCGTTCCTCGCAGAGCCCTTCAGCGATGCCGAACGCCACGTCCGGCGCATCGGACAGATTGCGGAGTACGAGACCAGCGGCGCCATTGCCGCCCGCTGATGCCTGAAGGCCACTCCATCCACCGGCTCGCCCGGCAATTCCGGTCGGTTTTTGCCGGGCAGAGGCTGGCGGTTTCCAGCCCCCAGGGCCGGTTTACTGCGGGGGCCGCACAGCTGGACGGGCACGTCCTCGTCGACGCCGAAGCACACGGAAAGCAGTTGTTCCTGGGGTTCGACAACGAACTTTTCCTGCGAATCCATCTGGGACTTTACGGTGCCTTCGATTTCGGCGGAGATGAGACGTTCCGCGGTTCGTCCAGCATCGGTGCGCCGCGCCGGGTGGGGGAGCATGAAGTAGCTGACGACGGCGGCATGGCCGCGTATGCGGGCCCGCCTGAGCCCCGGGGTGCGGTGCGCGTCCGCTTGGTATCCGATCACGGATGGGCGGATCTGCGCGGCCCCACGGCATGCGAGGTTGTCACTGAGCACGAACGCTCGGCAGTCCTGGCAAGGCTGGGCCCGGACCCGCTGCAGCCGGACGCAGACCCGGAGGAGTTCGTTCGCCGGCTGACTCAGCGGAATTCGCCGGTGGGACAGCTGCTGATGAACCAGGAAGTCCTCGCCGGCGTAGGCAACGTCTACCGGGCCGAGCTGCTGTTCCGGGCGCAGATACCGCCCCGGCAGCCGGGTAAACAGGTTCTTCAGGCCACGGCGCTTGACCTGTGGAAGGACGCCGTCGTGCTGATGGCCGACGGCGTCGCCGCCGGAAGGATTGTTACGACGCGTCCGGAGCACCGCGGCGATCAGTCGCAGCCGGCGCCGGCCAGTGATGCGCATTACGTCTATAAGCGCCAGGGCCTGCCCTGCCGGATCTGCGGTACCGCGGTGGCCATGACGGACATGGCCGCGCGGAAGCTGTACTGGTGCCCGTCCTGCCAAGCAGGATAAGGACACAAAAAAGTCCCGGTTCACGGTGTCTGTACCGTAGATCGGGACTCTTTGGGGGAAATAATCCGCCGAGGGGATGACGGGAATCGAACCCGCGTAATCAGTTTGGAAGACTGAGGCTCTACCATTGAGCTACATCCCCGGCGCCCTAAGGCAGGATTTACCTTAGCACGGGTTTTCGGCGGATGGACAATCGGCGGCTTCCGCTTCGAACGGTGTGCCGGGCAGGTCCGGAATTGTGCATGATTGCAACAATGCCGGTAGGCTGTCAGGTGCACTGACGGGGTGTAGCTCAGCTTGGAAGAGCGCCTGCTTTGGGAGCAGGAAGTCGCAGGTTCAAATCCTGTCACCCCGACTCTGTATGAACAACGGTGCAGACCAACCCCAGAACCCTCAGGAGAACTAACGCTGTGAAGAGCGCTGTAGAAAACCTCACACCCACGCGGGTAAAGCTCAACGTAGAAGTTCCGCTTGAGGAATTGAAGCCGAGCATCGACGAGGCCTACAAGACCATCGCCACCCAGGTGCAGGTCCCGGGCTTCCGCAAGGGCAAGGTCCCCAACAAGCTCATCGACCAGCGCGTTGGCCGCGGCTACGTCCTCGAAACCGCCATCAACGAAGGCCTGAACGGGTTCTACCAGGCAGCAGTCCAGGAAACGGGCATCCGCCCCCTGAGCCGGCCTGAGGTTGAGATCAGCGAAGTTCCCGATCCCACTTCGGACGAAGGCCAGCTGGTCTTCAACGTCGAGCTGGACATCCGCCCCGAAATCGAACTGCCGGACTACGCAGGCATCGAGGTCACCGTTGAGCCGGCCGAAGCCGCAGACGGCGACGTCGACAAGGCGCTGGACGAGCTTCGCGGCCGCTTTGGCACGCTGAAATCCGTTGACCGCCCCGCTGCCAACGACGACTTCCTGACCATGGACCTGGTCGCGAAGGTCGACGGCGAAGAGGTGGATTCCGCTGCGGACCTGTCCTACCAGGTCGGCGCCGGCACCATGCTTGAAGGCATGGATGAAGCAGTTACCGGTCTCTCCGCAGACGAGTCGGCAACGTTCGTCACCAAGCTGGCCGGCGGTGAGCACGCAGGCTCCGACGCCGAGGTCACCGTCACCGTGAAGGCTGTCAAGGAGCGCGAACTCCCCGAGGCCAACGACGACTTCGCCCAGCTGGCGAGCGAGTTCGACACCATCGCCGAACTCCGCGAAGACCTGGCAAAGCGCGCAGCCGAAGCCAAGGTCATGGAGCAGGGCGTCGAAGCCCGCGACAAGGTCCTCGAGAAGCTGCTGGAAATGGTTGAGGTTCCGGTTCCGGAGTCTGTCATCGAAGAGCAGCTTGAGCAGCACTTCAACTCTGATTCGGCCCACGCTGCCGGCGAAGACCATGACAACGAAGAGCACCGCGCCGAGATCCGCGAGAACACCGAGCAGGCGTTCAAGAACGAAATCATCCTGGACGCTGTCGCGGACAAGGAAGAGGTCGGGGTCAACCAGAACGAGCTCATCGACTACATCGTGTCGATGGCCGGACAGTACGGCATGGATCCCAACCAGTTCGCACAGCTCATTGACCAGGGCGGCCAGGTTCCGATGATGGTTGGCGAAGTCCGCCGCCGCAAGGCCCTCGCCAAGGTCCTGGAACTGGCGAAGGTTTCCGACACCACCGGCGCCGAGGTCGACCTGACCGCGTTCGTCCGCCCGGAAGGCGAAGAGACGGCACCTGAGGCCGACGCCGCCGAAGAGGCAGCCGACGACAAGGCCTAGGCTTTATTCCAAGCGAGAAAAACCAGCATCGCAGCACCGCAGCCCAGGCTGCGGTGCTGCGTGCTTTAATCCGGTAGTTCCAGCCTTCCGCAAAGCTGTGCGCCACGGACGCATGCGGCGGGCGGGCGCACCGTGCGCCGTCAGCGAACAGTGCGCGTAACGGGAGCAAAAGCAACACACGACCGGTTAGTGTCCAAGAAGAGATAAACGGCGGAGGCCAATCCGGTGTACACAGCGGACCGGTAACCCGCCAGAGCGAGAGGTCACTCAGTATGGCAAATGCACCCAGCACACCCACTATGGCTACTGTGGACCCGGCCAGCCGGGATGACTACATCTACAACCGGCTGCTGAAGGAACGGATCATCTGGCTCGGCTCCGAGGTTCGGGACGACAATGCCAACGCGATCTGCTCCCAGCTCCTCCTGCTCTCCGCCGAGGACCCCGAAAAGGACATCTACCTCTACATCAACTCCCCGGGCGGCTCGGTAACGGCCGGCATGGCCATCTATGACACCATGCAGTTCATTCCGAACGACGTCGTCACCGTCGCTACCGGCCTGGCGGCGTCGATGGGACAGTTCCTGCTGTCCTCCGGCACGAAAGGCAAGCGCTACGCTACGCCGCACGCACGTATCCTCATGCACCAGCCGTCCGGCGGCATCGGCGGCACCGCCTCCGATATCCGCATCCAGGCTGAACTGATCCTGCACATGAAGCAGGTCATGGCCGAGCTCACCGCCGAGCAGACCGGCCAGAGCGTTGAGACCATCCTGAAGGACAACGACCGCGACAAGTGGTTCACCGCTGAGGAAGGCCTCGCCTACGGCTTCTTCGACAAGATCTCCGCCCACGCCGGCGGAGTTACCGGCGGCGGCGGAACCAACCAGGACCAGGACGGCGAGCAGGAATAACCTGCACCGGGCAGCGCACACAAAGACTTCAGGAGTAAAGCAATGAACCACAATTTCGGAACCCCGGGCGCCATGGCTCCGCAGATGCCGTCCAGCCGTTACGTACTGCCGCAGTTCGAAGAGCGCACGCCGTACGGCTTCAAGCGCCAGGACCCCTACACCAAGCTGTTCGAGGACCGCATCATCTTCCTCGGCGTGCAGGTTGACGACGCGTCAGCCGACGACGTCATGGCGCAGCTCCTGGTGCTGGAATCCACGGACCCGGACCGCGACATCACCCTCTACATCAACTCTCCCGGCGGCTCGTTCACGGCCATGACGGCAATTTACGACACCATGCAGTACATCCGCCCGGAAATCCAGACGGTTTGCCTTGGCCAGGCCGCCAGCGCTGCTGCCGTCCTGCTGGCAGCCGGTACCCCGGGCAAGCGCCTGGCACTGCCGAACGCACGCGTGCTCATCCACCAGCCGGCCCTCGGCGGCGGTGAGCGGGGACAGGCCTCCGACCTGGAGATCCAGGCAGCAGAGGTCATGCGCATGCGGACCTGGCTTGAGGACACCCTGGCACTGCACTCCAACAAGACGTCGGAGGAAGTCAACCGGGACATCGAACGCGACAAGATCCTGACTGCACAGCTGGCCCTCGAATACGGGCTGATCGACCAGGTGCTCGATTCGCGCAAGATCAAGACACCGGCCATCAACAAGAGCTGAGCTGCCCTTCGGGCCTAAGCGCCTTGGCCCAGCTGCGGGCATCCACCACGCATGGCAGGGGCAGCGACGGAAGCCCGTGGAGCGGAAAAACCGCACCACGGGCTTCTTGGTTGCTGATTAGCTCCTCCAAGTGTCCTAGAGTGGACCATGCTGACAGGCACGCATTTCCTTCCGGCACGTTATTCCTCCGGCACGGCAACCGCCTTTCCGGGGACCATCTAAAGGGGACTGAACTATGGCTCGCATTGGTGAGAGCACAGATCTGCTTAAGTGCTCTTTCTGCGGAAAGAGCCAGAAGCAGGTGCGGAAGCTCATTGCCGGCCCCGGGGTCTACATCTGCGATGAGTGCATCGAGCTGTGCAACGAGATCATCGAAGAGGAACTCTCGGAATCAACCGAGGGCGATACCTTTGTCCTGCCCAAGCCGCGGGAAATCTTCGACTCCCTGCAGGAATACGTCATCGGACAGGAACCGGCCAAGCGGTCCCTCGCCGTCGCCGTCTACAACCATTACAAGCGCATCCAGTCCGGACATGCGACGCGCGGTCCCGGGAACCTGACCGACGCGGTCGGTACCGAGGACGTGGAGATCGGCAAGTCCAACATCCTCCTGATCGGCCCCACCGGCTGCGGCAAGACCTATCTGGCACAGACGCTGGCCCGACGGCTGAACGTGCCGTTCGCCGTCGCTGATGCCACCGCGCTGACGGAAGCCGGCTACGTGGGCGAGGACGTTGAGAACATCCTCCTGAAGCTCATCCAGGCCGCTGACTATGACGTCAAGAAGGCCGAGCAGGGCATCATCTACATTGACGAGATCGACAAGATTTCGCGCAAAAGCGAGAACCCTTCCATCACCCGGGATGTCTCCGGCGAAGGGGTGCAGCAGGCACTGCTGAAGATCCTGGAGGGCACGGTTGCCTCGGTGCCGCCGCAGGGCGGGCGCAAGCATCCGCACCAGGAATTCATCCAGATCGACACCACGAACGTCCTCTTCATCGTTGCCGGCGCCTTCGCCGGACTGGAGGAAATCATCGGCTCGCGGTCCGGCCGCAAGGGCATCGGTTTTGGCGCCCCGCTGAATGAGACCACCAAGGGAACGGATTCCTACGCGGAGGTCATGCCGGAGGACCTGCTGAAGTTTGGCCTCATCCCTGAATTCATTGGCCGGCTGCCGGTCATCACCACGGTCTCCAACCTGGACCGTACCGCGCTCATCCAGATCCTGACCGAACCGAAGAACGCTCTGGTGAAGCAGTTCCAGAAAATGTTCCAGCTCGACGGCGTGGAGCTGGTGTTCGACGCCGACGCCCTCGACGCCATCGCTGACCAGGCACTGGAGCGCGGCACCGGTGCCCGCGGCTTGCGTGCGATCCTCGAAGAGGTACTGCTGCCGGTCATGTTCGACCTGCCCAGCCGGGACGACGTCGCGCGTGTCGTGATCACCCGGGAGGCAGTGACCGACAAGGTGGAACCCACCCTGATCTCACACGACGTGATCGCGAAGCGGCGGAACAAGTCGGCCTAGCGTCACCACCCCAGCAACACACTGCGCCAAGGAGCAAACCCGTGTCCAACAGCACTGCCACAGCCGATTTCTGGTTCGATCCCACCTGCCCGTTCGCCTGGGTCACTTCGCGCTGGATGGGCGAAGTCGAAAAGGTGCGCGATGTCCGTACTGACTGGCACGTCATGAGCCTTGCGGTGCTGAACGAGGGACGCGACCTGCCGGAAGCCTACCGGGAACGGATCGACAAGGCCTGGGGCCCGGTTCGGGTCATCATTGCCGCCGCGGAGCTGCACGGACCCGAGAACATCAAGAAGCTCTATGACGCCATGGGCACGCGCATCCACGAAAAGGAAATGAAGGACTACGACGCGGTCATTGCCGAATCGCTGCAGGAAGCCGGCCTGCCGGCCGAACTTGCCGAGATCGCCGCAACTGACAAGTTCGACGACCAGCTCCGCGCGTCCCACCAGCGGGCCATCGACATGGTAGGCGACGACGTCGGCACACCGGTCGTGGCTTTCAACGGCACCGCTTTCTTTGGCCCGGTGCTCACCCGGATTCCGCGCGGTGAGGAAGCCGGAAAGATGTTCGACGGCGCCGTGCTCCTGGCCTCCAACCCGGCTTTCTTTGAACTCAAGCGCAGCCGCACCGAGACCCCGCAGTTCGGCTAGCTAAGGTGAGTTCCCCGCTCAGGAACTCCTCGCAGCCTTAAACGCACGTGCCCCCGGCCGGATCATCCGGCCGGGGGCACGTGCTTTTCGTTCTATTCCGCGGGGGCCAGCTCGACGCCGGTCACGGCCATCTCGCCGTCGCCCTCAGCCAAGTCCAGCTTCCGGACATTACCGGCAGCCAGCAGGTCAGGCAGGCCCGCGCGCAGGCGTGCCACCTGCGCTGCCGGGGCCGTCACCGTGGCCGCCAGGACCTCGGTGCGCTGCTTGACCTTTGCCTCGGACTTCGCCTTGCGGATGCCGCCGAGGGCCTGGGCAACCGTTCCCAGGATCGCAGCGTCGGCACCGGATACTTCTGCGGCGAGACCCTCCACGGCAGGCCAGGTGGCGCGGTGGACGGAACCCGCACGCCACCAGCTCCAGACCTCTTCGGTGGCGAAGGGCAGGAACGGGGCGAACAGGCGCAGGAGCGAATCCAGCGTTGTGGCCAGGGTTGCCAGGACGGAGGCCTGCTCTGCGTCACCGGCGGCGCCGTAGGCCCGATCCTTGATCAGCTCCACGTAGTCGTCCGTGAAGGACCAGAAGAAGGACTCGGTGATCTGCAGTGCCCGGGCGTAGTCGTAGCTCTCGAACGCCTTCGTCGCATTGTTGACGACGTCGACCAGCTGCACCAGGAGCGACTTGTCCAGCGGGTTCGTGATTACCGAAGCGTCGGCTGAAACCACATTGGCTTCCGTCGCGCCGAGGTTCAGCACGAACTTGGAGGCGTTGAGCAGCTTGATGGCCAGCCGCCGGCCGATCTTCATCTGTGCGATTTCGTAGGCGGTGTCCGCGCCCAGCTTGGCGGAGGCGGCCCAGTATCGGACGGCGTCGGACCCGTACTCGTTGAGCACATCAGTGGGGACCACTACGTTGCCCTTGGACTTGGACATCTTCTTGCGGTCCGGATCCAGGATCCAGCCGGAGATCGCTGCGTGCTTCCACGGAGCCGCGTGCTGCAGGGCATCAGCGCGGACCACGGAGGAGAACAGCCAGGTCCGGATGATGTCGTGGCCCTGCGGGCGCAGGTCGAACGGGAAGACCTTGGAGAACAGGTCCTCATCCACGCCCCAGCCGCCCACGATCTGCGGGGTCAGGGAAGACGTCGCCCAGGTGTCCAGCACGTCTGCGTCGCCAATGAAGCCGCCCGGAGCGTTGCGCTGGGACTCTTCGTAGCCAGGTGCCGGGTCCGCTGCCGGGTCTGCCGGGAGGGACTCGAAGGACGGCAGGATCGGGTTGTCGTAGTCCGGGTTGCCGGAGTTATCCAGCGGGTACCAGACCGGAACGGGAACGCCGAAGAAGCGCTGGCGGGAAACCAGCCAGTCGCCGTTGAGGCCTTCGATCCAGTTCTCGTAGCGGGACCGCATGAACGCGGGGTGGAAGTCGATTTCCTTGCCGCGGGCGATCAGGGCCTCGCGGCGGTCGGCGTCGCGGCCGCCGTTGCGGATGTACCACTGGCGGCTGGTGACAACCTCAAGCGGCTTGTCGCCCTTTTCGAAGAAGTTCACCGGGTGGGTGATCTTCTTCGGCTCGCCGTCCAGGTCGCCGCTTTCGCGGAGCATCTCGACGACGGCTTCCTTGGCGCTGAAGACGGTCTTGCCGGCGACTGCTGCGTAGTTTTCCTGCGCGGCCGGCGTCGTGATCCAGTCCGGGGTGTCGGCCAGGATGCGGCCGTCGCGGCCAATCACGGCACGGGTGGGCAGGTTCAGCTCGCGCCACCAGGTGACGTCGGTGAGGTCGCCGAAGGTGCAGATCATGGCGATGCCCGAGCCCTTGTCCGGCTTGGCCAGCGGGTGTGCCTTGACCTCGACCTCGACGTCGAAGAGCGGGGACTTCACGGTGGTGCCGAACAGGCGCTGGTAACGCTCGTCGTCGGGGTGTGCCACCAGTGCCACGCAGGCAGGCAGCAGTTCCGGGCGGGTGGTTTCGATGAAGATCTTCTCGCCGTCCGGGGCGTGGAAGCTGATCCGGTGGTAGGCGCCGGGCTGCTCGCGGTCCTCGAGCTCGGCCTGGGCCACAGCGGTGCGGAAGGTGACGTCCCAGAGGGTCGGTGCTTCTGCCATGTAGGCATCGCCGGCCTTGAGATTTTCCAGGAAGGCGCGCTGGCTGACGGCGCGGGAGTGGTCGTCGATGGTCCGGTAGGTGCGGGTCCAATCGACGGACAGGCCGAGGGTGCTGAAGAGGTTCTCGAAGACCTTTTCATCCTCGACCGCCAGCTCTTCACAGAGCTCGATGAAGTTCCGGCGGGAGATCACGTCGAAATCGCGCTGGTTCTTGGGCGCGGTTGCCGGCGGACGGTAATCCGGATCGTACGGCTTGGTCGGATCGCAGCGGACGCCGTAGTAGTTCTGCACCCGGCGCTCCGTGGGAAGGCCGTTGTCATCCCATCCCATCGGATAGAAGACGTTCTTGCCCTTCATCCGCTGGTAGCGGGCGAGGACGTCGGTCTGCGTGTAGGAGAACATGTGTCCAACGTGCAGGGAACCCGAGGCGGTCGGCGGCGGAGTGTCAATCGAGTAGACCTCGTCCCGGACCGTGTCGGGATCAAAAGCATAAGTTCCCTCTTCGCGCCAGCGGCGGCTGAGGGTCTCTTCCAGCCCTTCCAGGGCGGGCTTGTCAGGAACGGAAACGGTCGCGGCGGGCGTGTCTGTGCCCGGGATATTTTCAGCCATGGTGTCCATTCTCCCATGTGCCGTGCGGCTTGTGCGTCTGTGTCCTCCCCGTGGACCGAAACCCTTCCCAGCACCGGAGCGAAGCGCCTAGCCTCCGATACATGGCTGGAATCGGCGGCGTTACTCCTTCCCAACTGAGGCTGCAGCGAATCTACGCGGAGCCCGACGGCGGCTTTCGGGTCCTGGTCGACAGGCTCTGGCCCCGCGGGGTGTCCAAGGCAAGGGCGGCGTTGGATGAATGGTTCAAGGACGCGGCACCCAGCACCGAACTGCGGGAGTGGTTCGGGCACCGTCCGGAACGGTGGGAGGGCTTCACCCAGCGGTATCTCCAGAACTGGAGAACAACGACGCCGTCGTGGATTTTGCGGCCCAGTGCGCTGGGCGGCCGGAGACCGTCCTGCTCTTCGGAGCCCGCAACGAGCAGGAGAATGAAGCCGTTGTGCTGCGGGACTACCTGCTCGGCCGGAACCTCACGTAGCTGTAGCCAACCAGGAAGATGGCCAGACAGCCGGACAGGATGAGCAGGGCTCCGGTACTCCAGCCGCCGGGGAGCCACCAGTCGTGATGCAGGGGCCACCACTGGGGAACCCGGCGCCACAGTCCCCAGGTGATCCCCGCGGCAATCAAGGTCACGGCGCTGGTCAGCGCAAGGACGATCCGGGTCCAGGACTGAACCCCCTGCTCAGCAGCACGGTATGCCCGGACCTTGACCGGATGCAGCCACCGGCTGGCCCAGTGGTAGCGCAGGGACAGTATTGCCAGCCCGGCGACCAGCATCAGCAGGCCCGGCCCGGGGAGCACCAGCGCGGCAGCGCCCAGCACGATCAAGGTCCAGCCGGCTACCTCAATCCCGGTGCGGCGGACCCAGGCGGGGATTCTGTCGGAACGGGGCATGGAGCCAGCTTCGCACAGCTGCGCCGGATCGGCACGAGTCAGGTCTGGCCGGGGCGAAGGGCGTCCGGGTGTGGGCAGCCCCGGGAGGTGGAGGGGACCCGGAATGCGGCCCCCGCCTTTCCTGCCGTGCACAGCTTCCCAGCCCTCGTTACGGATGCGACGGGTGGGGTCCCACCAGGATCACCGGTAACAATGAGCGGGAATCTGCGCGCTGGGAGCCGAGCGCCGGCGTCGACCATCCCTGCACAAGTTCGGTGCCTCGACAGTGGACGGCGTGAGGCTCCACAGGTAGGGCACCTGACCGTACACGGATTGAATGCTGCTCAGACTGGGACCGTGCACGCGATAGAAGCAGTTGCATATGGCTTCTGGTGGGAGCTCAGGAGTCACAACAGTAACCAGGGGGCCGGGGACGTGCACGGGCGGGGACCGCAGGAGTCACAACAGTAACCAGGGCTGGGAAACCGTGCGGTGAGGCGGGTACGCCGACGGGATAAACCACCGCTGAACAGCGCTAGCGGAGCAAAGGATGCAAGGCGCAGCACGGCCGTGTTCCGGGCGAACCGGGATGCCGTTCGCTAGGCTGGCCCGCATGACGAACAAGCGCGTAGTGGTAACCGGAGCAAGCTCGGGCATTGGAGCGGCGGCAGTGCGCGCCCTCAAGGACACCGGCTGGGATGTCATCGCCGTTGCCCGGCGTGAGGACCGGCTGCAGGAATTGGCGGCAGAAACCGGCGCCCAGGTCCTCACCTGCGACGTCACCGACCAGGCTTCGGTGGAAGCCATGGCCCGGCAGGTGCTCGACGGCGGGGGAGTGGATGCCATCGTGAACAACGCCGGCGGTGCCTTCGGCATGGACTCCGTGGCGGAGGGAAAGCCGGACGACTGGATCCGGATGTACAACGTGAACGTTCTGGGGGCGCTCTACGTGACGCAGGCGTTCCTGCCCGCGCTGCGCGAGAACGGACACGGGTCCATCCTCATGCTCACATCCACGGCGGCGCTCGCAGCGTACGAAGGGGGAGCAGGTTACTGCGCGGCGAAAGCCGGCGAGGAAGCACTGACCCAAGCACTGCGCCTCGAAGAAGCGGAGCACAACATCAGGGTTATCGAGATCCTTCCGGGCATGGTCAAGACCGAGGAGTTCTCGCTGAACCGGCTCGGAGACGCAGCTGCCGCAGACAAGATCTACGCCGGCGTCGAGAAGCCGCTCACCGCGGCCGACGTCGCGGACGTCATGGCCTACGCGCTCAACGCTCCGCACCACGTGAACCTGGACCAGGTCGTCATCCGTCCAGTGGCACAGGCAGCGCAGCACAAAGTCATCCGCCGCTAGGCGCGGTGCCGGCGAGCGGCGCGCCGCCCGGCACGGCCACGCGGCGCGCCGCCCGCACGGCTGCGGGGGCGCCGGCCACCCGGCACGGCCGGCTCCGGCACGCAGCTTCGACAGACGCCCGGAGGTGGCCTAAACTGGGCCAAGCAGCTTTGACCCGGCCATCACCGGCGAGCTTCCGGAAGAACAGTGCCTCTCCTCGCAGGGCAGGCACCCAGTAGAACCGGACGGGTAAGCCCGTCACAGCAGTCAATGAGCGGCAGCCGGCGCACGCATCTGGAATACCAGGGCGGGCGACGGCGGCAAGCGAGGTGGTACCGCGGTTTCCCGCACGGCGTCAGCCGGAAGGGTGAATCGCCCTTGCATCCTGTTTTTACAGCCAGATTCATTTGCCGCTATCAGGATGACGAACATGCCACAGATCTACCCCAAGGCCTCCGCCGGCGATTCCGCCGAAGCTGCAGCGTCTTCGCCCAGGTTCCCCGAACTCGAAGAGCGGGTCCTGAAGTACTGGGACAAGGACGGTACCTTCCAGGCCTCCATTGATGCCCGGCCCGCCGGGGAGGACGGCTCCAACGAGTTCGTCTTCTACGACGGCCCTCCCTTCGCCAACGGCCTGCCGCACTACGGCCACCTGCTCACCGGCTACGTCAAGGACCTGGTGGCCCGATACCAGACGCAGCGCGGACACCGCGTGGAGCGCCGGTTCGGCTGGGACACCCACGGGCTGCCGGCCGAACTGGAAGCCATGAAGCAGCTCGGCATGAGCGACAAGGTCCAGATCGAGAAGATGGGCATCGACAAGTTCAATGATGCCTGCCGTGCCTCGGTCATGAAGTACGCCGGTGAGTGGCAGGACTACGTCACGCGCCAGGCACGCTGGGTGGACTTCGAGAACGACTACAAGACGCTCAACGTCGAGTACATGGAGTCGGTCATCTGGGCCTTCAAGACCCTGCATGAGAAGGGTCTGACCTACAGCGGTTTCCGGGTGCTTCCGTACTGCTGGAAGGACGAGACTCCGCTCTCCAACCACGAGCTGCGCATGGACGACGACGTCTACAAGATGCGCCAGGACCAGACGGTCACGGTGACCTTCCCGATCACCGCCGGAGACAACGTGCTCTCTGCCGAGCTCGAGGGCGTCAACGCCATCGCCTGGACCACCACGCCCTGGACGCTGCCTACAAACATGGCCCTCGCCGTCGGGCCCGACGTCCGCTACGCCGTCGTGCCCGCGGGCCCCAACGGCACGGCAGCCGGGGAGGGCCGTTTCCTCCTCGCCGAGGACCTGCTGGCGTCCTATGCTAAGGACCTGGGATACGACGACGCCGAGGCAGCCCGTGCGGCCGTCACCTCCGTGCACACGGGCAAGGAGCTCGAAGGCCTGGGCTACGCGCCGCTCTGGAACTACTACGCCGACGCCGAAAAGTGGGGCACTGCCAACGCCTGGCGGATCGTCGTGGCTGACTATGTCACCACCACCGACGGCACCGGAATCGTCCACCAGGCCCCGGCCTACGGTGAGGACGACCAGAAAATCTGCGAAGCCAACGGCATCCCGGTGATCCTTTCCGTGGACGAGGGCGGCAAGTTCCTGCCCATGTTCGGCGAAGGCCCGCTGAGCGAGATCGCCGGCCTGCAGGTATTCGATGCCAACAAGCCGATCACCCGCGAGCTCAAGGCCCAGGGGCGCCTGCTGCGCCAGGCCAGCTACGAGCACAGCTACCCGCACTGCTGGCGCTGCCGGAACCCGCTGATCTACAAGGCGGTCTCCTCCTGGTTCGTGGAGGTCACCAAGATCAAGGACCGCATGATCGAGCTGAACCAGCAGATCAACTGGATCCCGGAGAACGTGAAAGACGGCCAGTTCGGCAAGTGGCTGGAAAACGCCCGCGACTGGTCGATCAGCCGCAACCGCTACTGGGGCAGCCCCATCCCGGTGTGGGTTTCGGATGACCCCAACTACCCGCGCACCGACGTTTACGGCTCCCTCGCCGAGATGGAAGCGGACTTCGGCCGGTTGCCGCTGAACAAGGAAGGCCAGCCGGACCTGCACCGCCCGTTCATCGATGAGCTGACCCGCCCCAACCCGGACGATCCCACCGGCAAGTCCACCATGCGCCGTGTCGAGGACGTGCTGGACGTCTGGTTCGACTCAGGCTCGATGCCGTACGCCCAGGTGCACTACCCGCATGAGAACGCGGACTGGTTCGAGCACCACAACCCGGGCGACTTTATCGTGGAGTACATCGGCCAGACCCGCGGCTGGTTCTACACGCTGCACATCCTGGCCACGGCACTCTTTGACCGGCCGGCGTTCCGCAATGTCATCAGCCACGGAATCGTCCTCGGTTCCGATGGGCAGAAGATGTCCAAGTCGCTGCAGAACTACCCGGACGTTTCCGAGGTCCTGGACCGCGACGGCTCCGACGCCATGCGCTGGTTCCTCATGGCCTCGCCGATCCTGCGCGGCGGCAACCTGATCGTGACCGAACAGGGGATCCGCGACGGCGTCCGCCAGGTCATCCTGCCGCTGTGGAACGTGTGGCACTTCTTTACCCTCTACACCAACGCCGCGAACAACGGTGCCGGGTATGAGGCATCCCTGCGCCACGAATCCACGGAACCGCTGGATACCTACATGCTGGCCGCCACGGGCGACCTCATCCGGGACATGACGACGGCGCTGGACACCTATGACGTTTCCGTGGCCTGCGAAATGCTGCGCGCCTATATGGATACGCTCACCAACTGGTACGTCCGCCGCAGCCGCACCCGGTTCTTCGACGAAGACACCCAGGCCTTCGACGTTCTGTACACCTGCCTTGAAGCTGTCTGCCGTGTGGCGGCGCCGCTGCTGCCGCTGGTGACCGAGGAGATCTGGCGTGGTTTGACAGGCGGACGCTCGGTCCACCTGACGGATTGGCCCGAAGCCGGTGCCTTCCCCCGGGATCCGGATTTGGTGGCACGCATGGACCTCACCCGGAAAATCGCCTCCGTCGGCTCCTCGCTGCGCAAGGCCGCCAACCTCCGGGTCCGGCTGCCGCTTGCCGGGATGACCGTGGTGGCTCCGGAAGCCGAAGCTCTCCAGGGCCAGTTCGCTGCGATCATCGCGGATGAACTGAACCTCAAGTCCGTCCGTCTGGTTGATGCCGCAGAGGCTGATCCTGCCGAGTTCGGCATCACGCAGAAGCTGGTGGTAAACGCACGCGCCGCCGGCCCGCGCCTGGGCAAGAACGTCCAGGCCGCCATCAAGGGCTCCAAGTCCGGTGACTGGTCCGTGGCCGAGGACGGGACGGTTACCGCCGGGGGACTGGCGCTGGAACCGCACGAGTACACCCTGGAAACGGTGGTGGAGTCCGGAGACGGCGAATCTTCCAAGGCCGTGGCAGTCCTGCCCGGCGGCGGTTTCCTGGTTCTGGACACTGAGGTAACACCGGAACTGGCCGCCGAGGGCGCCGCCCGGGATGCCATCCGTGCCATCCAGCAGGCCCGCCGCGACGCAAACCTGCACATCAGTGACCGGATCCGCACCACGGTAGTCACCGGGGCACAAAGCGCGGCAGCACTGAAGGCCAATGCCGACCTGGTCAAGGCCGAAACCCTGACCGGAGAACTGGTGGTCGAGGGCTCCGGAGACCAGGACGACTCATTTACCGTGACCGTGGAGAAAATCTGATGACCACTGAAGACAGCCCCTCAGGCTCCATCGATGGCTTCTCAGTCGAGAGCGTCTACGCTGAACTGCTCAGCCGTGCCCCGGAGAACAAGATGGAGCCGCGGATGGCTCCGATGTTTCGGGCCATGGAAATCCTGGGCGAGCCGAACAAGGCGTTCCCGATCATCCACATCACCGGAACCAACGGCAAGACGTCGACGGCGCGGCTGATCGAGGGCGGCCTGCGGGCGTACGGGCTGCGCACCGGCCGGTACACCAGCCCGCACCTGAGCAAGGTTACCGAGCGCATCAGCATTGACGGTGAACCCGTCGCCGACGAAACGTTCGTCCGGATCTGGGACGAGATTCGTCCCTACCTCGAAATGGTCGACGCAGAACTCGATGCCGCCGGCGAACCGCGCCTGACCTACTTCGAGTGCGTGACGATCCTGGCGTTCGCAGTCTTCGCGGACGAACCGGTGGACGTGGCCGTGATCGAAGTCGGTCTCGGCGGCATCACCGACGCCACCAACGTTGGCGACGGCGCCGTGTCGGTGGTCACCCCCATTTCCCTGGACCACACCGAACTCCTGGGCGACGACGTCGCGGATATCGCCCTGGAAAAGGCCGGAATCATCAAGGAGAACGGGTTCCTGATCAGTGCGGCCCAGCCGGTGGAAGCCGCGCAGGTGCTGCTGGAGAAGGCCAACGAGGCCGGTGTCCCGTTCCGCTTCGAGGGGATCGAGTTCGGGGTTGAATCCCGGACCATGGCCGTCGGCGGACAGCTGGTGACCGTCAGCGGACTGGCCGGCCGCTACGAGGACCTCCTCGTTCCCCTGCATGGGGAGCACCAAGCCCAAAACGCCGCCGTGGCCGTTGCAGCGCTGGAAGCCTTCATTGGCGGGGGGACCAAGGAACTCGACGCCGAACTGCTCCGCACCGGTTTCCGTGAGGTCACCTCCCCGGGGCGCCTGGAGGTTGTCCGCACCGCACCGACGATCATTGTCGATGCTGCCCACAACCCTGCCGGTGCCAGGGTCAGCGCCCAGGCCGTCCTCGAGTCCTTCAACCTGTCCTCGCTGGTGATCGTCGCCGGCATCCTGGCGGAGAAGGACGCGGTAGGAATCCTCGCGGAACTGCGCGAGGTCCTCGGGGATATTGTCACCGGCATCTGCCTCACCCAGTCCAGCTCACCGCGGGCCATCCCGGCCGAGGAACTCGTGCAGGACGCTGTCGACGCCGGTTTCCCGGACGAGTCGATCCAGGTCGAACCGGGCCTGGACAACGCCATTGAATGGGCCGTGGCCAAGGCAGAGGAAAACAACGACCTCGCCGGCGGCGTGCTCGTCATCGGTTCCATCACCGTGGTCGCCGAAGCGCGTACCCTTCTCGGAAAGTAAGTCCATGGCACGAATGACCAAAGCCCAGCGCGAATGGCGCCCGGGCATGCCGAAAAAACGCCGTTCCATCCGCGTCATGTTCGCCTCCACAGTGCTCAGCCTCGAAGCCTTCGTGGTCCTCTTCGGAACCCTTGTTGTCTTTGGGCTGCAGCGGGAGAAGCTGGAACCCCTGGTGATCCTGATTGGCGGGATCCTCCTCGCCGCAGCCCTGATTGGCGCCTGTGCCTTCCTGTCCAAGCCGGCAGGTCCCTGGATTGGCTGGGCGCTTCAGCTGGCCATCATTGCCACCGGCTTCCTGGAACCCATGATGTTCTTCGTCGGGGCCCTGTTCGCCGGTACCTGGTGGTATGCCCTCCGGACGGGGGCGCGGCTGGACCGGGAGAACCGGCAGCGGGACAAGGAACAGGCTGAGTGGGAAGCTGCCCACGGGTCCGAATCCGGCGAAGCCGGCACCAGTTAGGCTTAGTACCAGTCACCCAACAACCTCCAAGGAGATATCCAGCGTGAGCACCGAGCGCACACTTGTCCTGATCAAGCCCGACGGCGTCCGCCGCAACCTGACCGGCGCCATCCTGGCCCGCATCGAAGCCAAGGGGTACACCCTGGCTGAGCTGAAGAAAATGGATGCCACCCGGGAACTGCTGGAGGCGCACTACGCCGAGCACGTGGGCAAGCCGTTCTACGAGCCGCTGGTCGAGTTCATGCTCAGCGGCCCGATCGTGGCAGCCGTCTTCGAAGGCCAGCGCGTCATCGAGGGCTTCCGTTCACTGGCCGGCTCCACCGAACCGACTACTGCTGCGCCGGGAACCATCCGCGGAGACTTTGGCCGCGACTGGGGAACCAAGGTCCAGCAGAACCTGGTGCACGGCTCGGATTCCGTCGAATCTGCCGAGCGCGAGATCGCAATCTGGTTCGGTAAGTAACCGGACAGCGCAGACACATCTCCGGAACGCAGGAGGCCGGCACCCGCCAAGGGTGCCGGCCTCCTGCGCGTTCCGGGCGCCGGTGGCCTAGGCTGTGGGCCATGGCACATATCTACAACGCAGACCTCAGTCCCTCCAAGGCCGAACTGATCTCGGAGTGGCTGCCCAAAGCTTCCTGGTTCCCGGCAGATGGTGCGGACGGCGCACCGGTTGACCCCCGCCCTGTCGGCGCTTTCCGGTTTGATGACCCGCAGGGCGAAGTGGGGATCGAGACCCACATCATGCAGGCGGGGCCGCTGACGGTGCAGGTGCCGCTGACGTACCGCGGTGAACCGCTCAAGGGGGCAGATACGTACCTTATCGGCACGATGGAGCACTCGGTGCTTGGCCGCCGCTGGGTCTACGATGCCTGCGGCGATCCGGTTTACGTGGCAGCCTTCGCTGCAGCGGTGATCGACGGCGTCGGGCAGGCACGGCAGTACATCGAAGAAGACGGGGTACGCCGGGAGCTGGCCCAGAGCATCACCCTGGAGGCCAGCGGAATGCCCGACGGCGAGGAACTGGTGGAAGCCCCCGAACGCGAACCGGCTGGCTGGACGGTAACCAGGATGCAGCACGAGAACTGGGAACTCTCCCTGGTCCGGATCCTGGACCTGGGCGGCCGCGCCGCGCCGCCGCCGTCGCTCGTGGCACTGTGGGACGGCCAGCAGGACCCCGCGGTGCTCGGCTGGGCGTTTCCGCTCGGCTAGCCCGGGACCTAGCTTCCCAGGAACGAATTCATGAAGCGGAAGAAAATGGATGCTGCTGTGGCGACCCACAGCAGCGCCGTGATCGCCCACGCCCATTCTGAAACGAAGCGGACCAGTCCGCGCGGTGCGGGAATAACCCCGTGGGCGAGGTTCCTGACCGTGGTGAAGACGAACAGCGGGATCATCGCCGCCCAGACCACAATGCAGTAGATGCACAGAACGTAGATATCGAAGAGCGCCTGGCTCCAGAGCCACACCACGAAAACCATGCCCAGCGTGATGCCGGCCTGGAACGACGCCCAGTACCAGTGGGCGAACCGGGCGCCGGCGAACATCGACATGGCCACGGTGGCGGTCACTGCGAAGGCGATGATCCCGATCAGGGGATTGGGGAAACCAAACAAGGACGCCTGCCAGGTCTGGAAAACGGTGCCGCAGGAGACCCAGGGGCTGATGTCGCAGCTGGTGATGTAGTCGGCGTCCGCGTAAACCCGCAGGCGTTCAATGACCAGAATTCCGGAGCCAAGCCAGCCGACGATCGAGGTTATGAGCACCAGCCAGGCAAAAGGCCGCTGCCGGACGGACCGCGGGATGCTCTCTTCGCCGTTTTCGCGGGCACGGTCCGTACGGATCGTCGGGCGGGTGGCGCTGGAAGTCACGCGGGGCTCCTTATCGGACAGGTGTCGGTCGTCCGATTCTATGCCCAGCAAGCTGGCGGAATGACCGCTGTGTGAGATAATGACTGTGGCTGATGGCGGAACCACATTCCGTCAATGGTCCAGCGACAGGCTTCCGGTGCTGTTGGCGATGCTTCCCGAGACACGAATGCCCATCAATCCGGATGGGACAGGGGAATCCGCCGTACAGTCCTACCCCAGCCCAAACGCCTCGCCGTTAAGAGCAGGTAGCAGGAAAAGCGCCGCTGGTCTTGCGAGTGATGCCGTGCCCTCACGATGGCGCGACCTGGCGGGACATTTAGACGACTTCCGGCTGGCGCAGGCTGCGATGCCCCCGCACAGCCGATACATTGCCCTCCGGGCATTGGAATGTGGCCAGTGCCGCGGGGGCCGGAGCATAGCTTTATATGAATATTGAACGCACAACAGAAGAAGCGGTCGAACCGGCGGAAGCTGCGCAGGCCGGCTCGGCAGCAGGGCAGTCGGAAGCACCGGCACAAGCGGCTGCCAAGGCACCCGCCAAGCGCCCTTCACGGGCACGGCGCAAGCCGCCGGTTGATACCGCAGCCGAGGCCGCCGGGGCGGACACCGGAGCAGGGACTGAGCCTGCAGTTACGGAAACTGCGGCAGAGCAGGCCTCCGCCGCAGCCGTAGCTGATGGCACAAACACCTCCGCCGATGCTGACGCCAAGCCCAAGCGGAGCCGCGCACCGCGCCGCAGGGCCTCCGCCGAGCAGAGCGCACCTGCCTCGTCACCCGCCGCGGACCCCGAGGCGGCAGACGTTCCCAATGATGCGGTTCAAGAACGCGCAGCCGAAGAACCCGTTAAAGCGGTTCGCCGGCGCCGCAGTCCGGCGAAGAAGCCTGAAGCTGCCGCGGAATCGGCAACCGACGCCGCACCGGATGCACCTGCATCGGAAGCTCCGGCTGCCGGGGCTGACGGGCAGCCTGCAGCTCCCGCCGCTGAGGCCGAAGAGCCCAAAGCAGCCCCGCGTACCCGGACGCGCCGCCGGGCTGCCGCCAAGGCAGGATCTCCTGCGTCGGAAGCTGCCGAGACAGCTCCCGATGCCGAGGCTGCTGATGCGCCGAAAACTACCGGCGATGACGCTGCTGCGGATGCTTCAGCCCCGAAAGAATCCGAACCGGCTGCCGTGTCTGCCGTCCTGGACCCTTTCGCTATTCCGGAATCACCTACCTCGGTGCTCTTCCACGCCCCTGACCTCACAGCCGTCAAGGCGGTGGCTTTAGCTGCCCCCGAGTCCGGCCCCGAGGATGACACCGACGAGGATGCCAAGGAAGGCGGCCGTTCGCGCCGCAGCCGCCGCCGCAGCCGTGGACGCACCCGCACTGAAGGCGACGACGCCGCTGAAGGTGAAGACAGCAGCCAGGCGACCGGTGTTGGGGAGGAGAACGCCGACGGCGTTACCTCCCGCCGCCGTCGCCGGCGCCGCCGCGGAGACGCAGACCTGGAACTGACCGGTGGATCCGATGACGATCCGCCCAACACCGTCACCCGGGTACGCGCTCCGCGTGCCCACGCCGAAGCGCCGGTCAGCGACCGTGTCACCTCGGTAAAGGGCTCCACCCGCCTGGAGGCGAAGAAGCAGCGCCGCCGCGAATCACGTGAATCCGGCCGCCGCCGCCACGTCATCACCGAAGCGGAGTTCCTGGCACGCCGCGAATCGGTCGACCGGCAGATGATCGTGCGCCAGCGCGATGACAGGATCCAGATCGGCGTGCTCGAAGACGGCGTCCTGGCTGAGCACTTCGTGTCCAACACCCAGCAGGACTCCCTGATTGGCAACGTCTACGTTGGCAAGGTCCAGAACGTGCTCCCCAGCATGGAAGCCGCGTTCGTGGACATTGGACGCGGCCGCAACGCCGTGCTCTACGCCGGTGAAGTGAACTGGGACGCCGCAGGCCTGGACGGACAGCCGCGCCGCATTGAGCTGGCGCTGAAGTCCGGCGACTCCGTGCTGGTCCAGGTCACCAAGGACCCGGTCGGGCACAAGGGAGCCCGCCTGACCAGCCAGATCTCGCTGCCCGGACGCTACCTGGTGTACGTCCCGGGCGGCTCGATGACCGGTATCTCCCGCAAGCTGCCCGACGTCGAGCGCAACCGCCTGAAGAAGATCCTCAAGGACCACCTGCCGCAGAACGCCGGCGTCATTGTCCGCACCGCGGCCGAAGGTGCTTCCGAAGAGGAGCTGATGAATGACATCAACCGGCTCCGTGCACAGTGGGAGAACATCGAGGCCAAGGCCAAGTCCACCAAGACCCTGCCGCCTGAACTCCTCTACGGCGAACCCGACCTCACCATCAAGGTGGTCCGCGATGTCTTCAACGAGGATTTCTCCAAGCTGATCGTTTCCGGCGAGGAAGCCTGGGACACCATCGAGGCCTATGTCACCTACGTGGCACCGGACCTGGTGGGCCGCCTCGAGAAGTGGACCAAGGACGAAGACATCTTTGCGGCCAGCCGCATCGACGAGCAGATCGCCAAGGCACTGGACCGCAAGGTCTTCCTGCCCTCGGGCGGCTCGCTGGTCATCGACCGCACCGAAGCCATGACCGTAGTGGACGTCAACACCGGCAAGTTCACCGGCAGCGGCGGAAACCTCGAAGAGACTGTCACCAAGAACAACCTGGAAGCTGCGGAGGAAGTCGTCCGCCAGCTTCGCCTGCGGGATATCGGCGGCATCATTGTCATCGACTTCATCGACATGGTGCTCGAAGCCAACCGCGACCTCGTGCTCCGCCGCCTGGTTGAGTGCCTGGGCCGGGACCGCACCAAGCACCAGGTCGCCGAGGTGACCTCGCTGGGCCTGGTCCAGATGACGCGCAAGCGCATGGGTACCGGCCTGCTGGAAGTCTTCGGCGAGGAGTGCACGCACTGTGCCGGCCGCGGCGTCATTACCCATGACATCCCGGTGGAGCACCGGCGCAGCACCAGCCACGCCGGCCACGCCGTCTCGGAAGACAACCACTCCCAGCACCTGAAGCAGGAGAAGCAGTCCCGCGGAGAGCGCAAGCGCCGCAACCGGAACCAGAACCAGCAGCAGCCTGCCCCCGCAGCCGCGGAGCAGGCACCGGCCGAGGAAACCCAGCCGGATGAGCGTGCAGCCAAGGCAGAGGCCGCACGCGCGGCTCTGGCTACGATTGCCGCTGCCGCCGCAGCAGCCCACGGCACTGATGAGGCTGCACCTGCGTCGCCGGCCGAGGCTCCTGCCGAGCCTGCTGAGAAGCCGCTGATCAAGGAGCCGCACGACGACCTCCCGGCGGAAGCCGGAGCAATCCTGCGGATCCAGGGCGAAACCGTGGTTGTCCCGCGGCGTGAACGCCGCCGCCCGGTCCGCCAGGATGCCCAGCTCACGCTGGAAAGCCTGACTGAGGCGTTCAACGACGTCTCTCCGGTCCCTCCCGCGGCAGAGGAAAAGCCCGCGTCTTTCGGGAACGGGTCTGCCGGCGGCGGGTCCGCAGCGGACGTCCAGCCGGTTTCTCCGGTGGAAGAGCCTGCCCGCCGTCCGCGGCGCCGCCGGGCCGCACGCAGCCCGCAGGGCGCCGCTGACGCGCAGATCATCAAGGCCGGAACCGACGGCCCTGAGTCCGCCGCGCAGGGGAGCAGCACCACAGCTGTAGCCGCACCCCCGGCGGAGCGGCCCAAAGCCGAGGCCAGCGCTCCGGTGATCCTCGGCGTCGGGGTGCCCGCGTCTGATCTCTAGGGCCGCTGCAGTCCGTTTCGAACAGCAGGCCGCCGCCCGGCATTCCAGGGCGGCGGCCTGCTGCCGTTAACCGCTGACCGTTCAGCCCGCGCCCCCGTCCACGGAGCCCGGACAGCACCGGACACAGGCATCAGCGAAGTGTTATAGAGTAGTACCTAGCGCAGTGACGTCCGTTGTGGATGGAACGCTGGATCCGCCGTGCATTTGCGGCTTACGGGTCCCTTAGCGTAACCTTGAACTTCGGTGCGAACGCCTTCGAAGCCGTTATTCGGTACAGGGCGTAACTGCATGGCGCAACCTGGACACAAATCTGGTCCGGGGAAGTGCGCATCCAAGTATTAAACGTCGAGAGAAGTGAGTTCCCAAGTGGTGTACGCGATTGTCCGCGCTGGCGGCCGCCAAGAAAAGGTTTCCGTCGGAGACCTCGTAACCCTGGACCGCGTCCCCGGTGGAGCCGGCAGCACCTTTGAGCTGCCTGCCCTGCTTTTGGTTGATGGCGACAAGGTCACCTCTGCCGCTGCGGACCTGGCAAAGGTTACGGTTACGGCAGAAGTTATCGAAAACTTCCGGGGTCCGAAGATTGTCATCCAGAAGTTCAAGAACAAGACCGGTTACAAGAAGCGTCAGGGCTACCGCTCCTCGCTGACCAAGGTCAAGGTCACCTCCATCAACTCCTGATTCCTACGTTCCGGCCCGCCAAAGGCCGGATCCGCGGGATGGCCCGCACCTTAGGCATCAACATCAGTCAGAGCAAAGGCAGGATTAGAAAATGGCACATAAGAAAGGTGCGAGCTCTACTCGCAACGGCCGTGACTCCAACGCACAGTACCTGGGCGTGAAGCGTTTCGGCGGCCAGGTCGTCAAGGCCGGCGAAATCATCGTTCGCCAGCGTGGCACCCACTTCCACCCCGGTGCAGGCGTTGGCCGTGGCGGAGATGACACGCTGTTCGCCCTCGAGGCAGGTGCCGTTGAATTCGGCAGCCGTCGTGGACGCCGCGTCGTGAACATCGTCGCAGCAGCCGAGTAATTCTCGGCAAAAAAGCTTTTCCGGTGAACTCGGTCGCACCAGCCTATTATTTCTCGCAAAAAATGCTTTACGGGGGGGGCGGGCCATGATGGCCCGCCCCACTTGTTTTTTAAGCCGGGTAGACTTGGCTTGATCCAAATTTTTTCAACAAGGAGAACCATGGCCAGCTTTGTAGACCGTGTTGTACTGCATGTTTCAGGCGGTGCCGGCGGCCATGGTTGCGTGTCCGTAAAGCGCGAAAAGTTCAAGCCGCTCGGCGGTCCCGACGGCGGTAACGGCGGCGACGGCGGCGACGTCATCCTGCGCGTGGACGGCCAGACCACCACGCTGCTTGACTACCACCACGCGCCTCACCGCCACGCCGGCAACGGCGGACCGGGCATGGGCGACTGGCGTGCAGGCAAGACGGGGGAGACCCTGGTGCTGTCCGTTCCTGAAGGTACGGTCGTCAAGTCCAAGGACGGAAAGGTCCTGGCCGACCTTGTTGGCATGGGCGCCGAATATGTCGCCGCAGCCGGCGGCCAGGGCGGCCTGGGCAACTCCTCGCTCTCCTCCCAGAAGCGCAAGGCCCCCGGCTTTGCCCTGCTGGGCACCCCGGGTGATGAGCGGGACATCGTCCTGGAACTCAAGTCGATTGCCGACATCGCGCTGGTCGGTTTCCCCTCCGCCGGCAAGTCCTCGCTGATCGCGGCCATGTCCGCAGCGCGGCCCAAGATTGCCGACTACCCCTTCACCACGCTGATCCCGAACCTGGGCGTTGTCCAGGCCGGTGATGTCCGCTTCACCGTGGCCGACGTTCCGGGGCTCATCGAGGGTGCATCCGAAGGCAAGGGCCTGGGGCACCACTTCCTGCGCCATGTGGAACGCTGCGCTGCACTCGTCCATGTCCTGGACTGCGCAGCACTGGAAACGGACCGGGATCCGCTCGGCGACCTCGACGTGATCGAGGCCGAACTTGAGAAGTACGAAGTGGACATGAGCTACGCGGGTGCCGACGGCGACGTCGTTCCGCTGAACCAGCGTCCGCGCCTCGTGGCACTGAACAAGGTGGACGTGCCCGACGGGCGCGACATGGCAGAGTTCGTCCGTCCGGAGCTCGAGAAGCGCGGTTACCGCGTGTTCGAGGTCTCCGCTGCGAGCCACGAAGGTCTTCGTGAACTCGGCTTCGCCATGGCAGCCATCGTCGCTGAAGCCCGCAAGGCAATCGAAACCGCTCCGCCCCGGGTCGTGGCACCTGTGGTGCGTCCGCGGTCCGTCAACGCCAAGGGCGGATTCACCATCCGCCGCGAGGAGCGCAACCTTGAACCGCTGTTCCGCGTCCTGGGCGACAAGCCGCTGCGCTGGGTCCAGCAGACGGACTTCACCAATGACGAAGCCGTCGGCTACCTCGCCGACCGCCTGGCCAAGCTCGGCGTGGAAGACCAGCTCTTCAAAGCCGGCGCCAAGCCGGGAGATGCCGTGGTTATTGGTGAAGGCGACGGCGTCGTCTTCGACTGGGAGCCGACGATGATTGGCGGCGCCGAACTGCTGGCTGCCTCGCCGCGCGGTTCGGACATCCGCATCGAAGACTTCTCGCGTCCGACCCGTAACGAAAAGCGCGAGGACCACCAGCAGCGCAAGGACGCCCGCGCAGCGGCACGTGCCGAGCTGGAAGCCGAGCGCAAGGCGGGAATCTGGACCGAATCGGTCAACTACAAGCATTCCAGCCCGAAGCCTGCCGAAGAGGACTAATCCCTTCACGAAGTCGGATTGGGCGGGGCTTGGGCATAGGCTGGATCGGTCATGACAGAAGAATCTGAAGCACAGACCGTGTCCGTTCCCAAGCGCCCGCTCCAGTCCCGCGCGGGCCTCGCCCGTGCCCGCCGCATCGTCGTCAAGGTAGGGTCCTCCTCCCTGACCTCGGTTGCCGGCGGCATTTCGGACGAGGCACTGACGTCCCTTGCGGACGTCCTGGCTGCCAGGAGGCAGCAGGGGACCGAGATCATCCTGGTCTCCTCGGGTGCGATCTCTGCGGGCCTTGCGCCGCTGGGCCTGAGCCGGCGCCCCTCCCAGCTCTCCACCCAGCAGGCTGCGGCCAGCGTGGGGCAGGGGCTGCTGATGGCGCGCTACACCGAAGCATTCGGCCGGCATGGCGTCACTGTGAGCCAGGTCCTGCTGACGGTTGAAGACCTGATGCGCCGAACCCACCACGCCAACGCCCACCGGGCGATGGAACGGCTGCTGAACTTCGGCGTCGTACCGATCGTCAACGAGAACGACACCGTTGCCAGCCACGAAATCCGCTTCGGCGACAACGACCGGCTGGCGGCACTCGTGGCGCACCTGGTCAAGGCGGACGCGCTGATCCTGCTCTCCGACGTCGACTCCCTCTATGACGGCCCGCCCTCAGCTGGCGCCCGTCGCATTCCGGAAGTCACCGGTATGCAGGACCTTGAAGACGTGCGCATCGGAAAGGTCGGCAAGGCCGGAGTGGGCACAGGAGGCATGGTCACGAAGGTTGAGGCCGCCACGATCGCGGCGGAGTCCGGCATCCCGGCGCTGGTCACGTCCACCGAAAACGCTGCTGCCGCCCTGGCCGGCGAAGACGTCGGCACCTGGTTCACCACCCGCGGCGTCCGCCAGCCCATCCGGTTGCTGTGGCTTGCCCACCTGGCCCGGATCCAGGGTTCGCTGGTGCTCGACGACGGCGCCGCGCGTGCCGTGGGGGAGCGCCGCCGTTCGCTGCTTCCGGCGGGGATCGTGGCGGTGGAAGGCCACTTCGAACCCGGTGACCCCGTCGCGCTGCGCGACACCTCCGGCCGGGTCCTTGCCCACGGCCTGACGAACTATGCCTCCGATGAGCTGCCCAAGATGCTCGGCAGGTCCACCAAGGAGCTGGCGAAGGAGCTGGGCCGCGGCTACGAACGTTCCGTGGTGCACGTGAATGACCTGGTGATCCTGCACCCGCACGGCGCCGGCGCAGGCGAACAGGCGCCGTCACGGACCGGACAGTCAGACGGCACCGCAGCTACACTGGGAGCATGACCGCTGCCGATACTGCTGCCGTGACCGACGACCGCACCGCCTCTTCCGCGCCCTCGCCGGAGGACGTCGAGACCGGCGTCAACAGCATCGCCGACCGGGCCCGGGTCGCTGCCCGCCGGATGGCCCGTGCCAACCGGGCGTGGAAGGACCTGGCCCTGGAACAGATTGCCCAGGACATCGTGTCCCGGCGCGACCTGGTGCTGGCTGCCAACGCCGAAGACCTGCGGCGCGGACGGGACAAGGGAACATCCGAGGCACTGCTGGACCGCCTGACGCTGACTCCGGAACGCATAGACGGACTGGCCGAAGCCCTGCGGAGCCTGGCCGGCCTGCCGGACCCCGTAGGCTCCGTTGCCCGCGGACAGACGCTGCCCAACGGCCTGCGGCTTCGGCAGGTGCACGTTCCGCTCGGCGTCGTCGGCGCCATCTACGAGGCCCGCCCCAACGTCACCGTGGACATTGCCGGCCTTGCCCTCAAGAGCGGTAACGCCGTGATCCTGCGCGGCGGCAGCGCGGCGGCAGCTACCAACACCGTGCTCGTGAACCTGATCCGGGACTCCCTGGATACTGTGGGACTTCCCTCTGACGCGGTGCAGAGCATCGATACCTACGGGCGGCCGGGCGCCAACGTGCTGATGAAGGCGCGCGGCAAGGTCGACGTCCTCATTCCCCGCGGCGGCCGCGACCTGATCCAGAACGTCGTCACCAATGCGTCCGTCCCCGTCATCGAAACGGGTGAGGGCAACGTCCACATCTATCTCGACGAATCCGCTCCTGAAGAGATGGCCGTCGACATCCTGGTCAATGCCAAGACCCAGCGTCCCAGCGTCTGCAACACCGTGGAGACCCTGCTGGTCCACAAGGACGCAGCGGCGGCCCGCGAGGTCCTGGCCGTCCTGGCGTCTTCCGGTGTCCGGCTGCACGCCGACGAGCGCATCCGGGCGATCCTGCCCGAAGGCGCCCAGGCAGTGGAGGCCACCGACGATGACTGGGGCCGGGAATACATGGACCTGGACCTTGCCGTGGCCATGGTCGACTCCATGGAGGAAGCACTCGAGCACATCCGCCGCTGGACCACCGGCCATACCGAGGCGATCATTACCAACAACCTGGCCAACGCTGAGCGCTTCATCGCCGAGATCGATTCGGCCGCGGTGATCGTCAACGCGTCCACCCGGTTTACCGACGGCGGCGAGCTGGGGCTGGGCGCAGAGGTCGGCATCTCCACCCAGAAGATGCACGCCCGCGGCCCGATGGGCCTCAAGGAACTGACCACCACCAAGTGGATCATCCAGGGCGACGGCCAGGTGCGCGTCTAAAAACACCTGCCCTGCGCCGGACCCGGACTGCGTTGTTCCGGGCGCCTACGCGTACCATTGATCTAGAAACGATGCTCCGCCGGGGTTACCGGCGGTTGATTTAGGGAGATTCATGCTGATCCAGCTTTCCAGTGCTGCGCTGATGGCGGCCGAAGTTGCCGAAGAACACGCAGAGGGAACACCCCCGCTCGTCTACGGCGCCGTCATCTTTGGCATCTTCATGGTGCTGATGTTCGCGACCATGGCCTTCACCAGCCTCGGCCACCGCCACGAAGCGACGCCGGAACACGTTGACCCGCAGCGCCAGTTCCCGAACAAGCACGACCACGGCCAGGGAATCCCCGAATAGGTCCCCGCCCCCAGGTGGAACCGGCTGGAACTGGCATGCCTACAGCAGAAGAATCGGTGGACAACGGACACCGCCCCTACCGCCTCGGCGTTATGGGCGGCACTTTCGATCCCATCCACCACGGCCACCTGGTTGCAGCCAGCGAAGTCGCGTCGGTCTTCGACCTCGACGAAGTGGTCTTCGTGCCGACCGGCGAGCCGTGGCACAAGTCTTCCCAGGAAGTCACTCCAGCCGAACACCGATACCTGATGACCGTCATCGCGACGGCATCGAATCCGCGGTTCAAGGTCAGCCGGGTGGACATTGACCGGCCCGGGCCTACCTACACGATTGATACGCTGAGGGATCTGCGCCAGGCGCGTCCGGATGCCGAGCTGTTTTTCATCACCGGCGCGGACGCCATGGCGCAGATCCTTTCGTGGAAGGATGTCCAGGAGCTTTGGTCGCTGGCCCATTTCGTGGGGGTGACAAGGCCTGGCCATGAATTGCAGAACATGGGGCGCGACGACGTCAAGCTCCTGGAAATTCCAGCCATGGCAATCTCCTCGACGGACTGCCGGCAGCGGGTCGCGGCATCGGAACCCGTCTGGTATCTCGTTCCGGACGGTGTGGTGCAGTACATCGCCAAGCACAAGCTCTATACACCTGCGCAGCAGCAGGCTCCGTCTGCCACCACTGAACCAGTAGCCTGAGCAACCAACACCGGATGGGTAGGAAATGACTAACGGTCCAGAGTCCGCAGACGCACCTCGACGCAGCCGCCGTGCGGCTGGCTCGGCGGCGGATGCGGGGCCCCAGGAGCGGGAGTCCCAGCAGCGGGCGCGCAACCGCGAAGCACTGCGCGCCTACAAGGCACTCACCGAAAGCCAGGACCGCAGGGAGCCCCCCAGCGCCAACCCGCCAACCCGGCGCCAGCTGCGCATCGCCCAGCAGCAGGCGCAGCAGGCCCAGCAGGCCCAACAACAGCCAAAGCAGTCAGACCGGGAAAAACCCGCTGTTGCGAGTCCCGTACCTTCGTCGGGGCGCCGTTCCGGTGCTGTAGTTCCTGACTCCTCTTCGTCTCCCGCTTCAGTGGCGTCCCCCGCAGCAGCGGCCGCGTCCGTCCAGGCAGCCAGCCGCAGGGAACGGCGGCTGCGCGCTGCCCAGCAGCCCGAACCTGCCGTGGCCATCCAGCCTGCCACCCCGGCACCGACGCGTGCCCCGGCCGTGTCCGGTGCCCCGGATGCCACGGTTTCCCCGAATGCCACGCAACTGTCCTCCGCTGCTCCCGCGGAGGCGCCGCCAGCCGCAGAGGCGCGGGCAGCTGCAGAGGCGCGGGCAGCTGCGGAGACGTCCGCTCCGGAGGCACCCACCACGTCCGCTCCGGCGCCGGAGGCACCCAATGCCGACGTCGCCAACATGTCCGTGGAACAGGCACTCGCGGCGCGCGAAGCGCTCAAGCACCAGGCCCGCAACCAAGTGGCTGCCATGGAAGCGCTGCAGCAGTCTGATCCCCACGCCGTCGACCTGGAACTCCTGGCCCAGCAGCGTGCCCTGGCCGAACGCGCAGCGGTGCTGAACCGGCGCACGCAGAACATCCAGCGGCTGGCCCAGGAGAACGAGCAGCGCCGCTCGCCCCAGTCCGACCCCACGACTGCCCACAACCTGGCGATGGTGACACCGCTGGAGTTTGTGGAGGTTCCCGGCGTCGGCCGGCCCGTCATGAAGCCGCCGCGCACTTCACACGTGCCGATCGTGACGTCGTCGAACCCCGCGGCACCGAATGCTCCGGGCACCGGGCGAATGGGGCAGGTCCGGAAGCCGGCATCCAACAGCCGCCCGGACCGGGCCAAACAGCCCGCCGAAAGCGCCGAAGTCCGGCACTCCCAAATTCTTGCCAGGGCCGATGCCCTGGTTAATGCGCCGCTGGAAGCAGACCAGGGGGCGAAGCCGATCGGTGCAAGAAGCGCGTTCGGCCTGGACCCCCTGGATGTCATGACTGCAGGCCTCGGCCGCACCCGGAGGATGCGCCTGGTATCCCTGGGAGCCGTAGGTGCGGGCCTTGCTGCCCTCGCCGTCGGCATATTAATGATCGTCGGCGGCCTTGGCAGCTGATACCAAACAAGGAGACACGTTGAGCGCCACCGAATCATCCATGGATATTGCCCGTACCGCAGCGAAGGCGGCGTCGGCCAAGCTGGCGGATGACATCGTCGCCATCGACGTCAGCGAACGCCTTGCCATCACCGATATCTTCCTGATCGCATCGGCATCGAACGAACGCCAGGTCAACGCCATTGTTGACGGCATCGAAGAGGAACTGGCAAAGGAAGGGCTGAAGCCCGTCCGCCGCGAAGGGCGCAGTGAAGGACGCTGGGTCCTGCTGGACTACGCAACTGTAGTGGTGCATGTGCAGCACGAGGAAGACCGCGTCTTCTACGCCCTGGACAGGCTGTGGAAGGACTGCCCGGCAGTTGATCTCCAGCTGCCCGAAACCCCTGCTGCGCAGGAATCCGAATAGCGTGTTCCCGCGCGGGCTGGCGGCCTGGTTCCGCCGCCCGCAGCGGGAATCACAGCGTTGTACTTTGATTTTGCACTCTGCGGCTTCTGTACTAAAGTAGAGGAGTTGCTTCGGCCCGGGTGGAAGAATTCGGACCGGCAATTTTCTTGATTTACTGGCTTTTGGGACAGTATTTCGGGGCTGTGGCGCAGCTGGTAGCGCACCTGCATGGCATGCAGGGGGTCAGGGGTTCGAGTCCCCTCAGCTCCACCGGTATCTCCCGGGCAGCCGGGATATATGGTTGGATGGATATCCAGTGGATCTAAAGAACTGAATTGGGGCTGTGGCGCAGCTGGTAGCGCACCTGCATGGCATGCAGGGGGTCAGGGGTTCGAGTCCCCTCAGCTCCACCCAGACTATTTGAACCCTCGACACGCGAAAGCGTGCCGGGGGTTCAAGTGTTTAAGCCCCTGGGGTTGCGGGGTCTCTCCCAGGAGGGCAGGAAGCTTCCCGATCGCCTGCCGCTATGCTGGGCCTTTGGCTGAGGTTCGCCCCGGCCAACACGGAACCCACCCGGGAGGAATCCATGAAGACTGTCCGCTTTGGAACCACCGACCAGCAGGTGCCCAGCGTGATTGCAGGCATGATGCGAATTGCCGGGGACTCCGACGAGCAGATCCGCACCCTGTACACGGCCTCTCGCGAGGCGGGCATCAGTTTCTTCGACCACGCGGACCTGTACGGGTTCAACCGACCGGGCGGCGGGTACCACCTGTGCGAGCGGCGCTTCGCCGAGTCCCTGCAGCTCAGCTCCTCGGAGCGCGGGCAGATCATCCTGCAGACCAAGACCGGCATCGTCGAGGATCCGTGGAGCTATGACCAGTCGTATGAACACATAGTCTCCTCGGCCGAGGAATCGCTGAAGGCGCTGCGCACGGACTACCTCGATGTACTGCTGCTGCACCGGCCTGACGCCCTGGTCGAACCGGAGGAGGTCGCCCGTGCCTTCGACCATCTGGAGTCCTCCGGGAAGGTCCGTTCCTTCGGCGTTTCCAACCACACCCCGCGCCAGATCGATCTGCTCAAGACCGCGGTGCAGCAGCCGATCGTGGCCAATCAGGTACAGCTCTCGATCACGCACTCGACGATCATCGCCCAGGGCCTGTCATCGAACATGGCAGACCATGGTGACTCGATCACCCGGGACGGCGGCGGCCTGGTCGACTACGCCCGGATCAACAAGATCACGCTCCAGGCCTGGTCGCCGTTCCAGCGGGGCTTCCAGGGCGGGGTCTTCTTCGACTCGCCCGACTACCCGGAGCTGAACGCCGAACTTGAAAAGCTCGCGGGGAAGTACGCAGTGACGCCTACCGCGATTGCGGTCGCCTGGATCACCCGGCATCCGGCGGGGATGCAGGCGGTCCTCGGGACCACGACGCCGCAGCGTGTCACCGATGCTGCACAGGGATCGGACATCCCGCTGACCAGGGGTGAGTGGTACGGGCTCATCCGGGCGGCCGGCCACAACGTGCCCTGAGGGTCTCCCTATCCCGGAATTGGCGCCAGTCCGGCCCCGGCGCACAGCGCAACGAGTCCTGCGGGGCCGAACGCCTCAACGGGTCCCAGGACACCGTGCCGCAGTGCTTTGCCCTCCTGCAGTGCCGTTGCACCTTCGGCCAAGAGCTCTCCGGTGAGGGTGTAGACGCTGGGACCGAGCACCTGGACCGCTGCCAGGGGGCTGCCGTTCTCATCAAGGACCCTGGCCGCCGCCAGGCTCAGTGTCCGGCTGCGTTCGGATTCATCCGGGCCTCCGGGCGGGCCGGTGACCCTGCCTCCCGCCCACTGAAGGGCCAGCTGTCCCCAGGGTGTCCTCTCCATCTGGGCTGCCAGCCAGGTGACCGGCTGCGCCACTGCGCTGAGTGCGGGGAACCAGCCGTTGAAGACCTCCACTGACGCCAGCTGCGGGAACGCCTCCGGCATGAACAGGACTTCCGTTCCCGGAGCCAGGAACGCGCGCTTTTCCCGTCCGAGGACACGGAACACCTCCGACGTGCCGGCGATGCGGTCCTCGCCAAGGCTCCGGTCCCGGTAGACGGCCGCCGGCTTCGTGAGGTTGTCGGCGAGGGTGGACCGGGTGCCCTGGCTGAGGCCGCGCCGCAGGGTGCCGGCAGTAAAGTAGCCAACGCGCAATGCTGATGCTGCCGAGCCGGCCCTCTGCATCGCCAGGGTCCCGGCCAGAAAGCCGGGGACATAGTCGTAGCCGAAGGCCGGAACCATCGTGATGCCCTGCTCCTGTGCCTGGCGGGACAGCCGGCGCCGAAGCTCCTGGACGAAGCCGACTTCGCCGGTCGAGTCCAGGTAGTGCGCCCCGGCTTCCACGGCTGCCTGGGCAGCGGCATGGCCGTAGCGTTCAAAGGGGCCAACGGTGGAGACCAAGACGTCGCCGGGCGAGACGAGCGCACGCATGGCGGCACTGTCGCGGACATCGGCGCTCCGGTAGTCCAGCTGGTCAGGTGCGGCGAGCTCCTGCAGGTTCCCCGCGTTGCGGCCTGCGAGGACGGGACGCACGCCGCGTTTGAGCAGCGACTCGACCACGAGCCGGCCCGTGTAGCCGGTGGCGCCGAAGACGATGATGCTGTTTGTCACGGGTTTCTCCCTTGCCATTGGTGCGGCCGGGCGAAGACGAAGCGCTGCCCTTCGGAGGGGAGTCTAGCCTTTGAGCACCCCGGACAGCACAGGTGTGGAAGGGTAGGGGACGTGAGAATCGAACCTCCTGCCACCGGGGAGCCGCCGCGTCCCCACGGACCGCGTGACCCGGGCGACGCCTGGGTGATTTCTCCTTCGGGGGAAAAATACTGGGGCCGCTTTGGTGCGGCCGGCCTGCTGGCCGTCGATCCGGACCGCGGTGTGCTGCTGCAGCACCGGGCCGCGTGGAGCCACCACGGGGATACCTGGGGGCTGCCCGGGGGAGCCCGGCACCAGCACGAAGGCGCTGAGGCGGCGGCACTGCGGGAATCAGCGGAGGAAGCCGGTGTTCCCGCAGGGGCTCTCCGCCCGAGGTTCATGAGCGTACTGGACCTCCAGGTGTGGACCTACTCGACCTTGATGGCGGACGTCCGGGAGCCGTTTGAACCGGTGATCAGCGATCCGGAAAGCCGTGAGCTGGCCTGGATACCGGTCGAAGACGTTGAGGCGCTGCCCCTGCACCCGGGGTTCGCAGCCTCCTGGCAGAAGCTGCGCCCGCTGCTGGCGGTGCGTCCCGCCGTCGTCGTCGATGCGGCGAACGTGGTGGGTTCCGTGCCGGACGGCTGGTGGAAGGACCGCGCCGGTGCAGCGGCCCGCCTGCTGGAAGCCATGGGCAGCCTCGCCTCGGAGGGATTGTCCGCGTCGGTGCTGTCACTGCCTGCGGACCGCTGGTATCCCGAATTCCTCGTGGTCCTTGAAGGCCGGGCCTGCGGCGTCGGGGAGGCGCAGGTACCGGCAGGCATCGGCGTCGTGCGTGCCGAAGGGGAAGGAGACGACGCCGTCGCGGGCGCCGCTGCACGCCTGGCGGATTCGGGGCGCAGCGTTACCGTGGTGACGAGTGACAAGGAGCTTGCCGCCCGCAGCCTCGCCGTCGGTGCCGGCGTTCTGGGGTCCGGGGAATTCCGGGACCTGCTCCGCTACTGATCCCTGGGCGAACGTCCGCGCAGGAAACCGGCCGCAATCAGCCCCTGCCCGGCGCAGTACGTGAGCATGACCAGCGCGCTGGTCCAGCCGGGCATGACCTCCGGCATAAAGATGCGGAACGCCAGCACCGTGTCCGAGGCCAGGAACAGCACTCCGCCGGCTGCGATCACCGGGTTGCACCGTGCTGCGGTCGCGGCTGTACCGCCCAGGACAATGCCATACAGTGCGACGGCGATCCCCAGGCCGCCGAGGGACGGCCACAAGGTCACCAGCATCAGAACCCACCACACGGGAAAGACCAGCGCCCAGCGGGGGAATGGCCCGGGGGCTGCGTACTTCCAGAGCAGCCAGATATAGCAAAGGTGCGCTATGCCGAAGGCGCCGAGCATGATTGGGAGCTCAGGTGCCTGCGGAAAGAAGGCTCCGGCACCGTCCCCGATCCAGGAGAAGAACAGTGCCGCGAGCAGCAGGATTCCCGGTGCGGTCCACGTTTTGCGCCGAAACACCCAGACGGCGGCTGCCGCCAGCAGGGGCATCAGCACGAGCTTGGTTGGGGCGGCCACTTCCTCCGCTTCGACCAGCCGTGCAGCGACGTGGACCACGGACAACGCCGCGAACGGAACGAAACCCCACCACCAGGTACGGGCGGGGGCGGTGGTGTTCCTGCGGGCGGACGCTGTAGTCACGGCACTCCTTCGGGTCGGATGACGGACTCATCGTACGGCGGGGCGGGCATGTCCCACGGGACGTGGGACGTTGTGTCGCCGCGGCTCCTTTAGGGTCCCAGGACCCGGTCGAGATAGGCGTTGGAGAAGACCCGCCCCGGATCGAGCCGGTTGCGCACCTCCTGGAAGCTTGCAAACCGGGGATAGCGGGGCGCCAGGGCAGCGGCGTCGAGGGTGTGGAGCTTGCCCCAGTGCGGACGACCGGCGTGCGGGAGGAGGACCTCCTCCACAGCCGAGAAATACTCTGCCGGGTCCTCCCGGTAGTAGCGGTGGACGGCGATGTAGGCGGTGTCGCGGCCGTAGGCGGTGGAAAGCCACCGGTCATCTGCCGCGGCCCACCGCACCTCTATGGGAAAAGAGATCCGCCACCGCGGGTTTTGCGCAAAGACCTTGCGGAGCCCTTCAAAAGCCGAAGGCAAGAGATCTGCGGGAACGGCGTACTCCAGTTCACGGAAACGAACCGTCCTGCGCTGGGTGAAAACCCGGGCGGAGGAATCGGTGTAGGCGCTGCCGCCCATCAGCCGGGCAGCCGCACGGTTGACCACTGGTATGACCGCGGGAACCGCAGCTCCGGCAGTACAGGTTGCCCTGAAGAGGGAGTTGGACAGAAGCGTTTCATCTGCCCACGCCCGCAGCGGCGGCAGGGGATCGCGCCGGGCAGTACCCGGCAGCCGGGTGTTGGTCTTCGTCGCCGCACGTTCTGTATGCGGAAACCAGTAGAACTCGAAATGGTCGCTCGCCTTGACCCTGTCGGCGAGTCCGGCCAGGACAGCGTCCAGCGGCTCAGAACTCTCTTCGGCGCGGAGCAGGAACGCCGGCACGCACTGCAGGGTTACTGAGGCAATGATGCCCAGCGCACCCAGCCCCAGCGCAGCGGCCGGCAGCAGCGGATCGTCAGCACCTATGGTGAGCAGTCCGCCGTCGGGCTGCACGAGGGTGAGGCCAACCACCTGGGTGGCGAGCCCGCCGAACCCGGCTCCCGTGCCGTGGGTACCGGTGGAAACCGCGCCGGAAATCGTCTGCCGGTCGATGTCCCCAAGATTCGGCATACCCAGTCCGTACGGAGCCAGCAGTCCGGGGATACGGTACAGCCGCGTTCCACCGAGCAGGGTCACCTGTCCGGAATCGCGGTCGGCGTGGACGAGGCCCTGCAGGCGGCCCAGGTCCAGCAGGAGTCCCGGGGCTTCGGCGATGCCCGTGAAGCTGTGTCCGGCCCCAACAGCCTTGACCCGCAGCCCGTCAGAGACCGCCGACGCAACTGCGCGCTGGAGTTCCGGAATGCCGGCGGGTGCGGCGAGGCGTTCCGGGCGGACCCGGACCGTGCCCGCCCAGTTCCGCCATTCGCTCGGCTTTGGGGCGCTGGAAGCGGGGCGGCGCGCTGTCACAGGAAGGCCTTGCCCTCGCCGCGGTATGTGGGCACTGTGCCGGTCACCGTTCCGTGCTGGACCACATGGAATTCGTTGACTCTCTCGGAGAGCTCACCGCTCTTGGCGTGGCGCAGCCATACCCGGTCACCAGGCGCGAGGTGCTCCGCGGCAGGGCCGGCCAGGGGAGTCTGGACCTCGCCGGCTCCTTCCCTCGGCAGCAGCCGCAGCCCGTGCGGCCAGGCGATCTGGGGTGCGCGGCTGGGCCCGGGCGGGCCGGAGGCGATCCAGCCGCCGCCGAGCAGCGTCGCCGTCCGGTCCTGCGGGCGGCGCACCACGTCCAGCGCGACCGCAGCTGCCGGGGCGGGGGAGAACGCCCGGTACGTATCGAACAGGTGGCCGGCGAAGAGCCCTGATCCGGCGGTGATTTCCGTGACCGCGGGATCCGCTGCTGTCGTCTCAACGGACCCGGTTCCGCCCCCGTTGACGAATTCGAGAGGGGAGATCTCCCGCAGGGCGCCCGCTATGGCGGTGCGCCGTTGGGCCAGCTCGGCCATGGAGCGGCGCTGGACCCACCTCATCACGTGGTTCATGGGTCCGGCTCCCGGGACGTTGTCGCCCACCCCGGCCACCTGGCCTTCGTACATCATGAGCCCAACCAGGGTAAAGCCGGGACGGGCCGCGATGCGGCGGGCCAGCGCGACGGCGTCGGCCGGGTTATGCAGGGGCGAACGGCGCGTGCCGATAAACCCCAGTAAAGGCGCCTGCCAGGAGGCATCGGCGTCGAGGCAGATCCGGATCTCTGGGCGACGGCCCGGCGCGGCGAGGGAATCGATAAGGTTCAGCTGTGCCTCGTCGTCGACCATCAGGGTGATACGGCTGGCCAGGACTTCATCGGAGAGCAGGCGGGTGATGGCTGCCTGCTCCACCGTCGGGTAGCCCAGCAGGACGTCGTCGATGTCCCGGGCAAGCCAGAGGGCTTCGGGGAGCGTGAAGGCCATGACACCGGCAAAGCCGGGCAACCGGAGGAGCGCATCCAGGACGGACCGGACACGGATCGATTTGCTGGCCACCCGGAGCGGCTTGCCGCCGGCCCGCCGCAGCAGGTCCCTGGCGTTCCAGCGGAGCGCGTCCAGTTCCAGGACTGCCGCGGGAGCGGGAAGGTGGGCAACTGCCCGTTCCAAGCCGGCCCAATACCTTTCCGGCTGCTGCCAGGGCTGGCCAGAGGGAGCGCTGCCAAGGTCCAGGACCGCCGGGGTTCCGGAAGGAGCGGCCGGTTCGGGGGACAGATCGGCGTGTGTCATGCATGGATACTAACCATGCCCCCTCCGCCGAGAGGCCAGTTACGGCTCTTACCAGTGCTCAAAGGAGCCGTAACTGGCCTCTCGGTGGTGGCGGGGTCTTAGTCCGCCATGCCGCCCTCGACGTAAGCCAGGAGGGCATCGCGCACGAACTCTGCACCTTCGGCCCCGCCGTAGTTGGCAGCGAAACGGGGATCAGCCACGTACATGCCCGCCAGGCTCCGTACATACCCGGAAAGCTGATCAGGGCCGGTTGGCGCGCCGGGAACGGACTTCAGCCAGTCCACGTGGCGGGCGGCCAGGCCCTGCGCCGCGGCGGAGGTCGGATCGGTCCCCTGGGCGGCGGCCTCGGTCCAGGCCCGGCCCAGTTCTTCGGTCTCGGCCTTCCACCGGCTGCGTTCGCCGTCGTCCATGTTCTTCCACCATTCATCGGAGCGCGCGTACGCCTCCCTGCCCCATTTCTGCTCCACCTCGTCCTTGTACTGCGTGTGGTCGAATCCGTCGAAGGTGTTCTCGGCCATGATGTCCTGTCCTTTCTCCAAAGCTGTGATGGTTCGCGTCACGGAGGCGATTTGCCGGGCCAGGCGGTCTTTTTCCTGTTCCAGCCATGCCAGGTGGGTCCGCAGGGCGTCCGTCGTGTTGCCCTGCCGCTCAAGCACGCCGGCTATCTCGGCCAGGCCCAGTCCCAGTTCCCGCAGCAGCAGGATCCGCTGCAGCCGGATCAAGGCGTGCTGGTCGTAGTAGCGGTAGCCGTTGCCGCCAATCCGCGAGGGTGGCAGCAGCCCTACCGCGTCATAGTGCCGCAGTGTCCGGCTGGTGATACCGGCGAGCCGGGCAACCTCCTGAACAGGAAAGTCACGTCCGGCCGCGTTCCGGGTTCCGTGATTCATGCTTTCCACGCTACGGGTTGACGCAACGTCAACGTCAACCGTCCTGTGCCAGCCTGCCGGCAAGATCCTGCAGGACTGCGGCGTCTGCGGAAACCAGGGCGTCCGCCGTCCGCAGCAGCCCGCTGATGTTTTCCGGGCTCGCATCGTCCAGGGCATGGTCGACGCCGGGAAACAGCTCGGTCTGTGCGCGAATGTACTGCTCTCCCAGAAGCAGGGCGATCAGGCGGCGCGTCAGCACCCCGGGCGCCCCGTACAGGGTCTCGACGATCGGTTCCAGCGCAGCCTTCTGCCCGGGGTGGGCGAGTTGGGCCACGGCGCTGGGCTCCAGCGAGCTGCCGCCGGCCTGTACACCGGTGCCGAGGGAAACCAACACGATCCCGGGGTTATCAGTGCTGCGGCGCTGCTGGACCATCGCCATGGTCAGGCCCACAAAAGCAGGATCATTGGCAGCCAGTCCTCCGTCCACCAGGAGCCGGCGAACGCCGTCCGTACCGGTGTAGGGCACGGGCTCGAAATAGGTGGGTGCCGCCGAGGTAGCCAGCGCCGCGGTGGCCATGGGTGCATCGCCCAGGACGCCCTGGTCAAGTCCGCCTCCGCTGAACAGGAGGCCGGCGAAGTGTGCCAGGTCAACGGTGACCACAGCGACCGGCTTTACCGCCGCTGAGAGAGGCCGGTCCCCAAAATACCCGTCCAGGTACCGGCGCAGCGGCTCGGATGAATACCGTGCCTGCCCGCCGGACCCGCCCGGTGCAGCTGGGCCGGCCTGCTCGGCCTTCGCGGCTCCGCCACCTGGGAAATCGGAGAAGATTTCCGCCCCGTGGTCCACGTACAGGCCGCGGAGGGCAACGGCGCTGTGCGGCTCCCCGGTTTTGGAAGGGCACGTCAGACCCAGTGCGATGATGCCTCCGGTGGATGTCCCCACCACAATGTCGAAGAGCCCGGAAGCGGGCTTTCCGGCCAGTTCCTCCAGCCTCATCAGCCAGGTCGCAGGAATGATGCCGCGGATGCCCCCGCCGTCAATGGACAGGACTCTGATCACGGATTCTCCCCGGACAATCGGACTGCTGGTGCAGCCATGCTGTGCCTTGCCGGGAGGGGGGTCAACGGCTGGGCCGGGATTCGAAGCGCCAGGGCAGAAGTAATTGTTACGACTTGGTCACAGCATATTTCCAGCAATTCGGGTTAGGCTGTCAAACATCTACTGAGCATTTGCTCTACCTTCGCGGCTGGGAAGTCGATGACAGCCAGAGGCGCTTATGAGTATTGATGCACAACCCCGTACCACCAGGAACCGCGAGAACGCCGTCACCAGCAGCTATTCAGCGCTGCTGAAGATCATTCGCGACGAAGGGCTGCTCAAACGGCGCCGTGCTTTCTACATCACCACCTTCGCGTTCCTCTGTGCCGGTCTCATCGCCGCCGGCACCGGCTTCTTCCTGATCGGTGAGAGCTGGTTCCAGCTCCTGATCGCCGCCGCACTGGGCATCCTGTTCACACAGCTCGCCTTCATTTCGCACGAAGCTTCCCACCGCCAGGTTTTCGAATCCGGACCCGCGAATGACCGGGCCGGCCGCTTCCTTGCCAACGCCGTTGTTGGTATCAGCTACCAGTGGTGGATGAATAAGCACAGCCGGCACCATGCCAACCCGAACACCGTGGGCAAGGATCCGGACATCGAGATGGACACCATCTCCTTCCAGGTGGAGCAGGCCGAAACCCGCAAGGGAATCATGGCTTGGATGACCCGCCGCCAGGGCTGGCTGTTCTTCCCGCTGTTGCTGCTTGAAGGCATCAACCTGCACGCAACGTCGATCAAGCACCTCTTCTCCAAGCAGAAGGTCAAGGGACGCTACACGGAGATCACCATGGTCTTCCTGCGCCTGGGCCTCTACGTGGCTGCGGTCTTCTACTTCCTTCCGGTTGGCATGGCGTTTGCCTTCCTCGGCGTCCAACTCGGCGTCTTCGGTGTGTACATGGGCGCGTCCTTCGCACCGAACCACAAGGGCATGCCGCTGATCCCGCGTGACTCCAAGGTCGATTTCCTCAGCCGCCAGGTCCTGACCTCACGCAACATCACCGGCCGCGGCATGAACACGTTCATGGGCGGACTGAACTACCAGGTGGAGCACCACCTGTTCCCGAGCATGCCGCGCCCGCACCTGGCCCGCGCTTCGGAAATCGTCAAGGAACACTGCGCCAAGCACAAGATCCCGTACACCGAGGCAACGCTCACTGAGTCCTATGCAATCGTGGTCCGCTACCTGAACCGCGTGGGCCTCTCCGCCCGCGACCCGTTCGACTGCCCCGTCCGCTCGCAGTACCGCTAGCCCTTATCGCAAACCGAAGGACGGTTACCGCACGGCGGGAACCGTCCTTCGGTCTTTCCCGGACCGCATCAGTCCCAGGCGTCTGCAAGACTGGGGGCATGCCTTCTACTCCCGTACCAGGATTGCCCGCCATGCAACGGACCAAGGACCAGGCGCTTCATATTGGAGCGCGGATTGAGGACCGCCTTCACGCCTACCGGATGAATGCCGCACGTAAACGCGGGGGAGTGCAGACGATCCTTTCCTTCACCGGCTACGGATCGACGACGTGGGTGCGGGTCCTCGGAAGAGTGGTGCTGGCGAAACCCGGCAAGCTGTCCGCACGCAGCGGAGAAAGCGTCCAGCCACTGCGCGACGGCGTACGGGGCTGGCGGAACTTCATCAGTCCGCCGGTGAATGAAGCAGTGGTCTGCGTCGAGGTCGGAGACGAGAAACACCTGGTCACTGCCGATCGCGGCGGGGTCATCGACGTCGTGCTGCCTGCGTCCCTGACGCCGGGCTGGACCACCGTGACCCTCCGTCCCGAGGCTGAGCCCGAAGCCGCGCCTGCGGTGTCCCCCGTGTACATCGTGGACCCCGAGGCGAGGACCGGGGTGATCTCCGACATCGACGACACCATCATGGTGACGGCACTGCCGCGGCCGCTGCTGGCCGCCTGGAATACGTTTGTCCTGGACGAACATGCACGCACTCCCACGCCGGGGATGGCCGTCATGATGGACCGGCTGGTCCGTGAGAACGAGGGAAGTCCGGTGTTCTACCTTTCCACCGGCGCGTGGAACGTCGCCGCGACGCTGACGCGGTTCATCACCCGGAACCTGTATCCGGCAGGGCCCCTGCTGCTCACGGACTGGGGTCCCACGCGGGACCGCTGGTTCCGCAGCGGGCCCGAGCACAAGCGCACGCAGCTGGAGCGCCTGGCCAAGGAGTTCCCGAACATCAGCTGGCTGCTCATTGGGGACAACGGGCAGCACGACGAGTCGCTGTATGCAGAGTTCAGCCGGAGCCATCCGCAGAACGTCCGGGCGGTGGCTATCCGGGAGCTTTCCCCCAGCGAAGCCGTGCTGGCGGGCGGCCGGTCAGCCGGCAGGGGCAGTGAGCAGCCCCGGGACATTCCGTGGATCTATGCCCCCGACGGCGCCGGCATGTCGCGGCAGCTCTCCGATCTTGGCCTGTTGCCGGAAGCACTCTAGGACGATTTATCTATTGATTAACGATCGTCTTTGATCGATAATCAACGCATGAATCCTTGGCTGCCCGTCTTCCGCAGGGTCCTGCTGCCCGCCGTCTTCCTCTTTGTTCTGCTGCTGCAAACGATGGGAGTGCCGTTCATCGGCGGAGAGCTGGCTGATGAGTTTCCCGAGTACGCCTACCTGTTGCCTCCATATCTGACAGTCGTCAGCGCCGGGTTTGTCTGCATGCAGGTTGCAGTGGCCGCCGCGTGGAGCCTGGCTGGGCTGGCGTCCCGCGGCAGGCTGTACACAGCTGCCGCGGTAACGCGGACTGCCATCATGGCTGCGGCAAGCGGAACAGCCACGGTCCTGGCACTGCTCCTGGCAGGCCATCTGCACTATGTGGTCGGAGAGGGTAATCCGGCGTCCCTGTTTGCCTTCGGCTCTGCCATCCTGGCCGGACTGGCCTGCACCGTGCTGAGCATCAGCCTCCGGGGACGGCTGCTGGAGGGCAGGCACTTGGAAACCTCCGCAGGGCCGGAGGAAGTTTAGGGCTGGTCGTCCTCGGTGCGGACCGTTCGCAGGACCCTGCGAAGGCTCATCGCCAGCGAAGCGGGGGCATCCACCGGACTGTCCGGGGACGCTGAGCTGTTAACTTGCCGTACGAGGTCCTGCACAGCCGCTACGGCCTCTGAATATTCGTCCGTCTGGTCGTCCCAGGTTTCAACGGCTTCGGCAGTGGCAAGCATGGCACGCTCCAGCGAGCCGGCTACCTCGTGGCTGACAGGTGTTTCCTCTGGAGTACTCCAGATGGCAGTGGCGAGGACCTCGGTCATGTCCTCCACATAGAGGGTCACCCGCTCCATGGCGCGCAGGGCGCGGAAGTCAGCACTGAGGTCCCGCTGGTGGCGCCTGCGGCGCAGATTGCCCTGCCTGCCGGAATCCGCCAGCTGGACCGCTTCGCGAACCTCACGGCTAAAGGAAATGAGCTCCGTGCGCCGGCTGGACCAGTCCTCATGCTCCGGCGGCCAGCTTTCTCCGACCGCTGTTCCCATCTCACGCAGCTGCCTGGCGAGGTTCAGCCGCAGCGCCGCCAGTCCGTCCACGGCGCCGTTGAGGTGAAGGGGAGGGAACACGACGGCGTTCACCGCCAGCCCGATCAGGACTCCCACACCCATTTGAACGGCATAACCGTAGGAGTATCCGTCAGCATCGTCGCCGCCCAGCACCAGGACAAACAAGGCGGCCACCGGCAGGTAATCGCGCCCGGCACCAAGGCGGGGGATTCCGGCCAGAAGGACACCGAGTCCAACGATCAGCGCGATGGTCCAGACTGTCGGACCGCCGAAGAGGAGGGCGATCAGGGCCAGTCCGATGCCAATCAGGAGTCCGGCGAGGGTTTGCAGGCCCGCCCGTACGCTGCCCGCGACTGTGGGATACATGCAGACCAGCGCTCCCAGCGGAGCGTAGTAGGGATACTGTGAGGCCACTCCGGGAACCAGGGGTGCCACACTCCAGGCAATTGCCACCGCCAGTGCGGCTTTGAACGCAAGCTGGACGCGGGTGTAGCGCAGCATGCCGGTGAGCCGGTTGGAAACTGCTGCGGCGGACGGTGTGGGCAGTTTTTTCCCTCGCAGTGCCATTCGGCAAGTATGCCGCGTGGCCTGGCGGGGCGTCGATTTTTGCGATGTGCGGCACCTTGGCAGCCGAACCGGCCAGCGGCAGGTGCTAGGCGTCCGCGGCGCCGGGGGAAATGCTGATTTCCTGCAGGACCTCGGCCAGCCGGTCCAGGAACACCCGGGTCCGGGGAAGCTGCCTGTCGTTGATCAGCAGGGCGAAGATGCTGCGGGCCAGGCGGATTTCGGGCACGTCAAGGACGACGACACCGCGGCTGCTGCCGCGCATCGCCAGCTCGGGCACCAGGGCGGCACCCATTCCGGCTGCTGCCATTTCCAGGGAGGCGTTGAAGTCATCGCAATAGGCGGCGACCCGGGGATGGAGGCTGCAGCTGGCAAACAGGCGCTCGATGACCAAGGCATCAGGAGTCCCGGGATGATGCATGATCCAGGGCATGTCCGAAAGCTGTTCGGCGCTGACCCTGGACCCCGGGCGGATGCCCCACTGTTCAGGCAGGACCACCCGGAAGTTGTCATCCCCGAGCCACTGCCGGGTGACGGTCGCGGGCCACGCCAGCCCGCCCTGGCCCACCTGGAACACCAGGGCGACGTCGAGTTCCCCGCCTGCGCGCAGCCCCTGGATGGTCTGCCCCGGCTCGGCAACGAAGACCTTCAGGTTGATTCCCACATCCCGCCAGCCCGGTGAGCCCACCAGGCGGGGAAGCGCGAACGTGGCCAGGCTGGGGAAGATGCCCAGGCGCAGCTCGTGTTCGGTTCCGGCCTCGGCCCGGGCGGCAGCTGCCAGCAGTGCGTCCATGTCCGTGAGGACCTTGGCGGCATGGCGGGACATCACGACGGCGGCTTCCGTGGGGACGGCTGCCCGCGCGGACCGCTCGAAGAGGGTGGTGCCGGTTTCGCGTTCCAGGGCGGACATCTGCTGGGAGACCGCGGAAGCGGTGTAGCCCAGGTGCAGGGCCGCCGCCGCGAAGGATCCTGAGCGGATGACTTCCAGCAGAGTCTTGAGATGGACGGGATTGACCATATGTGGCTGTCCTTTCCTCTCCTTGGTGCCCTGAATCGCCGTCGACCACAATATCTAGTGGTAGCAGGCACTACGTGCGACACGCCCAACAGGAGCGACACGCAGTTATTCACGCCGCCTCACAGGCTGTGCATCCGGTCTCCACAGGCTGTGGAGAACCACCTGTTCCAGAGCGGAAATGCACGCAAACTCCCGGCTGGCCCTGTGCAGAAACTGTGGACGACGGACGTGTCGAATGACATACTTGTAATACATCATCTTGGGGTAGGGTCCGTGGCGGCGCACTAGATGTAGTGGCCGGATGTAGTATCAATGGACAGACTTCAAGCTTCACCTAGGGGAGACCACCATGACCGTCACGGTTTACACCAAGCCTTCTTGCGTACAGTGCAACGCCACGTACCGCGCCCTCGATAAGAAGGGCATCGCGTACCAGAGCGTGGACATGTCCCAGGACCCCGAGGCCCTTGAGCGCGTGCGTTCCCTGGGCTTCATGCAGGCTCCGGTAGTCGTGACGGACCAGGACTCCTGGTCCGGCTTCCGCCCGGACAAGATCGAAGAGCTGGCACAGGCCAGCGTTACTTCCGTCGCCTAGCAGGCAGGGACTTCGGAAGAAGCGTCCCATCCGGGGATTATCCCCGGACCGGACGAAACCCAGGCGGACATCCGCCGCACCGCCGTCGGGGCCGACGAAGTGCATCCACACCATCAGCAAGCACCGCAGTCACAGAAGCAGGACGCCATGACTTTGGGAATCGCGATGCCGCAGGCAGGTTCGTTGGAAGACGAACACCGCCGGCCATCTGACGATAGCCAAAACCCCGTCACAGCCGCAGACCTGGTGTACTTCACCTCCGCCTCGGGCTACACCGGACGGTTCGTGGACAAGCTCGGCCGCGAGGCAGGACAGATCCCGCTGCTCACCAGTGCCCCCACACTGCTGGCACAGCGGCCCTACGTACTGGTCCTGCCGACCTACGGCGGAACCGCCGGCCAGCCCGGCGCCGCAGCCAAAGGCGCCGTGCCAAAGCAGGTCATCAAGTTCCTGAACGTTGAGTCCAACCGGTCTTTGATCCGCGGAGTCATCGGCGCAGGAAATACAAACTTCGGGGAGAACTACTGCCTGGCGGCGGACATCATCGCCGCCAAATGCAAGGTCCCCGTTCTCTATAGATTTGAACTCATGGGCACGTCGGAGGACGTCGCCACGGTAAACCAAGGATTGGAAGAGTTTTGGACACATCAGTCGCAGAAGCCGGCATGACGGACTCCAAGGAGCTGCCGGAGGCCTATAAGGGGCTTGGCTATCACGAGCTGAACGCCATGCTGAATCTCTACGGCAAGAACGGCGAAATCCAGTTCGACGCCGATCGTGCGGCTGCGCGCCAGTACTTCCTCCAGCACGTGAACAACAACACCGTGTTCTTCCACGACCTGGAAGAGAAGCTGGACTACCTGGTCAAGAACGACTACTACGAGCGCGAGACGCTGGACCAGTACACGATGAACTTCATCCGTGAGCTCTACCAGCGCGCGTACAAGAAGAAGTTCCGCTTCGAAACCTTCCTTGGTGCTTTCAAGTTCTACACCTCGTACACGCTCAAGACGTTCGACGGCAAGCGCTATCTCGAGCGCTACGAAGACCGTGTCTGCATGGTTGCCCTGCACCTGGCCCGCGGCGACGAGAAGCTGGCCGAGCAGATGGTTGACGAGATCATCGAGGGCCGCTTCCAGCCGGCGACCCCCACGTTCCTGAACGCCGGCAAGAAGCAGCGCGGCGAGCTCGTCTCCTGCTTCCTGCTGCGCATCGAAGACAACATGGAGTCGATCGGCCGTTCCATCAACTCGGCCCTGCAGCTCTCCAAGCGCGGCGGCGGCGTTGCCTTCGCGCTGACCAACATCCGCGAGGTCGGCGCGCCGATCAAGCAGATCGAGAACCAGTCCTCCGGCGTCATCCCCGTGATGAAGCTGCTCGAAGATTCCTTCTCCTACGCCAACCAGCTCGGAGCCCGCCAGGGCGCCGGTGCCGTGTACCTGCACGCCCACCACCCGGACATCAACCGGTTCCTGGACACCAAGCGGGAAAACGCGGACGAGAAGATCCGCATCAAGACCCTCTCCCTCGGCGTCGTGATTCCGGACATCACCTTCGAACTCGCCAAGCGCGACGAAGACATGTACCTCTTCTCCCCGTACGACGTCGAAAAGGTTTACGGCATGCCGTTCTCCGACGTCTCGGTTACCGAGAAGTACTACGAGATGGTCGACGACTCCCGGATCAAGAAGACCAAGATCAAGGCCCGCGAGTTCTTCCAGACCCTCGCAGAGATCCAGTTCGAATCCGGTTACCCGTACATCATGTTCGAAGACACCGTGAACCGGGAAAACCCGATTGACGGCAAGATCATCATGTCCAACCTGTGCTCGGAAATCCTCCAGGTTTCCCAGCCCACCACGTACAACGATGACCTGTCCTACGACCAGACCGGCAAGGACATCTCCTGCAACCTGGGTTCGCTGAACATTGCGAAGACCATGGATTCCCCGGACTTCGGCCGGACCATCGAGACGGCGATCCGTGCCCTGACCGCCGTGTCGGACATGAGCCACATCGGTTCGGTTCCGTCCATCGCCAAGGGCAACGACCAGTCCCACGCCATTGGCCTGGGCCAGATGAACCTGCACGGCTACCTGGCCCGCGAGCGGGTCCACTACGGCTCCGAAGAGGGCATCGACTTCACGAACATCTACTTCTACACGGTGGTCTACCACGCCGTGCGGGCGTCGAACCTGCTGGCCATCGAAACCGGCCGCACGTTCGCCGGGTTCGAGAAGTCCAAGTACGCCTCGGGCGAGTACTTCGAGAAGTACGTAAACCAGGACTGGGTGCCTCAGACCGAACGGGTACGCGAGCTCTTCGAGAACGTACACATCCCGACCCGGGAAGACTGGGCTGCGCTGCGCGACTCGGTCATGGCCCACGGCATCTACAACCAGAACCTGCAGGCTGTCCCGCCGACCGGTTCGATCTCCTACATCAACAACTCCACCTCCTCCATCCACCCGGTGGCGTCGAAGATCGAGATCCGCAAGGAAGGCAAGCTGGGCCGGGTGTACTACCCGGCTCCGTACCTGACCAACGACAACCTGGAGTTCTACCAGGATGCGTACGAAATCGGCTACGAGAAGATCATTGACACCTATGCCGCTGCCACGCAGCACGTGGACCAGGGCCTGTCCCTGACGCTGTTCTTCAAGGACACCGCCACCACGCGTGACATCAACAAGGCGCAGATCTACGCCTGGCGCAAGGGCATCAAGACCATCTACTACATCCGCCTGCGCCAGCTCGCCCTGGAAGGCACCGAAGTTGAGGGCTGCGTTTCCTGCATGCTGTAGGCCGCTTCCCCCTTCATCCACTTCAGACAAGGAATTATCAATGACCGAGAAGCTCAAGCTGATCGACCACGTGCAGGCGATCAACTGGAACCGCATCCAGGACGACAAGGACGTAGAAGTCTGGAACCGCCTGGTAAACAACTTCTGGCTGCCTGAGAAGGTGCCGCTGTCCAACGACGTCCAGTCGTGGAACACGCTCACCCCGGAAGAGCAGCAGCTGACCATGCGCGTCTTCACCGGCCTGACCCTGCTGGATACCGTGCAGGCCACCGTTGGTGCCGTCTCGCTGATTCCGGATGCGCTCACCCCGCACGAGGAAGCGGTTTACACGAACATTGCGTTCATGGAGTCCGTCCACGCCAAGAGCTACTCCTCGATCTTCTCCACGCTGGCTTCCACGAAGGAAATCGACGAGGCCTTCCGCTGGTCCACGGAGAACGAGAACCTGCAGAAGAAAGCTCACATCGTCACGGACTACTACCGCGGCGATGATCCCCTGAAGCGCAAGGTGGCCTCCACCTTGCTGGAGTCCTTCCTCTTCTACTCCGGCTTCTACCTGCCGATGTACTGGTCTTCCCGGGCCAAGCTGACAAACACGGCTGACCTGATCCGCCTGATCATCCGTGACGAAGCCGTGCACGGCTACTACATCGGCTACAAGTTCCAGCGTGGCCTGGAGACGGTTTCCGAGGAACGCCGCCAGGAGCTGAAGGACTACACGTACGAGCTGATGTACGAGCTCTACGAAAACGAAGTCCAGTACACGCATGACCTGTACGACGGCGTCGGGCTGGCTGAGGACGTCAAGAAGTTCCTGCACTACAACGCCAACAAGGCGCTGATGAACCTGGGCTATGAAGCCATGTTCCCGTCCACCCTGACGGACGTGAACCCGGCGATCCTTTCGGCCCTGTCGCCGAACGCTGACGAGAACCACGACTTCTTCTCGGGGTCCGGTTCCTCCTACGTGATCGGCAAGGCCGTGAACACCGAGGACGACGACTGGGACTTCTAGTCCCTGGCTACAACCGCAATATTTCCGCAGCACCGGACCAGCAGGTCCGGTGCTGCGGTCTTTAACGAGGTCAGTCCTGGAACAGGTTCCACAGCTTCTGCGTCGTGTTCCAGCTGCGGATGGTCATCGACTTGTACAGCGGCGAGGACGCGATGGCGCTCAGGCGGCTCTTGGTGCGTTCGGCGCTGAGGCGCTGGGAGTAGACGACGCCGTCGCCCGGCCAGATCCGATCGACACCCTCACGCGGATTGAACGCGCTCATGGCTTCCTCTGCATCAATGCCCATCAGGAAGATTGCGTCGCTGTGGTACCTGCCCGGATGCTCGCCGAAGTTCGCGGGCTTGTTATCGATGACGTGCTGCAGCTGGCTGCGGCTGAGCACCAAAACCTTGATGAGTTCATCGTCGAGGTCGAAGCTGCCCGTGAGGGCGGCTTCGATGTCCCTGCCGACCTGCTCAGCAGGATCGGCTGATTCGAGCAGCACATTGCCGCTGGCAATGTAGGTCACCACCTGCTCGTAGCCCAGGTCTTCCAGATGCTCCTTGAGCGTCTTCATGGGTACCTTGTTCCGCCCGCCCACGTTGATGCCGCGCAGGAGGGCGAGGTAATGGCTCGTTTCCACGGCTGCCTTCCTTTCATCAGCGGGAGCTGGCGGGAGGGATGGGCGTCGTTATCCGTGACCCGATTGGAGCACAGGATGCCCGCTGCGGGCAATGGCCCGGATGCTTCCGCTTGGGGCACCCGGATGAGGACGCTGGCACGGACGTCTGCTTCGGAGCGGGGAAGGCGCTAGTCCCTCGAAGGCTTTTGCCGCTGCTGCTTCGTTGCTGACCGCAGCTTCTTTGCATCAAGGCGCCTGAAGTTGGAGCCGCGGGTCGGTTTGGTCCGGCGTCGCGAAGCAGGGCCGGGGGCGAGCGCGTCCGCGACCATAGCCGCCAGCTTGGCAAGGGCGATCTCCCGGTTACGGAGCTGGGAACGCTGTTCGGAAGCTGTAACAACCAGCGCTCCGGCGACCAGGCGGCCTTTCAGGCGCCGGAGCAGCCTCCCACGCTCGTCTTCGGACAGCGCCGCTGAGCCGGCAACGTCCCAGGACAGGGCCACGCGGCTGTCCGTGGTGTTAACGTGCTGGCCGCCCGGGCCGGACGAACGGGAGAACCGCCACTGGAGTTCCGCTGCGGGAATCGTCAGCTCCGGCGATACCAAAAGGTCCATGGATCCAGCCTCGCACGAATGACGGTATGCCGAGGACGACAGGTCCCGCGCGCCAAGTCCGGTGAACCGTGGGAAACGGGTTCTTTCTGCGGCTTTGTGAAGCCGGACGGCAACGGAGATGACAGGGAGCAAACAGGCTTCACGGCGTCCCGCTAGTGTGAAGATCCAGAAGGTTTCCCATGATCTGAAAAGCGAGTTGAGCGTGGACATCCGTACGGAAGAGTTCGACACCATCGTGGTGGGCGCCGGAGTGTCGGGCCTCAGCGCTGCCCGGGTGCTTGCGGCCGCAGGCAAGAAGGTCGCGGTGCTGGAGGCACGGGACCGCATCGGAGGCCGCGTGCACACCGAGCGCCTGAACGGCCGCGTCACCGACCTCGGGGCCTCCTGGATTCACGGGATCGACGGCGGTCCGCTGCACTCGCTGACGCGCTCCTTTGGTATGCCGGACGTTGAATTCACGGTGGGCAGTTACCAGGCCGGCGGCCGGCCCATCGCCTACTACAGCCCCGATGGTGCGCGCCTGCCGGAGCGTGCTGCCGAGCGGTTCATCGCCGACGCAGCGAGCGTTGAAGGACGGTTGTCCGCTGTCATCGGGGCGATGGAACCGGGTGCCAGCTACGCTGAGGCGGCGCGGATCGCCGTCAGCGATGCAGCGGCAGCTGAAGGCTGGGATACGGAACGGGCGGCACGCGTCGTGGAGTACCTCGACCACCGCAGCGAAGAGCAATACGGCGCCGACTCCCGCCTGCTGGACGCACATGGCCTGGAGGATGAAGTCATCATCGGCGACGAGGTGGTTTTTCCGGAGGGTTATGACCAGCTGGCGTCGAATCTTGCCGCGGGAATTGATGTGCGGCTTGAGCACGTGGTGACCAGGGTTGCGCGGGCCGGAGCCGCAGGGGTAGAGAGCGGCGTCGTCGTGGAGACGGACCGTGGCCTATTCACCGCGGCGCAAGCCGTGGTGACGGTCCCCGTCGGTGTCCTCCAATCCGGGCGCCTGACGTTCGATCCGCCGCTGCCGCAGACGGTTGCCGGTGCCATCACCCGGTTCCGGATGAACGCCTTCGAGAAAATCTTCCTGCACTTTCCCGAGCGTTTCTGGGACGAAGACGTCTATGCGATCCGCCGCCAGGGCGAAGCCGCGAAGTGGTGGCATTCCTGGTACGACCTCACCGGTCTGCAGGGCGAGCCGACACTGCTGACGTTCGCTGCCGGGGAGTGCGCGCAGGCGATCCGCGGATGGTCCGATGAACGCGTGGTGGAGTCCGTCATGGCATCCCTGCGGGAAATCTACAGCGCGGGGATCCCCGATCCCGTGCACGCCACGATCACGGACTGGCAGGGCGACGAGTTCGCCGGCGGGGCATACGCCTACATGACGCGGGGGTGCACCGGAGAGGATCACAGCCGCATCGCAACGCCCATCGACGGAGTGCTTCATCTGGCCGGCGAAGCGACCTGGGAAGCTGACCCCGCAACCGTGAACGCTGCCCTGTGCTCGGGGCACCGTGCTGCGGAGCGGATTCTCCGCACGAACCGGCAAGACCCCGTGAACGGACAGGTGACCCGCGGCTCCGCCGGAACTCCACCGGAGGCCGTAAGCTTTTCGTCGGACGTACGTCGGTAACCGGGGGGAATGGACACATGGGCAGGTTGAAGCGGACACGGGGCGCATCGGCGGGCATTGCGCGAACAGTGCTGATCACAGGAGCAGCGCTGATCACGGGAGGTCTGCTCTCCGGCTGTGCTGCCACAGCTGCCGAAGAACCGCCGCCGGCCATGGAGCTTTCCAGTTTTGAATCCGTGGACGAACTGTCCGCCGCTGTGAACGGCCTTTACGGATGTGACCCGGACACGGAACAGGAGCCGGTCACCATCTCCTTCGACGGATACCTCCCCGAGTACGCCATGTGCACTGAAGCGCTTCAGCTTGTCCGCTTCCACAATGCCGAAGACCGGGAGAAAGTCTCGGGCATGCTGACGGCCGGCGGTGAAAACGTGCCGCCAGGCTTCGGCGAGGGCAGCAACTGGCACGTTTTCGTCCTGCAGAACGGTGCCGAAGCGCCCAGCGAAAAGGACATGAAAGACCTGGCCTACCAGCTCGGCGGCCGGTATGTGAGTGTCACCGGCCCACGCTAGCCCCGGGCTGAACCGCGGCCGTGTGCCGGGGACGTGGACGCTTATTCGCGTCGCTGCTGTTCCGCGGGCAGCGGTTATGGGAAAGTTGCGGTGGAGGAATGAGCATGCCGCGCCAGCACGTCAACATACACATCGCCTTGATTGGCTGTGTTTGCCTGTGCCTGCTCGGGTACCTGTCCTGGTTTGAGTCCCGCGCTCAGGAAGCTGCCGCCCAAGTCGCCGCCGGGCCTGATTTCGATTCGCCGGACAGCACGAGCGTCATCGTGAACAAGCACCGTCCGCTGGCCGACCCCGCCTATGTTCCGCAGGACCTGGCCGACATTGGGGGAGTGCAGCTGCGGGCAGAGGCGGCCGCCGCGTACCTGCAGATGAACGCCGACGCCGCTGCAGCCGGCGTGGGCCTGGTTGCCGTCAGCGGCTTCCGGACAGCGGACGCCCAGACCCAGCTGCACAGCTCCTATTCCAACACCTACGGCCAGCAGGCCGCCGAGTCGATTTCGGCCCGGCCGGGCTACAGCGAGCACCAGACCGGGCTGGCGGTGGACATCGGCAATCCGGACGGCGCCTGCTCATTGGAGCCCTGTTTCGAGGCGACACCTGCCGGCGCCTGGGCTGCTGCCAACGCGCACCGGTACGGCTTCATCATCCGGTACCCCGCAGGAGCTGAAGCAACCACCGGCTTCGGCTATGAGCCCTGGCACCTGCGCTACGTCGGCCCTGAACTCGCAGCCACCCTGACCGGGTCCGCCCAGACCCTGGAACAGTACGCCGGCCTTCCGGCCGCTCCCGGCTACCCCGCCGACCGTGCCCGCTGACCGGAGTCGAGTGCAGCTACGACGCCGCCGTCGACCAGCAAATCTACTCCGGTGACGAAGGAAGCGTCGCTGCTGAGCAGGAAGGCTGTGGCATTGGCGATGTCACCGGGCGTGCCGACCCGGCCCGTTCCCGATCCTTCGATCATCGCCCGCATCTGGGCACCCGATTCGCCCGCGAGTTCCTGCTGGCCCATCGCCGTCGAAATCACGCCGGGACTAATGCTGTTAACCCGTGCCCCGCGCGCTCCCCAGCGGAGGCTGGCTGCCTGCACCCGGACCTGGTTGGCACGCTTCGCGGCGCTGTAGGCGAAGCCCGGGTTGTCGATCGATGTGACGAACGGCAGTCCCAGCAGGTCATCGGCCGGTTTGGCTGCCAGTTCGGCGAGCGCGTCGTCCGGGATGTTTCCGCCGGCCATGTAGGCAGACATGCTGGAAATGATGACGCCGGCGCCACCGGGCGCGATGACCTTCTCGAATTCCTCCAGCACCACCGCAACGCCGAACAGGTCTACGGCCCAGATCGCCTGGACGGGAGCCTGGGCGGGGGAGAGGCCGGCGGTATGTACGACGGCGGTGACCGCGCCCAGTTCGCGGGCGGCTGCAGCCAGCGCTGCCACCGAATTCCGGGAGGAGACGTCCACTGCCTGGGACACGACGTCGTACCCTTCCGCCATGCCGATGTTTACCGCGTCCTCGAGGAGGGCTTCGTTGAAATCCGCGAGGAGGACTTTCCGTCCGGCTCCGCTGCGGCGCAGCACAGCCTGGCCCATGCCGCCCGTGCCAATGATGACGAGTACTTCTGCTGCCATGGTTCGCTCCGCTTCTGCTGGGGTGGTGCCGGACGTGTTCACATGAAACGGCCGAAACCTGCATACCGGACACGGCCGTCAGCCCAGTCTGGACCGATGCGGGAGCACTGCACAATGCCCGGAAGTGCGTGCTGTCAGCTTCCCGGGCCGTGCGCCGTCCCCCGCGAAGGTAATCAGCACCCGCGTGCCGGCCGGACAGGGTGCAGTACTGTGCAGCGGGCCCGGACTGCGGGACCCTGAAGGGAGAAGACACTTATGCGATCCGGAGATGCCCATGGACGCCATCATGCCGATGCTGACCCTCAACAACGGAGTGACGATTCCCGCCCTGGGGTTTGGTGTGTACCGCAACCCGCCCGCGCAGACTACGGTGGCCGTTGAGACTGCGCTGGCCAACGGGTACCGGCTGATCGACACTGCTGCCGCCTATGGAAACGAGACGGAAGTTGGCTCGGCACTGAGCCAGTCCGGTGTCGACCGGGCCCGGCTTTTCATCACGACCAAGCTGTGGATCGATGATTACGGGTACGATTCGGCGCTTCGGGCGTTCGACACGAGCATGGCCAAGGTGGGGCTCGACACGCTGGATCTGTACCTGCTGCATCAGCCGCTCGCGTCCGACTTTGACGCCACCGTCGCTTCCTACCAGGCCCTGCAGACGTTGTATGAGCAGGGCCGGGTACGGGCTATCGGAGTCAGCAACTTCGGAACAGCCCAGCTCGCTGAGCTGCTGGCCCGCACCGACGTGGTCCCGGCCGTCAACCAGATAGAGGTCCACCCCTACTTCACCGAACCCGAGCTGCGCGCCTTCAATCTTGAGAACGGCATACTGACCCAGGCCTGGTCGCCGATCGGCGGAGTCAACCGCTACGCGGCCAAGAGCGGAAATGTGAAGGACCCGCTGCGGGATCCGCTCATCACCGCCCTGGCCGCCAAGTACAGCAAGACTCCCGCACAGATCATCCTGCGCTGGGATATCCAGCAGGGCCTGTGCGCGATTCCCAAGTCGGTCAGCCCCAAGCGCATCGCCGAGAACATCGACATCTTCGATTTTTTCCTGACCAATGCCGAGCTGTCTGACATCAGCGCCCTGGACACGGGGATCCGGGGCGGGCCGAATCCGGAGGACATCCGCCGGTCCTGAGCTTGCTAATCTCGGCTGTATGACCCTTCTGCCTCCAGCTGCCGCCAAGGTTCAAAGCCTTTTGTCAGAGCTTGGTTCCTCCGCCGTTGTCCTGGAACTGGACGGATCCGCGCGGACGGCCGCGGAAGCCGCCGCGACGCTGGGCTGCGACGTCGGCGCCATTGGCAACAGCCTGGTCTTTATGGCCGACGGCGAACCCCTGCTGGTCATCACCAGCGGGGCGCACCGCGTGGACACGGCTGCACTGGCAGACCGGCTTGGCAAGGCCGTCATCAAACGTGCCGCCCCTGAGCAGGTGCGTGCCGCCACAGGCCAGGTGATCGGGGGAGTAGCTCCGGTCGGGCATCCGCAGCCCTTGGAAACGGTCGTTGACCGGGACCTGGAAAAGTACGATGACGTCTGGGTCTCCGCCGGCACCCCATACTCCGTTTTCCGCACGGACGCAGTGGAGCTGCTGCAGCTGACGGGCGGATCGAAGCTGCAGGTCGACTGAGGCGGGGGTCCCGGTATTCCGGCAGGAACTCCCGGGCGGTTGACGGGCCAGTACCCGTACGCGCAGGGTTGGATGCAACGGGCAACCGCGGAGTGCCCCAGCCGGAAAGCCGGCTTCGTTTTCCGGGCAGTAAGAGCCTCAGCAAGCTTCGACGGGAGAATCGCATGAAGACGCGCGAACTGGGGATGGCGGGACTCAAGGTATCCGAACTGGGGCTGGGATGCATGGGCTTCAGCCAGGGGTACGGTCCCGGCGGAACCACAGAAGACGCCATTAACCAGATCCGCACTGCCGTGGACCGCGGAGTGACCTTTTTCGACACCGCCGAGGTATACGGGCCGTTCACGAACGAAGCACTCGTCGGTGAAGCGCTGGCGCCCTACCGCGGAAGGGTGGTTATCGCCACCAAGTTTGGCTTCAAGATCAACGCAGACGGCCGCCAGGTGGGATTGGACAGCCGCCCCAGGCACATCTGTGAAGCAGTGGACGGCTCCCTGCGCCGGCTCGGCGTCGAATCAATAGACCTGCTGTACCAGCACCGGGTTGACCCCAACGTTCCCATCGAGGACGTGGCAGGCACCGTGAAGGACCTGATCACCGAAGGGAAGGTCAAGCACTTTGGTCTCTCCGAGGCGTCGGAAGCAACCATCCGCGCCGCGAACGCCGTCCAGCCGGTGACAGCAGTCCAGAGCGAATACTCCCTCTGGTGGCGTGAGCCGGAGGAGCATGTGCTGCCCGCATGCCAGGAGCTGGGCATCGGCTTTGTGCCCTTCAGCCCGTTGGGGCGCGGCTTCCTGACCGGGAAGATCACGCCGTCGACCGAGTTCGCTGCCGGAGACATGAGGGGCGGGCTGCCCCGGTTCACGCCTGCGGCACGGGAAGCCAACCAGGCCATGGTTGACCTGCTGGAAGCCATCGGGACGGCAAAGGACGCGTCACCCGCCCAGGTTGCCCTCGCCTGGCTGTTGGCCCAGAAACCGTGGATCGTGCCGATTCCCGGCACGCGGAAGCTCGAGCGGCTGGATGAGAACCTCGGGGCAACGAGCGTGACCCTGAGCGCGGATGATCTCAAAGCCATTGACGATGCGGCCGCCCGGATTCCGATCGAAGGCGCCCGCTACCCTGAAGAACTGGAGAAGACGATCGACCGCTAGCCCTTTGTGTCCGGGAGGAAAAACAGCAATGGGAAACCGCGGGGCCGACGCCTACCGGCGCCGGATGGAACTGGCAGCGAGAATACGGGCGACAGGACTTCCTGAACAGCAGGAGGAAGAAACTGCCGGCGAGGCGGAGCTGCGGCGCAGGAAGGAACTGGTTGATCCGGCCAGCAAGTCGGATTACCTGATCCGGGATGCGATGATGCGCGGTGACTTCGACAACCTGCAGTACGCGGGTAAACCCATCCCCAACCTGGGTGAGGCCAATGATCCCGACTGGTGGGTCAAGGGCCTGATCGAACGCGAGAACATCAGTGGCCTGGGCCCGCCTGCCCTGGTGCTTCGAGTGGAGGATGCGGAACTCGACGGTGTGCTGGACGGAATTCCTTCAGCCGCGCGGGTGCGGGAGGCCGTTGAGGACTTCAACCGGCGGATCGTCGAGGCACGGCGGCAGCTGCTGGGCGGACCGCCGGTCATCACCCCGCTGCGGGACGTCGAGCTGGAGGTTCAACGCTGGCGTGAACGCCGGGAGGCAGCCCGGCCGCCGGAGCCGGACACCGGGCCGCCGGCGCCGTGGTGGCGGAGGATACGGCGGAGGTGACCCGTGCTCGGTTTGGAACTTGTAGTGGCCCTTGGGGTGGCTATCCTCGCGTGCAACCTGGCCGCGCCGCGGGTGCGGATTGGGGCTCCGCTGCTGCTGCTGGGCAGCGGTTTGCTGCTGGGACTCATTCCCGCCTTTCGGCAGGTGGAACTGCCCTCCGAGATTGTGCTGCTGGTGTTCCTGCCGGCCCTGCTGTACTGGGAAAGCCTGACTACCTCGCTCCGGGAAATCCGCAGCAACCAGCGCGGCATCATCCTGATGGGCACCGGGCTGGTGGTGGTGACAGCCGCCGGGGTTGCCGGCGCCGCACATGCGCTCGGAATGCCGTGGGGTCCCGCGTGGGTCCTGGGAGCCGCGCTGGCTCCCACCGATGCCACGGCGGTTTCGGCGATGGCGAGGATGCTGCCGCACCGGGACGTCACGCTGCTCCGGGCCGAGAGCCTGGTCAATGACGGCACAGCCCTGGTCCTGTACGCGGTGGCGGTGGGGATCGTGGCGGGCGACGGCGGCTACACCCCGTTGTCCATTTCCGGCCTGCTGGCCCTGGCCTATGCGGGAGGAGTTGCCGCGGGACTGGTTATTGCCTGGGCCGGGATCCGGCTGCGGAAACGTGTCACCGATCCGCTGCTGAACAACGTGGTGACCTTCCTGACGCCGTTTGCCGCTTTCCTGCTCGCTGAGGGGATCGGCGGATCCGGGGTGCTGGCGGTGGTGGCGGCGGGCCTGATCATGAGCCAGACCGGCTCGCGTGTGACCTCGGCCCTTGCCAGGCGGCAATCCCGATCGTTCTGGACGTTCTCCACCTTTATGCTCAACGGGGCGCTCTTCGTCCTCATCGGGCTGGAACTGCACGCCGCGATCCGGATCCTCAGCGGCGGGCAGATCGCCCTCGGGGTCCTGGCTGTTGCCGTGGTGTCCGTGGTGCTGGTGGCCATCCGGCTCGCTTATCTGTTTGGGACTACCTACCTCATCCGGTTCCTGGACCGCAGACCGTCCCAGCGCACGCGCCGGGTCAGCAACCGCTCCCGGGTCGTGAGCGGGATGGCGGGTTTCCGCGGCGCCGTGTCCCTCGCCGCGGCGCTTGGAGTTCCACTGCACACGGCGGCAGGGACGCCGTTTCCTGATCGGGGATTAATCATTTTCGTCGCGGCAGGAGTTATCGTGGTCACGCTGACGGTCCAGGGCCCGCTTCTGCCGCTCGTTGCCCGCTGGGCGCACCTGCCGCAGGACAGCGTGCTTCAGGCCGAACGCAGGCTGGCCGAGATCCGTGCCACGGAGGACGGACTGCTTGCCCTTCCGGGGCTGGCGGCGGAGCTGGGAACGGACAGGGCGGTTGCGGACCGGCTGGAACACGAATACCGCCAGCATCTTGAAGTCCTGCAGGCTGACGGTGACGCCGCGGACGGCGCCCCGGTGCTGGAGCGGCAAAACCAGGAGCAGGAGCTGCGGCTGGCGCTGCTGGGACGCAAACGGGACGTCGTCCTGCAACTGCGGGACGAACGGCGGATTGATGACCGGGTCCTGCGCCTGCTGGAAACCCGGCTCGACGTCGAAGAGCTGCGGCTAACCCGACCTGACCAGGGCGACTGAGATCAGGTCTGCGCGGAAAAGGCCTCGGGTGCCGGTGCCGTCCCCGCTACGGGGTTTCCGGACCAACCTCGCCGGTCAGGGAGGGATGATCCGAGCACTCGCTTCGCAGGCCCAAAAGCTGCTCGGAACTGTTGGCGCCGTAATCAATCATGGCGCCGTCCGGGCTCTCGGCACTGACTATGAAGGTCCGCTTGGGATTGCTGCTTTCGGGGGGATCGATCGACCGGGTGATCCGGAATCCCTGTTCCTCCAGATACGCCTGCATCTGCTTCCGGGCTGCCAGCGGATCTGCAGGTGCCGGACCCAGCAGCTCAAACTGCATGAACAGCTGCTCCGACGAACCGGAGGGGCCGGGGCATGGACTGGGATTGAACACGATGTCCGGAGCAGCCGGATCCCAGGCGGACCCGTCTTCATACGTCCACCCCGCGGTCCCTGACGCCTTGGTGGCACCCGCTGCCATCTCTATGACGTCGTCGTAGATCACGGCGGCAGCGCGGTTTGAACCGGACCCGGAAAGGCCGCCGGTTTCGGAAGTGCTGCTTCCGGTGGCTGCATCAGCGGTTGAAGAGTTCATCGGATCTCCCTGGGCACATGAGGAAAGGGTCAAGAGGACAGCAAGCCCCGCGCTAGTGGCTGCCGAAATACCTAACCAGCGTCCCCGCCGTAAACTCCAGCACGAGCCACTGCCTCTTGAAGTAGTCATCTGCCGCTTTCTGGTTGGTATCTATAGCTGAGTCAAACATAGTCTGTGCTTCGTCGACGAGGTCGTTGAAGGATTGCTGCCCCCTGTCGAACCCGGCGCCCACATGACGCTGGATGCCGTCCACCAGCGGATCAAGCGGATGCTCGTAGGGCCCCACATCCGGCAGATAGTGCTCCTGCAGCAGGTCCGCGCCGAGGGCGGCAGCGCCCTGCAGCGCATCGCCTGCTGCGTCATTGACGCCCTGGAGCCGGTCCACGGCGGCTGCCCCGGCAAGCTGGGCGGCATCCACGGCCCGGCCAGGACCATAGTAGATGTCTGCCGCGCGGGCTTTGGCGTTTTCTATCTGCTCATCCGTGAGGGACTGATCGGAAAGAGTGAGCAAGTCTCCATCGCCGGCGCTCGCCGCGGCGATGGACCACAGGCTCGCCGTCCCGTAGTCTAGGTACCCGCGGCCCCGCTCGGTTTCCGTCAGGCCGGCGCCGTCCTCGGTGCCCTCGAGGGAGTGCCCGCCGTTGCCGCTTCGTTCCTCGCCTCCCAGGTGCTGCTCTTCGGAACTGAAGACACGCGATCCCCAGGACTCGGCGGTTGGACTCAGGCGGGGGTCGCCAAAATGTGAGCCGAGGATACCGCCGGGGGCGACGACGTCCGCCTTTCCCTGCGTGGCGTAGACCTCCCGGGCGTTCAGGTCGGCAGCCGTCCTGGCGGCTTCGGGGTCGATCCCCGCGGAGCCGAAAAACACCACCGTGTCCACGGTGTGGACCGTTTGGCTGAGTGCGAAGGCCGCCGTGGTGGTGCCGTAGGAGTGTGCGGTGATGCTGACCCGGGGGACGTCCCCGGCACGGGTGTTGTAAACCCCGTCGATCACGGTTGCCAGTTTGTCCCCGCCAATTCGTGCCTTGTCGGAAAGGAGAACCTGCGTGGAAGGCGGCATGTCCGGTGAATCGTAGCCAATCCAGGCAACGACGGCATGGTCTGAGGTGAAGGCCTTCTGTGCCTCGTGGAGGTTGTTGGCCGCCCAGACGGCGTCGTCCATATCCCTGGTGGAACTTCCCATCCCCGACACATTGATGCTCACGCTGGCAGCAGTATCCATATTGCCCACCGCCACGGCGGCGAGCGGAGGCTCGGCCGGGTCGAACGCGATGAGGCTGAGTCCCGTCGGGTCCTTGTTGTCCTTTTTCTTGATCGAGTTCTGGATGCTCTTATACGACTCCCGCTGCTCATCCGTCGCCCGCCATGAGGGTTTCAGGACCATGGCGAGCACGGCGGCGTTGGCTGCCGCCCGCACGGCGTACGGAACACCTTCGGTGTTGCCGGCCAGGGCGGGCAGATGCTTGACCAGCGACTCCTGCTGTCCCTGGGTCAGTGAGTGCCAGAACTCCGCCTGCTGTTCTGCCGCAAGGCCAAGCCGCGGGGGATAGACGGCCGCCTCCGGGTAATCCGCGGCAAACTCCGCATACCGCGAGGCATCCATTCCGGCAAGGAAATCGTAATAGCTGCGGACGTCCTCCGCCGAGGCGCCCGGAGCCGTTGCCTGCCGGTGCAGCCGCTCGGCATCATGGCTTTGCAGGTCCAGGGCCCCGCCATGGTAGTGCGAGGGCACGTCTGCGGAGGCGCGGGCAATGCCGGACACCGCAGCAGTGCAGATCTCCCGTGCTTCCTCGTAGCTGCCGGTAAGGGCGTTGACCCGGTCCTGGAACTCCCACTGGTAGTTCAGGAGCTTGTCCTGGAATGCATGCCCGTCGGTGTCGTCGGCCAGGAGCTGTCGCAGCGTGGCATTTGCGGCAGAGATTTCACGCTGCAGGGCAGCCCGGTCCCTGCGCATCGCCTGGACAGCCTCCGCGAAGTCCTCCAGGGCACCGGCAGCGGCGGCCGTGTTCTCGGCGAGGACTCCGGCCTGGCGGGACGGCGTGTTCATTGCACCCAGCACGAGGTACTTGTGGGGTGTGTCGTAGAGGCCCTCCAACGCGGTCCATTTGCCTGCCGCAGCCGAGACTGCGTCCTTGAAATCCCTGCCTGCGGAACGGAGCAACTGCGCCTGGGCAGCCAGCACCTCGGGGTCCGGCGACGTCGCCGTGGCGGAGAGATCGAGCTGCAGAATACCCATTACTGGACCATCCACCGTCCGGCCCCGCCCGGCACCGGGGCGTTCCATGCCGCTGATGATTCAGCAAGGGAGGCGGCTTTCCGGGCGTTATCAGCCATTTCCCGGTCGCCGGCTTCGTACGCGTTCACGCTCTCGAGTGTGCCCTGGACGGCGTTGTTGCAGCGCACCAGAATGTCGGTCATGTCATTGGCGAGGACGTCGAACCGCAGCCGGTCTACGGCGTCGGCCACTTCCGGACAGGATGCGAGCGCTGTTTCCAGGGCATTCAGCGCCTCCTGTGCTGCGTCCTTGGCGGGTTCACAGTCGGCTACCAGCCCCGAGCAGTCGTGCAGCAAGGACCGTACGCCCTGGACCTGGATGTCCCACCTGTTTTCCCCCATGCGGTACACCCTAGGGAACCGTCCGGGTTGCGTCCATGGGGACATCTACCCATGTGGAAAGCTTCTAACGGGCCTTAACGACAGGCAGTTCATCCCAGGCCGTGGTGTAGCGCGGGGAGGAGAACTTCCGGGACATGGTCCATTCCGGACGGGCGCTGGGCATTCCGGCCACGCCCAGCCCGATGCTCGCCGAACCGTATTTGTCGGCCACCCTGCCCAGAAGCTCCCCGAGGTGGCGGTGTTCCTGGGCCGGGACGAACACATCGAAGACCGGCTGCGCTCCGGCGTCGGACAGGCCGGTGAGCATTACTCCCGCCTTGGTGTAGGGGATACCTTCCACAATGTGGTCTTCGAGTGCCCCCACCGCGGCACGGGTCAGCACCACCGGATCGGACGTGGGGTTCTGCAGTTTCAGCGTCACGGAGGGGAACGACGCCGCTTTGTGGCTGAAGTGCGAGGTCCCGGCATAGGCGGTGAGCACCCGGGCCTGCTGGTGTTCGCGCTGCAGCCGTGAGGCGGCCTGCTGGGCGTAGATGCTCATCACCTGCCGCATCTGCGCTGCGGTGGTCACGGGGACCGAGAAGCTGCGGGAGAAGATCAGCTGCTGCCGGTCCGCACGTTCCTCCTCCAATGGCAGGCAGGGTGTGCCGTTGAGTTCCAGTACGGTCCGCTGGAGGGTCACCGAGAAGCGGCTGCGGATCACCGCCGGATCGGCTGCCTTCAGGTCGGCGACGGTGCGGATCCCCATGGCCTCAAGACGCCGGCCCAGCTTCGCGCCCACGCCCCATAGCCCGGTCACCGGCACGCGGGACATGATGGTCTGGACCGCCGCCGGATCCATGGTCTCGAGGTTGCAGACCCCGTCCAGATGCCGGTTCTGCTTCGCGATCCGGTTGGCGAACTTCGCCAGCGTTTTGGTGGTCCCAATCCCGACGCACACCGGAAGCCCGGTATGGCGGGCGACGGCGGCACGGATCCGGGTGCCCTGTTCATCCAGTTCCCCGGGCGTGCCCGCGAGTCCCAGGAACGACTCGTCGATCGAGTAGACCTCCTGCCACAGGGCGAAGCGGCCCAGCAGCTCCATGACCCGTGAACTCAGGTCCCCGTAGAGCTCATAGTTGCTGGAGCGCTGGACCAGCCCCAGGTGCGGAGCTGCCTCCGCCAGCTTGAACCACGGCTCCCCGGTCTTGATGCCCAGCGTCTTGGCTTCGTCCGAGCGGGCCACCACACAGCCGTCGTTGTTGGACAGCACGACGACGGGTATGCCTTCTAGACGCGGATCGAAGGCGCGCTCGCAGGAGACGTAGAAGCTGTTCACATCCACCAGGGCAATCCGCTGCTGCCGGCTGCCGGCCGCCGGGACGCCGGAGTCAGACATGGTGCAGGCAGCGTGTCACTACGCCCCAGACGGACAGCTCATCCGGATCCGGGACCAGGACGTCCTCATAGCCCGGATGCTCTGCGGCCAGCACGACGCTGCGGCCGGTGAGCCGGAGCCTGCGGACCACCAGTTCACCCTCCAGGACGGCGACGACCACCGATCCGTCGCGCGGCGTCAGCGACCGGTCAACGATCAGTTCATCGCCGTCGCTGATCCCGGTTCCGGACATGGAATCGCCGGAGACCCGGACGATGTAGGTGGAGGTCACGTCACGGATCAGGTGGCGGTTCAGGTCGATCCGGCCGTCGAAATAGTCCCGGGACGGGCTGGGAAACCCGGAGGCGGCGTCCGCACTGGACGGGCCCTGCGGGCGGGAGCCCGCGGAAGCGCCGGGAGTGTTCCCCGAGAAAACCGGCATCTTCCAGCCCTCCGCTGCGTTAGAACATACGTTCGATCCCTCCAAGCCTAGCACCGTGCAGGCCGGGTGCTGCAGTAGGGTCTCGGGGTATGGAAACGGGATGGCGAAAGCGGGCGGTGCTGCGGAAGGTCGCGGACATGCTCCCTGATCCCGCGGCACTGGGCCGGCGTGTGTTCGTCGCGGTCGACGGTGTGGACGGATCCGGAAAAACCACCTTTGCTGATGCGCTCGCCGGTGTCCTGCCCTGCCCGGCCGCAAGGGTATCGATCGACGGGTTCCACCGGGTGCGCGCCGAACGCTACCGCCGGGGTCCGGATTCCCCGGAGGGATTCTGGCTGGATTCCTACGACTATGGGGCGTTCCGCCGCCTGGCCATCGACCCGCTCCGGCCCGGCGGCTCGGGACGCTGCCGCACTGCGAGCCACGACCTGGGCTCAGACGTGCTGATTGAGGGGCCGGAACTGCAGGTTCCCGGGCGGGCCTTCGTTCTGGTGGACGGGATCTTCCTCCACCGCCCGGAACTGGCGGAGATCTGGGATGCCTCGTTGTTCCTGGATGTGTCCTTCGAGACATCGTACCGGCGCATGGAACTGCGCGACGGGTCCGATCCCGACTCGGAGGCGGCCGGAAACCACCGCTACGTACAGGGACAGCGGCTCTACCTTTCGGCGTGCGACCCGCGGTCCGCCGCGGACATCGTGATCGACAACAACGACGCCGAGGCTCCGGTCCTCCTCCGCGGCGTGCCGGCGGGACAGTCCGGCCGGCGCCCGGACTGAACTCCGGCTGCAGGGGCGTGGTCTTGGCGGGCCGCTGCGGGCGATACCGTTTAACCCATGAATGTCGAGGTGTACATCCCGCGGAAGCTCGGGCGGGAGCTGGAAGAGTTGGCTGAAGAACAGGGAGTACCGGTGGAAAGCCTGATCCTCAACGGTGCCAGGCTGCTGCTGGAACACCGCAACCGCCGCAACCACGTCCAGTCCTAGCGGCGTGCAGGGCAGGGGGCGGTTTTTCGCCGCACCCTTGCGCGCAACTGACTGGATGTCTATTCTCGCCGCGGCCGCACCATTCATTTCCCTGACAGGCAAGGGCGACACCAGCATGAGAATCACCGTGGCAAGCATCTTCGTTGATGACCAGGAAAAGGCGCTGGATTTCTACACCAGGGTCCTCGGATTCGAGAAGCGTTCGGACGAGCCGGCAGGGGATGCCCGCTGGATCACCGTCGGCAACGCCGGAGAGGATGGCGGCGTCGAACTGCTGCTGGAGCCAAGCTCCCACCCGGCGGTTGGCCCCTTCAAGGAAGCACTGCTCCGCGACGGGATCCCCTTCAATTCCTTCGGGGTTGTCGATGTGCAGGCCGAGTATGAGCGGCTGCTTGCCCTGGGGGTGGAGTTCACGCAGCCGCCGGTCCAGATGGGGCCGGTGACGACGGCGGTGTTTTCCGACACCTGCGGCAACCTTCTGCAGATCGCCGCCATGGAAGGATGAGTTCCGGAAGGCCTTAGTGCGGAATGTTGTAACGGGGCTCGCGGAGGGTGGAGCCGCTAATGCGGTGCATCCGCTGGCGGCAGAACGGGTCATAGACTTCGATGCCGATCCTGCCCGTGGCTGAATCGGCAGTCCGGATGCAGGTGCACGGGGCAAACACGTGCGCTGGACCTTTCTGGGAAACCGAAAAAACCTGACCCTTTCATTCTTACTCTTTCCTGGGCCTGCCTCCTGGCGGGGTGCGGTCGACGAGCGGGCTGCGGCCGGCGTCCGTTGACCGCCGGGAAACCGCCGAGGCCCAGACCCAGGTGGAGCGCCGGACGCCGGCGTCTTCCCACATCACCTGCACGGCCTTGGCCGACCAGGTGCTGGTCTCGCCCTTGACCAGCTCTGCGCAGCCGGGAAAGCGGATCCATGCCCAGACGGGAATTGCGGGCATGGACGTGGTGACCGGAAAGTGGTCAAAATCAAGTTCTTCGGGGGTTAATCCGATGGGTTCGGCGCGCCTGGCATACCTGGCTGCCAACCGCGCCGCAGCCTGAGGGTCCATGACTTAAGTAGAACATATGTTCGAATCCCAGGAGTGGTGAGTTGCGTGTGAGCTGCGTGCAAGGGGCAGCCTCGGCACTGGGTTCCGTGGTCGATTTGGGGCAGAATGCCTTCCATGTGCGGACGATACGTGATGGCCAGGGCAACGTCGGACCTGGTGTCTTCCTTCGCTGCGGACCAGGTGGTGGGGAAGGAAGTTGAAGCCTCCTGGAACGTCGCCCCAACGGATGATGTGCGGATTATCACCGAACGCCGTGCCGGGGACGGCACGGTCCGCAGGCTGGCAACGGCCAAGTGGGGACTGGTTCCGGTCTGGGCCAAAGACCCCAAAATCGGTTCGCGGCTGATCAATGCGCGGCGGGAGACCGTCCTGGAGAAGCCTGCGTTCCGGAAAGCCGCCGTCAAACGGCGGGCCCTTGTTCCGGCAGACGGTTACTACGAGTGGGAAAAAACCGAGGACGGCAAGATCCCGACGTACCTGCATCCCACCACGCCGGAGCCGATCGCATTCGCCGGACTGTACGAATTCTGGCCCGATCCCAGCCTCCCGGAGGACCACGAACACAAGTGGCTGCTCAGCGTCACCATCATCACCACTGAGGCAGCGGACGAACTGGGTCACATCCATGACCGAACTCCGCTGATCGTCCCGCCGGATGTTTACGACCTGTGGCTGGATCCGGAACTCACCGACACCGAAGCCATCGCCGCCCTGCTGGACACGATTCCCGATCCGGTGCTCACCCCGAGGATCGTCTCCAGCGAAGTGAACTCTGTGCGGAACAACGGACCCCAACTGATTGAGCCGGCCGACGACCGGTGCCCGGAAGCCTGAGCAGGCAGGATCCACCCGGCCGGTCCGGGCCGCATCACCAGGCGTAGTCCTCGGGGGCCGGCTTGTGCCCCGGGAAGATGGCATCCAGCTTCTCCAGGGTCTCGGCGTCGAGCTCGATGTCCAGCGCGGCCAGGGCATCATCGAGCTGTCCTGCGGTGCGGGGACCTGTAATCGGGGCGCTGACGGCCGGCTGGTGCAGGAGCCAGGCGAGGGCGAGGATGCCGGGTTCGATCTCCAGTTCCGCAGCCAGGTCCTCGTACGCCTGGATCTGCTCCCGGTGCTTGGCAAGCAGGTCCTGGACCCGTCCCTCGGCCCGCCGCCCGCCGTCGTCCTGGGCCTTCAGGATGCCGCCGAGGAGCCCGCCCTGCAGCGGAGACCAGGGGATGAGGCCCAGCCCGTATTTCTGTGCCGCGGGAATGACCTCACGTTCTACGGCGCGGTTAACCAGGTTGTAGATGCTCTGCTCCGAAATGAGGCCGTTGAAGCTGCGCCGGCGTGCATTCTCCTGGGCTTCGGCAATGTTCCACCCCGCGAAGTTGCTGCTGCCGTTGTAGATGACCTTTCCCTGGGCCACCGCCGTCTCCATGGCCTGCCAGATCTCGTCCCAGGGCGTGTTCCGGTCAATGTGGTGGAACTGGTAGAGGTCGATGTGGTCGGTCTGCAGCCGCCTGAGGCTGGCGTCCAGCGCCTGGCGGATGTTCAGTGCGGAGAGGTACGTGTCATTGGGACCCGGCCCCATGGAGCCGTAGAGCTTCGTGGCAATCACGGTTGCTTCCCGGCGCCCCCCGCCCTGGGCGAACCAGCGGCCCACGATTTCCTCGGTGAGGCCTTTGTTGTCCCAGCCGTAGACGTTGGCCGTGTCGAAAAAGTTGATGCCTGCTTCCCGCGCCTCGTCCATGATGCGGTGGGAGTCCTCTTCGCCGGTCTTGGGACCAAAGTTCATGGTGCCAAGGCACAGCCGGGAGACCTGCAGGCCGGAGCGGCCAAGATGCGTGTACTTCATGCTTCCTCGGTTTCCTTTGATTCGCCGCAGCCGGCCGCTCGGAGCGAACGGCGGGCGCGCGGGCGCACTGCTCCTCATTCTGCCGACGGCGCCCTTCCCGTGGAAGGGGTGGCCGCCGGCGGCGTCCCATCCCGGGAAAGACAGACGGGCCGGCCCGGTGCCGGAGCGGCCGGCAGCCGCCTGGCCTCCTGTAGCCTAGGAGCGCACATTGGGACCTGGCAGGAGGAAAAGTGGCCGAATCGTATTACCGCTCGCTGGGCGAGGGGACGTTCGAATCAACCCTCCACACCCAGGGTGCCTGGAACGACCACGAGCAGCATATGGCGCCGGCAGCGGGACTATTGGTGCACTGCCTGGAGCAAACCAACCAGCGCCCGGACCTCCGCCTGGCCCGGGTCAGTTTCGAGATCCTGGGCATCATCCCGCAGGGCATCTTCAACGTCACCACCAAGGTGGCCAGGGCCGGCCGCACCATCGAACTGCTGGAAGCCGAACTCATTGCCGGCGGGCGCACGGCCATCAAGGCCACCGCCTGGCGGCTGGCCGTGGGCGATACGTCAGAGGTCGCCGCCCTGGAGGACGAAGCCATGCCCGGCCCCCGGGAAGCAGCGGGCTTCGACGGGATGACCGCCTGGCCGGGGAACTTCATCAACACCCTCGAGTTCCGTGCCGTTCCCGGCCTCCGCCCGGGAAGGGGCCAGGTTTGGGTCCGCTCTCCGTTTGAAATGGTCGACGGCGGACCGACACCGGACCTGGTCAGTCTGCTGGGCCTGGTGGATGCAGCCAACGGCGTCGCGGCCCGGGTCCCGCCGGGAGGGGACAGCTGGATGTTCCCCAACGTAGACCTGCAGATCCACCTCCACCGCAGGCCCGCGGGTCGCTGGCTGGGCCTGGATACCCGGGTCACTTTCGGCACGGACGGAATTGGGCTCACCTCTTCGGTGCTCCATGACGAGTCGGGGCCCTTTGGGCGCAGCGAACAGATCCTCACTGTCCGGCCGCTGGGCCGGAGCTGACCGTGCAGGAACCGGCGCGTGTCCTGGAGGTCTACCGGCAGCGCGATTCGCTGGGGGCGGCGGAGGATCTTGAACTCGCCCTGACGCTTCTGGCTGCGGCCCGCAGGGGAGAGCTCGGCCCGTCGCTGCGCGTCTACCGGCCCCGTCCGACCGTGGCGTTCGGCCAGCGTGATGCCAGGCTGCCTGGATTCGCAGATGCCGCGGCCGCCTGCCGGGACCTGGGTTTCGAGCCGCTGGTGCGCCGGGCCGGGGGCAGGGCAGCTGCGTACCACGAAGGGTGCCTGATCCTTGACCACATCGAACCGGAGGCCAACGCCGTCGCCCGTTCCCTGCCGCGCTTCGCTGACTTCGCCTCACTGCTGGCAGCGTCGCTGCAGGATGCGGGCGTGGCGGCATCAGTGGGCGAGATTCCAGGGGAATACTGCCCGGGTGAGTACAGCGTCCACGGCGGGACAGGACCGGGGCGCATCAAGCTCGTGGGAACCGCCCAGCGGGTGGTCGCCGGGGCCTGGCTCTTTTCCTCCGTGGTGGTGGTGCAGGACGCCGCGCCGCTGCGGCAGGTGCTGACAGCGGTTTATCAGGCGCTCGGCCTGGACTGGGACCCGGCGACCGCGGGAGCGGCAGAAGACCTGGCGCCGGAACTTACGCTTCCGGAGGGCGAAGCTGCCCTGCTGGCCGGCTATGGCAGGTACGCCCGGCTGCGTCAAGGGGACCCCTCCGCGCTGCTGAAATTCTCCGCCGGGCCGGGCCGGATGCTTCCAACCACTGCCTGAGCCCGTTAGCATCTGGCAACGGAAACGCAGCGTGGGCGGCTCCGGAGCGGCCGCGCGCCAGACTAATCAAAGGACCAGCATTGCCTAAGAAGAGTATTGAAAACACCGCCCTCCGGCTGAAAGCCATCCTGGAAATCCTGGCGGCCCATGATCCGTCCGAACACGGGAAGACCTCCCGTGCCGAGGTGCTGCGGCAGGCCCTGGAGCAGGTGCCCCTCGAAGAGGCAGAGACGGCGCTGCTGGCCAGCGGCGTCGCCCGCGGTGAACGCGCCCTGGTCACTGCCAGCACCAAACTGGTCAAGGCGGGCTGGATCCTCAAGGAAGGACGGGCGGGCTGGAGCATCACAGGCGCCGGACGTGCCGCCCTTGCCGAGTTCCCCGCCGTGGAACAGCTGCAGGCCGCCCTGCACGGAAGCCGCCAAACGATTGAAGCGGTGACCGTCTCAGAAGCGCAGGGTGAGGCGGTGCTCGAAGAAGCACTCGTCTCTGCCGAAGTCACCCCTCCCGCAGCCCAGCCCCATGGCTCGCACCCGGAGGAGAACTACGGGGGGCCGTCCTTCCCGCAGCCGGGGTCGGTGGCCGTTCCGGGCACATTCGGCGCAGTCCTGGGCGGGGATGACTGGGATCCCGGAGCTGACTCCGTGCAGCTCAGCTTCGACCGCAGCGACGAACTGTGGAAGCTGACCGTGGACCTGCCGCCCGGGAACTATGAGTACAAAGCTGCCCTCAACGGGACCTGGGCTGAAAACTACGGCACCTGTGCACACTTCGACGGCGCGAACTACGGCTTCCAGCATGCCGGCGGTCCGGTCACCTTCCTGTACGACCACGCCACGCACCTGGTGGTGACCAAACCGGACAGCGTCTGAGCCGGTCCGTTCTGACCCACGCCGTGGGGTCCGGCCGGCTCAAGGCTGCCGGCCGGGTTCGAGCCGCACCGGATCCACCAGCACTCCGGCCGGTTCCCTGATCCACCAGACATGGTCCCGGCGTAGTTCAGCGGGTGTCGAAAACCGGTATGTGAACACCCTGGCGCGGACCCAGCGCGGCGGCCTGCCGTTGAACGGGTCTTGCCGCAGCAGTTTCAGCGTCGGCGCGTCCGCCGCCAGAAGCTTCTGCAGGAGGACAGGAAACCAGCCGCGCCCGGAGGCGCCCAGGCCCAGGAACCACATCATCCAGTCCAGGCGCAGATGATAAGGCGCGAACTGCCGGGGCAGCCGCCGCGGATCCCCGGGCTTTCCGTGGAACTGGTATTCCAGCCACAGTGCCTCCGGTCCGGGAACGTCCAGCGTGCCCTCGATGATGACTTCGTGCCGGCGCCGCGTGATGCTCCCGAACGCGCCGTAGGCGTTGGAGAGGTGCCACCGGTTGAAGGAAGCATTCATTAACTGGTTCCTGCTGAACAGGTTCCGCAGCGGCGCCCAGGCCCAGTAGAGCATCGCGGCCGTCATCGCCAGCACCACGGCGATGAACCACCAAGGAACGGAGCGCGGGTCCGGGACCGCGAACGAGGCCCAGGGCAGCAGTGCCCTCACGGCGCCGTCGTCCACCGCGCTGAAGGCCAGCAGGATGGTCAGGACGTTGAGCCAGGCGAAGTTGCCCGAAAGGACCAGCCAGAACTGGGTCAGGATCACCAGGGCCGCCGCAGCAGAGGCCACCGGCTGCGGGAAGAACAGGAAAACCGGCACCACCAGCTGCGCAAAATGGTTGCCCAGCACTTCAGCCTTGTGCAGCGGCTTGGGCAGATGGTGGAAGAACCAGCTCGCGGGGTTGGGCATGGGCTGGGTTTCATGGTGGTAGTAGAGGGCAGTCAGGTCCCGCCAGACGGTGTCGCCGCGCATCTTGATCAATCCCGCGCCGAACTCCAGCCGGAATACGACCCAGCGGAAGAGGAACAGCACGGTGACCGGGACCGGAACCTGGTCCGAACCCAAAAACGCGGCGAGGAAACCTGCCTCCAGCAGCAGGGACTCCCACCCGAAGCCGTAGAAAACCTGCCCGATGTTCACTATTGAGAGATAGAGGAAGAAGAGGAGGCCAAAGGCCAGCATCGGAAGCCAGGGCGGTCCCTGCTGGGGAAAACCGGCAACCAGCAGCGCCGAGACCAGGACGCCCGTCCAGGCCGCCGAACGCAGCAGCCGGTCTGAGTAGTTCAGACGGAACAGTGTTGGAATCCGCCGCTGGCGCGCACGGTCCAGGTACTCCGGGGCCGGCAGCAGGCCGCGTTCGCCCAGCAGGGCCGGAAACTGGGCCGCCGCTGCCAAGAACGCCAGCAGGTATGCGGCGGCAATGCCGCGCTGCAGGACCTGGCGCGCGAATTCGTATCCCTCGGCACTGAAATACTCCATGGCGCCACCACAGTAGCGCCGAATCCGCGGCGCCGGCAGTACGCCCGCAGCGTTGGCCACAATGGGAGGTACGGTGCCCGGCCGGGCACTCGGGGACTACTATCGAGGGCACTGCGAGCTGAAGGAGTGCCACCATGTTCGAGTACGGAAAAGCATTCAGCGGGTTTGCCGTGGACGACGTCGACTCCGCCCGCCGGTTCTACGGCACCACACTGGAACTCCCCGTGACGGCAGACAACGGGATGCTCCGCCTGGAACTGGGTCCTGAGAAGCACGTGCTGATCTACCCGAAGAAGAACCACACTCCGGCCACCTACACTGTCTTGAACTTCCCGGTGTCCGACATTGATTCTGCCGTGGAAGACCTCGTTGGCAGGGGAGTGGTCTTCGAGGCGTTCGAGGGGGTGGACGCACAGGGCGTTTTCCGCCGCGGCGGACCACTGATTGCCTGGTTCCGGGACCCGGCCGGGAACATCCTTTCCGTCCTGGAACAGGATTAGCGCCTCTCGTGGCTGAATGGCGGAAAGTGTTCGGACCCCGGGGGCAGTCCTACCGGCGGGTGCTCGGTGCTGCCGCGGCGGCCGTGTCAGCCGCGGGTGTCTACTTTCGCATCATCCGGCCCCAGCTGCGCCGCACGGATGCCGGCGGAGAACTTCCCGGAGACAGCTTCCTCTCCGGCAAGGTGCTCCAATACACGCACAGCATGATGGTTCCCGCGCAGGCCGGGGATGTCTGGCCCTATCTCAACCGGGTCGGCCACAGCCGCGCCGGGTGGTACGTCTTCAACCGGTTGGCTGCGCCGGACAGCACTGCGCCCGTGGTTTCCCTCCTGCCGCCGCGGCACGAACTGGACGTTGGGGATGTCATGTCCAGCGGCACGGGCCAAAGGCTGCGCATCAAGGAAGTGCAGCCCAATGAGTGGATGCTGTGGGCGGACGGGGACAGCCGCTGCACCTGGCTGTGGATGCTGCAATCGGTCCGCCTCAACCAGACACGCCTGCTGGTGCGCGGCCGGTTTCGTTACGCGGCGCGGGACCCGGGTTCGCTGGCAGCAGCGCCCCTGGCCGCCGTCGACTGGGCCACCATGCGCCGCTGCGTAAGAACTATCCGTGACCGGGCCGCTGTTCGCTCCGCTACCAGGCTCGGAAACCCGAACCGCTGATAGGTTGACATCATGGAATCTGCTTCCTCGGCCAAGGCACTCCTGGAGGGTCCGCGGGGACGGGAGCTCAGCCTCGAGATTGCCCGGTCGGCATCGCCTTCGCACCCCGCAGAGTTCTACGACACCAGGCGGCTGCTGCCGCCGGGTCTGTCGAGGAATGCCGAGCGTGTGCTCCGCATGCTCACCTCCGTGCCCGAAGACTTTGCAATCAGCGCTGCCGAGCTCCACAAGTGCCTGGCCAGGGTGGTCCGGCGTGCTGTCTACTGGCGGCCGCCGGACGAGATTTCACGCCTGCTCACCGAGCCCGAGGTCCGGGAGGCGATGATTCCTGCCGCCGCCGCAGCCGTGCGCTCAGCGGGATCGGATTGGTGGACACAACCCAGCGCACCGCTGCAGCATTACGTGCAGTGGATCGGGAGCAACGTTGTCCAAGGCACGGGGGAAGTGAGCCTCTCGGGCGCGAGGGACAAGCTGAAACAGTGGCACGGGGCCATCCTCGTGCAGCGAACGAATGCTCCTGTTGCTGCGGGTTGGACCGGCAGGTGGTGGTCCGGTCCTGCGCTCGTGGGGCTTCCCGTCACCACGTCCGCGCTTCCCGGAAGCGGGCCGGCCGGACTGAGCCTCGTGGAGGATCCCCTGGCCTGGAGACAGGCACGGACCTTTCCGCTCCGGGCCCGTTCGGGGGCCCGCGTCTACGAAATCGACAGTCCGGCCAGCTGGGAAGAGCTGGTGCGCCGCTATCCGCTGGACGCCACCCTAGCCCGCCGGGCCGCCTGGTCAAAAGCCGCGGGGACGCCTGAAGCGGAGACCTGGTTTTGGCGCATTCCGGACTGGGTGGCCGTCTCGGAGGATTTCGACGGCGTGCATCTCACCGTGCAGGCATACCTGCGAACCGCCGGGAACGTCGAGGGTACGAGCTACGAAAAGACCATGCTCGCAGGCTGGGCTCCCGGCGAAACCTGGTGGCTGACCGACATCCTGGAGGAAGCCGGGGAACCGACGGACTGGCAGGCGGCAGAGGGCAACGAAGGGTGGCAGGTTTCGCGGCCCTGATCGCACCCGCCCCGGAACCCCGGGAGGACAGCTGCGGCACGCGCTGCGAGCCGTAGCTGTCCTCCCGATGAGCGCCAGGAAATGGGCCGGAGCTAGTGGCCCCGGGCGATCCATTCCTGCAGGTGCGGCGCCTCAGCACCGATCGACGTCGAATCCCCGTGGCCGGTATTCACCACCGTTTCCGCAGGCAGGGTCAGCAGCCGGGTGCGGATCGATTCGATGATGGTACCGAAGTCGCTGTAGGAGCGGCCCGTGGCTCCGGGGCCTCCGCTGAACAGCGTGTCACCGGAGAACACGGTTCCCAGTTCGGGGGCGTAGAAGCAGACCGATCCGGGGGAGTGGCCGGGGGTGTGAAGGGCTTCGAGGGTGACGCCGGCGATTTCGAACGTGTCGCCGTCCTCGATGACGTCATCCGGTCCTTCGTCCGGGAACACTGCGTCCCAGAGCATCCGGTCTTCTGCGTGCAGGAACACCGGTGCACTGAACCGGTCCTGGGCGGCAAGGACCGCCCGGATGTGGTCATCGTGGCCGTGCGTCAGCAGGATGCCCATGACTTCCCGCTCGCCGACCGCGGCTTCGATGGCGTCAACGTCGTGGGCCGGGTCGATGATGATCACCTGCGCGTCGTCACCGATAATCCACACGTTGTTGTCCACGTCCCAGGTGCCGCCGTCCAGGCTGAACGTACCGGAGGTGACGACCTTGTCGATCCGTGCCGCCATTAGAGCTCCACCACCGAACGCAGGACCTTGCCGTCGTGCATCTTGGTGAACGCTTCCTCGATGTCGCCCAGGCCAATCCGCTCGGAGACGAAGGCGTCCAGGTCCAGCCGGCCCAGCTTGTACTGCTCCACCAGCATCGGGAAGTCGCGCGAGGGCAGGCAGTCGCCGTACCAGGAGGACTTCAGCGATCCGCCGCGGCCAAACACGTCCGCCAGCGGCAGTTCGATCTGCATCTCGGGAGTCGGCACGCCGACCAGGACCACACGTCCGGCCAGGTCACGCGCATAGAAGGCCTGCTTGTAGGTTTCCGGACGGCCCACGGCTTCAATGACGACGTCGGCACCGTTGCCGCCGGTGAGGGCGCGGATAGCTTCGACCGGATCTTCTTCGCGGGAGTTGATGCCGTGCGTCGCGCCGTTGGCCAGGGCCAGGTCGACCTTCGCGGAATCGATGTCCACGGCGATAATCGTGGTGGCACCGGCGAGCTTGGCACCGGCAATCGCAGCAATACCGACGCCGCCGCAGCCGATCACTGCCACCGATTCCCCGCGCTTGACCTCGCCGGTGTTGATTGCCGCACCGATGCCGGCCATCACACCGCAGCCGAGCAGGCCCACCGCAGCCGGATCGACGTCGTCGTCCACCTTGGTGCACTGGCCGGCGGCTACCAGCGTCTTCTCGGCGAATGCACCGATGCCCAGGGCGGGCGAGAGTTCCGTGCCGTCTTCGAGGGTCATCTTCTGGGTGGCGTTGTGGGTGTTGAAGCAGTACTGCGGCTGGCCCTTGCGGCAGGCACGGCATTCGCCGCACACGGCTCGCCAGTTCAGGATCACGCGGTCGCCCGGGGCTACTTCGGTGACATCGGGTCCGACGGCGGAGACCACGCCGGTGGCTTCGTGTCCCAGGAGGAAGGGGTAGTCATCGCTGATCCCGCCCTGCTTGTAGTGCAGGTCGGTGTGGCAGACACCGCAGGTGAGGATGTCCACGAGTGCTTCACCGGGCCCGGGGTCCGGAACCAGGATGGTCTCCAGGGATACCGGAGCGTTCTTTTCCTTGACTACTACAGCTTGGACCTTGTGAACCATGGGGGAGGGCTGCCTCTCGGGAGATGTCTCAGGGGCACCCCGGCGTTCCGGGGCTACTGTTCCATCCTAGGGACGCCGATGCCGGGAGTCACTTTCGCGGCTCCCGGCATCGGAACAGTGTTCGGGCAGGTCAGAGGCCCAGGCGGGACTTCACCTCGGCGGCGGACGGATTGGTGGCAGCCGAGCCGTCGGGGAAGAGGACCGTGGGGACGGTTTGGTTGCCGCCGTTGAGGGACTCGACGAGTTCCGCGGTGCCCTCGGTATTTTCGATGTTGACCTCGGTGTAGCCGATGCCCTGGGCATCCAGCTGGGACTTCAGGCGACGGCAGTAGCCGCACCAGCTGGTCGAGAACATGGTGATGGTTCCGGCTGCGGGGAGGAAGGTTTCGGCGGGTGCGGTCATGAGGCAATTCTCCTTGCTGGGTGTTTGTACTGCCGGTTGTGCTGCCAAGGGAACATCAGCGGACGGATTTTCATTCCCAGGCAGCGGGGCCGGCGGGCGGGGAAAAGAAGGGGAAGGCCCGGGGGCGCGCCGGGGAATTCCCTGCCCGCACTCCTGCCGGGCAGACTGGAGACATGTGCGGTCGATACGTCATGGCCAGGGCCATTGGGGACCTGGTGGCGGAAGCAGAAGCGGAAGCGGATGCGAACCTTGAGCTCAGGCAGTCCTGGAACGTGGCCCCCACGTCGGACGTGCCGGTGGTCCTGGAACGGCTGGTGCACGGTGCCCGGGTCCGGCAGATCCACACGGCCCGCTGGGGGCTGGTTCCGGCCTGGGCGAAGGACATTTCCGTGGGGGTGCGCGGGTTTAACGCGCGCAGCGAGACGCTGCTGGAGAAGCCCACGTTCCGGGAAGCAGTCCTCTCACGGCGGTGTGCGGTGCCCATGGACGGATACTACGAATGGAAGAAGGGCCCGGGCGGTATCAAGCAGCCGTACATCGTGCGCCGGACCGACGGAAAGCTGAGCTGGTTCGCCGGCCTTTACGAATGGTGGGCCGACCCTGCGGTCCCGGCCGGGCAGGACGGCCGGTGGCTGCTCTCAACCTCGATTATTACCCTGGCCGCTCCCGATCCCCGGGACGCTGATCCCGTCCTGGCCAGCCTGGGGTCCCTTCACGACCGGCTGCCCCTGCCGCTCTCAGCCGCTGCGCTCGCGGACTGGATCAGGCCCGGGACGCTGGGGCAGGCTGCGGCCATTGACCTGTTGGCGGGAGCATTGGACCAGGCTTATGCAACCGCCGGGCAGTTCCGGCTCGACCCGGCCGACCACGCTGTGGGAAATGTCAGCAACGACGGTCCGTGGCTGCTGGAGGCCGCCACAGCACGTCCGGCGTCAGCGCCGGAGGACGCGCTGTTCTAGGACTCCGAAAACCCTGGAGTGGAGACCTAGGATTCCAGGACGGACAGGGTGACGTTTCCTTCCGCATCCACGGACAGGCCGGGGTTGTGGCAGATTTCCCAGCGGAAGCCGTCCGGGTCGGTGAAGTACCCGGAGTATCCGCCCCAGCTCATCTGCGTTCCGGGGGCAGCGATGGACCCGCCGGCAGCCGCTGCTTCATGCAGGATCGCATCGACGTCCTTCGGTGACTCCACGTTGTGTGCCAGGGTGACCGGCGCCATGGCCGCGGAACCGGTGGCTCCGGACTCCGCGGCAAGGTGGTCATTGCGGAAAAATGACAGCACGATGCCGTGTCCAACCTGGAAGAACACGACTTCCCCGGGGACGTACTGCAGCGCGTCCCAGCCAAGCCGGCAGTAAAAAGCATAGGTAACTTCGACGTCGCTCACGCCAAGGGTGACGACGCTCAACTGGGGCAGCATGTACTGATCCTGCCACTGAACCGGCATCAAACCCAGAATATGGCGAAGAGGTTTCATCCCGCCGGGAGAGGGATCCGTCCTGCAGCCTGTTGACGCGGCGGGACCGGAAGGTCTCTCATGGAAGGCGGCAGTGCACGTCCACGGGCGGGGTGATGGCCGGTTTGGGCCAACCCGCGCTCTCGCGAGAATGCGACGAGGCCCATGAGCACAGCGATCTCCCCGAACCCCGGCCCACACGAGCGCCCTGATGCAGACTCGGCCAGGCCAGGGCCCCCGGCCTGGCTGCGCATCCTCATCCCCGTGGTGCTGATTATTGTCTGGTTCGTGGTGGGCGGGATCGGCGGTCCGTACTTCGGGAAGATCAGCGAAGTCACCGAAAACGACCAGTCGTCCTATCTTCCCGCCAGCAGTGCTTCCACGCAGGTCGCAGACCTGCAGGCGCAGTTCAGCGACAGCAACGCGATTCCAGCAGTCGTGATTTTCGTCAACGACGCCGGTCTGACGGACGCGGACAAAACGTTCATTGAGGACCGGACGCAGGCGCTCGCAGGCACCCAGGGAGTGGACGGGAGTGTTTCCCCGGTCCAGTATTCCGAGGACGGCAAGGCTGCCGAACTGTTCGTGCCCGTGGCGGATGACTCTGAGGCCGCCGCGACGGTGGAAAACCTGCGCAGCGTCATAGCCGACGGCCAGCCCCAGGACCTGTCCGGGTATGTCACGGGCCCAGCCGGGCAGCTGGCAGACATCTCCGATGCTTTTGGCGGGATCGACGGGACACTGCTCCTGGTCGCGGTGGGCGCTGTCCTGCTCATCCTGATCATTGTCTACCGATCGCCGCTGCTGCCTATCCTTGTGCTGCTGACCTCGATCTTCGCCCTGTCTGCCGCGATCCTGGTGGTCTACTGGCTGGCAGACGCGGACCTGCTGAGCATCAACGGGCAGGTCCAGGGCATTCTTTTCATTCTGGGCATTGGTGCAGCCACGGATTATTCGCTGCTCTATGTCTCGCGGTACCGGGAATCGCTGCGCGATCACCGGGACCGCTGGACGGCAACCTGGGCTGCGTTGAAGGGAACGTTCGAACCGGTGCTGGCTTCTGCCGCGACCGTGATCGCCGGCCTGCTGTGCCTGCTGCTGAGCGACCTGAATTCCAACAAGGCACTGGCACCGGTCGCTTCGATTGGCATTGCCTTCTCCTTCCTGTCGGCTATGACGCTGCTCCCGGCCCTGCTGTTCGTTTTCGGCCGGGCGGCCTTCTGGCCCCGCCGCCCCGCGGTCGGCTCAGGGCACGCCGAGCTCGACCACGAGTCCAAGGGACTCTGGGCGCGGACAGCCCGGATCATCAGGGCCCACCCGCGGCGTACCTGGCTTATCTGCGCAGTTGTCCTGGCTATAGCGGCCATCGGCACTGTGCAGTTCCGGGCCAGCGGGGTGCCGCAGAGCGACTTTGTGCTGGGCGAGACGCAATCAGCGGACGGCCAGGAAGCACTGGGCGAGCATTTCCCCTCGGGCTCCGGCAGCCCGGTGCTGATCATCGCACCGCAGGATGAGCTGCAGGCCGTGGCCAACACAGTGCTGGCCAACCCGAACATCAATTCCGTGACCGTCGCGGCCAGCGGCACTCCGGCCGGTCAGCTTCCGGTAACGTCCGACGGCGTTCAGGTGCCGCCGATCCCCGGCGCCGAGTCCGCTGCGCCCAAGACGGTGGACGGGAAGGTGCTGCTGGAGGCCACCCTGACCCAGGACGCCGATTCGCCCGGAGCCGAAGACACGGTGCGCGACCTGCGTTCGGACCTCTCGGAAGACGAGGGTGTCCTGGTTGGCGGCACCACGGCCACCAACGTGGACACCAATGACGCCGCCCTCCATGACCGGAACCTGATCATCCCGGTGGTACTGGTAGTCATCCTGTTCCTGCTGATGCTGCTGCTGCGCGCGATCCTTGCCCCGGTGCTGCTGATCCTCACCGTCATGCTCTCCTTCGGAGCCACCCTCGGCATTTCGGCGCTGCTGTTCAACTACGTCCTGGACTTCCCGGGTGCGGACCCGGCAGTTCCGCTGTACGGGTTTATTTTCCTGGTGGCCCTGGGCGTGGACTACAACATCTTCCTGATGACCCGGGTCCGGGAGGAGAGCATCCGCCACGGAACCAGGGGCGGAGTGATCCGCGGATTGATGATCACCGGCGGGGTGATCACCTCAGCCGGGATTGTGCTCGCGGCGACGTTTGCCGCGCTGGGTGTGATCCCCGTGCTGTTCCTGGCACAGCTGGCGTTCATTGTCTCCTTCGGGGTGCTGCTGGACACCCTGGTGGTGCGCTCCCTGCTGGTTCCCGCCCTGTCCTACGACATCGGCCCGCGGATCTGGTGGCCCTCGAAACTCGGCCGGCCCGCGGAGCAGGACAAGGCCGCAGCAAGGTCCCGGTAAACTCGAACCCATGGGAGAAACAGTGGAAACAGACCCGACTACCGAACAGCTTGGGGCCGTGCGCACGGCCATTGACGAGATCGACGAAGAAATTGTTGCGCTGATCTGGCGCCGCGAACGCCTGGTCCGGCTTGCCGGGGGCCTGAAGGACGACGACGCCCAGGTCCGCGCCCGGGACCGCGTAGAGGAAGTCATCAATCACGTGCGGGAAGCCGCCGAAGCACAGGAACAGGACTCCACGGTCGTGGAAAAGACCTACCGCGCCATGATCGACGCTTTCATCGACTACGAGCTGCGCACCCGGCACGAAGACGAAACGCAGGCAAAACTGGACGCTTTCAGCCGCAGCTAGCCCGGTTCGCCGGCTACCAGGCCGCGGGCGCTGATCCCAGCGGTGCCGCGGGCAGCTCCCACTTCATGACGGGAACCGGTCCTACCGAACTGAAGACAACGGGCGGTGCCAGGCGCTCGCCGGGTCCCCAGTACGTCTGCTCCGCCGTCCGCGGCAGGGCGGGGGCGGACGGATCCTTCGGTGACTCCCAGGGCGGGGGCACCGGACGGCGGGCCTCCGCAGCACGCTGCAGTTCCGCCGCTGTCCGGGCCAGGGAGAGCCTAGCTGCATACACCTCCCCGTCCAGCCGCCGGGACCAGGCCCGAACGGCTGCCGCTGCAGCCAGATACCCGGTGGCGTGGTCCAGCGCCTGGACCGGCAGCGGCCGCGGCGCACCCGCCGCAGACCAGGCCATGCCGGCGTCGGCGATTCCCGACGCCGTCTGCACCAGGGAATCAAAACCCCGGCGGCCGCGCCACGGCCCGGTCCAGCCCCAGGCATTGACCGCCACGGTTACGACGCCGGGGCGCAGCTGCTGGAGGCGGTGTTCGTCCAGTCCCAGTCCGGTCAGGGCACCGGGACGGTAGCCGTGCACCACCAGGTCTGCGGCTGAGATCAGCTCGCGGACCTTCGCAGCACCGCCGGGCGTACGGAGGTCCAGCCGGGTACAGCTCTTGCCCACCGTCATCTCCGCTTCCAGCGCCGGCTCCTGCCAGCCGGGCGGATCAACGCGCAGGACTCGGGCACCGAATCCGGCAAGAAACCTGGTAGCCACCGGTCCGGCGATGACGCGGGTAAGATCCAGGACCCGGACACCGTCCAGCGGCCGTTCAGGGGACCCAGTCGTTTCAACGGGCAGCTGCGCGGCGCGCCGGGTCCAGCCGATGAGGGGTTCGGCCCGGACAGCCTGTCCCTGCGGATGTGCCTGCCACTGTTCCACCGTCCGCAGCCGGGCCGCACAGCCGCCGGCTTCCACCACGGCTTCTTCAAGTTCCCCGCCTTTCCATGCGCTGACGGCCACCGCCGCCGTCTCCGGGCCGGCATCCGCGGGCAGGCCCAGGACTGCGAGCGCAGCCCTGCGGTGATGAGGGGCGTTGGTATGCAGCCGTACCCAGCCGTCTGTACACGGGTAGTCACGGGAGAGGGGATCCCAGGGCGGCGGAACCTCCCATCCGGCAGGGCGGAAGGAGCCGCCGAACCAGGCACGGGCAAGATCCGGGAGGGCCTCAGCGTGGACCGGCAGGCCGGAGATGCGGGAAGCAAGCTCCGCAACCGCGCTGCCTGCTGCCGCTACGGACGCAGCAGCGAAGGAGCGCACGGGATAGCACGACTCCATGCGCAGCTCCCCTCGGTCCCGATTCCTGTTGCAGTAGGCTACGTCACAGATCAGGGCCCGGACAGGCGCCGGCCGCACAAATATCCGCATCGATATGGCTTGAAAGGCACCGCAGTTGAAAGATCCAGGCACAGCCGGCAGTTCCAGATGGAAAGCGGCGGCTGCTGCGCTCGCAGATTCGCGCAGGCTGGACCTGTATGGCCGGATCATCACCGCGGCAGGGCAGGGCGAACCCCTCTCCGGCCGCGATCTGGACCGTGCCGGAACGAAGTCGCTGGACGTCCTGATGAAGGCGGGGCTGGTCCGGGACGGGCAGGACGGCCTGCATCCTGTCCCGGAGGTTTTCTCCCGCCTGCTCGCTGCGGACCGGGCGCCCAGGGATGAGTCCCCGCTGCGGCACCTGGGCCCGTCAAGCTCCGGCAGCCTGCCCTCCAAACGGGCCGACCGCCTGGAAGTCCTGCACTATCTGGCCGGTGAGGTCTTCTCGCGGTACGGTGCCCTCGGCACCGGTGCGCACGGCCCGGAAACGGCCGACGCCGGCCCCGGCAGTGCGGCAGGTCCTCCCGGCCGTGCCCGGCTGACGGAAGCCGAGGTCACCGGGAGGCTCGCCGCCTTCACCACGGACCCGGCAATGTTCCGGCGGGCCATGGTCGATGAAGGAATCCTCCGCCGCAGCCCGGATGGGTCCCGCTACTGGCTCACCAGGCCGCGTCCGGCGGACGGTATTGAATTTGCCGGCTGAGCAGCAGCTCCCCGACCTGCCGCTAGGACGTTCCCTCTTCCAGGATCGACACGATTGAGAAGAGCGTGAAGCAGACAGCTCCGAGTCCAACCAGGACGTGCGCGCCGACAAAGAACGCCGGTTCCGTGCCTGCGGCTTCAAAAAGGAACGCGGCGAAGAACAGGCAGGTTAGCGCTGTTCCGATGGGCATGAGCGGGATGCGGTTGGCGAGGGCAAACGTGCGCCGCCAGACGAGCGCGAGCAGCAGCACCTTCGAGAGAATGCTGAAGCAGATCAGCCCAAGGCCGATCAGTACACATCCCGGTGCCAGCCGGTAGGGCTCGTTTGAGCTGAACAGCACAAAGAGCCCGAGGAGCAGGTTGACCATGCCCGCGGCACCGACGAGCCAGGCCCAGGCGAAACGCTCGCCGTCGCTGAACACGTTGCGCACCTGGCGCACGATGCTCGCGACGAGGGATATCAGCGACGTGCAGATCGCCGACAGGCCTATCAGAACGTGTCCTGCGACGAACCCGGGGATGTCTCCGCGCAGCAGCAGGCCGGCGGCCAGGGAGAAACCGGCGGCAGCGGCGGCACCCGGAACGATGATCAGCGCCGTCCCGACGGCGCGGGTATGGGCACCCTCCGGCGGGCCGCCCAACGGCTCAAGCAGCTGTGCCGACTGGATCAGCGTGAATTTTGTGGATGCGGCCGCTACGGTGCTGACGCAGGCAGCCACCAAGCCCACGCCGATCACGACGAAGCCGGCGGTGAGGTTCGCCGCGGCGTTGTCCCGGTTGGCCAGGACAATGCCCCAGATGATGGCGGCGGCAGCGGCCGCGTAGCCGGAGAGCGGCAGGATGACCTCCCACACACGCCCGTAACGGTTGATGAGCTGCCTGATGATGGTGGCCGCCGTCGTGAACAGGGCATAGCAGATGGCGGTCAGCCCCACGGTGACGTGTCCGGCAATAAAGTGATCGGCGTCGTCGGGCCCGGCCAGGATGTAGAGGCCGTAAGACAGGCAGACCGCACCCATGAGAAGGGGGATGGCGCGGAAAATGATGCTCATTGTCCGGTTCATGTTGTCCAGTTCATGGCGCACCCGGTAGGAAGAGGGGATCCCGTGCGGCTTCGACGTCATGGCCGGTCCGCGGTTAGTGCAAGTTTGCGCCTGTCATACCCGCGGAACAATGCCGGAGGCATGGAGCAGATCCCGGCTGCGGAAGTTCGTGCCCTCCGCAGCGGCGATGCCTGCCGGTCCATGCAGTATTCGGGTCCAAGGGCCTCCGTCGACCGTTGACTTGGCAGGATGGCGGGCGTCTGATGGTTAGTGGGTTTTGGTTCCGGACCATCCACGGAGGACCTTCCAAGGAGGCGTCATTGGCCGCTCGATTTACTGCCCATGGAGCCGAAGCGACCCACACGGGGGCCCGCGCCGCCACTGATCTTGGCTCGCCGGCGTCGTCCTACCGGCTCCCGCCCGGCTCTCCTGCCGCGGACCCGCCCGTGCCGCCCGATCAGCAGGGCCCGGCAGCGCCGTCACCGCACAGCCGGCGGCAGATCGTGCTGGTATTTGCCGGCCTGATCATGGCCGTGCTGATCTCGGCCCTGGACCAGACCATCGTCTCCACCGCCCTTCCCACGATCGTGGGCGACCTGCAGGGACTGGACCATCTGTCCTGGGTCATCACCGCCTACCTGCTGACGTCCACCATCGGGCTGCCCATCTACGGCAAGCTCGGTGACCTGCTAGGACGCAAGAACATCTTTATCTTCGCGATCATCGTCTTCCTGCTGGGATCAGCGCTTTCGGGCCAGGCCCACAGCATGGGCGAGCTGATTGCCTACCGGGCGCTGCAGGGTGTGGGCGGCGGCGGGCTGATCATCGGTGCGCAGGCGATCATCGGGGACATCGTTTCGGCACGCGACCGCGGCAAGTACATGGGACTGATCGGCGCTGCATTTGGAGTCGCCTCGGTCAGCGGACCACTGCTGGGGGGATACCTGACCCAATACTGGTCCTGGCGCTGGGTGTTCTACATCAACCTGCCGCTCGGAGCGATTGCCCTGGCGCTGATCATCACCTCCCTCCACCTGCCCAAGCGCAGCGCCGCCGGAATAAAGCTGGACTATCCCGGTGCCATCCTGCTCGCCTTCGCCAGTGCTGCACTGGTGGGCATTACCAGCTGGGGCGGAACCACGTACGCCTGGACGTCCCCGACCATCCTTGGCCTGGGCGCGGCAGCCCTCATTGCTATTGCCGTGTTCATCCCGGTGGAGCTGCGGGCTGCCGAGCCGATCCTTCCCCTGCGGCTGTTCAGGATCCGCAACTTCGTGGTGTGCACGCTGGTGGGGCTCGCCGTCGGGCTGGCGATGTTCGGCAGCATCTCCTACCTGCCTACCTTCCTCCAGATGGTCAACGGAGCCAGCGCCACTGACTCGGGGCTGATGATGCTGCCGATGACTGCCGGCCTGCTGCTCAGTTCCATCGGGACCGGCCAGCTCATCTCCCGCACCGGACACTACAAGAGCTATCCGGTCCTGGGATCGCTGGTGATGATCCTGGGGCTGCTGCTGCTCTCACGCATCTCCGCGGAAACGCCGTACTGGTTCACTGCCCTGGGCATGTTCGTACTCGGCCTGGGAATTGGCGCGCTGATGCAGAACCTGGTGCTGATTGTGCAGAACAGTGTTCCGCCCCGGAACATGGGCACAGGGGTCTCCTCCGCGAACTACTTCCGGCAAATCGGCGGAACGCTGGGAATCGCCATCTACGGCTCCGTGTTTATCTCCCGGCTCAACGATGAGGTGGCCAACGCCCCTGATGCCGTGCGCGGGGTGACCAGCAGGGGAGTGAACTCCATCAGCCCCGAGCAGCTGAAGGCGCTGCCGGCCCCGGCACGGGACTTCATCGCCGATGCCTTTGCAACCGCCCTGCCGCCGATCTTCCTGCTCGGAATCCCCGCACTGGGAGCGGCGTTCGTGCTGACACTTTTTATCCGGCAGATTCCCCTGGCCACAGAGGCAAACGTGCAGCTCGGCGGGGAGGCAAAACGCTGATGGTCCGCCCCGGTGCACACCCGGCAGTCCCGGCCCGCGACGGCGGCACTGAAGTTTCCGGCGTACACGGGCACCCCAGGCACGCGGCCCAGGTCCCTGCCGGCTCCCCGGCTGTTCCGCTGCGGACCGACCGGGCAGGGAGGCCCAGGAAACCCCGGCACCGTAAAACGCCGGAGGAACGGCAGGCAGCCGCCCGGGAGGGTGCCATCCGGGCAGGCTTAACAGGCTCGGCAGGCCGAACACCCTGGATAGAGCCCCGCTCGGCGGCAAGCCCGGGGGCACGTCCTGCGGGAGGGCGTGACTCCGGCCAGGAGGCACCCGGATCGGCAATGTCCGCAGCTCCCGGCCGGGAGACAGGGCCCGGTGCACCCGGATCGGGAACCCCCGGGGAAGCACCCGGGGAACCGGCCGGCGAAGGCGCGCGGCGGGGCCGGATACTGGTTTTCACCGGCCTTGTCCTCTCGGTCCTGCTCGCAGCACTGGACCAGACCATCGTAGCCACGGCCCTGCCGACCATCGTGGGGGACCTGAACGGGCTGGAGCACCTGTCCTGGGTAGTTACCGCCTACATCCTGGCCGCGACGATCGGACTGCCCATCTACGGCAAGCTCGGTGACTTGTTCGGCCGCAAGAACATCTTCATCTTCGCGATTGCCGTGTTCCTGCTGGGGTCGGTGCTTTCGGGCCTGTCGCAGAGCATGGGCCAGCTGATCGCCTTCCGGGCCCTGCAGGGCATTGGCGGCGGCGGGCTGATGATTGGGGCGCAGGCGATCATCGGGGACCTGGTCTCCCCGCGGGAACGCGGACGGTACATGGGCCTGATCGGTGCCGCGTTCGGGCTGGCCTCAGTCGGCGGGCCGCTGCTGGGCGGCTGGATCACCGATTCCTGGTCCTGGCGGTGGGTCTTCTACATCAACGTGCCCATCGGCGCGGTGGCGCTCGCCGTGGTCATCACCTCCCTGCACCTGCCGCGGCACAGCGGGGTGCGGCCGCGCCTGGACTACCTGGGAGCGGCGCTGCTGGCGGCGGCTTCAACCGCGCTGATCCTGGTGACCAGCTGGGGCGGGACAACCTATGAATGGTCCAGCCCGCAGATCCTGGGCCTCTCCGCTGCTGCCCTGCTGGCCGGGGGCGCCTTCGTGTGGGCGGAATCCCGGGCCTCGGAACCGATCCTGCCTCTGGGCCTGTTCCGGATGCGGAACTTCCTGGTGCCGGTGCTGGCGGGTATCGCCGTCGGAATTGCCATGTTCTCCACCATTTCCTACCTGCCTACTTTCCTGCAGATGGTGGGCGGGGCCAGTGCCACGCAGTCCGGCCTCATGATGCTGCCGATGATGGGAGGGCTGCTGCTGACCTCCATTGGTACCGGCCAGCTGATTTCGCGCACCGGCCGGTACAAGATCTACCCCGTTGCGGGGTGCGCCGTGGTGATCTGCGGGCTGCTGCTGCTTTCCCGCATTTCGGCCGAGACCCCCTACTGGTTCACGGCCGTGGGGATGGCGGTCCTGGGCATGGGAATCGGGGCGCTGCTGCAGAACCTCGTCCTGGTTGTGCAGAACAGCGTGCCGCCGCGGACCATGGGAACGGCGATCTCCTCAGCCAACTACTTCCGCCAGATCGGCGCGTCCTTCGGCATTGCAGCGTTCGGGTCCATCTTCGTGAGCCAGCTGACGGACCAGCTGTCCGGCGCCCCCGCCGGGTCCGCGGACGCCATTCCCGGAGGGAGCATCAACTCGCTGACACCGGCCCTGCTGCAGAGCCTGCCGCCGCAGGCCCAGGAAGTGATCGCTTCAGCCTTCGGGCAGGCCATGCCGCCGATTTTCCTGCTCAGCGTGCCCATCGTGGCCGCCGGCGGAGTGCTGTGCCTGTTCATTGAGGAGATACCGCTTTCGACGCAGTCCCGGGTTGAGGCGGCGTCGGAGTGAACCGGGCGCAGGACTCCCACCAGGTTCCTAGGCACCGCCGTGCCCATTGTCAGACTGGAGCCGTACACTGGAGTTCGAATATATGTTCGAATGTTTTCAGTCAGGTATTTTAGCCTGGCCTAGGCACGTGGAGGGGCAGCCGTGGGACTTTTCAGCGAAGCAATAGAGGTGGTTTGCTCCCCGGCGGGCATCCCGCTGCGGCTTACCTGGCAGGGGAGGACCTACAAGGTCGCAGCCAATCCGGTGCGCTGGTATGAGCGCCGCAGCTGGTGGGAGGAAGAACCCCGGGCAGAACGCGGACACGGGGCCGGGCTGGTGGACTCGGAGATCTGGCGGGTGCAGGCACGCCTGAACCCCCGCTCCGTACTGCGCACCCTGGATATTTCCAGGCAGACTGCCTCCAGCACCTGGCGGCTGATCCGGATCCATGACGCCCTGCGGGAAAGTGCCTAGCGTCCTGCTGCCATGAGCTTCACCCATCTCCACGCCGCCACCGCGTTCAGCGCCCACTACGGCACGTCCTGGCCGGATGAACTGGCCCGGGCCGCCGCAGCCGACGGCGCTGACGCGCTGGCCTGCACCGACAGGGACGGCCTGTACGGCACGGTCAAACACCTGCGCGCCTGCATGGATGCCGGAATCGACCCGGTCGTCGGGGTGGACCTCGCCATCCTGGACAGTGAAGGCAAAGATGCCGCCGTCACCGGGAGGGTGGTGATCCTGGCCCACGGGCACAACCGCGGCGCCGGATACCATGCGCTGTGCCGGCTGATCTCCGATGCACATGCAGGCACGTCGCCTTCCCGCGGCAGGGCCGGCAGGCCGGCCGGGATCACACTGGAACAGCTTGCCTCCCGGTCAGCCGGGAAGGACGGGGAACCGCTGCTCACTGTCCTGGTGGGCCCCTATTCCGACGTCGGACGTGCCATGCGCAGCCGCAGCTACGCCGTCGCGCGCACTCTCTTTCGCCGCTGGCTGGCGGTTGTGCCGCGTGCTGCGCTCGCCGTGGAGGTGGTCACCCACCTCAGCGCCCCGGGGGTAAACCTCAGCCTGGCCCACGCAGTACGGTTGCTCCGGCTCTCCGATGAGATGAACATTCCCGCAGTGCTGACCAACGCAGTGCGCTATGTGGATGAAGACGGAGCAGCTACCGCAGACGTGCTCGACGCCGCCCGTGCCCTGACCTCCATGGGGCAGCTGGCAGACCTGCAGCCCAACGGCCAGGGCTGGCTGAAGTCCGGGAAACAGATGGCCGCGCTCGCAGCGGAAATCAGCCACGAAGCCGGTTACGGGCGTTCCGGTGCGGCGAAACTGCTCGCCGCCACGGAGGCGCTCGCCGATTCCTGCCGCATCGACCCGGCGTCGGACATGGGATGGAAGCAGCCGGTGGTGCCGGAGGCCTCGGTCATCGGGATCGATACCGAACCGGGCCTTGAGCTGCGCGGACGCTGCGAAGCCGGCATCGGCAGGCGCTTCGGGCATCTGGATTCCACCGCGGAAGCGGCCATGCGCAACCGGCTCGAACACGAGCTGGGCATTATCGAACGGCTAGGTTTCGCGTCCTACTTCCTGACCGTCGCCGAAGTCTCCACGATGATTCGGGAAATGGGGGTGCGGGCAGCAGCCCGTGGTTCCGGAGCCTCCTCCCTGGTGAACTACCTGCTCGGGGTCAGCCACGTGAACCCGCTGGCCCACGACCTCATCTTCGAACGGTTCCTCTCCCGGGACCGCTCCACGCTGCCGGACATCGACATTGACGTGGAAAGCGCCGAACGGCACAACGTCTACCACCGCATCTTCGAACGCTTCGGCGCGCAGCGGGTGACCCTGATGAGCATGCAGAACGGATACCGGGCACGCGGGGCGGTGCGCGATGCCGGCATGGCCCTGGGCCTTCCCGAAGAGGAGGTCGGCGCCGTCGCGAAGGCTCTGTGGCGCTTCTCGGCCAGCCACTTCCGTGAGGCGCTCGCAGAGAAACCCGAACTGCGGGACGTTGCCGAGGCAGTCCAGCAGAACCGCCAGTTGGATCTGCTGGTGGACCTCACGGAGCGGCTGGACCGGCTGCCCCGGCACATCTCCATGCATCCGTGCGGGGTCATCCTGGGAGATACATCCCTGCTGGACCGCACCCCCGTGCAGCCCAGCGGCCTGGGCCTTCCCATGTCCCAGTTCGACAAGCACGACATGGATCCGATGGGTATGCTCAAGCTCGACGTGCTGGGCGTCCGCATGCAGTCGGCCATGGCGTTCGCGCTGAAGGAGATCATCCGGATCCACCCGGGCAGGGAGGAAGTGGCAGCTGCGGGCGCGCACCCGCCTGCTGCGGACGGAAGCCTTCCGGCCTGGATAGCCGACAACGGGCGGATCGACCTGGATGCCGTGCCGCTGGATGACGAACCCACCTATGACCTGATCTGCAGCACGCACACACTGGGCTGCTTCCAGATCGAGTCCCCGGGCCAGCGCGAACTGGTGGGAAAAATGGCGCCGCGCGAATTCAACGACCTGATCATCGACATTTCACTCTTCCGGCCCGGTCCCATGAAATCGGACATGGTCCGTCCGTTCCTGGAACACCGCCACGGCTGGTCACCGGAGGAATACCCGCATGAATCGCTGCGCCCGGTGCTGGCCGAAACCCACGGAGTGACAGTTTTCCACGAACAGGTCCTGCGGACCTTCGACGTGTTCACCGGCTGCGGACTGGCCAAGGCAGACGAACTGCGCCGGCTGCTGGGAAATCCCGACGCCGAAACGGGGGTGGAGGACTTCTTCCGCCGGGCTGCGGAGAAACGCGGCTACGACGCGGAGACCATCGACAAGGTCTGGGAAACGCTGAAGGCCTTCGGCAGCTTCGGATTCTGCAAAGCCCACGGTGCTGCCTTCGCGGTTCCCACCTACCAGTCCGCCTGGCTCAAGACCCATCACCCCGAAGCCTTCCTCGCCGGCATTTTCGAACATGATCCCGGAATGTATCCCCGGCGGCTGCTGGTTGCCGAAGCCCGGAGGATGGGCATTCCGATCCTGCCGCTGGACATCAACCGCAGCGGAGAACAGTACCGCGTGGAACGGGTACCGGCCGTGCCCGCGGGCCCGGGCCGGAAGGGCCAGCCGGAACGCCTGGGCATCCGGCTGAGCTTCGCGGGAATCTACGGACTCTCGGCCGCTGAAGTCCGCAGGATCGCCGCCGGGCAGCCGTTCGACTCTCTGGCGGACCTGCGGGCCCGCGCCAAATTGTCCAGGCCGTCACTCCAGCGCCTGGCCCAGCTGGGTGCCTTCGATTCGCTCACCCGCGAGACCGGGTCCCGCGGCAGCCGGGCGGACCTGCTGCAGCATCTTGCTGAGACCACCGGGAAATCCGGGTCCCGGAAATACGATCCCATTCCCGGCCAGCTGTCCCTGCCGCTGGGGGACACGGAACTGGCCAACCTGGTTCCCCGGCTGCCTGAACCAACACTGCCTGAACGGGTCCGCACCGAACTGGACCTGCTCGCCGTCGACGTCAGCGCCCATCTGGTGGACAGCTATGAACCGCTGCTGGCAGCCCTGGGCGTGACCAAAGCCGAATCGCTGCTGCAGCTGCGCAACGGCACGGAGGTGCTGGTGGCCGGCATCCGGGTCGCCACGCAGACTCCGCCGATGCGCGGCGGGCGCCGCGTGGTGTTCATCAGCCTCGACGACGGCACGGGATGCGTGGACTGCACCTTCTTCACTGAAGCCCAGGAAAAGACCGGCCCCCTGCTCTTTGGCACCGAACTGATGCTGATCCGGGGGCTCACCCGCCGCACGGGAGCCCGGGGGATGAGCCTGCAGGCGCTTCAGGCCTGGGACCTTACGGACACAGCTTCCCTGCCCGTAAGTCCAACCCCGGATGAGCGCGGCAGGTTGGTGGGGCCCAAGCACAGCGGATAACATCGTAAAGGCGTGCCATTGGACGCACGGACGAACCCGTGCGCAGGTGCCAGCACAAACGAATCTAGGAGACAAACGTGTCAGTGCCGGAACAGTTCACCCTCATCGTCGACGGCGAAGAGACCACGGTGGATACTGGCACCACAGGTGCTCAGCTCTTCTTTGAGCGCCGCGAGGTAGTCGTGATGCGGGTCGACGGCGTCCTGAAGGACCTCGACACCCCCCTTGCCCCGGGCCAGGGCATCGAAGCAGTGACCATCGATTCCGAAGACGGCCTGAACGTCCTGCGCCACTCCACCGCACATGTGATGGCCCAGGCCGTGCAGCAGCTGCGCCCCGACGCCAAGCTGGGCATCGGCCCGTATATCAAGGACGGCTTCTACTTCGACTTCGATGTCGCCGAGCCGTTCACGCCGGAGGACCTGAAGACCCTCGAGAAGATGATGCAGAAGATCGTCAACTCGAACCAGAAGTTTGTGCGCCGCGTGGTCACCGAGGACGAAGCCCGCGAAGCCATGGCGAACGAGCCGTACAAGCTGGAACTCCTGGGCAAGAAGGACGGCGCCGAGGAAGCAGGCGAGGGCGCAAACATCGAGGTTGGCGCCGGCGAGATCACCATCTACGACAACGTTGACCGCAAGTCCGGCGATGTTGTGTGGTGCGACCTGTGCCGCGGCCCGCACCTGCCCAACACGAAGCTGATCTCCAACGCCTTCGCGCTGACCCGTTCCTCCGCCGCCTACTGGCTGGGCAACCAGGCCAACCAGCAGCTGCAGCGCATCTACGGCACCGCCTGGCCCACCAAGGACGCCCTGAAGGCCTACCAGGAACGCCTGGCCGAGGCCGAGCGCCGCGACCACCGCAAGCTGGGCACCGAACTGGACCTGTTCTCCTTCCCGGACGAGCTGGGTTCCGGCCTGCCGGTGTTCCACCCCAAGGGCGGCATCATCCGCAAGGCCATGGAGGACTACTCCCGCCAGCGCCACACCGAGGCCGGCTACGAGTTTGTCTACACGCCGCACATCACCAAGGGCCACCTGTACGAGGTTTCCGGCCACCTGGACTGGTACCGGGACGGCATGTTCCCTCCGATGCACGTGGATGAGGTCACCGACCCGGAGACCGGCGAGGTCACCAAGCCCGGCCAGGACTACTACCTGAAGCCGATGAACTGCCCCATGCACAACCTGATCTTCCGCTCCCGCGGACGGTCCTACCGTGAACTGCCGCTGCGGCTGTTCGAATTCGGCTCGGTCTACCGCTACGAAAAGTCCGGCGTGATCCACGGCCTGACGCGCGTGCGCGGCATGACCCAGGACGACGCCCACATCTACTGCACCCGCGAGCAGATGAAGGACGAGCTGACCAACACGCTGAACTTCGTGCTGGACCTGCTCAAGGACTACGGCCTGGACGACTTCTACCTGGAACTCTCCACCAAGGATCCGGAAAAGTACGTTGGCTCCGACGAGGTCTGGGAGGAAGCCACCCGCACCCTGGCCGAGGTCGCTGAGGCCTCCGGCCTGGACCTGGTGCCGGATCCCGGGGGAGCAGCGTTCTACGGACCGAAGATCTCCGTGCAGGCGCGTGACGCCATTGGCCGCACCTGGCAGATGTCCACCATCCAGCTGGACTTCAACCTGCCCGAACGGTTTGAGCTCGAGTACCAGGCCGCTGACGGCACCCGTCAGCGCCCGGTCATGATCCACCGCGCCCTGTTCGGTTCGGTGGAGCGCTTCATGGCGGTCCTGACCGAGCACTACGCCGGTGCGTTCCCCGCCTGGCTGGCTCCCGTGCAGGTCGTCGGCATCCCCGTTGCCGAAGCGTTCAACGACTACATGTACGACGTCGTGGACAAGCTCAAGGCCGCCGGCATCCGCGCCGAGGTGGACGCCGGCACCGACCGCTTCCCGAAGAAGATCCGCACCGCCTCCAAGGAGAAGATCCCGTTCGTCCTGATCGCCGGCGGCGAAGACGCCGAGGCAGGCGCGGTCTCCTTCCGCTTCCGTGACGGCAGCCAGGACAACGGTGTGCCCGTCGAAGAAGCCGTGAAGCGGATCGTCGAAGCTGTCCGGAACCGGGACAAGTAGCGGCGCGGGGGAGTCCAGATGGAAAGCCAGGAGCAGTATCCGCACGACGGCGAAGTGACGGATGAATTCGAACTCGCCGGAGTGCCGGATGCCTTCCAGCGGCTCTGGACCCCCCACCGCCTTGCCTACATCAAGGGCGGGCAGGAGCAGGTTTCCTCGGAAAACAACTGCCCGTTCTGCGCGGCGCCGTCGCACACCGATGAAGAAGCGCTGATCGTCCACCGCGGCAAGCACGCCTTCGTGATCCTGAACCTGTTTCCGTACAACGCCGGCCATCTGCTGGTCTGCCCGTACCGCCACGTTCCGGACTACACGGAAATCGACGTGGAGGAAACGGCGGAAATCGCAGCGCTCACGCAGACCGCGATGCGCGTTCTCCGCAAGGTATCCGCGCCTGCCGGCTTTAACCTGGGCATGAACCAGGGCACCGCCGGGGGAGCCGGTATCGCTGCCCACCTGCACCAGCACATTGTTCCGCGCTGGAGCGGCGACGGAAACTTCCTCCCGATCATTGCGCACACCAAGGCAATCACCCAGACCCTGGGCGAGGTACGGCAGCAGGTGGCCGATGCCTGGCCGGCCGAACCCGAGCCGTCCGCTGCAGAAACCGGTGGGGCCCAGGCGTGCTGAACAAATACGCCCGAGGGTTCTTCACCACGCTGTTCACCCCGCTGGCCACCTGGCTGATCAGGCACCGGGTCTCGCCGGACGCCGTCACGATCATCGGTACCCTCGGCGTCATGATCGGCGGCCTGGTCTTCTACCCGCTGGGCCAGTTGTTCTGGGGAACGATCTTCATTCTGCTCTTTGTCTTCTCCGACGTCATTGACGGGATCATGGCCCGGCAGCAGGAACGCAAGGGCAAATGGGGCGCGTTCCTGGATTCCACGCTGGACCGGTTCGCCGACGGTTCCCTCTTCGCCGGCGTCAGCATCTGGTTCTTCACGGGCGGGGACAACGACGCGATCGGGATTGCGGCACTCATTTGCCTGGTCTTGGGCATGCTGGTGTCCTACATCCGGTCCAAGGCCGAGTCCCTTGGCTTCGACGCCAACGTGGGCCTGGCCGAACGGGCTGAGCGGCTGGTCTTCCTGCTGACGGCCACCGGACTGGTGGGGTTGGGAGTGCCCGAACTGGTGCTCCTGGTAGTCCTCATTGCGCTGTGCCTGGCCAGCGGCGTCACGATCTTCCAGCGGATGAGCACGGTCCGGCGCCAGGCCGACGCAGAGGTCATGGGCAAGGACCTCGGAAAAGATACGCAGCAATAGCCTCGGCGTGCGCTTCACGGGGCTTAGGATGGCCTTCTACCGCCGTCCTACCAGAGAGCTTCGCCATGTCTGAAGAAAACCCTTCCCAGCCAGCAGCTTCCACCGGAGGCAGCCGGGTCAAGCGCGGAATGGCTGAAATGCTCAAGGGCGGCGTGATCATGGACGTCGTCACCGCTGACCAGGCCAGGATTGCCGAGGACGCCGGTGCCGTTGCCGTCATGGCGCTGGAACGGGTCCCCGCTGACATACGTGCCCAGGGCGGCGTCTCCCGCATGAGCGATCCGGACATGATCGACAGCATTATTGACGCTGTTTCGATTCCCGTCATGGCAAAGGCACGCATTGGCCACTTCGTTGAGGCGCAGGTGCTGCAGTCCCTCGGCGTCGACTACATTGACGAATCCGAAGTCCTCACGCCGGCCGACTACGCCAACCACATCGATAAGTGGAAGTTCACCGTTCCCTTCGTCTGCGGTGCGACGAACCTGGGTGAAGCCCTCCGCCGGATCAATGAGGGTGCGGCGATGATCCGTTCCAAGGGCGAAGCCGGAACCGGCGATGTCTCCAATGCCACCATGCACATGCGGCAGATCCGTACCGAAATTGCCCGCCTGTCCTCCCTGCCGGAAGACGAGCTGTACGTCGCGGCCAAGGAGCTGCAGGCCCCGTACGAACTCGTGAAGGAAGTAGCTGCCTCCGGCAAGCTGCCCGTCGTGCTGTTCACTGCCGGCGGTATCGCAACGCCGGCCGACGCAGCCATGATGATGCAGCTGGGAGCCGACGGCGTCTTTGTCGGCTCGGGCATCTTCAAGTCCGGAAACCCGGCCGAGCGCGCCGCCGCGATCGTGAAGGCAACAACGTTCCACGACGATCCCGACGAAATCGCCAAGGCTTCCCGCGGTCTGGGTGAAGCAATGGTCGGCATCAACGTCGACGAGATCCCGCAGCCGCACCGCCTCGCCGAGCGCGGCTGGTAACGTACAGCACCGACCATTTAAGTACAGCGGCCGGACCAGCACTCATGCTGGTCCGGCCGCTGTTCTGTGTCTCTCGTTTCCTGCTTCGCTCTGGGGTGTGCGGC